>NZ_NKID01000005.1:0-346744 GCF_002256045.1 Pseudomonas sp. PGPPP4
AGATCTCGGCGAACACCGACAGCAGGAAGATCGTCTCGATCATCACCACCACGGCGATGGGACGCGCCAGGTGCGGCAGGGTCAGGTGCCAGAAGATGGCGACCGGACCGGCGCCGTCCAGGCGGGCCGCTTCCTTCTGCTCCTGATCCAGCGACTGCATGGCGGTCATCAGGATGAGGATGGCGAAAGGCAGCCACTGCCAGGACACGATCAGGATGATCGACAGCAGCGGGTGGGTGGCCAGCCAGTCCACCGGGGTGGCGCCGAACAGTTTCCAGACCGCGGCGAGGATGCCGGAGACCGGATGGAAGATCAGGTTCTTCCAGATCAGGGCGCTGACCGTGGGCATGATGAAGAAGGGCGAGATCAGCAGGACGCGGACGATGCCGCGGCCGAAGAATTCGCTGGCCTCCAGCAGCGCCGAGATCAGCACGCCAAAGACCACGCTGATCAGCAGCACGCTCCCCACCAGCAGCAGGGTGTTGGTCATGCCGGGCCAGAAGCCGGCATCGGTGACGAAGTATTCGAAGTTTTCCAGGCCGACGAAGGCGTGCTCGCCAGGATAGAGCAGGTTGTAGCGGATCAGCGAGAACCAGATGGTCATGCCCAGGGGCACCAGCATCCACACCAGCAGCAGGGCCACCGAAGGACTGATCAGGAACCAGCCGGGACCGGCGCGACGGCGTTGACGACGGGCGGGAGCGGCAGGGGATTCGACGACGGGCGTCTTGAGGGTGGAGGTCTGCATGGCGATGCTCCGCAAGGCAGTGGGCCGTGACGAGGCACTGGCGTCTCGCGACGCCAGCGACGGATCAGGCAGGGAAAGCCGCTAGGCCGGGATCCACGCGGTGCGGACCCCGGGCTCCAGCGCTACTTGGGATAGCCGGCGCGCTTCATTTCCCGGGCGGTGGACTGCTGCGCCGCCTGCAGGGCCTGCTCGACCGACATCTGCCCGGTGAGGGCCGCGGCGAACAGCTTGCCCACCGAGGTGCCGATGGCCTGGAACTCGGGGATGGTCACGTACTGGATGCCCACGTAGGGCACCGGCTTGGCCGAGGGATGGGCCGGGTCGGCGTGCTGCAGCATGTCCAGCGAGACCTTGGCGAAGGGCGCCGCGTCCATGTAGGCCTGGCTGTAGGTGGACTTGCGGGTGCCCGGCGGCACGTTGGCGATGCCGTCAGTGTCCGCGACCAGCTTGGCGTAGTCCTTGGAGGTGGCCCAGGTCACGAAGGTCTTGGCGGCGTCCTTGTGCTTGGAGGAGGTGGGGATACCCAGCGACCAGGCATACAGCCAGGACGAACCCTTGTCGGTGACCTCGCGCGGCGAGCCGGCGAAGCCGACGCTGTCGGCGACCTTGCTCTGGCTCTTGTCCATGGTGAAGGAGCCGGCGACGCTGGCATCGACCCAGATGGCGCACTTGCCGCTGTTGAACAGCGCCAGGTTTTCGTTGAAGCCGTTGCTGGAGGCGCCGGGCGGACCGTACTTCTTCATATTGGTGACGTAGTAGTTGGCCGCCGCGGTCCACTCCGGACCGGTGAATTCCGGTTGCCACTTCTCGTCGAACCAGCGCGCGCCGAAGGCGTTGGCCATGGTGGTGACCAGGGCCATGTTCTCGCCCCAGCCGGCCTTGCCTCTCAGACAGAGACCGTATTGGTCCTTGTCCGGCTGGTGCAGCTTGCCGGCGAATTCGGCGATCTGGGTCCAGGTGGGCTGAGCGGGCATGGTCAGGCCGGCCTGCTGGAACAGATCCTTGCGGTAGTAGGTGATGGAGCTTTCGGCATAGAAGGGCAGCGCATAGAGGGTGCCCTTGACCGACAGGCCTTCGCGAACCGACGGGAAGAGGTCGTCCAGGTCGTAGTTGGCGGGCAGGTCCTTCATGGGCTCCAGCCAATTCTGGGCGCCCCAGAGGCCGGTCTCGTACATGCCGATGGTCAGGACGTCGAACTGGCCACCCTGGGTGGCGATGTCGGTGGTCAGGCGCTGGCGCAGCACGTTTTCTTCGAGCACCACCCAGTTGAGCTTGATGTCGGGATGCTGGTCTTCGAAGGTTTTGGACAGCCGCTGCATGCGGATCATGTCGCTGTTGTTGACGGTGGCGATGGTGACCGTTTCGGCGGCCTGGAGGGCCAGCGAGAAGGTCAGGCCTGCAGAGAGGGTAACAGCGGACAATAAAAGCGCTTTTGGTGTTGTTTTCATCTTGCACTCCGCGTCCTGTGCAACTGCAGCAGACGCTTTTCTTGTTGTTGTAACCCACCACCCGGCCGGCTGTGACGGCCTTTGCAGCGGAAGCCACGGACCGATTACAGCCCGTTGCCGCCCGGGAAACAAATGCTGGAAGACACCAAAATCGGTATTTTTTTGCACATCCCTGCAGGGCTGCGCGGGACCGCCGCCACGGCCAGGGGCTCTGCCTAGAGGCTTTCCGCCTTGACCTTGGTGATGCCGTCTTCGCGATAAAGCTGCAAGGTTCCGGGCGTGGATTCGATCACCCGTTCGTTTTCGATGAGAAAGGAATAGACCGGCGTCGCGCTGCCCGGCGCGCGCAGGTTGCGGTATTCGTAGACCATCAGGCGATCGAGCTGCGCGACCCGCTGGGGTGCGCCGAAACTCTGCCGGAGCTGTTCCTGGGTACGGCCGCCGAATTGCGACGGATCGGCCGGGGGCGGGGTGGGAGCCGAGCTGCAGGCCGATAGGGCGGCGAACAGGAGAAAGGACAGGCGTTTCATGACGGCTCCGCGTGCAGGTTGAAAGGGCAGAGGAGTTGAGCTGCCCGTAGAACCAGACGGACCTGCAAAAAAGCGATTCATTCCCCGGGCGGTATCAAAAAGCATACGAAAGGGAAGCCATCCGTCGACATCAATCTAACGGACTAGAATACCCAGCGTTGCTCTTGAGCAAAGGTCTGATGTTCATTCAGCCAACGAGCGCTATTGACTGGCTGCCGACTGTTACGCAGTTGGGCGTCAATCTTGGTAGGGATGGCATCAGTACTCAAAAGGGGGACCTGAAGGGTGAGGTCCGCCAGTTTGAGCGGGGGTATCGCGGGGAGGGGGGCGGCTTCGCCATTGAAGGCGACAAAGGTCACGATGACGCTGGCCAGAATACGAATTCCCATTCCTTGGGTCTCCTGGTAGATCCGAAGCGCGAATCTACCATTCCACTGCCTATTTGGTTCCCGGTTAGTCTGACGTTAAAGCGCAATTGTGATCCTGTTCGTCATCCTGCATGCGAGCGGATCACACCTCTGGCAAGGCAAGGGCGCGTGGCTCAGGCGACGGGTACCGCGTCGTGGTGCTTGGCCGCCAGATAGGCGAACAGCGGCGGACAATCCGACACCAGGCTGACCAGGGTCTGGCCGGCGGCGGGCTCTTGTCGCAACAGCACCTTTTCACCCCGTGCATTGAGATAGAGGGTGTATTCGGGGGTACTGGACTGGGCCATGAATCCCTCGCCCATCAGCGCGCTGCCCAGCGCCATCCGCTGCGGCAGGTTGCACAGGCCCTGCCACTGGAAGGCGCGGATTCCAAGGTTCTCCAGGGTTTCGGCGACGGCGCAGTCGATGCTCAGCGGCGGATGATCGAACAGCGGAAATTCGCGCGATAGCAACTCGAGGTGCCGCTCCAGACATTCGAAATGCTGTCTGGGAATCAGTCGCCGCAACTGCTGCAGCTGACCATTGCCGTGGAATAGCGAAGTTTGTGCGGTCATGGCGTCCTCCCGGTACAACGAGCACTCAACTGTTCTGACGGCGGCGGGCGGATTTGGTGCGGTCCGCCGCTGCATTTCGCTGTCCTGAATGCCAATACCCGACAGCCTGCGCTGCCGAGATGACACGACCATGACCAGAGGCTTCTAGTCGGACCTTTGCCGGAATCGGCAGGATTTGGCCAGCGGACGGCCGCGGCCTGACCGCCGGGGTCAGTGGCAATGGCGCAGACGGGCAAGACCGCGACTATTCTTTTCCGCAGGCGGAACTGGCACCCTGGCGCCTTTTCCCCGTTCCAGGAGCGCCCATGACCGCCATCGTCCCCGCCATCGCTGAACGCTACCGTGCTGTCCAGGACATCGCCCGGGAGGCGGCGCAGCTCGGCCTCGACTTCTATCGTCGGCGCGCGGCGCTGCAGGTGGACCACAAGGGCAGCGATCTGCAGGACGTGGTGAGCATCGCCGACAAGACGCTGGAGGACCTCATCCGGCTGCGACTGAGCGAGCGCTTTCCGGAAGATGGTCTGCTGGGCGAGGAGGGCGGTGCTACCGATCTCTCGGCGCCCTACCTCTGGGTCATAGATCCCATCGACGGCACCGCACCCTTTCTCAACGGCCTGCACAACTGGTGCGTGTCCATCGGCCTGATGCACGAGGGCGAGCCCTTGCTCGGCGCCATCATGGATCCGAATCACGACGAACTCTTCCATGGCCTGCGCGGGCACGGCGCCTTCGTCAACGACCAGCCGCTGCGCGTCCATGCGGCCACCGAGATCCGCCAGGGGCTGACCGGACTGGGCACTACCCACAGACGCGGCAAGGAACACTTCCTGCCGTTCGTGGCCGGTCTGCTGGCCGAAGGCGGGCAATTCTTCCGCAATGGCTCGGGCGCGCTGATGACCGCCTACGTCGCCGCCGGCCGGCTGATCGGCTACTACGAGACCCTGATCCATGGCTGGGACTGTCTCGCGGGCCTGGTCCTGATCCGCGAGGCGGGTGGTCGCCACAATGCCTTCCTGCGCAACGACGGCCTGGTCAATGGCAATCCCCTGCTGGTGGCAGCGCCCGGGGTCTACGACCAGCTCGCCGCGCTGGTCGGGCCGTCGCTGGACGGTTGAGCGAAACGGCCCGGAAGCTCTCGCCTTTCAATGCTCAGAGGAATGCCGATGAAAAATCGAACCAGGACAGTGCTGTTTGCGACCACCCTGTTGCTGCCCGGCCTGGCTGTGGCAGCCGACGGAGGCTGCGCGGCGAAGCGCCCGACGCTGGAGCGGCAGATCGCCCAGGCGCAGGCGCAGGCGCAAGGCGATGCAGGGCGGCTGGCCGGGTTGCGGCGGGCTCTTACCGCGGTGCAGGCGCATTGCACCGACGCCGGCCTGCGTCAGCAGCGGCTGGACGTCATCCAGGCCCGGAGCCGCGAGGTGGCCGAGCGCGAGCGGGACCTGCGCAGCGCCCAGGCCAAGGGCGACGCCGACAAGATCCGGGTGCGGAGCAAAAAGCTGGCCGAGGCGCGCCGTGAACTGGAAGAGGCCCGCGCCAAGGCGAACCGCTGATCGAGCTCAGCGTCTCTCTTTGCGATAGATACTCGGCTTCCAGTAGTCCTTGAGCAGCAGATGCAGCGGCCCGCGCCAGCCGCGCTTGCGCAACTGCCAGGCGATCAGCACGTTCATGATGCCGTGCCCCAGCAGCAGCACCGAACCATGGCGTTCGGCCAGTTCGATGAGGCGATCGGCCGCCTGGCCGGCGCGTATTGATGAGCTGCCGATGGACTCGGTATGGGCGGCGAAGCCCAGGAACCAGGCGGATCTGAACAGCAGTCGCCAGGCCTTGACCGGCAGGCGCGGCGCATTCAGCTCCAGATAGGGTAGATGGGCTTCGGCGTAGCGGTCATCGACCGGGCTGCCGGAGCATCCCAGCAGGTATTCGAGCGAGCGCACGCAACGGCCGAGGGGGCTGCTCACCACATAGCCCGCTTCCTGCGCCAGTCGCCGCGTCTCTGCAGGCTCCAGACCTGCGGGCACTGGGGCCTTCTGGTAGCGCGCGACCCAGTCCTTCATCTCCCTAGGGGTGCAGTGGGCTTTGCTGGAAAGATCGGGTTTGCCGTGACGCACCAGAATGATCTGCATGAAAAGGTAACCTGGGAAAGATGCTCACTAGACCACTGCCGGTGCCGTTCGTCTCGCTGAGTCGTGATGGCATGAATGGTGGCCAGTTGCCATTCGTACTACTTTGCGTGCCGCCTGGCTTGTTTATCTGGTAGAAGGTGATTGGGTTCACGAGTCTGGAGCCCTGACCGCTGCGCAGCAGGCCGCTTCAGGATGCCATCCGAGATCCTGTCGGCAATCCGTCGTCCCAGAGACGGCCACGCCCTTCCATCCAGGGACCAGGAACGCATGAAGACAACACTGTTCGCATTGGCGCTGCTCGGGCTGCAGCTGCTGGGATCTCCGCAAGTCATGGCCGCGGAAGAGGCGCACGTGGCCCTGATCAAGAGCGTCTCGGGCAACGTCAAGGTGCTGCGGCAGACCGCCAGCCTGGACGCCCAGGCCGGTACTACCCTGCAGGTGGCCGATCGCCTACAGGCCGGCCCGGACGCCACTGCGGCCATCGTCTTTCTCGACGGTACCCTGCTCACCCTGGGTAACGGCGCCGACGTGCAATTGCGTGACTATCTCTTCGAACCCAAGCGTAGTCGGTACGGCTTCTCGCTGTACCTGACCAAGGGCTCCGCCATCTATTCGTCTGGCAAGATCGGCAAGGTCGCACCCGACACGGTCAAGATCGAAACGCCGACCGCCACTATCGGCGTGCGCGGCACCCGCTTCCTGGTGCAGGCCCAATGAGTGCCCTGGTCGCTGTCGCGTCCCCTGGCCGTCTGCTGCTGAGCGTGCTGCTGTACGCGCTGCTGCTGGGCGGCTGTGCCAGCCCTCCGCCACCGCAGACAAGAGTCATCCTGATGCCCGATGAAGACGGTCATGTCGGCGCCGTTTCGGTGACCAGCGCGGCGGGTCGCCAAGCCATCGACCAGGGTTTCGCCGAGGTCACGGTGGCCGGCCCTGGGCAGGCGCCGGCCCCTGTGCAGGCGGTGGCCCAACCCCTTTTCGAGCAGCAGCATCGGCAGGTACTGGCGGCACAGCCGTCGCCGCCCAAGACCTTCATCCTCAACTTCCTCTCCGACAGCATGGAGCTCACGCCGCAGTCCAAGGCGCTCCTGCCCGAGGTGCTGGAAACGGCCCGGCAGCGCATCCCCACCGAGATTTCGGTATTCGGCCATGCGGACGGCTCAGGTGCGCCTTCCTACAACCTCGACCTCTCGGGGCAGCGTGCCCGCAAGGTGGCCGGTCTGCTGCAGCGACTCGATCCCAAGTTGCGCATCAACGTCGAATTCTTCGGCGATACCGTGCCCCTGGTACCGACCCGTCCCGGCAAGTCCGAGCCGCGCAATCGGCGTGTCGAAATCCTGATTCTCTAGGGTCGCGGGCATGAACTCCGTTGCGACCCTGCTGCGCCGGGGCGCGCCCTGGATGTTCCTGGTCAGCCTGGGCCTGTCGCTGGCCTTCGGCCTCGCCGCGCTGTTGCAATGGCCGCCGCTGCAATACCTCGATCGCCTGGCCTACGACCAGCTCAGCCGCCTGGCGGCCAGCAACGAGGACGCCCGCGACGTCCAGGTGGTCAGCATCGACGAAGCCAGCCTTGCGGCGCTGGGGCAGTGGCCCTGGCCGCGCTATCGGGTGGCCCAGCTGCTCTCCCGGATCGCCGAGGCCGAGCCGGCGGCGATCGCCGTGGACGTCCTGTTCAGCGAGCCGGACCGTACCTCGCTCAAGGCCCTGCAACAGAGTTTCCAGGACGACTTCGGCATGCACCTGAGCTTTTCCGGTGTGCCGCCGGAGTTGCAGGACAACGACGGCTATCTCGGCTACGTCATGGGGCAGACGGGCGCCGTCGGCGCCCATTTCTTTTTCCTCGATCTGCAGCAACCCGTCGCGGCTGGGCTACGGCCAGGGGTGGGCTTCAGCGGCGCCCTCGACGCCCTCAGGCTGCCCGAGGCCAGCGGCGCGCTGGACAGTGTGGCTCCCATCGCCAGCCAGACGCGCTTCAGCGGCTTCATCAACAGCCAGCGGGACAGCGACGGCATCCTGCGGCGCGTACCCCTGCTGCTCAGCTATAAGGGCATCATCCATCCGAGTCTGGCGCTGGCCGCCACCCTGCGCGCCCTGGGGCTGAACGAGGGCGTGGTGGAGACCGGCCTGGCGGGTCCGGTGCTGCGGCTTGGCGAGCACCGCCTGCCGCTCGACCGCGAAGGCCAGGCGCTGCTGCGGCTGCACGGCGCGGCCGAGCACTATCCGGAGGTCTCGGCCGTGGCGGTGCTCAGCGGCGCGGTGGCACCGGCCACGCTCAAGGGTAAGGTGGTCTTCGTCGGCGTCTCGGCGGCAGGTTTCAACGACCTGCACGCGACGGCGCTGGGGCAGACCTTTTCCGGCGTCAGGCTGCAGGCGGCCCTGACCCAGGACCTGCTGGACGACGCCCTGGTACGGGTCCCTCAGTTTTCCGGCGTGCTGCAACTGGCGTTGTGCCTGCTGGGCGGTCTGCTGCTGTCCGCCGGCTTCTTCTTCAACCGCAGCCAGCGGCGCTTCGTCCTGCTGGCGGCGGCCTCGATCGTCCTGCCGCAGCTGCTGGGCGCCTGGCTGTTCGTTCGCCATGACGTCTTCCTGCCGCTGGCCGCGCCCCTGGTACTGGTTGCGCTGCTCGCGGCCCTGGCGTTGGTCACGCGGATCATCCTGGCGCGCCAGCACGAAGAGCGCTGGCGGCGGCAACTGGAACGCTCGCGCCAGGTCACCATCGAGTCCATGGCGGCGGTGGCCGAAACCCGGGATCCCGAGACCGGTGCCCATATCAAGCGCACTCAGCACTATGTTCGCGCCATCGCCGAAGAGCTGCGCCGTGCCGGCCAGGCGCCGGAATTGCTCACGCCGGATTACATCAAGCTGCTGTTCCTGTCCGCGCCCCTGCACGACATCGGCAAGGTCGGGGTGCCGGATGCCATCCTGCTCAAGCCCGGGAGGCTGACGCCGGAGGAGATGCAGGTGATGCAGCGGCATGCCGAATTCGGTCGGCAGATCATCCTCAGTACGGCCAGCCATCTGGAGGATGACAACTTCCTGGCCCTGGCTGCCGAGATCGCCAGCACCCACCACGAGAAGTGGGATGGCAGCGGCTATCCCAACGGACTGTCCGGTACCGGCATCCCGCTGGCGGGGCGGATCATGGCGGTGGCCGATATCTACGACGCCCTGATCAGCCGGCGCTGCTACAAGGAGCCGTTCAGCCACGAAGACTCGCTGCAGATGATGCGCGAGATGCGCGGGAGCACCTTCGATCCCCTGGTGCTAGACGCCTTCCTGGCCATCGAGCCGCAGATCTGCGCCATCGCCCAGCGCTTTCACGATGAAGGGGTGGGCGGGACCCGGCGTCTGGTTTGAATCCTTCCTCTTCCTGCCGCCTCGCTCCTCAATCCCTGGTGCCTTCTTCCTCTCGCCGGCATCCAGCTCGTCATCCGGCTGGTTTGCCTACTGCTGCACAAGGCGGGAAGAGCAGCCGCTCATTTCTTGAAACATTCCCTCGAAAATCGGCGAATCAGAGCGATGGAAGGCTGGCGTCTGCAAATCCCCGTCCTTGACGGCTTCGTGCGGGCAAAGCATGAGTTTGCGGTCGCTTATGATATTAATTTGCATTTACAGATGCATCCGGGTTGCATAGCCTGCGTTCCGCCGCGCAAGACGGCATCGGATACCGGTCCCTGGAAAATCTCCAGCGAGTCCTTACGTGGGGTACGGACGGGTCGGTGTTTCCCTAGAGGACGACCAACGACATGCAGCTCTTCTCCCTTCGCCTCATCGCGCTTTCCGTTTCCCTGGGCGTGGCGACCCTCGCCCAGGCCGCTCCCGTGGCGCTGTCGCAACCGGCGCAGCCGCTGGCCGATGCCTTGCAGAGCTTCGCGCGCGCCAGCGGCCTCCAGGTGAATTACGATCCCGCCGCCCTGGTGGGCAAGCGGGCGCCGGCACTGGCGGGGCGGATGGAGCCGGATGTCGCCCTGCAGCGCCTGCTGGCGGGCAGCGGCCTGGCGGCCTCGGTCAGCGGCTCGGTCGCGACCGTCGCCCCGGTGGCCACCCAGGCCGCGGCCGGCAGCGTGGCCCTGGATGCCACCACCATCAGCGCGGACGATGGCTCCCTGACGGGCCGGACGACCACCGAAGGGACCCGCTCCTACACCACCGGCGCCATGAGCACCTCCACCGGCCTGCCGCTGTCCATCCGCGAAACGCCCCAGTCGGTGAGCGTCATCACCCGGCAGCGCATGGAAGACCAGGGCATGACCGATCTCAACGATGTGGTCCGCTACGCCCCGGGCGTGACGCTGAACAAGTTCGGCGGCGACCGCCAGGAATTCCTCTCCCGCGGCTTCCGCATCGACAACATCATGTACGACGGCCTGCCCACCACGGCCGGGACCTTCACCCTCGACACCCTGTCCTCGGCCGACCTGTCCATCTACGACCGGGTGGAGGTGGTGCGTGGCGCCACTGGCCTGATGACCGGCGCCGGCGATCCTTCGGCCACCCTCAATCTGGTGCGCAAGCGCCCGACCGCCTTCCCTCAGGTCAGCGTCACCACCAGCGCCGGCAGCTGGGACCGCTACCGTACCGAGGTCGACGCCTCCAACAAGCTCAACGAAGCCGGCACCCTGCGCGGTCGCGTCGTAGCCGCCTACGAAGACGGCAACAGCTTCCAGGACGTACGCGAGCGCAAGCGCCAGACCTTCTATGGCGTCCTCGAAGCGGATCTCAGCGACGCCACCACCTGGACCATCGGCGCGTCCAAGCAGCGTGAAGACAAGACCTCCGACTGGGGCAGCCTGCCCAGCGGTCCCAACGGCGAAAACCTGCACCTGTCGCGTTCCACCTTCCTGAGCGGCGACTGGGCCTACTGGGATCAGGACAACTACACCCTGTTCTCGGACATCACCCACACCTTCGACAACGGCTGGAAGGCCAAGCTGGCGGCGCAGCAGGTCTGGGCGAATTCGGATACCTATTCCAACTACGTCACCACCCTGCCGAGCAACAACTACGCCTACAACACGGTGGCCGATCTCGGTACCGCGTCCGGTGCCTACCGTACCGATTCCGACCAGCTCAACATCGACGCCTCGGTCAGTGGTCCCTTCCAGTTGCTGGGTCGCGAGCACGAATTGATGGCCGGGGTGAGTCGCCGTCAGGAGAAGTTCTATCAGCGTGGCGGCTACTCGGGTGCTACACCGATCGATATCTACAACTTCCGCCCCAGCAGCATCCCCAAGCCGGCCAAGGACAGCCTGACGCCCTATGCCAGCAAGAACACCACGACCGAAGAGGCGATCTACGCGGCGGCGCGCTTCAACCCCATAGACCCGCTGCACGTCATCGTCGGCGGCCGGGTCAGCTGGTATGACTTCGACAATCTCTACAGCGATGATGATTACAAGGCGACGCGTGAATTCACGCCCTATGCCGGCATCATCTACGATCTGAACGACACCTATTCGGTCTACGCCAGCTACACCGATATCTTCAAACCGCAGAGCCAGCAGAACACCGGTAACTCCGTGCTCGCGCCCATGACCGGCAAGAGCTACGAGATTGGCCTGAAGGGCGCCTATTTCGACGGTGCCCTGAATGCCTCCGTAGCGCTCTTCGAGACCATTCAGGAGGGCCGCGCCTATGAGCTGTCCCCGCAGCCGATCGAGTGCACCCGGCAGAGCCGTACCTGCTACGACACCGCCGGCGAAGTACGCAGCCGTGGCATCGATGCAGAGATCTCCGGGCAATTGGCGCCCAACTGGCAGGCGTCGGCGGCCTATACCCTGGTGCTGAGCGAGTACACCAAGGATCTGATCTACGAAGACCGCCGCTTCGCTCCGGAGCAGCCCAAGCATCTGTTTAAGGCTGCCACCAGCTATCAACTGACCGGGGATCTGAGCAAGTGGCGCATCGGTGCTGATGTGCTGGCACAGAGCGAGACCTTCAAGCGGGTGGGTAACGGCGAGGCCAAGCAGGACAGCTATTCTGTGGTCGGCCTGATGGCGGGCTACCGCTTCAACGACCACTGGGATGGCCGCGTCAACTTCAACAACATCTTCGACGAGAAGTACTGGCAGGGCATTCCCAGCGGCACGGGTTTCGGCACCTACGGCGATCCCCGCAACGTCATGCTCAGCCTGAAGTGGACGCTGTAACCGGCGCGTGACGCCTGCGCTTCGCCCTTGTCCGGACCCCCGGACCTGGGCGAAGCTGCGGACTTCCGCCAAGGAGTGCCGCCCATGTCCAGTTCCACCGTCCATCTGGAACGCTATGCCGACCGCCATGCCGAGGGCCTCGCTGCCCTCTATGGCGATCCGGCCGTGGCGCGGCAGGTGCTGCAGATACCCTATCAGAGCGCCGAACAATGGCGGCAGCGTCTGAGCGGCGAACGCGAAGGGCGGATAGGACTGGTCGCCCTGCAGCAGGGGCGGGTGGTGGGCAGCGCCAGTCTCGAACAGCAGCAGCGCATTCGCCGCCAGCACTGTGGCACCCTTGGCATGGGCGTGGCCCTGGATTGCCAGGGGCAGGGCATAGGCACCCAGCTGCTGACGGCCCTGCTCGACCTCGCCGACAACTGGATGAATCTGCAGCGGGTCGAGTTGACCGTCTTCAGCGACAACGAGCCAGCCCTGGCGCTCTATCGCAAGCTGGGTTTCGAAGAGGAAGGGCTGCTGCGTCGCTATGCCCTGCGCGATGGGGTGTTCGTCGACGCCTACAGCATGGCGCGCTTCAAACCCTGATAGCGGTGTATGAGAGAAACTTGAGTTCATCACAAGAAACCTGAGTTTGTTTCATGGTTCATGCGCGACGACAATCTCCATCCTGTCAGGTGGAGGTGTGCAATGGTCAAGATTCATTCCCAGGGTTCCGCGCGGCGCGCGCAACAGGGTGACGCGTCCCTGGCGACGCTGGCGTCTCTCGACGATTGCGACCGGACCGCCCTGATCGCCCAGGGGCGCCAGCAGCGTCAGCAGGCTTGGCGCGCCCAGCAGGCCGCGGGTTGTGAGTGGCTCGCGGTAGGCGACTTCGGCTGGGGCGATCGGGTTCTGGCGCATTCGTATCTGGTCGGCGCCGCCGCTCGCACCGAGGCGGCAGACGATCATCTATTCGCCGGTCCCTGTCAGGTCCCGGTATTCACCGCGGACCAGTCCTTTGCCATCGGCTGGGAGCAGTTGTTCGACGAGGTCGCCGAGGCCCAGGCGCTCGGTCTGGTGGCCAAGCCGGTGATCCTCGGACCCCTGAGCTATCTATGGCTCGGTCGCTCGCTCGATCCGGCCTTCGACCGCCTCGAATTGCTGGAAGCGCTGCTACCGGTCTATGGCGAAATCTTCGCGCGGTTGGCCGCCCAGGGCGTGGAATGGGTCCAGCTCGATGAGCCTCTGCTGACGCTGGAACTGCCGCTGGCCTGGCGCACCGCCTTCGAGAGGGCCTACAACCTGCTGCAACGCGAACCGCTGAAGAAGCTGCTGGGTGTGCGTCAGGGCGAGTTGCTCGACAACCTGGGGCTGGCTGCCGGTCTGCCGGTGGAGGGGCTGCATGTCGACTGGCCGCGGTCGGTTCAGGCCCAGCAGGGGCTGCTCGATCGGCTGCCGGCCTACAAGACGCTGTCGCTGGGTCTGGTGGAAGACGCCGAAGCCCGGCCGATCGGCCAGCAGCGGCGGCTGCAATTCGCCCGTCAGGTCGGCGAGCGCTTGCAGGAACGCCTCTGGCTGTCGCCCGCGGCCTTTTCCGGAGCTGTCGACACGATCCAGGCCGCGGCACTGACTGCCGAATTCAACACCCTGGTGCGAACCGCACGCCAGGCCGGGGTGGACACGTCGCTAGCGCCCAGGGAACAGCCCTGGTCGGCGATCGAAGCGGCCCTGGCCAAGCTGGGCGCCGCCCAGTCCGGTCTGGTGTCGTCCTGAATCAGCGGTGGGCGGTCAGCAACAGACCGCCTGCGCCGGCAAAGAAGGCCCCGGTGGCCTGATTGAGCCGGCGCACCCCACGGGGTCCGCGGATGAAGCGGCGGATCTGGCGGCCGAACAGGCCATAGATCACGGCCGCGACCAGCTCCGCGAACAGATGGGTGCCACCCAGGTAGACGAATTGCTGGGTCGTCGGCTGAGTGGGATCGATGAACTGCGGAAAGACCGCGGCGAACAGCAGGATCGCCTTGGGATTGCTGATGCCGATGAGGAATTCCTGCAGCATCAGCCGGTGCAGCGCCCGCGGTTGCGCCGCGCCGGTCTCGGCCAGGTCCAGGCCGTCGAAGGCCCGGCTGCGCCAGCTCTTCACGCCCAGGTAGAGCAGGTAGAGCGCGCCGACCCACTTGATGACGGTAAAGGCCGTCTCCGAAGCCAGCAGCATGGCGCCCAGGCCCACCGCCGAAATCACCAGGAAGATCACGAAGGCCACGTCGCGCCCCAGGGCTGCCAGTCCCGCCGTCACCGCGCCATGGCGGATGCCGTTGCCGAGCGAGCAGAAGTTGTTGGGGCCGGGGGTCAGGGCGATGAGCAGGGCGACCGGAAAGAACAGCAGGGCATCGACGAGGTTCATGGCGGTCGCCTGGTGCGCCGCACGGGCGCCGAAGAGGAGGGGAGGCCGACTATTTAAACCGTCTTTCCACGCCTTTCTCCACCAGAATCTTCGCCGAGATTTCCTCCACGGAAAAATGCGTGGTGTTGATGAAGGAGATGTTCTCGCGGCGGAACAGGCTCTCCACCTCGCGCAGTTCGAATTCGCACTGGGCGAAGCTCGCATAGCGACTGTTGGGCCGACGCTCGTGGCGGATCGCCGCCAGGCGCTCGGCGTCGATGGTCAGGCCGAACAGCTTGTCCTTGTAGGTCTTCAGCGAGGCAGGCAGCTGGAGGCGCTCCATGTCCTCTTCGGTCAGCGGATAGTTCGCCGCGCGGATGCCGTATTGCAGCGCCATATAGAGGCAGGTGGGCGTCTTGCCGCAGCGCGAGACCCCGACCAGGATCAGATCGGCCTGCGCATAGTGGGTCGTGCGGGCGCCGTCGTCGTTTTCGAGTGCGAAATTGACGGCCTCGATCCGCTCCATGTAGTGACTATTGTGCATGATCGAATGTGACTTCCCTACCGAATACGAAGATTCGGCGGAAAGTTCCCTTTCGAGCGGGGATAAAAACGTGGAGAAGATGTCGATCATGAACCCGTTCGACTGGTCCAGAATGGCCCGGATGTCACGGTTGACGATGGTATCGAAGATGATGGGTCGCGCACCGTCCTGGACGGCGGCGGCATTGATCTGCTGTACCATCGCCCTGGCCTTGTCCAGCGTATCCACGTAGGGGCGGGTGACCTTTCTGAAGGTGATGTCCCCGAACTGGGCCAGGAGGCTCTGACCGAGGGTTTCGGCCGTGATGCCGGTACCGTCGGAAATGAAAAAGGCGGTTCGTTGCATGGAGGGACGTCCTGGTGGCGTACGGGGCAGGGATCGCTGCACTGTAACCTACCGCCGTCCACTGTCCATGGGGCGAGCGCCGAGGCGTACTGCTTTCCCACAAAGACACAAGATGGAGAGAAGACCTTGGACGAGTATGTAATTTCACTGGAACAGCTTGGCGTGCACGACGTCGAGCGCGTGGGCGGCAAGAACGCATCCCTCGGCGAGATGATCGCCAACCTGGCCGGCGCGGGCGTCTCCGTACCCGGCGGGTTCGCCACTACGGCCCAGGCCTATCGCGACTTCCTCGAGCAGAGCGGCCTGAACGATCGCATTCACGCGGCCCTCGACGCGCTGGATGTCGACGACGTCGTCGCCCTGGCCAAGACCGGCGCCCAAATCCGCCAGTGGGTCATGGACGCGCCTTTCCCCGAGCGCCTGGACGCCGAGATCCGCCGGGCCTTCGCCGAGATCTCGGCGGGCAACCCCAATCTCGCCGTGGCCGTGCGCTCCTCGGCGACCGCCGAAGACCTGCCGGATGCCTCCTTTGCCGGCCAGCAGGAAACCTTCCTCAACATCCGCGGCGTCGACAACGTCATTCGCGCGGCCAAGGAAGTCTTCGCCTCCCTCTTCAATGACCGCGCCATCGCCTACCGCGTCCACCAGGGCTTCGATCACAAGCTGGTCGCCCTGTCCGCCGGCGTGCAGCGCATGGTGCGTTCCGAGACCGGCGCCGCCGGCGTGCTCTTTACCCTGGACACCGAATCCGGCTTCCGCGACGCGGTCTTCGTCACCGCCGCCTACGGTCTCGGCGAGACCGTGGTGCAGGGCGCGGTCAACCCGGACGAATTCTATGTTCACAAGCCCACCCTGGAAGCCGGTCGCCCGGCCATCCTCAGGCGCAATCTGGGCAGCAAGGCCATCAAGATGGTCTATGGCGAAGAAGCCAAGGCCGGTCGCTCCGTGCGCACCGTCGATGTCGAGCCGGCGGATCGCGCGCGTTTCTCCATCACCGACGCCGAGGTCACCGAACTGGCCAAGCAGGCGCTGATCATCGAGCGCCACTATGGTCGCCCGATGGACATCGAGTGGGCCAAGGACGGTGACGACGGCAAGCTCTACATCGTCCAGGCCCGTCCCGAGACCGTGAAGAGCCGCGCCAGCGCCACCGTCATGGAGCGCTACCTGCTCAAGGACAAGGGCCAGGTGCTGGTGGAAGGCCGCGCCATCGGCCAGCGCATCGGCGCCGGCAAGGTCAAGATCATCCGCGACGTCAGCGAGATGGATCGCGTCCAGCCCGGTGACGTACTGGTCTCCGACATGACCGATCCCGACTGGGAGCCGGTGATGAAGCGCGCCAGCGCCATCGTCACCAACCGCGGCGGTCGTACCTGCCACGCCGCCATCATCGCCCGCGAGCTGGGCATTCCGGCGGTGGTCGGCTGCGGCAACGCCACCAGCCTGCTCAAGGATGGCCAGACCGTCACCGTCTCCTGCGCCGAGGGCGACACCGGCCTGATCTACGAAGGCGAGCTGGACTTCGACATCCGCCAGAGCTCGGTGGATGCCATGCCCGAGCTGCCGTTCAAGATCATGATGAACGTCGGCAACCCCGACCGTGCCTTCGACTTCGCCCAGCTGCCCAACGCCGGCGTGGGTCTGGCACGCCTGGAATTCATCATCAACCGCATGATCGGCGTGCACCCCAAGGCGCTGCTCAACTACGACAGCCTGCCCTTCGAGGTTAAGGAGAGCGTCGACAAGCGCATCGCCGGCTACTCGGATCCGGTCGGCTTCTATGTCGAGAAGCTGGTGGAGGGGGTCTCCACCCTGGCCGCCGCCTTCTGGCCGAAAAAGGTCATCGTGCGCCTGTCGGACTTCAAGTCCAACGAATACGCCAACCTCATCGGCGGCAAGCTCTACGAACCCGAGGAAGAGAACCCCATGCTGGGCTTCCGCGGCGCTTCCCGCTACATCAGCGAGAACTTCCGCGACTGCTTCGAGCTGGAATGCCGCGCCATGAAAAAGGTGCGCGAGGAGATGGGCCTGACCAACGTCGAGCTCATGGTGCCCTTCGTGCGCACCCTGGACGAGGCGGCGCGGGTGGTCGAGCTGCTTGGCGAGAACGGTCTCAAGCGCGGCGAGAACGACCTGCGCGTGATCATGATGTGCGAACTGCCCTCCAACGCCCTGCTGGCGGACGAATTCCTCGAGCACTTCGACGGCTTCTCCATCGGCTCCAACGACCTGACCCAGCTCACCCTGGGCCTGGATCGCGACTCCGGCATCATCGCCCACCTGTTCGACGAGCGTAATCCGGCGGTCAAGAAGCTGCTGGCCAATGCCATCGCCGCCTGCAACCGGGCCGGCAAGTACATCGGCATCTGCGGCCAGGGTCCTTCGGATCATCCGGATCTGGCCAAGTGGCTGATGGAACAGGGCATCGAGAGCGTCTCGCTCAACCCCGACTCCGTGCTCGACACCTGGTTCTTCCTGGCCGAAGGCAACGCCTGAGGCCAGGGATCGCCCCGCCGGCCAGCGGCGGGGTGATCCTTTCCAGGATTAATCCCTCTCATTCCCCACGAAGGTAGCGCCTGCGCCCTGTCTCGGGCCACCTTCGCCGGATCGCCTGGCCACCGTGGTCGCGATCCCTGCAAGAGACCCCAGATGCAGCAGTACGACAGCGATGTGGAACAAGGCCTCATCTATGGCTATCTCCTCGATGGTCGCGGTGGCGGACGACGCCTGAGTCGTCGCGAGCTGGCGGAGGTGGAGCCGAGCCCGAGCGAGGTGCTCTGGCTGCACTGGGACCGTAGCGTCCCCGAAGCCCAGGCCTGGCTTCGCCAATCCAGCGGCCTGAGCGAATTCGCCTGTGACCTGCTGCTGGAAGAGGCGACCCGCCCGCGCCTGGTCAATCAGCCCGACGACAGCCTGCTGCTGTTCCTGCGCGGGGTGAATCTGAATCCCGGCGCCGTGCCCGAGGACATGGTGTCGCTGCGGGTCTTCGTCGACAAACGTCGGGTGATCTCCCTGCGCATGCGACCCATGAAGGCCGCCGCCGAGGTCCAGGAGGACCTGGAGGCGGGCATCGGTGCCCAGAGTGCCGAAGACCTGGTGCTCTACCTCGCCAGCTACATGACCAGTCGGGTCGACGACCTGGTACGTGGTCTCTCCGATCAGCTCGACGGCCTCGAGGAACAGGTCGACCAGGACGAGGGCAGCCTGCCCGATCACGCCCAGGTGCTGACCCTCCGGCGCCGCGCGACCGGGCTGCGCCGGTACCTGGCTCCGCAGCGCGACATCTATGGCGATCTCGCCCGCGGCAAGCCCGCCTGGTTCGTCGAGGCGGCCAGCCAGGGCTACTGGAGCGAATTGCACAACAGCCTGGTGCGCAACCTGGAAGAACTCGAGGTGATGCGCGAGCGGGTCGCGCTGCTGCAGGACGCCGAGCAGCGGGCGACTACCGAAAAGACCAATCGCACCCTCTATCTGCTGGCCATCATCACCGGCTTCTTCCTGCCCATCAGCTTCATCACCGGTCTGCTCGGGATGAACATGGGTGGCATGCCGGGTTCGTCATCCGCCTTCGGCTTTGTGGCCGCCTGCCTGGTGATCGGCGCGGTGGCGGTCTTCCAGGTCTGGCTGTTCCGTCGACTGCGCTGGCTGTGACCCGTCCCCACCTCGCTGCGTCAAGAGGAAACGACCAGCGAGGTGCTTATGCACGATCCCTTCGAAGCGTCCCTCAAGGCGCTCCTCAATACCCCGGCCAATGCTCAGGACGAGGAGGGCGACGACCAGGCCCGCTTGCATCGCGTGCTCAAGACCGCCAACCGTCAGGTTGGCGCGGGTGCGCTGTTCGATCTGATCGGACGGCATTGGGCCTCGGCGCTGCTGCTGGCACTGGGCAATGGCGCCCCTCACCTGAAGCCGCGCACGCGCCGTACCACGCGTCGCGAATCTCTCCCGGAGATCCTGAAGTAGATGGAATTCGATATCTGGACCCAGAGTCTGCTGTCCGCCATGACCACCCTGTGGAGCAAGGTGGCCGGCTTCATTCCCAACGTCTTCGGCGCCCTGGTGGTGATCCTCGCCGGCTTCGCCGTCGCCAAGATTCTCGACACCGTGCTGTCGAAGGTCCTCGCCAAGCTCGGCTTGGATCGCGTTCTCGCCGGAGCCGGGGTGACCAAGCAACTGGCCAAGATCGGCATCCGCATGCCGGTCACCACTCTGATCGGCCGGATCGTCTACTGGTTCGTCCTGCTGGTGTTCCTGGTCTCGGCCGCCGAGTCCCTGGGCCTGCAGCGCGTGTCCTCGACCCTGGACGTCATGGCGCTCTATGTGCCCAAGATCTTTGGCGCCGCCCTGGTGCTCATCGTCGGCGTGCTGCTGGCGCAACTGGTCAGCGGTCTGGTGCATGGCGCCGCCGAAGGCGTCGGCTTGGATTACGCGGCCGGCCTGGGGCGGCTGGCCCAGGGGCTGGTCATCATCATTTCGATCTCGGTCGCGGTCGGTCAGCTGGAGATCAAGACCGAACTGCTGAACCTGGTCATCGCCATCGTGCTCACCGCCTTCGCCCTGGCGGCGGCCCTGGCCCTGGGGCTCGGCAGCCGTGGACTGGTGTCGCAGATCCTGGCCGGCATCTATGTGCGCGAACTCTATGAAGTCGGCCAGTGGGTGACCCTGGCGGACGTCGAAGGCGAGATCGAGGAAATCGGCACCGCCAAGACTCTTATCATGACCGAAGAGGGCGATATCGTTTCTGTCCCGAACCGTCTATTGCTGGAGGCCCAGGTGCGCAGCCGCTGACAGGCGCCGCGGAGATGGCTATCATGCCCGCCACTTTTTGGTAGCCAACTCCGTCTTGAACAAGCCTGCCCCTCATGCCTACGACCCGACCACGCTCAGTGACGAAGAGCTGGTCCAGCGCGCGCATGGTGAACTCTTCCACGTGACGCGAGCCTACGAAGAACTGATGCGCCGTTACCAGCGCACCCTGTTCAACGTCTGTGCCCGCTACCTGGGGAACGACCGGGACGCAGACGATGTCTGCCAGGAGATCATGCTGAAGGTGCTTTACGGTTTGAAGAATTTCGAGGGGAAATCGAAATTCAAGACCTGGCTGTACAGCATCACCTACAACGAGTGCATCACTCAGTACCGCAAGGAACGCCGCAAGCGGCGGTTGGTGGAGGCATTAAGTCTGGATCCGATGGAGGAAGCCTCCGAGGAAAGGGCGCCGAAGCTGGAAGAAAAGGGAGGGATGGATCGCTGGCTGGTCCATGTGGGTCAGGTCGATCGGGAGATCCTGGTGCTGCGCTTCGTCGCAGAGCTGGAGTTCCAGGAGATCGCCGACATCATGCACATGGGTCTCAGCGCCACCAAGATGCGATACAAGCGGGCACTCGACAAACTGCGTGACAAGTTCGCAGCTGAAGTTGAGGGCTGACCGGATGTGTCAGCCGTAAGTTTTTGAACTTCACGAAAACTTGTTGTCGAAGCCTCCGGAGATTGCCGGAATTAGTACCACTAAAATGGGGATACAAAGGATGAAACTGAAGAGCACCTTGGGCGTCGTGATCGGCTCCCTGCTGGCAAGCGCCTCGCTGAGCGCCCTGGCACAAGGTCAAGGCGCCGTCGAGACCGAGCTGTTCGGCAGCCGTCTGTTCACCGACAGCCAGCGCAACATGACCAACGCTGACCTGTACGGCGGTTCCGTTGGCTACTTCCTGACCGACGACGTTGAGCTGGCGTTGTCCTACGGCGAGTACCACAACGCCCGTGGCGACCACGACCTGGGCCACAAGAACATCAAGGGCAGCCTGGCCGCTCTGGACGCCTACTACCACTTCGGTCAGCCCGGCGTCGGCCTGCGTCCGTACGTATCCGGTGGCTTCGCTCACCAGTCCATCAGCAACCGCGACATCAACGAAGGTGGTCGTGATCACTCCACCTACGCCAACCTGGGTGCCGGCCTGAAGTACTACTTCACCGAGAACCTGTATGCCCGTACCGGCGTACAAGCCAACTACAACATCGACTACGGCGACACCGAGTGGAGCGCTGCTGTAGGTGTTGGTCTGAACTTCGGTGGTTCCACCAAGAAAGAAGTCGCTCCGGCTCCGGCTCCGGCCCCCGTTGCTGACGTCTGCACCGATTCCGACAACGACGGCGTTTGCGACAACGTCGACAAGTGCCCGAACACCCCGGCCAACGTCACCGTTGACGCTACCGGCTGCCCGGCTGCCGCCGAAACCGTTCGCGTCGAGCTGGACGTGAAGTTCGATTTCGACAAGGCCGTGGTCAAGCCCAACAGCTACGCCGACATCAAGAACCTGGCTGACTTCATGCAGCAGTACCCGCAGACCTCGACCACCGTTGAAGGCCATACCGACTCCGTCGGCACCGACGCCTACAACCAGAAGCTGTCCGAGCGTCGTGCCAATGCCGTGCGTAACGTCCTGGTCAACCAGTACGGCGTGCAGGGCAGCCGCGTGAACGCTGTCGGTTACGGTGAGTCCCGCCCGGTTGCTGACAACGCCACCGAAGCCGGTCGCGCCGTCAACCGTCGCGTAGAAGCCGAAGTCGAAGCTCAGGCCAAGTAATCCGCCTGATCCAGACTCCAAAAAAGCCCGCCTAGTGCGGGCTTTTTCATGCTTGGCATTTCTTGCCCGACTCCAACCGGGTGCTGCAGGCATAAAAAAACCCCGCCGAGGCGGGGTTCTTCCTGGCGGATCGATCAGCCGCGATCGTCCGGGATGTCGCGCTGGGCGACGCCGGTGTACAGCTGACGCGGCCGGCCGATCTTGTAGGGACCGGACAGCATTTCCTGCCAGTGCGAGATCCAGCCGACGGTCCGCGCCATGGCGAAGATCACGGTGAACATGCTGGTCGGAATGCCGATCGCCTTGAGGATGATGCCGGAATAGAAGTCCACGTTCGGATAGAGGTTGCGCTCGACGAAGTAGGGGTCCTTGCGGGCCAGTTCTTCCAGGCGCATGGCCAGTTCCAGTTGCGGATCGTTGATGCCGAGCTCGGCCAGGACTTCGTCGCAGGTCTGCTTCATCACAGTGGCGCGCGGATCGAAGTTCTTGTAGACGCGATGGCCGAAGCCCATGAGCTTGAACGGATCGTTCTTGTCCTTGGCCTTGGCCACGAACTTGTCGATGTTGGCGACATCGCCGATTTCGTCCAGCATCTTCAGTACGGCTTCGTTGGCACCCCCGTGCGCCGGACCCCAGAGGGCGGCGATGCCGGCGGCGATACAGGCGAAGGGGTTCGCACCGGAAGAGCCGGCCAGGCGGACGGTGGAAGTGGAGGCGTTCTGCTCATGGTCGGCATGCAGGATGAAGATGCGATCCATGGCGCGGGCCAGCACCGGGCTGATGGGTTTCTCCTCGCACGGGGTATTGAACATCATGTGCAGGAAGTTTTCCGAGTATCCCAGGTTGTTGCGGGGATACATCATCGGCTGACCCATGGAGTACTTGTGCACCATGGCTGCCAGAGTCGGCATCTTGGCGATCAGGCGCATCGCCGAAATCTCGCGGTGCTGCGGATCGGTGATGTCCAGGGAGTCGTGGTAGAAGGCCGACAGGGCGCCGACCACGCCGCACATGATGGCCATGGGGTGCGCATCGCGACGGAAGCCGTTGAAGAAGTTCTTCAACTGCTCGTGAACCATGGTGTGGTTCTTGATGGTGTCCACGAACTGCGCCTTCTCTTGCGCGTTCGGCAATTCACCCTTGAGCAACAGGTAACAGGTCTCGAGGTAGTCGGATTTCTCCGCCAATTGCTCGATCGGGTAGCCGCGGTGCAGCAGGATGCCCTTGTCACCATCGATGTAGGTGATCTTGGACTCGCACGAGGCGGTGGACATGAAGCCCGGGTCGAAGGTGAACACACCAGTGGAGGTGAGGTTGCGAACATCGATCACGTCCGGGCCAAGGGTGCCGGACATAACGGGCAGGTCAACCGGATCCGCTCCCGAGATGATCAACTGCGCTTTCTTGTCAGCCATTAGGCCTCCTTATTTTGCTTTGAAATCATCAATAAACCCTCCACTCAGGGCCTCGCCCACTATAGAGGGATAAATTTGAAAGTCAATTTACGAAAATATCACCCTAAAGGCTCTTTCTGAGCGGATTGTGCGGCGAAAAGACATTAACACGCAGGCTTCTGAATATCAGCTGGCGACGTCGGAATCGGGCATCCGCGTTTGTCATGAGTAGGCTAACTGTCTATAATTCTCGCCCGACCGTACCGGGTCGGCGAGCTGATGCCGAGCGGTCGAGACGCCTCCGACAGGAAGCGTGTAGCAGATGTGGAATCTCCTATAACTAGCCCGACCGCAATTGGGCCCTCAGTGTGAAAGAAGCCGTGAATAGCAAACGACCTGTAAACCTAGATCTCAGGACCATCAAACTACCTATCACAGCTTATACCTCGATTCTTCACCGTATCTCCGGCGTCATCCTCTTCCTCGGCATCGCAGTCATGCTCTATGGCCTGCACCTGTCGCTGGGTAGCCCGGAAGGCTTCGGCCAAGTGAAAGCTTTTCTGGCCTATCCGCTGGTCAAGCTCGTGATCTGGGGTCTGCTGTCTGCATTGCTCTACCACCTGGTCGCCGGCATTCGGCACCTGATCATGGATGGTGGCGCCGGCGAAACCCTGCAGGGCGGCAAGCTGGGTGCGCAGCTCGTGCTGGTCATTTCCGCAGTTCTGATCATTCTGGCAGGGGTTTGGGTATGGTAACCAACGTCACCAATCTTTCGCGTTCCGGTCTCTATGACTGGATGGCTCAACGGGTCTCGGCAGTCGTCCTCGCGGTCTACTTCCTCTTTATCATCGGCTACCTGATCCTTCACCCAGGGCTCACCTTCGAGCAATGGCACGGCCTGTTCTCCCACACCCTGATGCGCATCTTCAGCCTGCTGGCGCTGGTGTCCATCTGCGTTCATGCCTGGGTTGGTATGTGGACCATCTCCACCGACTACCTGACCACCATGGCGATCGGCAAGGGTGCTACCGCCGTGCGTTTCCTCTTCCAGGCGGTATGCGGGTTCGCGATGTTCGCGTTCTTCGTCTGGGGCGTGCAGATCTTCTGGGGTGTTTGATCTATGTCCACAATTCGTCATATTTCGTTTGATGCCATCATCGTAGGTGGCGGCGGTGCCGGTATGCGCGCTGCGCTGCAACTGGCCCAGTCCGGTCACAAGACCGCGGTGATCACCAAGGTCTTCCCGACCCGTTCCCACACCGTGTCCGCCCAGGGCGGCATCACCTGCGCCATCGCCTCGGCCGACCCGAACGACGACTGGCGCTGGCACATGTACGACACCGTCAAGGGGTCGGACTACATCGGTGACCAGGACGCCATCGAATACATGTGCTCCGTAGGCCCGGAAGCGGTCTTCGAACTCGAGCACATGGGTCTGCCGTTCTCGCGCACCGAGCAGGGCCGCATCTATCAGCGTCCCTTCGGCGGTCAGTCCAAGGACTACGGCAAGGGCGGCCAGGCCGCGCGTACCTGTGCCGCGGCCGACCGTACCGGTCACGCCCTGCTGCATACCCTCTATCAGGGCAACCTGAAGAACAACACGGTGTTCCTCAACGAGTGGTACGCCGTGGATCTGGTGAAGAACCAGGACGGCGTCGTGGTCGGCGTCATCGCCATCTGCATCGAGACCGGCGAGACCGTCTACGTCAAGTCCAAGGCCACCGTGCTGGCCACCGGCGGTGCGGGTCGTATCTATGCCTCCACCACCAACGCCCTGATCAACACCGGTGACGGTGTCGGCATGGCGCTGCGCGCCGGCGTGCCGGTGCAGGACATCGAGATGTGGCAGTTCCACCCCACCGGCATCGCCGGCGCCGGGGTACTGGTCACCGAGGGTTGCCGCGGTGAGGGTGGCTACCTGATCAACAAGCACGGCGAACGCTTCATGGAGCGCTATGCGCCCAACGCCAAGGACCTGGCCGGCCGCGACGTGGTCGCCCGTTCCATGGTCAAGGAAGTGCTGGCCGGCAACGGTTGCGGTCCGGACGGCGACCACGTGCTGCTGAAGCTGGACCACCTGGGTGAAGACGTGCTGCACAGCCGTCTGCCCGGCATCTGCGAACTGTCCAAGACCTTCGCCCACGTCGATCCGGTCGTCGCACCGGTGCCCGTGATCCCCACCTGCCACTATATGATGGGCGGCATCGCCACCAACATTCATGGCCAGGCCATCACTCAGGACGCCAACGGCAACGACAAGATCATCGAAGGCCTGTTCGCCGTGGGCGAAGTGGCCTGCGTGTCCGTGCACGGTGCCAACCGTCTGGGTGGCAACTCGCTGCTGGACCTGGTGGTCTTCGGGCGTGCGGCCGGTCTGCACCTGGAGAAGGCGCTCAAGGAAGGCATCGAGCACCGCGGTGCTTCCGAAAGCGACCTGGAAGCCTCGCTGCAGCGCCTGTCCGGCGTCAACGAGCGCACCACCGGTGACGACGTCGCCAGCCTGCGCAAGCAACTGCAGACCTGCATGCAGAACTACTTCGGGGTGTTCCGCACCGGCGAGTACATGCAGAAGGGCATCGCCGAGCTCGCCGACCTGCGCGAGCGCATCGCCAAGGTCAAGATCAACGACAAGAGCCAGGGCTTCAACACCGCCCGTATTGAGGCGCTCGAGTTGCAGAACCTGCTGGAAGTGGCCGAAGCGACCGCCATCGCCGCCGAAAACCGCAAGGAGTCCCGTGGTGCTCACGCCCGTGAAGACTTCGAAGAGCGTGACGACGAGAACTGGCTGTGCCACACCCTCTATTTCCCCGGTGAAAAGCGGGTCAGCAAGCGTGGAGTCAACTTCGCGCCCAAGACCGTACCGATGTTCGAACCCAAGGTTCGGACTTACTAAAGGTGACCACCATGTTGAAAGTCAGCGTTTATCGTTACAACCCGGATCAGGACGGCCTGCCGTCCATGCAGGAGTTCCAGGTCGATACCGGTGGGAAGGACCTCATGGTGCTGGACGTCCTGGCTCTGATCAAAGAGCAGGATGAAGGCTTCTCCTACCGTCGTTCCTGCCGCGAAGGCGTGTGCGGTTCCGACGGCATGAACATCAACGGCAAGAACGGCCTGGCGTGCATCACGCCGCTGTCGGCCGTGGTCAAGAACGACAAGCTGGTCGTGCGCCCGCTGCCCGGCCTGCCGGTCATCCGTGACCTGGTCGTCGACATGAGCATCTTCTACAAGCAGTACGAGAAGGTGAAGCCGTTCCTGCAGAACGAGACTCCGGCCCCGGCCATCGAGCGCCTGCAGAGCCCGGAAGACCGCGAGAAGATCGACGGTCTGTACGAGTGCATTCTCTGCGCCTGCTGCTCGACGTCCTGCCCGTCCTTCTGGTGGAACCCCGACAAGTTCCTTGGCCCCGCTGCGCTGCTGCAGGCCTATCGCTTCCTGGCCGACAGCCGTGACACCAAGACCCAGGAGCGCCTCGCCGCCATGGACGATCCGTTCAGCGTGTTCCGCTGCCGGTCGATCATGAACTGCGTGGCGGTCTGTCCCAAGGGGCTGAACCCGACCAAGGCCATCGGCCATGTGCGGGCGATGCTGCTGCAGAGCGGTACCTGATCCACGTCCCGCCCGGCCTGTTGTGCCGGGCGGGTTCGTTAGCGACCTTGATAGCTTGATTCAACCAATGTCCATTCAGGGATACCCGGAACACGATCCGGGCATTGGCGCAGCCGTAGTGAGGCCAGGTCTCGCGTCGAGACGGGTCATCGGCTGATGCTATCTCTGCCGAAGGGGTGAACTAGATGCACGAAAGTCAGATGCAGCAACTGTGGGACAGCGCTCACCTGTCCGGCAGTAATGCTGCCTATGTGGAAGAGCTCTATGAGCTGTTTCTGCACGATGCCAACGCTGTGCCGGAAGAGTGGCGCACCTACTTCCAGAAGCTGCCTGCGGTCACTGGCAATTCGCCGGACGTCGCGCATTCCGCGATCCGCGACCATTTCGTGCTGTTGGGCAAGAACCAGCGGCGAGCTCAACCGGTCTCGGCCGGTACCGTCAGTTCCGAACACGAGAAGAAGCAGGTCGAAGTCCTGCGTCTGATCCAGGCGTTCCGTCTGCAGGGCCATCAGGCTGCCCAGCTCGACCCTCTGGGTCTGTGGAAGCGTCAGCCGCCTGCCGATCTGCTGCTCAACCACTATGGGTTGACCGACGCCGATCTGGATACCACCTTCCGTACCGGTGAATTGTTCATCGGCAAAGAGGAAGCAACTCTCCGCGAAATCAGGGATGCGCTGCAAGAGACATATTGCCGCACGGTCGGTGCGGAGTTCATGCACATCGTCGATTCCGAGGAGCGCCGCTGGTTCCTGCAGCGCCTGGAAAGCGTCCGTGGCCGCCCGCAGTATTCGCCGGAAGTCCGCACCCATCTGCTGGAGCGCCTGACCGCCGCCGAGGGCCTGGAAAAATACCTGGGCACCAAGTACCCGGGCACCAAGCGTTTTGGTCTGGAAGGGGGCGAGAGCCTGATTCCGCTGATCGACGAGATCATCCAGCGTTCCGGTTCCTATGGCGTCAAGGAGCTGGTGATCGGCATGGCCCACCGTGGCCGCCTGAACGTGCTGGTCAACACCCTGGGCAAGAACCCGCGCGATCTGTTCGACGAGTTCGAAGGCAAGAAGCTGGTCGAGCTGGGCTCCGGTGACGTCAAGTACCACCAGGGCTTCTCCTCCAACGTCATGACCCAGGGCGGCGAAGTCCACCTGGCCCTGGCGTTCAACCCCTCGCACCTGGAGATCGTCTCTCCGGTGGTGGAAGGTTCGGTCCGTGCCCGCCAGGATCGCCGCGGCGATCGCACCGGCGACAAGGTCGTGCCGGTCGCCATCCACGGCGATGCCGCCTTCGCGGGCCAGGGCGTGGTCATGGAAACCTTCCAGATGTCGCAGACCCGGGCCTACAAGACCGGCGGTACCCTGCACATCGTCATCAACAACCAGGTGGGCTTCACCACCAACCGCCAGGAAGATGCGCGCTCCACCGAGTACGCCACCGACGTCGCCAAGATGATCCAGGCGCCGATCTTCCACGTGAACGGCGACGATCCCGAGGCGGTGCTGTTCGTCACCCAACTGGCGGTCGACTACCGCATGCAGTTCAAGCGTGACATCGTCATCGACCTGGTGTGCTACCGCCGCCGTGGCCACAACGAGGCCGACGAGCCGAGCGGCACCCAGCCGCTGATGTACCAGCAGATCGCCAAGCAGCGCACCACCCGCGATCTCTATGCGGATGCCCTGACTCAGGCTGGCGTCGTTACCGCCGAGCAGGTCCAGGCGCAGTTCGAAGCCTATCGCGGCGCCCTCGACGAGGGTCGTCACGTGGTGGCCAGCCTGGTCAAGGAACCCAATCGCGACCTGTTCGTCGACTGGAAACCCTACTTGGGCCATGCCTGGACCGCGCGTCACGACACCGGCTTCGACCTCAAGACCCTGCAGGACCTGGCCAACAAGCTGCTGCAGATTCCGGAAGGGGTCGTGGTCCAGCGTCAGGTCGGCAAGATCCTCGAGGATCGGCAGAAGATGACCGCCGGCGGCCTGCCGCTGAACTGGGGCTTCGCCGAGACCATGGCCTACGCCACCCTGCTGCACGAAGGCCATCCGATCCGCATCACCGGTCAGGACGTCGGTCGTGGCACCTTCTCGCACCGTCACGCGGTGCTGCACAACCAGAAGGACGCCGTCCCCTACGTGCCCCTGCAACACCTGGCCGAGGATCAGCCGTCGTTCGAGATCTACGACTCCTTCCTTTCCGAGGAAGCGGTGCTGGGCTTCGAATACGGCTATGCCACCACCACGCCCAATGCGCTGGTGGTCTGGGAAGCCCAGTTCGGTGACTTCGCCAACGGTGCCCAGGTCGTCATCGACCAGTTCATCACCAGCGGCGAGATCAAGTGGGGTCGTCTCTGCGGCCTGACCATGCTGCTGCCCCATGGCTACGAAGGCCAGGGTCCGGAGCACTCCTCGGCCCGTCTGGAGCGTTATTTGCAGCTGTGCGCCGAGCAGAACATCCAGGTCTGCGTACCCACCACGCCGGCACAGATCTACCACCTGCTGCGTCGCCAGGTGATCCGCCCGCTGCGCAAGCCGCTGGTAGTGCTCACGCCCAAGTCGCTGCTGCGCCACAAGCTGGCCATCTCGACCCTGGAAGACCTGGCCCATGGCTCCTTCCAGGCCGTGATCAACGAACTGGATCAGCTCGATGCCCAGCAGGTGAAGCGCCTGGTGCTGTGCAGCGGCAAGGTCTATTACGACCTGCTGGAAAAGCGCCGCAGCGAGAATCGCCAGGACATCGCCATCGTGCGTCTGGAGCAGCTCTATCCGTTCCCGGAAGACGACCTGGCCGAGGTACTGGCCGGCTATCCGAACCTCGAGCGCGTTGTCTGGTGCCAGGAAGAGCCGATGAACCAGGGCGCCTGGTACTGCAGCCAGCATCACATGCGCCGCGCCGTGTCCGGTTACAAGCAGGGCCTGGGTCTGGAATACGCCGGTCGCGATGCGTCCGCCGCGCCGGCCTGCGGCTATGCCTCCATGCACGCCGAGCAGCAGGAAAAACTGCTGCAAGATGCGTTCTCCGTTTGATTCGCCACGCGACTACTAGAGATCACTAAGGAAATTCATAGAATGGCTATCGAGATCAAAGCCCCTACCTTCCCGGAATCGGTCGCTGACGGCACCGTCGCCACCTGGCACAAGAAGCCCGGCGAAGCGGTCAAGCGTGACGAACTGCTGGTCGACATCGAGACCGACAAGGTCGTGCTGGAAGTCGTGGCACCTGCCGATGGCGTGCTGGCCGAAATCCTGAAGAACGAAGGCGATACCGTGCTGAGCGAAGAAGTCATCGCTCGCGTGGAAGAGGGCGCCGCTGCCGCCGCCGCTCCGGCTGCCCAGCCGGCCGCTGCCAGCGCTCCCGCCGCCGCCCCGGCTGCCGGTGGTGAAGAGGATCCGATCCTGGCCCCCGCCGCGCGCAAGATCGCCGAAGAGAACGGTATCGACCCGGCTACCCTGGTCGGCACCGGCAAGGGCGGTCGCATCACCAAGGAAGACGCCGTCGCCGCCGTCGAGGCCAAGAAGTCCGGCGCCGCCGCTCCGGCTGCCAAGCCCGCTGCCGCTGCCGCTCCGGTGGTGACCGCCGCTGGCGACCGCACCGAGAAGCGCGTGCCCATGACCCGCCTGCGGGCCAAGGTCGCCGAGCGCCTGGTCGAAGCCCAGTCCAGCATGGCCATGCTGACGACCTTCAACGAGGTCAACATGAAGCCGATCATGGACCTGCGCTCCAAGTACAAGGACATGTTCGAGAAGAAGCACAACGGCGTGCGCCTGGGCTTCATGTCCTTCTTCGTCAAGGCCGCTACCGAGGCGCTCAAGCGTCAGCCGGGCGTCAACGCCTCCATCGACGGCAACGACATCGTCTACCACGGCTATCAGGACATCGGCGTGGCCGTATCCAGCGACCGTGGCCTGGTGGTTCCGGTGCTGCGCAACGCCGAGTTCATGAGCCTGGCGGAAGTGGAAGGCACCATCGCCGACTTCGGCAAGAAGGCCAAGGCCGGCAAGCTGACCATGGAAGACATGCAGGGCGGCACCTTCACCATCTCCAACGGTGGTGTCTTCGGTTCGCTGCTGTCCACTCCCATCGTCAACCCGCCGCAGACCGCGATCCTGGGCATGCACAAGATCCAGGAACGCCCCATGGCGGTGAACGGCCAGGTAGTGATCCTGCCGATGATGTATCTTGCGCTGTCCTACGACCATCGCCTGATCGATGGCAAGGAAGCCGTGACCTTCCTGGTCACCATGAAGGACCTGCTGGAAGACCCGGCTCGTCTGCTGCTGGACATCTGATCCGGCTCTCGCGGTGCGGGGCAGGGGCCGCGCACCGCTTCAAGTTTTCCTGCCTGAAGCTGCTCCAAGGGGATTAGTGTATGAGCGACAAATTCGACGTAGTGGTGATCGGCGCCGGCCCTGGTGGCTACGTGGCCGCCATCCGCGCCGCGCAGCTCGGTCTGAAGACGGCCTGTGTCGAGCGCTACAAGGGCAAGGAAGGCAAGGTCGCCCTGGGTGGCACCTGCCTGAACGTGGGTTGCATTCCCTCCAAGGCGCTGCTGGACAGCTCCTACAAGTACCACGAGGCCCACGAGGGCTTTAAGGTCCACGGCATCGACGCGCCGAACGTCACCATCGACGTGCCCACCATGATCGGCCGCAAGGACCAGATCGTGAAGAACCTCACCGGCGGCGTGGCCACCCTGTTCAAGGCGAACGGCGTGACCCTGCTGGAAGGCAACGGCAAGCTGCTGTCCGGCAAGAAGGTCGAAGTCACCGGTCTGGACGGCAACGTCCAGGTGGTCGAGGCCGAGAACGTCATCCTGGCGTCCGGCTCGCGTCCCATCGACATCCCGCCGGCTCCGGTGGACCAGAAGGTCATCGTCGATTCCACCGGCGCCCTGGAATTCCAGAGCGTGCCCAAGCGTCTGGGCGTGATCGGTGCCGGCGTCATCGGTCTGGAACTGGGTTCGGTCTGGGCCCGCCTGGGCGCCGAAGTCACCGTGCTGGAAGCCCTGGACAAGTTCCTGGTCGCCGCCGATGAGCAGGTGTCCAAGGAAGCCTACAAGATCCTCTCCAAGCAGGGTCTGAACATCCGCATGGGTGCGCGCGTGACCGGTTCCCGGGTCAACGGCGAAGAAGTCACCGTGCACTACACCGAAGCCGGTGAAGAAAAGCAGATCACCTTCGATCGTCTGATCGTCGCCGTGGGCCGTCGTCCGGTCACCACCGACCTGCTGGCCTCCGACAGCGGCGTGGAAAGCGACGAGCGTGGCTACATCTACGTCGACGACCATTGCGCCACCAGCGTGCCGGGCGTGTTCGCCATCGGTGACTGCGTCCGCGGTCTGATGCTGGCCCACAAGGCCTCGGAAGAGGGCGTGATGGTCGCCGAGCGCATCGCCGGCCACAAGGCCCAGATGAACTACGATCTGGTCCCCTCGGTGATCTACACCCACCCGGAAATCGCGTGGGTCGGCAAGACCGAGCAGGCCCTGAAGGCCGAAGGCGTCGAAGTCAACGTCGGCACCTTCCCCTTCGCGGTCAGCGGTCGTGCCCTGGCGGCCAACGACACCGCCGGCTTCGTCAAGGTCGTGGCCGATGCCAAGACCGATCGCGTCCTGGGCGTCCATGTGGTCGGCCCGAGCGCGGCGGAGCTGGTGCAGCAAGGCGCCATCGCCATGGAATTCGGCACCAGCGCCGAAGACCTGGGCATGATGGTGTTCTCGCACCCGACGCTGTCCGAGGCGCTGCACGAAGCGGCCCTGGCGGTGAACGGTCATGCGATCCACGCAGTGAATCGCAAGAAGCGGTAAGAGATTTACGGAACCACGGGGTCGCCGACCGCCGTGGAGCTCCAGGGCTCCACCGCAGGAAGGCACCTCGGACCCTTGCGAGGGCAGGGGTCACAGGTGGCGCGGTGCCCGCGACCGTCCGGAGGACGGCACGGATAACGCACAGCGTCTAATGCGCAATACCCAACGAAGACGGTAGACAAGCATGAATCTCCACGAGTATCAGGGTAAGCAGCTGTTCGCTGAATACGGCCTGCCCGTTTCCAAAGGCTACGCTGTCGACACCCCCCAGGAGGCCTACGAGGCTTGCGGCCGTATCGGCGGCGACGAGTGGGTCGTCAAGGCCCAGGTACATGCCGGTGGCCGTGGTAAGGCCGGTGGCGTGAAGCTGGTCAAGAGCAAGGAAGAAGCCAAGGAATTCGCCGCCAAGTGGCTGGGCCAGCGTCTGGTGACCTACCAGACCGACGCCAACGGTCAGCCGGTCAGCAAGATCCTGGTCGAATCCTGCACCGACATCGACAAGGAGCTCTATCTGGGCGCCGTGGTCGATCGTTCCAGCCGCCGCATCGTGTTCATGGCGTCCACCGAAGGTGGCGTGGACATCGAGAAGGTCGCTCACGACACTCCGGAAAAGATTCTCAAGGCCACCATCGATCCGCTGGTGGGCGCTCAGCCCTACCAGGGTCGCGACCTGGCCTTCCAGTTGGGCCTGAAAGGTGACCAGATCAAGCAGTTCACCCAGATCTTCGTCGGTCTGGCCAAGCTGTTCCAGGACTACGACCTGGCCCTGCTGGAAGTGAACCCGCTGGTGATCAAGAAGGACGGCAACCTGCACTGCCTGGATGCCAAGATCAACATCGACAGCAACGCCATCTACCGTCAGCCCAAGCTGCGCGCCTTCCACGACCCGTCGCAGGACGACGCCCGTGAAGCCCATGCGCAGAAGTGGGAACTGAACTACGTGGCCCTGGAAGGCAGCATCGGCTGCATGGTCAACGGTGCCGGTCTGGCCATGGGTACCATGGACATTGTCAACCTGCACGGCGGCAAGCCGGCCAACTTCCTGGACGTCGGCGGCGGCGCGACCAAAGAGCGCGTGACCGAAGCGTTCAAGATCATCCTGTCCGACAGCAACGTGAAGGCCGTTCTGGTGAACATCTTCGGCGGCATCGTGCGCTGCGACATGATCGCCGAAGGCATCATCGGTGCCGTGAAGGAAGTCGGCGTGAAGGTGCCGGTCGTGGTTCGCCTGGAAGGCAACAACGCCGAACTCGGTGCCAAGGTCCTGGCCGAAAGCGGCCTGAACATCATCGCGGCAACCAGCCTGACCGACGCTGCCCAGCAGGTCGTCAAGGCCGCGGAGGGTAAGTAATGAGCGTCCTGATCAACAAAGACACCAAGGTCATCTGCCAGGGCTTCACCGGTAGCCAGGGTACCTTCCACTCCGAACAGGCCATCGCCTACGGCACCCAGATGGTCGGCGGCGTGACCCCCGGCAAGGGCGGCTCCACCCACCTCGGCCTGCCGGTGTTCAACACCGTCAAGGAAGCCGTAGAAGCCACCGGCGCCGATGCTTCGGTGATCTACGTTCCGGCTCCCTTCTGCAAGGACTCCATCCTGGAAGCGGCCTTCGGCGGCATCAAGCTGATCGTCTGCATCACCGAGGGTATCCCCACCCTCGACATGCTGGATGCCAAGGTGAAGTGCGACGAGCTGGGCGTACGCCTGATCGGCCCGAACTGCCCCGGCGTCATCACCCCCGGCGAGTGCAAGATCGGCATCATGCCCGGTCACATCCACCTGCCGGGCAAGGTCGGTATCGTGTCGCGTTCCGGCACCCTGACCTATGAAGCCGTGAAGCAGACCACCGACGCCGGCTTCGGCCAGTCCACCTGCGTGGGCATCGGCGGCGACCCCATCCCGGGCTCGAACTTCATCGATATCCTGAAGCTGTTCCAGGAAGATCCGCAGACCGAAGCCATCGTGATGATCGGCGAGATCGGCGGTAGCGCTGAAGAAGAGGCCGCGGCCTTCATCAAGGCCAACGTGACCAAGCCGGTGGTGTCCTACATCGCCGGTGTCACCGCACCGCCCGGCAAGCGCATGGGCCACGCCGGCGCCATCATCTCCGGCGGCAAGGGCACTGCGGACGAGAAATTCGCCGCCCTGCAGGACGCTGGTGTGAAGACCGTGCGTTCCCTGGCCGACATCGGCAAGGCCCTGGCCGAGCTGACCGGTTGGGAAGTCAAGAAGGCCTGAGCCTGACTGACTGCAGAAAAGGCCGCCTTCGGGCGGCCTTTTTCATGGGCGCCGCCATGACGCCTCATCAGCTGCCGGCTGCCTTTTCGCCGGTAATTCGTTAGGATGGCAACCTTCCGCTCCAACGGCCACGCCGTGGCCCCACCAAGACCTGCTCCCATGAGGGCGGGCTGCCTCGTTTTCCTCATTGCTGGTACTGCCTTCCATGAAAGCTTTGCAAAGCCGGGATGTCCTGGCCCTTGGATTCATGACGTTCGCGTTGTTCGTCGGCGCGGGCAACATCATCTTTCCCCCGATCGTCGGCCTGCAGGCCGGCGAGCACGTCTGGAGCGCCGCCCTGGGCTTCCTGCTGACCGCGGTCGGCCTACCGGTGCTGACGCTGATCGCCCTGGCGCGAGTCGGCGGCGGCATGGACGCCCTGAGCAAGCCGCTCGGCCAGACCGCCGCGCGCACCCTGGCCATCGTCTGCTATCTGTCGGTGGGTCCGCTGTTCGCCACGCCGCGTACCGCCACGGTGTCCTTCGAGGTCGGCGTCGCGCCACTGCTGGGCAATGGCCCGATCCCGCTGTTCCTCTACAGCCTGGCCTACTTCCTGGTGGTGCTGGTGGTCTCGCTCTATCCGGGACGCCTGCTCGACACCGTGGGCCGTTTTCTCGGTCCGCTGAAGATCCTGGCGCTGGCGGTACTGGGCGGTGCGGCGCTGTTCTGGCCGGCGGGCGGACCTGTCACGGCGGCGCCGGACTACGCCTCGCGGGCGTTGTCCCAGGGCTTCGTCAACGGCTACCTGACCATGGATACCCTGGGTGCCCTGGTGTTCGGCATCGTCATCGTCAACGCCATTCGCGCCCGGGGCGTGACCGCGCCGCAGCTGCTGACGCGCTACACCATCATCGCCGGCCTGATCGCCGGCGTCGGGCTGGTGCTGGTCTACCTGAGTCTGTTCCAGCTCGGCGCCGGCAGCGGGGTGCTGGTGCCCCATGCCAGCAATGGCGCCGAGGTGCTGCATGCCTATGTGCAGCATACCTTCGGCAGCGTCGGCAGCGACTTCCTGGCGGTACTGATCACCCTGGCCTGTCTGGTCACGGCGGTGGGCCTGACCTGCGCCTGCGCGGAATTCTTCAGTGAATTCCTGCCGTTCAGCTATCGCAGTCTGGTGGTCCTGCTGGCGGCCTTCTCGCTGCTGGTGTCCAACCTGGGGTTGACGCAGCTGATCCAGATCTCGGTGCCGATCCTCACCGCCATCTATCCGCCCTGCATTGCCCTGGTGGTGCTGAGCTTCTTTACCGCCCGCTGGGCGGCGCCCGGGCGCATCCTCGGCCCGGTGCTGCTGGTGGCCCTGGCCTTCGGTATCCTCGATGGCCTGCAGGCCGCGCACCTGACGGTGCCCTACCTGAGTGGTGCCGTGCAGTGGCTGCCGCTGGCTGACTCGGGGCTGGGCTGGCTGTTGCCGGCCGTAGTGGTGGGGCTCGTCGCCCTGGCCCTAGAAAGTGTGAGACGTGGCGGGCGCGCGCCCGAGGCTGAAGCCGAGCCGGATCCCTCGCGCTTCTGAATCAGTCGCCCATAAAAAAGCCCGCAACAGCGGGCTTTTTTCATATCCGATCGGCTTACGGCTTGGGCTGGGTAGCCGGCGCGGTGCCGTTGGTGGTGCCAGTGGCCGGGCTGACCGAAGTGGCTTCGCCTTTGGATTGCTCCTTGGCAGCTTCGTTGGCAGCTTCGTTGCGCTGCTCGGCAGCCTTGTTGCTCTGCTCAGCGGCTTTGTTCAGGTTTTCCTGGGCTTTCTGTTCGGTCTTGGCAGCATCCTGAGCCTTGTTTTCGGAAGGCTTGTCACAGGCGGCGAGGCCGAAGGCGGCAGTGAAGAGCAGGGCGATGGCGAAGGGCTTTTTCATGTGTTTTCTCCTTATGAACTACACGACAGCTGTTCGAGCGCACCGTTAAAAGTTAAGTTCCGCGTCTAGCCCGAGCATCGCGCAAATTCCTACCTGCATCGCGAACCGAGCGCGCCAAGGTTGAAATGTCACCGCGCGCCCCCATCTCCGCGACATCGCCAGGCATCTGGTGCGTACCTATCGATAGCGGAGTTCGTAGCATGAGTGTGGAGACTCAAAAGGAAACCCTAGGCTTCCAGACCGAAGTGAAGCAGCTGCTTCACCTGATGATTCACTCGCTGTATTCCAACAAGGAAATCTTCCTGCGCGAATTGATTTCCAACGCCTCCGACGCGGCCGACAAGCTCAGATTCGAGGCCCTGTCCAAGCCCGAACTGCTCGAAGGCGGGGATACGCTGAAGATTCGCCTGAGCTTCGACAAGGAGGCCGGCACGGTCACCCTCGAAGACAACGGCATCGGCATGAGCCGCGAAGAGGTGATCGCTCATCTCGGCACCATCGCCAAGTCCGGCACCGCCGATTTCCTGAAGAATCTCAGCGGTGACCAGAAGAAGGATTCCAACCTCATCGGTCAATTCGGCGTGGGCTTCTATTCGGCCTTCATCGTCGCCGACCAGGTGGATGTCTACACCCGTCGCGCCGGCCAGCCGGCCGCCGAGGGCGTGCACTGGTCGTCCAAGGGGGAAGGGGAGTTCGAGGTCGCGACCATCGACAAGCCCGAGCGCGGTACCCGCATCGTGCTGCACCTCAAGCCCGAGGAAATCGAATTCGCCGATGGCTGGCGCCTGCGCAACGTGGTCAAGAAGTATTCCGACCACATCGGCCTGCCCATCGAGCTGCCGAAGGAGCAGCAGGGTGGCGAGGACGAGCAGCCGGCCGCAGCCGAGTGGGAAACCGTCAACCGCGCCAGCGCGCTCTGGACCCGTCCGCGTACCGAACTCAAGGACGAGGACTACCAGGAGTTCTACAAGCACGTCGGCCATGATTTCGAGAATCCCCTGACCTGGAGCCACAACAAGGTCGAGGGCAAGCTCGAATACACCTCGCTGCTGTACGTGCCGGCCCGCGCGCCCTTCGATCTGTACCAGCGCGAAGCGCCCAAGGGCCTCAAGCTCTATGTGCAGCGCGTCTTCATCATGGACCAGGCCGACCAGTTCCTGCCGCTGTACCTGAGATTCATCAAGGGTGTGGTGGATTCCAACGACCTGTCGCTCAACGTCTCCCGCGAGATCCTGCAGAAGGATCCGGTGATCGACTCCATGAAGTCGGCGCTGACCAAGCGCGTGCTGGACATGCTGGAGAAGCTGGCCAAGAGCGAGCCGGAGAAGTACCAGTCGTTCTGGGGCCACTTCGGCCAGGTGCTCAAGGAAGGTCCGGCGGAAGACTTCGCCAACCGCGAGAAGATCGCCGGCCTGCTGCGCTTCGCCTCGACCCACAACGGCGACGATGCCCAGAACGTGTCCCTGGCCGACTACATCGGCCGGATGAAGGAAGGTCAGGACAAGATCTACTACCTGACCGGCGAGAGCCACGCGCAGATCAAGAACAGCCCGCACCTGGAAGTCTTCCGCAAGAAGGGTGTCGAGGTGCTGCTGCTGACCGATCGCATCGACGAGTGGCTGATGAGCTATCTCACCGAATTCGACGGCAAGCATTTCGTCGACGTCGCCCGTGGCGATCTGGATCTCGGCAAGCTGGACAGCGAAGAAGACAAGCAGGCCCAGGAAGAGGTCGCCAAGACCAAGGAAGGCCTGGTCGAGCGCCTCAAGCAGGCCCTGGAGGCCCAGGTCAGCGAAGTCCGCGTCTCCCATCGCCTGACCGATTCGCCGGCGATCCTGGCCATCGGCGAGCAGGACCTCGGCTTGCAGATGCGCCGGATCCTGGAAGCCAGCGGCCAGAAGGCCCCGGATTCCAAGCCGATCTTCGAGATCAATCCGCAGCACCCGCTGATCGAGAAACTCGATGGCGAGCCTGACGAGGACCGCTTCGCCGACCTGTCGCACATCCTGTTCGATCAGGCAGCGCTGGCCGCGGGCGACAGCCTCAAGGATCCCGCCGCCTATGTCCGCCGGTTAAACAAACTGCTGGTGGAATTGTCCGCTTAACAACGAAGAAGCCCGCCTCGGCGGGCTTCTTTCTATCCACCTTCTGGAGGACCCCATGGTCGAAGTCACTGTAAAACCCGTCGCCTACGAAATCGATGGCCAACCGTTCGAGAGCCAGCTGGTGTATGCCACCAGCGGCAATCCCACCCGCCCGGGCGTGCTCCTGGCGCCCAACTGGATGGGGGTGTCCCATGGCGCCGTCGAGCAGGCCAAGGGCCTGGCCGAGGCCGACGGCCTGGCCTACCTGGTGGTGGATTTCTATGGTCGCAACGTGCGTCCGCAGAATGCCGACGAAGCCCTGGCGGCCATGACGCCGATCCGCGGCGATCGTGCGTTGCTGCGCCAGCGCATGCAGGCGGCCTATGCGGCCCTGATCGCCCAGGCCGAGACGGCGGCGGTGGATGTCCATCAGATCGCCGCCATCGGCTTCTGCTTTGGTGGCTGCGCGGCGCTTGAACTGGCCCGTGACGGCGCGGCGCTGAGCGCCGTGGTGACCTTCCACGCCAATCTGGATACGCCCAACCCGGCTGATGCCGCCCGGATCACCGGCCCGGTGCTGGTGCTGCACGGCGCCTCCGATCCGCTGGTGCCGGACGAGCAACTCACCGGTTTCCGCCAGGAGATGGATGCTGCCCAGGTGGACTGGCAACTGCTGAGCTATGGTGGCGCGGTGCATTCCTTCACCGATCCCGAAGCCAACAATCCGGGCAAGCAGCAGTACCACCCGGTGGTGGCCAAGCGCGCCTTCCTGGCGATGCACAACCTGTTCGACGAAGTCTTCGCCCAGGGCTGAGGGCTTCTGCAGCCTGCCTGCCGGAACCCGGATCGGAGCCGGCAGGATCAGCCGCGGATGACTTCCTGGGTGAAGTCCAGCGGACCGCGGCAGCGCCGGCACAGATAGCGCCGTCCCTTGCGCACCAGCGCGTGACGCTGGGCGGTGAATTCGAAGCGGCCGTCGGGGCAGTTGCAGCGATACAGGTACAGGGTGCGCGCCCGTTGCGGCAATTCGTAGGTATGGCAGCGATCCGGCGGCAGGCCATAGACCCCGCGCATGATCAGCTGCCACTCCTCGCCATGGGGGCGGATGCCGCCACCGAACAGCTGATGCGCCACTAGGTGCGCCACCTCGTGGGCGACGGTCTGCTCGAGGAAGTGGGCGCGATTTTCCTGATAGAGCTGCCGGTTGAATCTCAGCCGATTCTCGGTGAGATGGGCGACACCGGCGCGCTGGCCACGCAGGGCCAGGCTGACCTCGGGGCGAGGGAAGCGGCGTTTGAAGAAGGCCTCGGCCTGCCGATAGCAGTCTTCGACCCGGGCTGTGAGTTGTTCAGGCATGGGCAACCTCTGGCGAGGCGGGTGATTATGCCGAAGCTCATGCCTGCGCCCTAGCGTCCGCGGTCGGCTGGTGGCCGTAGTGCCGCCTCAGCGTATCCATGGCGGCATTGATGGCCTGCAGTCGGCCGGTGCTGCCACCGTGATCGGGGTGATGACGGCTGGCGAGCTGGCGATAGCGGCGGCGGATCTGGCCATAGTCCGCCGAGCGATCGAGTCCCAGCAGGCGCAGGGCCTCCAGCAGTTCGGACTCACCGTTGACCAGGGCCCAGAAGTGATTGAGCAGGTTGGCCACGTCTTCCGGAGTGGTGGTCTCCAGCTGGGTGACATCGAGGTAGTAGGCGCGTAGCGGATCGGCCACCACCAGCCCGGCACGGGCGCGCAGATAGGGGCGCAATTCGATGCGCAGGGCGCTGATGACCAGTTCGGCGCGTTGCTCGGCGCGGAGTTGATCGCGCAGCCGGTAGAGGGCGTTGAACACGCGAAAGTGCAGGCGGAAGAGTTCGTAGTTGTCGGTCACCGGGCGCGGTGGGATCAGCGGTGATCCCGCCCGGCGCAAGGCCTGCAGCAATTCGTACTCCGACAGGCTGGACTGGGCCCTGAGCAGTTCCTGGTGGAGCGCCGTCATGAGCGCCTGGGCTTCGCTCATGGCTGCCGGTCGCCATGGACTGACGTTTGGGGTAGGGCGGCGGACGCTTTGCGCGTAAAATGCCCGCCTTTCGTTTTTTCCTTTCGCGGATTCATCCATGGGCACCCTTTCGGTCAACCAGAACAAGCTGCAGAAACGCCTGCGCCGTCTTACCGGCGAAGCCATCGCCGACTACAACATGATCGAGGACGGCGACAAGGTCATGGTCTGCCTGTCCGGTGGCAAGGACAGCTACACCCTGCTCGACATGCTGCTCTACTTGCAGAAGGTCGCACCGATTCGCTTCGAGATCGTGGCGGTCAACCTCGACCAGAAGCAGCCGGGCTTTCCTGAACACGTTTTACCTCAGTACCTGAAGGAGCTGGGGGTCGAGTACCACATTCTGGAACGTGATACCTATTCCGTGGTGAAGGAAAAGATTCCCGAGGGCAAGACCACCTGTTCGCTGTGCTCGCGCCTGCGGCGGGGCATCCTCTACACCTTCGCCGACGAGATCGGCGCGACGAAGATGGCGCTCGGCCATCATCGCGACGACATGGTAGAAACCTTCTTCCTCAATTTGTTCCATGGCGGCACGCTCAAGGCCATGCCACCCAAGCTGCGCGCCGACGACGGGCGCAACGTGGTGATCCGACCGCTGGCCTATTGCAACGAGAAGGACATCGAGGCCTACGCCGTCCTGCGCGAATTCCCCATCATTCCCTGCAACCTCTGCGGCTCCCAGGAGAACCTGCAGCGCAAGGTGGTCAAGGAGATGCTGCTGGAGTGGGAGCGCAAGACGCCGGGGCGTACCGAGATCATGTTCCGCGCCCTGCAGAACGTGGTGCCCTCGCAACTGGCCGATCGCGAGCTGTTCGATTTCGCCAGTCTCAGGATCGATGACAGCGCCACGCCGCGTTTCGTCCAGGTGATGAATCTCTGATGCGGGACTACGCCTGGCTGCTCGAATACGCTCTCAATCGCTGCGGCTCCCGCGCGGCCCTGGAGGCGCGGCTGCCGCAACCGGTGGACGCCGCCAGCCTGGCGGCCGTGGGCGATGACCGCTATCTGTCGCTGCTGACCCGGCGCATCTTTCGCGCCGGACTCAAGCATAGCCTAGTGGACGCCAAGTGGCCGGCCTTCGAGGAGGTCTTCTTCGGCTTCGATCCGGAGAAGGTGGTGCTCATGGGCGGCGAGCGTCTGGAACGGCTGATGCAGGACGCCCGGCTGATCCGCCACCTGGGCAAGTTGCGCAGCGTGCCGATCAACGCCCAGATGGTGCTGGACTTCCAGCGCAGTCGCGGCAGCTTCGGCCAGTTGCTGGCCGACTGGCCGACCCAGGACATCGTCGGCCTCTGGGAGCTGCTGACCAAGCGTGGCAATCAGCTGGGTGGCCTGTCGGCGCAGCACTTCCTGCGCATGGCCGGCAAGGACACCTTTCTGGCGACCGACGACGTGGTGACGGCGCTAAAGGCGCAGAACATCCTCGACAAGGCGCCCACCGCCAAGCGCGATCGGCAGAAGATGCAGGAGGCCTTCAACCTCTGGCAGGAACAGAGCGGCCGCCCGCTCTGCCAGCTGTCGGTGATGCTGGCCCTGACGGTGAATCATTGACCGACGCCCTGGTGCGTGCCCAAGGCCTGCTGCAGCGGGCCGGTCGGGTGCTGTTCATCACCGGGGCGGGGCTGTCCGCCGATTCGGGACTGCCGACCTATCGGGGCCTGGGCGGGCTGTACAACGGCCTCACCGAAGAGGGCATCCCCATCGAGGCGGCGCTCTCGGGCAGCATGCTCCGGCAGCGTCCGGAGCTCTGCTGGCGCTACCTGGCGCAACTCGGCCGGGCCTGCGCTGCGGCCAGGCCCAATGCGGCGCACCAGGCGATCACCGACTTCGGTGTCAGTCACCCCGGCAGCTGGGTGCTGACGCAGAACATCGACGGCTTTCATCGGCAGGCAGGCTTTCCGCCAGAGCGGCTGATCGAGATCCATGGACAACTGGAGCCGCTCGCCTGCATGAGTTGCGCGCAGACGGTCGCGGATGCCCAAGATCACCTGGCCGGTCCGCTGCCGCCGCGCTGTCCCGCATGCGGCGGCATCCTGCGGCCACCGGTGGTGCTGTTCGAGGAAGCCCTGCCGGCCACTGAGCTGCAACGTCTGCAGGAGGCGATGGAGGAGGGCTTCGACCTGGTGATCGCCGTCGGCACCACGGCCGCCTTCGGCTATATTCAGGCGCCGATTGACCAGACCCTGGCGCAGGGTGGTGACCTCATCGAAATCAATCCGGACCGCTCGTCGCTGAGCGGCTTGGCGACCGTTCAGATCAAAAAAAGGGCCGTAGACGTCCTTCCTCGGCTTTTGAGTCACATCGAAGGCTAAAAAAACTTGCCATCTGTGATCCAGGTCGGCAAGGTGTCGATACTTTGAGAAAACGACACGGTCGTGCCCATGCCAAGGAAACGCTTCGCACCCCTCGTGCCCCTGTCTTTTGTCTGTCTGCTCGCCGCCTGTGCGAGTGCGCCGCAAAGTCCTGACATCGCCGTTGCCCCTGATCAGTCCTCTACCTCCCGGACCTTCCAGACCGCCTCGCTGCATGGTCTGGGTGGTGCTGGCAACGGTTCCGCCGCGGTGGAGACCGAGAGCGCTCAGCAACGTCCGGTCTTCCCCCATACCCAGTCGCCGCATCAACTGGATTGGGATCGCGAGGTCGGTCCGCGTCAGGCGCTGCCGAATCTGGCGGACCAGATCCTCAATCGTGCCACCCAGCTGGTGGGCACGCCCTATCGCCGCGGCGGCAGCACCCTGGCCGGTTTCGATTGCAGCGGTTTCGTCAATTACGTCTTTCGCGAGCGGGCCGGCATGACCCTGCCGCGTTCCACCCGCGAGATCATCGATCTCGAAGTACCGGTAGTCAGCAAGAACGATCTGGAACCTGGCGATCTGTTGCTGTTCAATAGCAACGGCCGTGGCCGGGTCAGTCACACCGGTATCTACATGGGCGAGGGCAAGTTCATCCATTCCTCCAGTCGCCGCAGTGGCGGGGTGCGGGTGGACAGCCTGGACGACCAGTACTGGAAGGTGAGTTTCCTGGAAGGCAAGCGCGTATTGCGCTGAGGCGTGTCGCCGCGATCTTCGCCGGTGCGCTTCGAGGACCCGTCGAGGCTGCGTGGCAGGCCGACGGTGATCGATGGATAACTAAGGATGTCTCCAATGCCGCATGCGGCTCGCCTCGGATTGTATTGCGCCTTCGTGCTGCTGACCGCCTGTGCCGGCAGGCCGCCCCAGGCACCCGCACCGGTCGCCCCGGTCGTTTCTCGCCCCCTGTTGGAAAGTCAGGCCCAGGCCGCCAACGATGTGCTCTTTCGGGCCATTGGCCTGGTCGGCACTCCCTATCGCTACGGCGGCAATACCCCGGCGGGTGGCTTCGATTGCAGCGGCCTGATCGGCTACGTCTATCGCGATGCGGCCGGGGTGACCCTGCCGCGTTCGACCCGCGAGATGATCACCCTCGGCTCGCCCAATGTGGCGCGCAATGCCCTGCAGCCCGGTGATCTGATCTTCTTCGCCACCGCCGGTGGACGTCAGGTCAGCCATGCCGGCATCTACGTCGGGGAAGGGCGCTTCGTCCATGCACCGCGCACTGGCGGGACGGTGCGCCTGGACAGCCTGGCCAAGCCCTATTGGCAGAACAGCTATCTGCAGGCCAAGCGCGTGCTGGTCACGCCGAGTCTCGCCGGCGGCTATTGAACCCCGTTCCGCCCGGGCCGCTCGAATAGGCATCCAGCCCGTGCGGAGCCCATCATGCCCCAGGCGATACGTCTGCCGCCCCAGCCGGCTCGTTGCGAGCTGTGTGGTAGGGCGGCGCCGCTCACCCGCCATCACCTGATCCCTCGCTCGCTGCACGACAAGGCCTACGTGCGCAAGAGATTCGACCGCGTCAGCCGGATCACCGCCACCCTCTGGGTCTGCCGACCCTGCCACAACCATATCCACCAGACCTTCGACGAAAAGACCCTGGCGCTGGAATACAACAGCCGCGAGTTGCTGCTCAGCGATGCACGCATTCGCCAGTTCGTCGACTGGCTGGCGGCCAAGCCCGATGGCTTCGTGCCCAAGCGTTGAGTAATACCACCCCTATAGTGCTTGGGCGTGGGAGGTCTTCCTTCCTGTCCTGAGTGCGGGTAATCAGAATCGGTGGTTGCTGGCGACTCACAGCTCTCGCGCCAGGGCGCAGCCGGAATGGAGCAGGATTGTAAAGGCCGCAGTTGACGTGCGGGCCGAAACTGTCGCCTGCATCTCACCTCCAGGGGCGAACGCCACGGGCGCTTGCCGCTGCGATTAGGATGACGGCAACGCCACGGCGGAATCCGCCCGTCCGGTTCGACCTCAAGAGGAGAGCTGATGAGATCCCTGGCCCTGCCCCTGTTGGCGGGGATGCTGCTCCTGTCCAAGGCCGCGCCGGTGCGCGCCGACGAGGCGACCCTGACGCGGGGCGAATACCTGACCCGGTTGGGCAACTGCCAGGGCTGTCATACCCGTCCCGACGGTGCACCCTTCGCCGGTGGTGTCGCCTTCGATACGCCTTTTGGCCGTCTTTACTCAAGCAATATCACGCCGGATCGCGAGCACGGCCTGGGCGACTGGACGGCGGACGAGTTTCGCCGAGCCTTGCACGACGGGCTGGGGCGCGATGGTGAGCAGCTCTATCCCGCCTTTCCCTATACGGCCTTTACCCGCTTGAGCGACGAGGACGTCGCCGCCATTTTCGCCTATCTGCAGATCCAGCGACCGGTGCCCTATGCGCCGCCCGCCAACGCCCTGCGCTTTCCCTTCGATCAGCGCGCGCTGATCCGCGGTTGGAAATGGCTCAACTTCACGCCGGGTCCGTTACCGGTTACTGCCGATGCGCAGGTGGCGCGGGGCGCCTACCTGGCCGAGGCGGTCGGGCATTGCCAGGAATGCCATACGCCGCGGACCTGGAGTCAGGGGCTCGACAGCGGCCGGGCCTATGCCGGTGCGACCCAGCAGGGCTGGACCGCCTGGAATCTCACCGCGGATCCGCGCGGCCTCGGCGGCTGGGGCGATGCCAAGCTCGCCAGCTATCTGCGCGAAGGGCATCAGCGCGGCGAAGCCGTGGCGGCGGGACCCATGGCCGAGGTGGTGAGCGGCGGTACCCGCCATCTGAACGATGCGGATCTCGGGGCCCTGATCGCCTATTTGCGGACCTTGCCGGCGCAGCCCGGAGCGGTGCCAGCGCGTGCCGAGGTGCAGCCGCCTGGGGAGGCCGGACCGCTCACCGCCGCCGAGGCGGAGAGTGCGGCCTTGCTGCAATCCGCCTGCGCCAGCTGTCATGCGCCGGACGACAGGGGGCCGGCCGGTCCCTATCCGCGCTCCTTCAGCAACTATTCGGCGGTGCGCGATCCGGCGGGGACCAACCTGGTGCGCGTGCTGCTCGACGGGCTCGACCGCCAGGGGCGTACCGAGCACGCCTTCATGCCAGCCTATCGGGCGTTGCTCAGTGATAGGCAACTGGCCGATCTGGCCACCTACATCGGCCGCCGCTTTGGTGGTCACGCCGCTGATATTCGTCCCGAGGACGTGGCGGCGGCGCGCGAACGGGAGCACTAGCGGTGGCGGTCCTCGAACTCAAGGTCAATGGCGAGTCGCGACAGCTCGACGTTGATCCACGCATGCCTCTGCTGGACGCCCTGCGCGACGAGCTGGGCCTCAAGGGGCCGAAATTCGGCTGCGGCCTGGGCGAGTGTGGTGCCTGTACGGTGCTGGCGGATGGCAAGCCGGTGCGTGCCTGTCTGCTGCCGGCGGCGTCCTTTGCCGGTCGCGAGCTGCTGACCCTGGAAGGCCTTGGCACGCCAGCGGCGCCGCACGCGCTGCAAAGGGCCTTCATCGAAGAGCAGGCGGCGCAGTGCGGCTATTGTATTCCTGGCATGGTGATGACCGCCCAGGCGCTGCTCGCCCGGGTGCCGGATCCCAGCGATGCGCAGATCCGCCAGGCGCTGGCGGCCAATTTCTGTGGCTGCGGGACCCACTATCGCATCCTGCGCGCGGTCAAACGGGCGGCGGTGCTCTTGCGCGACGGGCAGGCCCCGGCATGACGCTGTCCCGCCGCACCTTTCTCGGCGGCAGCGCCGTGCTGCTGCTGGGCTTCAGCCTGCAGCGACCGGTCGCCGCCCAGGTATTGCCCGCACCTACTGACACTGCGAGTCTGGCCAAGACCCTCGATCAGCGCCAACTGGATGCCTGGCTGGCGGTGGATGCCCAGGGCCAGGTCATTGTCTACAGCGGCAAGGTGGAACTGGGTACTGGGGTCAGCACGGCGCTGCGGCAGATCGTGGCCGAGGAACTCTGCGTGGCCTTTGCCGCCACCCGGCTGATCCAGGGCGATACCCGGCTGACACCCGACCAGGGCATCACCGCCGGCAGCAAGAGCCTGCAGGTGGGCGGCGCCCAATTGCGCAAGGCCGCCGCCAGCGCGCGGCAATTCCTGTTTCTGGAAGGAGCGCGGCGCCTGGGGCTGGATCTGGCGGTGGTGGACACGGTGGATGGCCGGGTGGTCTATCGTGGCGATCCCACCGGGCGTTTCGTCAGCTATGGCGAGCTGGTGGGCGGACGGCCGCTGGGGCGGCTGGTCAACCAGGCGGTGCGTACCCGCGCCGTCAAGGACTATCGCCTGGTCGGGACCTCGGTGCCGCGGGAAGACATCCCGGCCAAGCTGTTTGGCAGCTTTGATTACGTCCACGACCTGCGCCTTCCCGGCATGCTGCACGGTTGCGTGGTGCGGCCGCCCTGCATCGGCTCGGCGCGGTTGGCGGGGGTGAGTGGTCGCGGTATCGATGCCAGCGCGCTGCCGGCGGGCGCTCAGCTGGTGTACGAGGGCGCCTTCGTCGCGGTGGTGGCCGAGCAGCCCTGGCTGGCGCGCCAGGGCGCGGCGGCGCTGCGGGTGGACTGGAGCCTGGTGCCGGACCTGCCGCTACCGGGCGAACTCTATGCCCTGCTGGAAGCCAAGGCCGGACCGGCCGACCTCCAGCAGGAGGCCGGCGATGTCGCGGGGGAGCTGGCGAGCGCCGCCCGGCGCCTGGACGCCGAGTATCGCTGGCCCTACCAGAATCACGACTCCATCGGTCCCTCCTGCGCGGTGGCGGACGTGCGTGCCGACGGCGCCACCGTCTGGAGCGGTACCCAGGGCGTCTATCAGCTCCGGGCGGCGCTGGCGGATCTGCTGGCACTGCCGGAAGACCGCATCCATGTCATCTACCAGCAGGCCTCGGGCTGCTATGGCCATAACGGCGCCGATGACGCAGCAGCCGATGCGGCGCTGCTGTCCAAATTGTGTGGCCGTCCGGTGCGGGTGCAATGGAGTCGCGCCGACGAACACGGCTGGAATCCCAAGGGGCCGGCCATGCTGATGCGTCTGGCCGGCGGCCTGAGCGCGGCCGGCGATCTGCTGGCCTGGCGTTTCACCAACTGGACGCCCACCCACCTGACCCGGCCCAACGGCCAGACCGGCAAGGCGGCGCTGCTCGCCGGGCAACTGGCCTACAACCTGCCGCTCAAGGGTGGGCGGGGCGGTGGCAATCGCAATGCGCCGCTGGACTACGACCTGCTCAATGTCCAGGTGGCGACCCACTGGCTGGAAGCCGGGGATTCGCCGCTGCGACCCTCGGCCCTGCGCGCCCTGGGGGCGGTCGGCAATACTTTCGCCAACGAATCCTTCATGGACGAGCTGGCCCTGGCGGCCGGGGTCGATCCGCTGGAATTCCGCCTGCGCTATCTGCAGGATCCTCGTGCGCGGGCGGTGCTGCAGGCCGCCACCGCCAAGGCCGGTTGGCGACCGCCCGCCCGGCAGGAAAAGGCCTGGGACGGCGCCCTGGCGAAAGGTCAGGGCCTGGCCTTCCTGCGCTATGAAAACGAAAACGCCTATGTCGCCGCGGTGGTCGAGGTGGCGGTGAGCGAGGCGGCGGGGATCCGCGTCACCCGGGTGGTGGTGGCCCACGATTGCGGGCTGATCGTCAATCCGGATGGCCTGCGCAATCAGCTGGAAGGCTGCGTAGTACAGGGCATCGCCCGGACCCTCAAGCAGGCGGTGCGCTTCGATCACCAGGGAGTGACCAGCCTGGAGTGGGGCGCCTATCCGCCGCTGACCTTCAACGAATTGCCCGAGCTGGAACTGGAGCTGATCGATCGGCCGGACGAGCCGGCAGTGGGGGCCGGGGAGGCCACCACCGCCGCCATCCCCGCGGCCATCGCCAATGCCGTGGCGGCGGCGACCGGTCTGCGCCTGCGCGAGGTACCGCTGAATCGCCAGCGTCTGCGCGAGGCGCTGGCCGCCCGTCGCTAGGCGCGTTTCAGCCGCTGCTTGAAGAACAGCGCGGCGCCGGCGCCCAGCACGGCGACCACCGCCGCGCCGATCCACAGCGACTCGTTGCCGGCGAAGCTGAAGTGGTTGGCGCCCTTGGCCGCCAGATAACCCGGGCCCATCATCAGTGGCGCCCAGACGATGGCCGAGAGCACGTTGGCCGACTGGAAGCGCAGCTGGTTCATCGCCATCATCCCGGCCACCAGGGGCACGGTGTTGCGGATCATGGTCAGGAAGCGCCCGCCGAAGACCGCGAAGAAGCCATAGCGGCGAAAGAACAGTCGGGTCCTGGCCACCTGCTTGCGATAGCGGCGAAAGGGCGGGCGGTGGACGATGCTGGGACCGAGCCAGCGGCCGATGATATAGGAGCAGATGTCGCCGAGGATGGCGCCGACGATGGCGGCCAGTACCAGCGGCACCGGCGAGAGCACCCCGGAGCCGGCCAGGCCGCCGACCACCAGCAGCAGGGCCGTGGCCGGAATGAAGACGCCCAGCAGCACCAGGGACTCGCCAAAGGCGAGCAGGCCGACGAGCAGCGGTGCCCAGGCCTGGTGGGTTTCGATAAAGCCAAGCAGCGATTGCGTCAGGGATTCCATGGGAGGCCACTCTTGCCGAAAGTCCTAAGACTACGCGGCGCCCGTGGCCTGCCAGCCGTTTCAACAGCTTGAATCAATTTCCATTGCTGGAAGTGCGCAGGAGCGCGCATCGGCGTCCCGATCGGACGCCTCACCCTTCTGCCAGGGCGTCCTGTGCGGCCTGCCAGCGCAGTGCGTGACGCTCGCCGACGACGAAGCGATCGCCCTGGAAGTCCCAACGCTCCACGTCCACGGTCTTTTCCGCCCCTTCGCCGACCAGCAGGCGATTGAAGGAGTTGGGCGAGGTGCCGCGCACGCGCGACGAGAGGGCGGTGCCAGCCTGGACGATCCAGACCTCGCGGGGCAGGCTGGGGTACTGGCGACTCAGCGGCAGCACATAGGGCAGGTGGATGTGGCCGCCCATCACCAGATCCAGGCCGGCATCGGCCCAGGTGGCCAGGGCGTGATCGGCATTGTGCTGCAGATTGCTCAGGTCGCTGAGTTCGAGGGCGCCGAAGGGCTGGTGGGCGATGACGATGCGCAGCTTGCTTGGACCGGCGCGGCGCAGGCGCTCGGCCACGCGTTCGATCTGCGCGGTGCTCACCGAGCCATCCTTGTGGCGTTGCGGGGCGGTGGTGTTGAGTCCGACCAGCAAGAGCTCGTCGTTTTCGAAACTGGGCTCGAGGTCCTGGCCGAAATGGCGGCGATAGTTGCCATAGGGCGTCAGGAAGCGGGCGAAGATGTTATACAGCGGCAGGTCGTGATTGCCCGGGATCACCAGGGTGCGGGGAATGCCGTAGCTTTCCAGGCGTTCGACGAAGGTCTTGGCGGCGGCGAATTGCTCGCGGCGGGCGCGCTGGGTGATGTCCCCGGAAAGGATGAGGACATCAGCGCCGTGTTCGCGGACATGGGCTTCCAGGGCCGCGACCACGGCGGGTTGCTCGGTGCCGAAGTGGGTATCGGAGATTTGCAGGAGGGTCGTCATGAGGACCTGGTTTCCAACGGATTCCCCTTTACGACCGCAACGGACGCCAAGCTATCCGGCGAGGGCTAGTTAGACTTCGCCGTCGTGATGCCAGGCATCATGCAGCTCGGAGGCATTGGCTTCGCCGACTTCGGCGCGGGCCTTGAGCCAGTCCAGCAGCGCGGTACGGTCTTCCGCGGTGGGCGAGGTGTAGCGCTTGTTGGCCATGATGGTGCCTTCGACCCATGCGTTGTCGAAGCCGCCGATGTAGTCCAGCTTGCGTTCTTCGACGTAGTCGATGAAGTCGCCCAGGAAGGTGTCCAGATCGTCTTCGCTGAGTTCGTTCTTGAAGCTCACCTTGATTTCAAAGGCCAGTTCCTGGAATTCGCCCAGGTACTGCTTCTTGCGCAGGCGACGCTTCATGCGGCTCAAACGGGGATCTTGGTTGGTATCGGTCATGGCGAAGGCCTGGATATCGATGAAAGGGCGGGCATTATCCCTGGCGTCGCCGGGTAATGCCAATGCCGAACGCCCGAGCGGCGGCTTCCTGTGCGGGATTCGGCTGCGACCAGAGCGCGCAGCACTGGAGCTGGCGCTCAGCGGATGCGGTTATCGGCAACCACCTCAGGCGGCCATGGCCGCGCAGGCGTCGGCGCAGGCCTCACAGGCCCGGGCACAGGCCTGGCAGTGTTCGGCCTTGTGCTTGCCGCATTCGGCGGCGCAGGCACGGCAGGTGGCCAGGCACAGGGCGCAGGCTTCGGCGATGCGGTCGCTGCCGCGCTGCATGAAGGTGGCGGCCAGGCGGCAGGCGTCGGCGCAATCGCGATCCAGGCGGACGCAGTCGCGCATCATGTCCAGATTGGCTTCGCCCAGGCAGGCGCTGGCGCAGGTTTCGCAGGCGGCGGCGCAATCGAGGCAGGCCTTGATGCAGGCGGCGAGGGTGGCATCGTTCATCCGGTAGCTCCTGGCGGTGGGTGTCTAGGGTGGACCCGTCCGCGCGACGTCGAGTTCGGGCGGCGCCATCGATTGACGCTCTCCCGGCTAGTCCGTACCCTGCGCCCTTGCACGTGGTGCCCCGCCTGGAGCGGGGTGAAACAGGGAAGCCGGTCGAGCCGGCGCTGCCCCCGCAACGGTAGTTGAGCAGTAGCTGCGCGATGCCCACTGGCCCTGGCCGGGAAGGGGCGCAGCGGATGCCCTTAGGGCATCGGCTCACCAGCCCGGAGACCGGCCACGCTTGCGTTCATCTCGGCGATGCGGAGGGCGTCGCGCGGCGTCGCCACCTGCCTTGCGCGGGCGGCGTCTCTGCCCGTTTCTCCGCCGCGCCCGCACCCGGAGAACCATCCATGACCGACACCCCCGATTCGACCAGCCCCGAGCGCGACGAGCGCCACCGCGCGCGCATGGTGCGCAAGAAGGCGGTGATCGACGCCCGCATCGCCGAAGCCCAGGACGAACGCGGCCTACTGCTGGTCCATACCGGCATCGGCAAGGGCAAGAGCAGCTCCGCCTTCGGCATGGCGGCGCGCGCCCTCGGCCACGGCATGAAGGTGGGGGTGGTGCAGTTCATCAAGGGCCGCCGCGATACCGGCGAGCAACTGTTCTTCAAGCGCTTTCCGGACGAGGTGCGCTATCACGTCATGGGCGAGGGCTTCACCTGGGACACCCAGGACCGGGCCCGCGACCTGCAGTCGGCGGCCGCGGCCTGGGCGGTGGCGGTGGAACTCTTGCGCGATCCGGCCATCGGCCTGGTGCTGCTGGACGAGCTCAACATCGCCTTCAAGCACGGCTATCTGGAGGTCGACCAGGTGCTGGCCGACCTGGCCGGGCGTCCGGCCCATCAGCACGTGGTGGTGACCGGCCGCGGTGCGCCGCCGGCGCTGGTCGAGGCCGCCGACACCGTGACCGACATGAGCCTGGTCAAGCACGCCTTCCAGGCCGGCGTCCGCGCCCAGCAGGGTATCGAATGGTAGGCGAGACGCGGCATTGCCCGGCGCTGCTGATCGCCGCCCCGGCCTCCGGTCAGGGCAAGACCAGCGTCACCGCCGCCCTGGCCCGGCTGCACGCCCGCCAGGGGCGGCGGGTACGGGTGTTCAAGTGCGGCCCGGACTTTCTCGATCCGATGATCCTGGCCCGCGCCAGCGGCGCGCCGGTCTACCAGCTCGATCTGTGGATGATCGGCGAGGCCGAGAGCCGGCGCCTGCTGTGGGAAGCGGCGGGGGAGGCGGATCTCATCCTCATCGAAGGCGTCATGGGGCTGTTCGACGGTCAGCCCTCGGCCGCTGACCTCGCCGAGCGCTTTGGCGTACCGGTGCTGGGCGTGATCGACGCCGCCGGTCTGGCGCAGACTTTTGGCGCCCTGGCCTATGGCCTCGCCCATTACCGGCCGAGCCTGCCCTTCGCCGGGGTGCTGGCCAACCGCAGCGGCAGTCCGCGACAGACCCAGCTGATCCGCGGCAGCCTGCCGGCGGACATGACCTTCTTCGGCAGTCTGCCGCGCGATGCCGGCATCGAGTTGCCGAGTCGTCACCTGGGGCTGATCCAGGCCGACGAGGTCACCGACCTGGATCGCCGTCTGGACATGGCGGCCGATGCCCTGGGCGCCAGTTCCGACATCGAATTGCCGCCGCTGGTGGCCTTCACCGCGCCGGAGCCGACCGCGGTCGAGCCGCTGCTGGCCGGGGTGCGGATCGGCGTGGCCCGGGATGCGGCGCTCGCCTTCATCTACCAGGCCAACCTGGATCTCTTGCACGCCCTGGGCGCCGAGCTGAAGTTCTTTTCCGTGCTGGCCGACACGACGCTGCCGGCGGTGGACAGCCTCTATCTGCCGGGCGGCTATCCCGAGCTGCACCTGCAGACGCTGTCCAACAACCTGGGCATGCGCGCGGCCATCCGCGCCCACCACGCGGCGGGCAAGCCGATCCTCGCCGAGTGCGGCGGCATGCTCTATCTGCTCGACGAACTGACCGACAAGGCCGGCGAATCCGCCAGCCTGCTCGGGCTGCTGCCGGGCAGCGCGCGGATGCAGGCGCGACTCACCGCCCTGGCCCTGCAGTCGGTGGACTTCGCACAGGGCACCCTGCGCGGCCACACCTATCACCACTCCGCCCTGGAGTCACCCGAGACGCCCTGGGCGCGCGGGCTGTGCCCCAACGGCAAGGCTGTGGCCGAGGCGGTCTACCGAGACGGTCGCCTCACCGCCAGCTATATTCACTTCTACATGCCGTCGGCACCCGCCGCGGCCGCCGCGATGCTCAAGCCGTGACCACGACCCCCTATACCCCCGCCGAACAAGCCGCCGTCTACCGAGCCATCGCCGAGCGCCGCGACATGCGCCATTTCTGCGGTGGCGAGGTGCCTCCCGAACAACTCGCCCGTCTGCTCGGTGCCGCGCACCAGGCGCCCAGCGTCGGGCTGATGCAGCCCTGGCGCTTCCTGCGCATCAGCGATCCGGCCCTGCGCCAGCGCCTGCACGAACTGGTGGAAGAAGAGCGCTGCGCCACCGCCGAGGCCCTGGGCGAGCGCAGCGACGACTTCATGAAGCTCAAGGTGCAGGGCATCCTCGACTGCGCCGAGGTGCTGGTGGCGGCGCTGATGGACGGCCGCGAAGCCCACGTCTTCGGCCGCCGTACCCTGCCGGAGATGGACCTCGCCTCGCTGTCCTGCGCCATCCAGAATCTCTGGCTGGCGGCCCGCTGCGAAGGCCTGGGCATGGGCTGGGTGTCGCTGTTCGAACCGGAAGCCGTGCGCAGCCTGCTGGAGATGCCGGAAGGCGCCCAGCCGGCGGCCATCCTCTGCCTGGGGCCGGTGGAAGCCTTCTATCCGCGGCCCATGCTGGAAGAGGAGGGCTGGCGTCAGGGGCGGCCACTGGAGGAGCTGGTCTTCGAGAACCGCTGGGGCCAGAAGCCATGATGCTGGCCTTCGCGGTCGTCGGCGGCATGCTGCTCGACCTGCTGCTCGGCGAACCCCGCCGCGCCCATCCCCTGGTCCTGTTCGGGCGCCTGGCCGACAGCCTGGAGGCCCGCTTCAATCCCGGCGGGCGCGGCTGGCGCAGCCATGGCGTGATGGCCTGGAGCCTCGCCGTGCTGCCCTGGGTGCTGCTCACCGCCTTGCTCTGCCAGATCGGCTGGCTGGCCTGGATCATCCAGCCCCTGGCGCTGTATCTGGCCGTGGGACTGCGCAGCCTGGGCGAGCACGCCGAGCCGGTGGCGCGCGCCCTGCAACGCAACAACCTGCCCGAGGCGCGGCGCCGGGTCGGCTATCTGGTCAGTCGCGAAACCAGCGAGCTGGACGAGACCGCCGTGGCCCGCGCCGCCACCGAATCGGTGCTGGAGAACGGCAGCGATGCCGTCTTCGCCGCGCTGTTCTGGTTCGCCCTGCTCGGCGCCCCGGGCGTGGTGCTCTATCGCCTGGCCAATACCCTGGACGCCATGTGGGGCTATCGCACGCCGCGCCTGGAGCGTTTCGGCTGGGCCGCGGCGCGCCTGGACGATGTCCTCAACTATATCCCCGCGCGGCTGGTGGCCCTGACCTATGCCGGCCTCGGCCGCTTCTGGAGCGCCATCGAGAGCTGGCGGACTCAGGCGCCGCTGTGGGACAGCCCCAACGCCGGCCCGGTGATGGCAGCCGGTGCCGGTGCCCTGGGCGTGAGCCTGGGCGGTCCGGCCCGCTACCACGGCGAGTGGCACGAGCGCCCGGTGCTGGGCCGCGGTCCGGCGCCGACCTTCCTGGCCATCACCCGCGCCCTGAAACTGGTCCGCCGTGGCGCCTGGTTATGGACCGCGCTGATCGCCCTGGGAGGACTGCTGCTTGCTTGAGCACGGCGGTCGCCTGAGGCGCGCGGCGCGTACCTACGACATTCCCCTGGGTGACTGGCTGGACCTGTCCACCGGCCTGGCTCCCTGGCCCTGGCCGCTGCCGGAGATTCCCGCCAGTGCCTGGGCACGGCTGCCCGAGCCCGACGACGGCCTGGTGGAAGCCGCCTGCGCCTGCTACCGGGCCAGCGCGGCGCTGCCGGTGGCCGGCTCCCAGGCCGCCATCCAGGCGCTGCCGACCCTGCGCCCATCCGCGCGGGTCGCGGTGCTGGCGCCCTGTTATGCCGAGCATGCCCTGGCCTGGCGTCGCGCCGGGCACGAGGTGCTGGAGTGGGACGAGCCAGGCATCGCCACCCATCTCGACCAGCTGGACGTGGTGGTGGTGGTCAATCCCAACAACCCCACGGGCGAGCGCCTGTCGCCCGCCCGACTGCTGGACTGGCACGCCCGGCTCGAACGCCGCGGCGGCTGGCTGGTGGTGGACGAGGCCTTCATGGATCCCACCCCGGGGGCAAGCCTTGCACCCTTCAGCGATCTGCCCGGCCTGATCGTGCTGCGCTCCTTTGGCAAGTTCTTCGGACTGGCCGGGATGCGCCTGGGCTTCGTGCTGGCGGCGCCGAGCCTGCTGGCGCGGCTGGACGAGCACCTCGGTCCCTGGACGGTGAACGGCCCCAGTCGTTATCTCGCCCGGCAACTGCTGGCCGATCAGCCGGGCCAGCAGCGTCAGCGCGAGGCGCTGCTCGAGGCCGGCGAACGTCTGGCCGCCATGCTCGCCCGCCATGATCTTATGCCCATAGGTGGTTGCGCCCTGTTTCAATTGCTGCAGCGCCCGGATGCCGCGGATCTGCACGAACACCTGGCCCGCCAGGCCATCCTGACCCGTCTGTTTCCCGCGCTTGGCGCCCTGAGATTCGGTCTGCCCGGCGACGAGGCCGGCTGGCAGCGCCTGGGCCAGGGCCTCGCCAGCTACCGGAGTCCCCTATGAGTACGCTGATGGTGCAGGGCACCACCTCCGACGCCGGCAAGAGCACCCTGGTGGCCGCCCTGTGCCGCTGGCTCCATCGCCAGGGCGTGGCCGTGGTGCCCTTCAAGCCGCAGAATATGGCGCTCAACAGCGCCGTGACCGCCGATGGCGGCGAGATCGGCCGGGCCCAGGCGGTGCAGGCCCAGGCCTGTGGCCTGGCGCCCCATACCGACATGAATCCGGTGCTGCTGAAACCCAATACCGATGTCGGTGCCCAGGTGATCATCCACGGCCGGGCCGTCACCAGCATGGATGCCAAGGCCTATCACGCCTACAAACCGGTGGCCCGGGAAGCGGTGCTGGCCTCCCATGCGCGGTTGGCCGAGCGCTATCAGGTGGTGCTGGTGGAAGGCGCCGGTTCGCCGGCCGAGATCAACCTGCGCCAGGGCGACATCGCCAACATGGGCTTCGCCGAGGCGGTGGACTGCCCGGTGCTGCTGGTGGCCGACATCGACCGTGGCGGCGTCTTCGCCCATCTGGTCGGCACCCTGGACCTGCTCGAACCCAGCGAGCAGGCGCGCGTCGCCGGCTTCATCATCAATCGCTTCCGTGGCGACCTGGCCCTGCTGCAACCCGGGCTGGACTGGCTCGAAGCCCGTACCGGCAAGCCGGTGCTCGGCGTGCTGCCCTATCTGCACGACCTGCACCTGGAAGCCGAGGATCGCCTGGCCACCGGCCAGGTCGCCAAGCAGGGACCGCGCCTGCGGGTGGCGGTGCCGGTGATGCCGCGGCTGAGCAACCACACCGATTTCGATCCCCTGCGCCTGCACCCCCAGGTGGAATTGCTGTTCGTCCGCCAGGGCGAGGAACTGCCCGCCGCCGACCTGATCATCCTTGGCGGCTCCAAGAGCGTGCGCAGCGACCTGGCTTTCCTGCGCGCCCAGGGCTGGGACACGGCCATCGCCCGTCACCTGAGATACGGGGGGCGGGTGCTGGGGATCTGCGGCGGCTTCCAGATGCTTGGCGAGCGGATCGCCGACCCTCTCGGGCTGGAAGGTGCGCCGGGTGACAGCGCCGGTCTGGGCCTGTTGGCCATGACCACCGAGCTGGCGGCGGAAAAGCAGCTGCGCAACGTGCACGGCTGGCTCTGCGACGGCGACGCCGAGGTGGCCGGCTACGAGATCCATGCCGGCGTCAGCCAGGGCCCGGCCCTGGAGCGCCCGGTACTGCGCTTCGCCGATGGCCGTGTCGACGGCAGCCTCAGCGCCGACGGCCAGGTGCTGGGCACCTACCTGCACGGCCTGTTCGAGTCGCCAGCCGCCAGCGTCGCCCTGCTGCGCTGGGCCGGCCTGGCCGAGCCACGGCAGCTGGACTACCACGCCCTGCGCGAACGGGATCTGGAGCGCCTGGCCGATCTGGTGGAGCATCATTTGGACACCGGGCGCCTGCGCGCCCTCTGCGAGCTCTAGATGCGCGAATTCATCCTCGGTGGCGCGCGCTCCGGCAAGAGCGCCCTGGCCGAGCGCCTGGCCGCCGAGTCCGGCCTTGCCGTCACCTATATCGCCACCGCCGGTGGCAGCGACGCCGAGCTGGCGCGGCGCATCGAGCGCCATGCCGCCCGCCGGCCGGCGCACTGGGCGCTGGTGGAAGAACCCCTGGCGCTGGCCGAACGCCTGGCGGCCCTGGGGGCGCCGGAGCGCTGCCTGCTGGTGGACTGCCTGACCCTCTGGCTGACCAATCTGCTCCTGCTCGACGATCCCCAGCGCCTCGATCGTGCCTGCGCGGAGCTGCTCGAGGTCGTGCCGCAATTGCCCGGTCACCTCATCTTCGTCAGCAACGAGACCGGCCTGGGTGTTGTCCCGCTGGGCGAGCTGACTCGCCGTTATGTCGATGCCGCCGGCGAATTGCACCAGGCCCTGGCCGCGCGCTGCGAGCGCGTGGTGCTGACCGTCGCCGGTCTCCCCCTGACCCTCAAAGGAACCCCGCTATGAGCATGCCCTGGTGGCAAGGACCCTGCCGCCAACCCGATACCGCTGCGGCCGAAGCCGCGCGCCAGCGGCAGACGGTATTGACCAAGCCGAGCGGTTCGCTCGGCGATCTGGAAGTGCTGGCCATCCAGCTGGCGGCCCTGCAGGGCACGCCGCGGCCGCTGCTGCAGCGCACCGCCATCGCGGTCTTCGCGGGTGATCACGGCGTGGTGGAAGAGGGCGTCTCGGCCTATCCGCAGTCGGTGACCGCCGAGATGGTGCGCAACTTCGTCTGCGGCGGGGCAGCCATCAGCGTGCTCGCCCGGCAACTGGACGCCGCCTTGGAAGTCATCAATCTGGGCACCGTCACGCCCCTGGAACCCCTGCCCGGGATCATCGACCTGCCGCTGGGGCGCGGCACCGCCAACTTCACCCTGACCCCGGCCATGACCCATGACCAGTGCCAGGCGGCGCTGCAGGCCGGCCGCGACGCCGTCCTGCGCGCCTGTGCCGGCGGCGCCGATCTGTTCATCGGTGGCGAGATGGGCATCGGCAACACCACCGCCGCCAGTGCCATTGCCAGCGTGCTGCTGGACACCTCGCCGCTGGCCCTGGCCGGCCCCGGGACCGGGCTGGACGCCGATGGCGTGGCGCGCAAGGTGGCGGTCATCCAGCGCGCCCTGTTGCGCCATGGCGACGCCCTGGAAGATCCCTACGAATTGCTGCGCCGCCTGGGCGGCTTCGAGCTGGCCGCCCTGACCGGTGCCTATATGGCCTGCGCCCAGCAGGGCCTGCCGACCCTGGTCGACGGCTTCATCTGCTCGGTGGCAGCCCTCTGCGCCCAGCACCTGCAACCCGATACCCGCGACTGGCTGCTGTTCGCCCACTGTGGCGCCGAGCCCGGCCACGCCGCGGTGCTGCTGGCGCTGGGTGGCGAGCCCCTGCTGGATCTCGGCCTGCGCCTGGGCGAAGGCAGCGGTGCGGCCCTGGCCGTGCCGCTGCTGCAGCTGTCCTGCCGCCTGCACAGCGAGATGGCGACCTTCACCGAAGCCAGCGTCTCCAGTCGCGCCCATGACTGATTGCCTGCTGCTGCGCCATGGCGTCACCGAAGGCCCCGAAGGCTTTCGCGGACGCCTCGATCCGCCGCTGGCGGAACAGGGCTGGGCGCAGTTGCGTGCCGCCGTCGCCCCGCAGCCGCCTTTCGAGCTGATCCTGACGTCGCCACAGCAGCGCTGCGCGCGCTTCGCCGAGTGGTTGGCGGCGGAGCAGGGCGCCGAGCTGGCGGTGGAAGCCGATCTGCGCGAACTGGATTTCGGCGCCTGGGAAGGCCGTACCGCCGCCGAACTCATGCAGGACCAGGCAGAGGCCCTGGGCCGCTTCTGGGCCGATCCCTATGCCTATACGCCGCCCGGGGGCGAGCCCGTGGCGGCCTTCGCTGAGCGGGTCCTGGGCGCGGTGGCCCGCTGGCGGCCACGGCTGCAGGACCGGCGCAGTCTGATCGTCACCCACGGCGGCGTCATCCGCCTGCTGCTGGCCCGCCAGCGGGGGCTGCCACCCAAGGACCTGCTGCAGGTCGAGGCGCCCTACGCGACCCTGCAGCCGCTGGCGCTGGAGGAGGGCTGATGCCGCTGCCGCTGCTGATCGCCGTGCAGTTTCTCACCCGTCTGCCGGTGCGCCTGCCCGGCATGCCGCCAGCCGCGGCCGTCGGCCGCTCGGTGCTCTGGTATCCGGCGGTGGGCCTGCTGCTGGGGGCGCTGCTCAGTCTGATCGCCTGGCTGGGGGCGTCGGGTGGCGTCTTGCTGCAGGCGGCCCTGGTGCTGGCCGGCTGGGTTGTCCTCACCGGCGGCCTGCATCTGGACGGCCTGGCCGACACGGCGGATGCCTGGATCGGCGGCTACGGTGACCGCGAGCGGACCCTGGCCATCATGAAGGATCCGGCCTGCGGCCCCATGGGCGTGCTGGCGCTGCTGCTGACCCTGCTGCTCAAGTGGAGCGCGCTGGTGGTGCTGCTGCCCCACGCGCCGGCCGCGCTGTGGCTGGCGCCGCTGGCCGGTCGCCTGGCATTGCCCTGGCTGTTGCTGACCACCGCCTATGTGCGCCCTGGCGGTCTGGGCGAGCTGCTCAGTCGTCACCTGCCGCGAAAGGCCCTGGTCCAGGTCCTGTTGCTGGGGGCCCTGGGCATGGTCCTGCTAGCCCAGGGCCTGACCGCGCTGCTGGTGACCGCCGGGATCGCGCTGCTGCTGCGTCGCGCGCTGCGCCAGCGGCTTGGCGGTACCACGGGCGATACCGCGGGCGCCCTGCTGGAGATCGTCGAAGCCGGGGTGCTGGTCGCGCTGGCCCTGACGCTGGGCTGAAAAATCGGCCCAAGCGTGAGATACCCGGGATTTTGCGATCTCCGTCCTTGAACGACCCGGGTTAACGGGTTAATAAGGCGCCTGGTTGCGCGCCCAGCGAAGCCACCTCGGCACGTGCGGATCCAGAGGGAATCGTCGTCAGCTGGACAAGGAGCCCCAATGACCGATGCGCCTCACCGCGCCGCCTCGCCCCGGGAAGTCGCCCCCGCGTCGCGGCTCCGTCTCAAGCCCCGCAGCCTGTTCGCCAAGTTCTTTCTGGCGTTCATCCTGGTGGACGCCCTGGGTACCCTGCTGTTCACCCTGCACAGCTATCGCCAGGCGCGCGACGCCAGCAGCCAGAGCATCGACTATCGCCTGATGAGCGCGGCCCTGGCGCTGCCGGAGATCCTCGGCGAAGACTATCTCGCCCAGTTGCAGGACCCCGCCAAGGCGGACCCGGAGCGCTATCAGCGGACGCTTGTCACCCTGGATCGCTATGCCCGCAAGGCCGGACTGGCCTCGCTCTATGCCTTCGTCAAGGAAGGGTCAGACTTTCGCTTCATCATGGATTCGGCCAACGAGGAGGAAATCCGCGTCGGCTACTTCGGCGACTATCGCCAGCTCTACGATCAGGCACCCCCGGAGCTCGGTGCGGTGTTTGCCGATCATCAACCGCGTTTCGCGGAGTACCAGGATAACTTTGGCAGTTTCCGTTCCCTGTTCCTGGCCATTCCAGGACAGGACGGGCAAGCAGTCGTCATAGGGGCGGACATGTTCATGGAAGGAATAGCAGCGGCGGAGCAGTCGGCTCTGCTGGATTCGCTGCTCATAGGGGTGATCATCTTCGCGATGGGCGCCCTGGTCAGCCGGATTCTGGCTGGCGCGCTCAATCGCTATCTGGCCCGTCTCGGGCAGGCCACCGAACGCATCGCCGACGGTGACTATCAACTAGGTCTCAAGGAAGGCCGCGATCCGGTCGGCCGGCTGGGTCGCGCCATGAACCAGATGGGCGCCGCCCTGGCCGCGCGCGAACGGCGCATCAGCCAGCTGGCCTTTCGCGACATGCTCACCCGGCTGCCCAATCAGGTGCGGCTGGTGCTGGAAATCCGCCAGCGCATCGAGCGCGCCGCGGCCGGACGCTTCGCCGTGCTGCTGCTGGACGTGGCCAATTTCCGCAACATCAACGAATTGCTCGGCCAGGAAGGCGGCGACAAGATCCTGCGCCACTTGGCGCGTCGGCTTAGGGTCGCGGCGCCGGAAGAGAATGGCGTGGCGCGGATCGGCGCCGACACCTTCGTCCTCTTGCTGCCCTGGTTCGACGACGCCTCGGCGGAGGCGGCGCTACTGTCGCTGCGCAACCTGGTGGAGAAACCCTTCGTCAGCGGCAACCAGCGGGTGTCCCTGCGCATCACCTTTGGCATCGCCTGCTACCCCGAGCATGGCGCCAGCGCCGAAGCCCTGCTGGCCAACGCCGAGACCGCGCTACAGGATGCGCGCCGGCGCCAGCTGCCCTTCGCCTTCCATGATCCGGATCAGGAGCGTCAGCGGCAGCTGGGCATCGCCATGCTCGACGCCCTGGACCTGGCCGTGGACCACGATCAGCTGCGGCTCTATCTGCAACCCAAGATCGCGCTGCCCGACGGCCGCGTCGAGGGCGCCGAGGTGCTGATCCGCTGGCAGCATCCGGAACTGGGGCTGCTCAAGCCGGACGCTTTCGTCGGCATCGCCGAGCAGAGTCGCAAGATCTGCGACATCACCCTCTGGGTGCTGGAGCGCTGCATGCTCCTGCAACGGGAGCGGCAGTTGGGCGCCCTCAAGCTCAACGTCAATCTGTCGCTGCTGGACCTGGAGCACCCGGCCTTCATCGCCCGCATCGGCCGGCTGCTGGACGAGACCGGCGCCATGGCCGCCGGCTTCTGCCTGGAAATCACCGAATCCCGCGCCATGAGCAATCCGGTGCAGGTGCTCGACTGCCTGCGCCAGCTCAAGGCCATGGGTTTCGAATTGTCGCTGGACGACTTCGGCGCCGGGCATTCCTCGCTGGCCTGCCTGAGCAGCTTTCCCATCGACGAGCTGAAGATCGACCGCCAGTTCATCGAGCACTGCCAGCTACCCGGGGATCAGGAGGTGATCAGGCTGCTGGTCCAGCTCGGTCAGTTGCGTGGCCTGCGGGTGGTGGCCGAAGGCGTGGAAACCCGCCAGGCCCTGGAGGTGCTCACCGACCTGGGCTGCGACCAGATCCAGGGCCAACTGGTGGCCGGCGCCCTGTCGCTGGACGACTTCCAGCGCTGGTACGCCGAGCAGGAACAGGGCCTCTGGGCGCTCAGGGCGTAGGCGAGGGCGCAGGCCACGCCATTCCCGGTGCAGCGAGCAGTGGCGGCAGCCGCTCGATCAAGGCGTCCAGCACCAGGCGTACCCGAACGGGCAGCTGTCGCGTGTCGGCCCAGACCGCCTGCAGGGCGATGGGCCGGGCGCGTTCGGCAAAGCTCAGCGCTACCAGCTGACCCTCGCGCAAGGCCGGGGCCACCAGCCAGTTCGGCAGGCGCGTGACGCCGAGGCCACGGCAGGTCGCCAGCAGCATGGCGTCCAGATCGTCCAGCAGAATCCGGGCGGGCGGTCGCACCTCCAGCATCCGGCCCGCCGGATCCTCGAACACCCAGCCCGCGCCCTCGACACCACGACTGTAGAGCACGGCCGGCTGCCGGGCGAGTTCATCCAGGGTGCGCGGCGTTCCATGGCGGGCCAGCCACGCGGGAGCCGCACAGACCACCATGAGATCCTCGCCCAGCCGTCGGCTGCGCAGGCCGGGTGTATCGTCCAGCGGACCGCTGCGGATCGCCAGGTCGATGCCTTCTTCCAGCAGGTCCACCTTGCGATCGTTGAAGGACAACTCGAAGTGCAGGTCCGGCCAGCGTTCGGCCAGCTCGAACAGGATGGGCGCGAGGCAGCGGCGACCGAGCAGGACCGGCATGCTCAGCCGCAGTCGGCCGCGTGGGGTGGGGCGCCCAGGGGCGAGGTCGTCCTCGGCGCCTTCCAGTTCCGCCAGAATGCGCAGGCAGCGCTGATAGAACAGCTCGCCTTCCAGGGTGAGTTTCTGGCTGCGCGTGGTCCGCTGGAACAGCGGCACGCCCAGCTGTTCTTCCAGGCGGGCGACTGCCTTGCCGACGGCCGAGCGCGACAGGTGCAGGCGCTGAGCCGCGCTGCTGAAGTTGCCGGACTGCACGGCCTGGACAAAGGCCGCGATGCTGCCCAGGGAGTCTGCTCTGATCATGTCGATTGTCGCGTCTGACTATGCAATGTAGAGAATTTATCGCGCTACCGGAGTGGTTGGCTATTCAATAAGCTGGGAGACATCATTCATCGAGGACCTTCCATGCTTCCGTCCACCACCCGGCAATGGCAACTGCACGACTACGGCTCATCCAACCTGCGGCTGGCCGAAGCGCCCCTCTCCCGACCTGGTCCCCATCGGGTCGTGGTGCGGGTAGGGGCCGTGTCCCTCAATTACCGCGACCGCCTGATCCTGGAGAACGGCATGGGCAGCCCGTTGCGGTTTCCCCTGGTACCGGGATCGGATCTGGCCGGCCAGGTCGTGGCCGTGGGTGAAGGGGTGAGCCGGGTCGGCGTCGGCCAACGGGTGATCAATACCTTCTGGCGTGACTGGCTCGACCAGCCCATGCCCGCTCAGGCAGCCGACGCGGCATTCGGCAGCGCCGACCTGCCTGGTGTGCTCAGCCAGTATGTCGAGGTGCACGAGGACAATCTCGTCGCCGCACCGCGGACCCTGGACGATGGTGCTGCCAGTACCCTGGTGTGCGCCGGCCTGACGGCCTGGCACAGCCTGGTCGAGGTAGGTCGGCTACAGGCCGGCCAATGGGTGCTGGTACAGGGCAGCGGGGGCGTCTCGCTGTTTGCCGCGCAGCTGGCGCTCAGCCTGGGCGCCCAGGTGATCCTCACCAGCGCCAGTGCCGACAAGCGTGAGCGGGCGCGGGCCCTGGGCATTCAGCGGGTGATAGATCGCACCCAGCCGGATTGGGCAGAGCAGGCGTGGCAGGCGACGGGCGGACGGGGCGTGGACCTTGCCGTGGAGGTGGCGGGTGGCGACCTGGGACGGACCCTGGAGGCCCTGGCCCCAGGCGGTGTGATCACCGTGGTTGGCGTTCTGGAAGGATTCCAGTTGCAGATTCCTTGCGCCATGCTGTTCGCGAAACGGGCGCGCATCCAGGGCGTCGCTGTCGGCAGTCGTAGGGCGCTGGAAGACCTGGTGCGCTGGATCGACCAGGCCGGCATCACGCCGACGCTGGCGGCCGAATACGCGCGGGCCGAGTTGCCGGCAGCGCTGGCCCATCTGGAGCGGGGCGCCTTCGGCAAGGTGGTGGTGCGCATGAATTGAGGGCCCGGACAGCACGAAGCCGCCTGGCGGCGGCTTCGTTAGCGGACCCTGGCGCTTAGAAGCGGTAGGTCAGCTGGGCGCCCAGACCGTGGGCGCTGTTGTCGTACTTGGCGCTGTAGCCGGCCTTGGTGGAGGTGGCGGGCCAATTGACCGACACGTCGTCTTCCCAGAGGTAGGCATAGGCCACATCGATGGTCATGTCCTTGGTCGGGGACCAGCCTGCGCCCACCGAGAAGGTCTTGCGATCGCCTACCGGGATGCGCACGTTGCGGTCGCCGTTGTCGGCCGGCGAGGGGTCGATGGCCATGCCCGCGCGCAGCACCCACTGGGGATTCAGCTGATAGGCCGCGCCGATGGCGTAGGACCAGGTGTCCTTCCAGTTCAGCTCTTCCGACACGGTCGCCAGAGGCGAACCCAGCACCGGCAGGGTGGGGGTGCCCTCGTTCTCCACGTCGATCGACTTCAGGCGACTCCAGCGGGTCCAGGTGGCACCGGCGTACATCGTCCAGTCGTTGTTCAGACGGTAGGTGAAGGAGGCGTCACTGCTTTCCGGCAGAGTGATGTTGAGGCTGGCGTCATACTTGCCGTTGAGCCGGCTGACCAGGGCGTTGGTGATCGGGCTGGCCTGGCTGTTGGCGCCGGTGACCTCGGTATTGCCCTTGAGCTTGTAGGTAACCTTGGAGTGGTAGGTCAGGCCGAAGGTCAGGTCATCGGTCAGGTCCGCGAGCAGGCCGACGTTGAAGCCGTAGGCGGTGTCGTCGCCGTCGATCTTGACCTGGCCATCCTGGGTGCTGCCGAAGTTGACGTTGCTGTTGAGCTTGCCTTCGATGCGGTTGATGGTCGGACCGAAGCCGATGGAGACCTTGTCGGTGATCTTGTAGCTGACGGTGGGCTGGATGGTGATGACTTCCACCTTGCTCGCCTGACCCTGGTAGCGACCCTGGAAGGCGTGCTCGTAGTTGCTGATCAGCGCATAGGGGACATACACACCCAGGCCGAAGTGCAGGCGGTCATCCACCGGGGTCACGAAGTAGCCGAAGGGCACCACCGAGTTGGGCACCATGTCGCCGTCGTTGCTGCCCTGAACGGCCTGGCCGTTGGCATAGCGACCGCTGGCGTCCTTGATGTCGATCTTGGCATGGATGTAGGCGCCACCCAGGGACACCTCGCGACCCAGGCGCGACATGCCGGCCGGGTTGCCATAGATGGTGGAGGCGTCCTGCGCGGAGGAAGAGCGTCCGGCGAAGGAAGTACCCATCCCGCTGACACTCTGTTCGTTGATAGCCAGACCGTTCGCCAGGGCATAGCCGGAAGCGCTCGAAACGGCCAATGCAAGTAGGGTCAGTTTTATTGTTTTCATGCTCTTGCAGCTCCATTGAAAGGCGAGAAGCGCTTACCTCCGCGGATTCCCAAGTCCGAGTGAGTACTTGCGCACACTCAGCTTTTAGCAGGCCCTGCTTGCGAATACAAAAAAAACTATTCGGTCACGTTTGGTTCGGGGCGGTCAGCCGGCGTTCATCCGACGAACCCGCCTGGAAAGCCGCTGAATGCCATGGGTTACGGCACCGGAAAGGTGGGTCGAGCGGCACCGAAGATCGTGCCAGGGTGGCTTATACTGTCGGCTCATCTGTTCGGAGTGCGCCCTTGACTTCTGCCCCTCACTGGATCCGCGACGACGCGGCGCTGGCCGCCCTCTGCGCGCGCTGCCAGACCTTGCCCTTCATCGCCCTCGACACCGAATTCATGCGGGTCGACACCTTCTATCCCAAGGCCGGCCTGATCCAGATCGGTGACGGCGAACAGGCCTACCTGGTCGATCCCCTGTGCATCGGTGACTGGACGCCCTTCGCCGCGCTGCTGGAGGACCCGGCCGTGGTCAAGGTGCTGCACGCCTGCAGCGAAGACCTGGAAGTGCTGCTGCGCCTGACCGGCAGCCTGCCCCAGCCGCTGTACGACACCCAACTGGCGGCGGCCTACTTGGGTCTGGCGCATTCCATGGGCTATTCGCGGCTGGTCGCCGAAGTGCTCAAGATCGACATCCCCAAGGACGAGACCCGCTCCGACTGGTTGCAACGCCCCCTGACGCCCCTGCAGGAGCGTTATGCGGCGGCCGACGTGACCTATCTGGTCGACGTCTACCGCTATCTCGATGCGCGGCTGGATGACCAGCGGCGGGCCTGGCTGCTGGAGGATGGCGCCGAACTGGTGGCCAATCTGCGCCGCGTCAGCGATCCCTGGGAAGCCTATCGCGACGTCAAGCTGGCCTGGCGCCTGTCGCGTCAGCAACTGGCGGTGCTGCGGGTGCTCTGCCACTGGCGCGAGGTCCAGGCCCGCGAGCGCAACCAGCCGCGCAACCATGTCCTGCGTGAACGCTCGCTGTGGCCGCTGGCGCGTTTTCAGCCCACCGACAAGCAGGCCCTGGCACGCGTCGACGACATGCACCCGCGCACCGTGCGCCAGGATGGCGATACCCTGTTGGCGCTGATCGCCGAAGGCGCGGCCACCCCGGCCGAGCAGTGGCCGGCGCTGCAGTCAGAGCCCTTGCCCCACGAGGCGTCGCCGCTGCTCAAGGCCCTACGCGCCATCGGCGAACGGGATGCCGAGGCCCTGGGCATGGCGCCGGAGCTGATGCTGCGCAAGAAGGTGCTCGAAGCCCTGCTGCTCACCGGCTGGCCCGATGGCGACTACCAGCTGCCGGCGAACCTGCGCGGCTGGCGTCGCGAGCGCTTCGGCCAGGCCCTTCTCGATCACCTGCAGGCGCAGCGCATCCCGCCGGCGCCCCTGGAAGACACCCCATGAAATTGCTGTGCTCCATTTACCGAAGCCCGCGCAAACCGGAAATGTACCTGTACGTCGACAAGCTCAAGGGCCTGACACCTGTCCCCGAGGGCCTGCTCACGGCCTTCGGCCCGCCGGCTCTGGCCTTCGAATTCGTACTGACCCCCGAGCGCAAACTGGCGCGAGAAGACGTCGCCAAGGTCCTCGAGAACATCGCCAAGCAGGGCTACCACCTGCAGATGCCGCCGCCGGAACTGGAGCGCGATGACTATATCGAGCACCTGCCCGAAGAATTGCTGCGTCTCAACGATCCGCTATGACCGCCGTGCTGCTGCTCGAAGACGCGCCGGCCGGCTATGTCGATGCCTGGCGCCAGCTGGCGCCGGAGCTGGACCTGCAGGTGCCGGCGGACCCGGCTGCGGCCGTGCGTCTGGCGCAGCAGCCGTGCTACTGGCTCGGCCAACCCGATCGCGCCGCGGCCCTCTTGCGCCAGGGCGTCACGCCGCTCTGGCTGCAATCCACCTGGGCCGGTTATGCGCCGCTGCTGGCGGCGGAGTTGCCGTGCGACTATCGCTTCAGCCGGGCAGTGGGTCTGTTCGGCCAGAGCATCGGCGAATACGTCCTGACCTATCTGTTGCAGCATGAGCGCCAGGTGGCGGCGCGTCAGTTCAGTCAGCAGGAAGGACGCTGGGATACCCGGGCGCCAGGCACCCTCGCCGGGCGTCGCCTGTTGCTGGTCGGGGCAGGGGACATCGGTCAGGACATCGCCCGCCTGTTCGCGCCGTTCGGCATGAGCCTCACCGGCGTCGCCCGCAGTGCGCGGACCCTGCCCGGCTTTGCCCGAGTGGTACCGCTCTCCGAGCTGCACCAGGCGGCGCGGGCGGCCGACTTCGTGGTCAATCTGCTGCCGGACAGCGCCACCACCCGTGATCTCTACGACGCGGCCTTCTTTGCTGCCTTGCCTGCGGGTGCCTTGTTCATCAATGCCGGACGCGGCACCAGCGTGGTGGATGCCGATCTGATCGCCGCGCTGGAAAGCGGCCAACTGGCCGGGGCGGTGCTGGACGTGTTCCGTCAGGAGCCGCTGCCGGCCGGGCATCCCTTCTGGCAGACACCCAACCTGCACCTCACCGCCCATGTCGCCGGACCCACGCCACCGGCGGCGGCGGTCCGGTTGTTCCTCGACAACCTCCAGCGCCTGCGACAGGGGCAGCCCCTGCGCGGCGCCGTCGAGCTCGCCGCTCAGCCGAAGGTATAGGGGCCGGCCACCGCCAGCTCCTCGACGGTCAGGCGCGGGCTGGGCAGCTCGCGTCCTTGCAGGGACTCCGGCAGGCTGGCCTTGTCGCCCAGCTTGCCGATGGCCACCGCCAACTCGACCTTGAACGCCGCCGGCACCTTGAGTTCGCGCTGGATGCCTTCGCGGTCGATCCCGGCCATGCCGTGGGCATGCCAGCCGGCGTTGGTTGCCTGCAGCGCCAGATAGGCCCAGGCGGCGCCCGCATCGAAGCTGTGACTGGGGAAGGGGACTTCCTCACCGCTGCTGGCGCGCAGCAGGGTGGTCTTCGACAGGATGATCACCAGGGCCGAGGCGTGTTGCGCCCAGCCACGATTGAATTCGGCCAGCAGACTCAGGAACAGCTCCCAGTGGGCATCGCCGCGCCGTGCATAGAGAAAGCGCCAGGGCTGGGCATTGAAGGCGGAGGGCGCCCAGCGTGCGGCCTCGATGAAGCCGAGCAGCGTCTCTTCCTCGATGGCGACCGGTTCGAAGGCGCGCGGCGACCAGCGCTGCACGAATTGCGCGTCGACGGGGTATTGCGGAGTACGGCTGGTGCTGGTCATGGCTTCACCAAGGAGGAAAGGGAATCCGGCACGGTAATCCGGCCGGGCGGAGTCGACAAGGGCGCGAACGGTGCTTGGCGCTCGCGGCGTGCGGCACTAGACTGCGCGCCCCCTCTCTTTGCCACGATCCCCGCCATGGCCGCCATCACCCAGCCGTTCTGGAAGCGCAAGACCCTCGACCAGCTCGATGCCCAGGAATGGGAGTCGCTGTGCGACGGCTGTGGCCTGTGCTGCCTGCAAAAACTCGAAGACGAGGACGACGGCGCCGTCTACTACACGCGCATCGCCTGCAAGCTGCTGGATCTCAAGACCTGCCAGTGCAGCCGCTACGCCGAGCGCACCCGTTTCGTCCCCGACTGCATCCAGCTCACCCCCGCCCAGGCCGACCAGTTCGCCTGGCTGCCGCCCACCTGCGGCTATCGTCTGGTGGCCGAAGGCAAGGACCTGCCGGAATGGCACCCGCTGATCTGCGACGACCCCGAGGCAGTGCACAAGGCCGGTATCTCCCAATCCGGCCGCATGCTCAGCGAGACCCAGGTCGCCGAAGACGACTGGGAAGACTATCTGATCTTTCGCGCGGGCTAGCCCAGCGGCGATTCCATGTGCGAGGTGCGTTCGACGGCGCCGTAGCGATCGCCCACCGCATGGGCGCGTTCCAGCAGGATCTTCAGTTCGGCCAGGTCCTGGGCGATGCGGGTGCCAGGGTCGCGGCGCAGCAGTCGGGCAAACAGATGGCCGAGGCGACCGGCTGGCGGCTCATAGGCCATGACCGCCGTCACCTCGGTGCCGCCGGGCACGTCGGCGAAGCTGACCCAGCCCAGGTTGTTCAGGCCGGCGTACCCGCACGAGCGCCAGCCGATCAACTGGCCGGGGATGTCGTCGGTGACTTCGGCGTCCCACTCGAAACGCCCCATGGGCGCCTTGACCACCCAGTGGGAATAGCGGTCGTTGAGCACGTCCACGCGTTCGATATGGCGCATGAAGATCGGCAGGTTGGAGAAGTCGCGCCAGAAGCGATAGAGCTCATCGCGGGGGCGGGCGATGACGACCCGACGGGTCTGGGAGGCCGCCGAATGCCAGGCCAGCGAGCGACGGACGTCGCGTTCGAAACGTACCTTGGTCAGGGTGCGCTTGATCGAGCAGTGTCCACGCAGGCCACGTTTCAGCAGCCAAGCACCGGTGGCGCCGGTCAGCAGGCCGAGCAGACCGCCACGCGCCAGGCCGCGGCTGATCAGCAGACCACCGCCGGCCACGGAGGCCAGGCGTTCGACGCCCTTGATGGCGGCGGCGTCGCGAGGCGGAGGAGCGAGAGGGGGAGTGGGGGCATCTAGGTGCATGGCAGATTCTCCTTTAGCTGTGGAAAAGACCTGCCCAGAGCCCCCGCCGTTCCCTAGCCGGTCAGGCCCAGTACCCGGAAGACGAAGGCGTATTCCAGGGCCACGTCGCGCAAGGCCTGGTAACGCCCGCTCATGCCGCCGTGGCCGGCGCCGAATTCGGTCTTGAGCAGGAGCAGCGGCGCCTGATCGGTCCGCCGCTCGCGCAACCGCGCCACCCACTTGGCGGCTTCCCAGTACTGCACCCGGGTGTCGTGATAGCCCGCCACCGCCAGGATGGCCGGATAGGCCTGGGCCTTCACGTTTTCATAGGGCGCGTAGCCGGCGATGCGCGCGCGCACCTCCGGCTCGTTCGGATCGCCCCATTCGTCGTACTCGGTCACGGTCAGCGGCAGATCCGGCTTGAGCATGGTGTTGAGCACATCGACGAAAGGCACCTCGGCGATGGCGGCGGCATAGAGTTCGGGCCGCTGGTTGACGACCGCGCCGATCAGCAGGCCCCCGGCGCTGCCACCGCTGATGACCACCTGTTGCGGCGTCGTCAGGCCCTGTTCCAGCAGATGCTCGGTGCAGGCGATGAAGTCGTCGAAGGTGTTCTGCTTGTGTTCCAGCTTGCCGCTGCGATACCAGGCTTCACCCAGTTCGCCGCCGCCGCGCACATGTGCGATGGCGAAGCGCACGCCGCGATCCAGCAGACTCAGCCGGGCGTGGGAGAACCAGGGGTCGAGGCTATGGCCATAGGCGCCGTAGCCATAGAGGTACAGCGGCGCGCTCTGCGGCAGGTCGCGACGACCGACCAGGCTGATGGGGATGCGCGTGCCATCGGCGGCGGTGGCCCACAGGCGGCGGCTCTCGTAGGCGTCGGCATCGAACGGACCTTCCACCGGGACCTGCTTGAGCACCCGCTGGGTGCCGCTGGCCAGCTCCAGTTCGCGGATCTCGGCGGGGCGATTGAGCGCTTCGTAGCGCAGGCGCATGACCGGACTGGCGAATTCCAGCACGTCCATGGCATCCAGGCTGTAGACCTCGTCCGGCAGGTCGACGCGATAGGGCGCCTGACCGTAGGGGCGGACCTCCAGGATCGGCAGTCCGGCGGTACGCAGGCTGAGCACCAGGGCGTGGGCGCCGAGGCTGGCATCCTCCAGCATCACCTCCGGGTCATGGGGCACCAGCAGTTGCCAGTGCGCGCGGGTGGGACTGCTCTCGGCGGCCTGGTAGAGGGCGAAATTGATGCCGTCCTGGTTGCTGCGGATGTACCAGCCATCGACGCCATGATCGGGGACATACTCATGGTCTTCTTCGCGGGGCGCCAGGCAGACGAAGGCCTCGTCCGGCCGATCCGCGTCCAGCACCCAGGCTTCGCTGGTGGTCTTGCTGTGGGACAGCAGCAGCAGCTTGCGCTCGGAGCTCGAACGATAGCAGCCGAGGAAGAAGCGTCCATCGGTCTCGTGAAAGACCAGTTGCGGCTCGGCCTCGCCCAGGTGATAGCGATAGAGCTTGTGCGGACGATGGGATTCGTCGCGCTCGCCAAAGAACAGGGTGCGGCTGTCGTTGGCCCAGGTCAGGCTGCCGTCGCATTCCTCGAAGGGCAGTTCGGTTACCAGGCCGGTGACCAGCTCCTTCACATAGAGCCGGTAGGTTTCATCGCCCACCTGGTCGAGGCTGTAGGCGAGGCGGGTTTGGTCCGGGCTGATGGTGAAGCGGCCCACGGAGAGAAAGCCGCCGTCGGCGATGGCATTGCCGTCGAACAGCAATTCCTCGGTCGCCGGATCGGGTGTCAGGTCGCCATTGGCCGGGCGGCGGCAGCGGTAATTGCGGCCGTATTCGTCACCGGCCTGGGTGCGCTGATAGTAGAGGTAGTCGCCGCGGGGGACGGGCAGGGACAGGTCCGTCTCGCGAATGCGCGCGCGGATCTCCTCGAACAGCTGCTCGCGAAGAGCGGCCTCGGGTGCCAGTTGAGCTTCCAGGTAGGCGTTCTCGGCCTCTAGGTGCGCCAGCACCTCGGGGGCGTCACGGTTTTCCAGCCAGACGTAGGGATCGTCGCCAGGGGCGCGGCGGGCAATGGGGGCTTGGGTCATGCGGGCTCCTTGGGCGCCGCGCAAAGACACGCGGGCGGGGCAAAACCGCTATCATAGGCTTCTCCTTTCCGCTATCGCCATGGATCGCAATGACCGAGCAAGAGTACCTGATCGCCTGGGCCGTCTACGCCATCGCCGCGCTGCTACTGTTGGTGGTGTCTTTCAAGGCCACCGGCTGGCTCTGGCGCTGGCTGCGCGAACCCATCCGGCTGGTGGTGGCCGTGCTGCTGGTGACGCCGGCCCTGGTGGATGCCGAGCATGGCCTCTATGCCCCGGCCATCGCCGTGACGGTGCTGGACCTGGTGTTCAAGGTGGGCAACAGTGCCTGGTCGGCGGTGGCCAACCTGGCGGCCGCCGGCACCATCGGCGTGGTGCTCTACCTGATCTTCGTCCTCTGTCGCTGGCTGTACCGCCGCTCCCATCCGCGTCCCGCGCCGGTCGTTGCCGAAGGGCCGACGGATGATCCGCAACCGGAATCGCCGGTGGCCGCACGGATCCCGGCAGCCCCGGTCGAGCGCCGCGAACCCCGGGGTCGCGGCGAGCGCGTCGAACCCCGTCTGTAATCCAGGCTTGCGCCCAGGACCTGACCCCTTCAGCATGATTGCGAAGGGCAGCGGCTGCAGCCGCCGTTGAACCAGGCAGCCACCCCGGAGGGACGGACATGTGCGAATTGCTGGGCATGAGTGCCAACGTGCCCACGGATCTGGTCTTCAGTCTCCAGGGCCTCATGCAGCGGGGCGGTCGTACCGGTCCGCATCGGGACGGTTGGGGCGTGGCCTTCTACGAGGGCAGGGGCCTGCACCTGTTCAGGGATGCCCTGCCAGGCGCCGATTCCGAGGTGGCCAAGCTGGTCCAGGGCTACCCGATCAAGAGCCATACGGTGATCGGCCATATCCGTCACGCCAACGTCGGGTCGGTCAATCTGGCCAATACCCACCCCTTCGTGCGGGAACTGGGCGGGCGCTATTGGAGCTTTGCCCATAACGGCCAATTGCAGGATTTCCATCCCGAGCCGCGTTTCTACCGGCCGGTGGGCGATACCGACAGCGAGACGGCCTTTTGCAGCCTGCTGGACCAGGTCCGCGAGCGCTTTCCCGAACCCGTCCCGGTGGAGATGCTGTTGCCACAGCTGGTGAATGCCTGCGACGGCTTTCGCAAGAAGGGCGTCTTCAACTGCCTGCTCAGCGACGGCGACTGGCTGTTCAGCTTCTGCACCACCAAGCTGGCCCATATCACCCGTCGCGCCCCTTTCGGTCCGGCCCAGTTGCGCGATGCGGAAGTCCACATCGATTTCAAGGCCGAGACCACGCCCAACGACGTCGTCACCATCATCGCCACCGAGCCGCTGACCTCCGACGAGGTCTGGACCCTGCACCAGCCCGGGGAATGGCATCTCTGGTGGGACGGCGAGATCGTCTCCCAGGGCCGCGTCTAGACAGGAAGCCATTTCACGATGCTGCGCAGTTATATTCGTCTGCTGTTGTTCACCCTGGCCTTGCTGGTAGGGGTGCAGATCCCCGGCTTCATGCTCGACTACGAGCAGCGCGTGGATGCCCATCGCCTGGAATCCGATCAGGCCCTGAGCGGCTTCAGACGGACCGCGCAGCAGTACTTCGAAGGCAATCTCGACGGCTTGCTGGCGCATTACCGGGCCAGCGAGGATCCGGTCTTTCGCAGCGACGCCGACAGCCTCGGCGTACTGCTGCGCCGTAATGCGCTGTTCAACGAAGAGTGGCAGGCGCTGCAGGGTCCCTGGTACCAGCGGGCCTGGCACATCCTGGTACGGCCCAACAGCGAACTGCGCGACGAGACCCTGCAGCAGTATCGCTACCAGGTGGTGCTGACTCCCGAAGCCATCGGCTGGGGGATAGGGCTGGGATTGGCCCTGGCGATAACGGTGGAAACCCTCGCGCTCTGGCTTTCGATCCTGCTCTATCCGCGGCGTCCGGCCCGGCGGGTTTCCTAGCCTTCAAAAAAAATTTCACGTTTTCAGGCGTTTAGCTGAAAAAAGGGCTTGACGCTAAAGTCCCGCGCTGTAGAATGCGCACCCACAGCAGGCACGTAGCTCAGTTGGTTAGAGCACCACCTTGACATGGTGGGGGTCGTTGGTTCGAATCCAATCGTGCCTACCAAACAAAACCCGCACTGCTGGCGGGTAAGAAAAAAGGCGATCCGAAAGGGTCGCCTTTTTTCGTTTGGGGTTTGCTTGGGGGTGGCAGTGGTGAGGACTTCAGATGGGTCCCGGCGACCTACTGCCCGACCCTGGCCTTTGCCTCGGCGCAGGCGAGGCGCTAGGCGTCTCGCTGTCGGGCGGTCATCGGCCACGTGAGCGCAACGAACGCCATCCCGCCACCCACCAGCAGCAGCGCTGCACTCAGGCTCCAATGCTGCGCGACGAAGCCGATCGCGGCCGGACCGATGAGAATGCCGGCGTAGCCGATGGTGGTGATCGCTGCAATGGCATGACTTGCAGGCATCCGGGTCTGCCGTCCGGCGGCACTGAAGAGCACGGGGACGATGTTGGAAGCTCCGAGGCCAACCAGCAGAAAGCCTGCAAAGGCAAAGGGCTGGGTGGGTGCCAGGACCGCCATCAGGAAGCCTGCCGCGGCGAGCAGGCCGCCGCCTACGACCACTTTCAGGCCGCCCAGCGTCTTCACGATCCAGTCGCCGGTCAGGCGGCCAATGGTCATCGCCAAGGCAAATACCGTGTAACCGAAGCCGGCCTGCGCCGGGTCGACGCCATGCGCATCGATCAGGAACAGGGCGCTCCAGTCCAGGATCGCGCCTTCGCCAAGAAAGATCAGAAAGCAGAGCAAGCCGATGAAGGCGACGATCCCGCGCGGCAGCGTGAACAGCGGGGTATGCCTGGCGTCATGATTGCCGTAGGGCAGCAGACCCTTGATTGAGGCCGCGAGTAGGACGATCAGCAGGGCGCTGAACACCAGGGCCGCCACTAGCGGTTGGATTCCAGCCCCCAGCAGAACGCTCATGCCGCCGGCGCCGAGGATCCCGCCGACACTGAACAGGCCGTGGAAGCCGGACATCATGTTGCGACCGCTGTCCTTTTCGACCATCACGGCCTGAATGTTGATCGCGACATCCAGCGCGCCAACGCTTGCCCCGAACAGGGCCAGGGCTATGGCCGTGCCGAAGATCGAATCGGCGACGGCAAGCAGCGGCAGCACCAGGGCGAGTGCCACCGAGCTGGTCGCGATCACCGCGCGGCAGCCGAAGCGGCTGGCGAGGATGCCGACGATGGGCATCGCGACAATGGATCCCAGGCCCAGGCAAAGCAGGAGAAGGCCAAGCGTCGAATCATCGGCGCCGATCCTCGCCTTGGCGACGGGCACCAGGGGTGCCCAGGCGGCCATGGCAGAACCCGCAATGAGGAAGCCAGCGCGGGTCGCCCATTGCTCGATCGCTCCCGAGGGCTGCTGGGCGGCGAGTTGCACGTGTTGCATTGGAGAGGCTCCGGAAAAAGGTGACGGTAGGGGTGATCACACCTCATACCAGTGTTAGCTGATCATGCATGATTAAGCAATAATGCGCACAATCGTGCATGGCATGGCTGTAACTGCGGCGTGCGAAGGCCGTGCCTGATCCGGGTGGGTTAGAAACTGGCTGGCATCGAGGTATCGGCAGGACCAGGTAGCTCTGCCTGCGGGGAGGGGTGGAGGCCTGTGCGAATCCGTGGGCGGGCGGAGTTTCAGCCTGGCGACAGGCTCAGGTGCAGTCGCACGCCGGCAGCCTCCTTCAGAGGCAGTCCATGTCCGGCACCTTGAAGTTCAGGCGCCGGCGGTTGTGGACGGGTCTCGCTGAGGCTTATGCGGGAGGGGTAGGGTTTGGGTCAGTTGGACCTGGTAATGACATCCGCATCGGTGGCAGGTAATGGAAAGGGGCGATCCGAGAGATCGCCCCTTTCGTGTCTGGCGGTTCCGCGCGCTGGGATCGAGGCGGACTTGCCGGGTATCGGGTCGTTTAACAGGGCGATCCTGCGATCGCCCTTTTGCCCCTGCCAAGCCATCAGCTGCTCGGGGTGACGGTTTCGGTAAAGGAGCCTGCTGGCTGCAGCCCATGCTTGTTCGCCGTGAAGTCCAGGGCCGTCGAGGCGTAGCGCACGCCATCCTGAACCTGCTTGAGCGTCAGGTTGGCCTCATAGAACTTGTCGCTGGCCAATTGCTTGGCCGCCTGGTCGACGTCCGTCATGGTCTGCTTGAGCGGTGCCAGCGCGATGGCCGTGTCGATATCCACATCGGCCAGGCGCAAGGTTTCTGCAGCACCCTTGGCGTCGCCATGCTTGAGTTTGTTATTGGCATCGGCCACCGCCTTAACTTTCTGCGGGCTGGCCATGTAACTGTCCTGTACTACGGTGTCGCCCCAGATCGGTAACCAGGACGTTACGGTAGTGCTGGTATCGGCCTTGCCCTGATTATCTTTGACCTGCAATTCGCTCGCGGCTTTTTTCAGCGCGGTATTGTCCGATTGCGCAAGTTTGAGTGCCTGCTGGGCGTCCTTGACATGTGACACCGCCTGCTTCGTTTGCCCCTGGAAGAGTTCCAGGCGTGCGGCGGAGATGTCGGTAAAGGCCCGTTGTCCCTGGGTGGACAGGGCCTGGAAACTACCCAGTTCGTTTGCCGAGGGGGCTTGGTTCGCGGCGATGGCCGCAGACGAGCAGGCGGCTACGATGGCAACGACCAGCATGCTCTTTGCCAGTTTATTCTTGACGTTCATTTGCTGCCTCCAGCGGATATGCAATTGAAGTAAGGCTATCGCTCAGGTACCAGAACCAAGTTCTGCAGTGCCTGGAATCGATACTCTGCCGTATCGCTTAACACTGGATTAATAGGAGCGGGGCTTTTCTTGAATAGCCGCTGAACGAGTTGGCGTACCTAATACGCGTGATCTTGCCGCGCCTTGATTGAAGTGCGGAATTGATCTGGGCGGCGTGAGGCTGGTTTGAGCGGTAGAACTTTTCGGAAGTCCGAATAAAAGGTTCTGCCGGTTGCTCGGGCAGGTGTGACCGCGTGCCTCGGTCGTGATGCCCAGGCTTTTCACGTAGACTGGCGGACGATTTTTCTTGGGGCTTCGTTGCTTCGCCAGCGCGCGACCACGGCCCGTTACCGCGAGGAGAGAGTGATGACGCAGGGTGGTGAAGGGCGGCAGATCGGCAAGGGCGGCTGCCTGGGATTGATCCTGCTATCGATCCTGTTCGCGGTCGTGGTCTTCGGCTCCATCATCTATGTCTATCGCCACAATGCGACACCGGCCAACCGGGCCAACGAGCAGCAGGCCATCGATCAGTGCCTGGCGCGGGCCAATGCCCCGGAGGCCTCGCCGGCCGATCGCCAGGCGCTCATGGAAAACTGCCAGGAAATGCAGAAGCAGTTCCTCAAGAAGTACCCCGACGCGGCCCATTGAGTCGGCGACCGGCCCTCTCGAGGTTGCGCCAGGTCTCAGTTTCTGAAAGGATTTCCGTCCCAAACTTTCCAGTGATCCTTTCGCGTCGCCCGGAATGCCTTGCGGCCCTGCCACTGTGCGGCGGGATTTCCAGCGGTGCGGCTGCTTACTGGCCAATCCCACCATGTGGCCCTTGGTATGGGTCACCACTGAGTTGAGGAGGCGCCATGCCTGTCATTACTCTCCCCGACGGTAGCCAACGTCCATTCGACAAGCCCGTCACCGTAGCCGAAGTCGCCCAGTCCATTGGTGCCGGTCTCGCCAAGGCCACCATCGCCGGTCGCGTCGATGGTCAGCTGCGCGATGCCAGCGATCTCATCGAGCAGGATGCCAACCTGCAGATCATCACCGCCAAGGACGAGGACGGCCTGGAGATCATCCGCCACTCCTGCGCCCACCTGGTGGGTCATGCGGTCAAGCAGCTGTTCCCGACCGCCAAAATGGTCATTGGCCCGGTGATCGACGAAGGCTTCTACTACGACATCTCCTTCGAGCGTCCCTTTACCCTGGATGACCTCTCGGCCATCGAGACGCGGATGCGCGAGCTGATCGACAAGGACTACGACGTCATCAAGAAGATGACGCCGCGCGCCGAAGTCATCGAGGTGTTCAAGGCCCGGGGTGAGGAGTACAAGCTGCGCCTGATCGACGACATGCCCGAGGAGCAGGCCATGGGCCTGTACTACCACGAGGAATACGTCGACATGTGCCGGGGCCCGCACGTGCCCAACACCCGCTTCCTCAAGGCGTTCAAGCTGACCAAGCTGTCCGGCGCCTACTGGCGTGGCGACGCCAAGAACGAGCAGCTGCAACGCATCTATGGCACCGCCTGGGCGGACAAGAAGCAGCTGGCGGCCTATATCCAACGCATCGAGGAAGCCGAGAAACGCGACCACCGCCGCATCGGCAAGCAGCTCGATCTCTTCCACCTGCAGGAAGAAGCGCCCGGCATGGTGTTCTGGCACGCCAACGGCTGGACCGTCTACCAGGTGCTCGAGCAGTACATGCGCAAGGTCCAGCGCGAGCACGGCTACCAGGAGATCAAGACGCCCCAGGTGGTCGATCGCATCCTCTGGGAGCGCTCGGGTCACTGGTCCAACTATGCCGAGAACATGTTCACCACGGCCTCGGAAAACCGCGACTTCGCGGTCAAGCCCATGAACTGCCCCTGCCACGTGCAGGTGTTCAACCAGGGGCTGAAGTCCTACCGCGACCTGCCGCTGCGCCTGGCCGAGTTCGGTGCCTGCCACCGTAACGAGCCGTCCGGTGCCCTGCACGGCATCATGCGCGTGCGTGGCTTCACCCAGGACGATGCCCACATCTTCTGCACCGAAGAGCAGGTGGAGAAGGAAGCGGCCGATTTCATCAAGCTGACCCTGCAGGTCTATGCCGACTTCGGTTTCACCGACGTGATCATGAAGCTCTCCACGCGCCCGGCCAAGCGCGTCGGTTCCGAAGAGCTGTGGGATCGCGCCGAGAAGGCCCTGGCGGATGCGCTGGATGCCTCGGGTCTGGACTGGGAATACCAGCCGGGCGAGGGCGCCTTCTACGGGCCCAAGATCGAATTCACCCTCAAGGACTGCCTGGGCCGTAACTGGCAGTGCGGTACCCTGCAGTACGATCCGAACCTGCCGGAGCGCCTCGACGCCAGCTACATCTCCGAGGACAACAGTCGTCAGCGTCCGGTGATGCTGCACCGTGCCATCCTCGGTTCCTTCGAGCGCTTCATCGGCATGCTCATCGAGCACTATGCCGGTCTGTTCCCGGCGTGGCTCGCCCCGACCCAGGCGGTGGTGCTCAATATCACCGACAAGCAGGCCGATTTTGCCCAGCAGGTCGTCGGCGAATTGAACGCTGAGGGCTTCCGGGCCAAAGCCGACTTGAGAAACGAGAAGATCGGCTTTAAAATCCGCGAGCATACTTTGCTCAAGGTTCCCTATCTCCTGGTTATTGGAGACCGGGAGGTTGAGACACGATCCGTTGCCGTGCGTACCCGTGAAGGCGTAGACCTGGGCTCCATGCCCGTCGAGCGTTTCCGCGAGCTGCTCACGCAAGCGGTTTCCCGGCGTGGCCGGCAAGATTCGGAGTAATCACTATCAAGCAGCGTGACATGAGACAAGACAAGCGAGCCGCCCCCCGGGCACCGATCAACGAAAATATCACCGCCCGGGAAGTTCGCCTTATTGGCGCCGATGGTCAGCAAGTAGGCATAGTCTCCATCCAGGAGGCCCTGCAGGCTGCTGAAGACGCCAAGCTGGATCTGGTGGAAATCACCGCCGACGCCGTACCCCCGGTCTGCCGGATCATGGACTACGGCAAGCACGTCTTCGAGAAGAAGAAGCAAGTCGCGGCGGCGAAGAAGAACCAGAAGCAGGCTCAGGTCAAAGAAATCAAGTTTCGTCCAGGGACGGAAGAAGGGGATTACCAGGTAAAACTACGCAACCTGGTACGTTTCCTAACCGAGGGGGACAAAGCCAAGGTCTCGTTGAGATTCCGCGGCCGGGAGATGGCCCACCAGGAGCTGGGCATGGAGCTGTTGAAGCGGGTCGAAGCTGACCTCGTCGAACACGGCGCCGTTGAGCAGCATCCTAAGATGGAAGGACGCCAACTCATCATGGTCATCGCCCCCAAGAAGAAAAAGTAACTACCAGGGCACTGGCAGGCCTTGCTGTTATGCGTAATCACTCAATGCGGAGTATCCGAACATGCCAAAGATGAAAACCAAAAGCGGCGCTGCGAAGCGCTTCGTGAAAACTGCTGGTGGCATCAAGCACAAGCACGCTTTCAAGAGCCACATTCTGACCAAGATGACCACCAAGCGTAAGCGTCAGCTGCGCGGTACGTCGCTGATGCATGCATCCGACGTCCAAAAGGTCGAGCGCATGCTGCGCCTTCGTTAATCCTGGTCAAGAATTTAGAGGAAGTTACTCATGGCTCGTGTTAAGCGTGGCGTCATCGCTCGTCGCCGTCACAAGAAAATCCTGAAGCTCGCCAAAGGCTACTACGGTGCCCGTTCGCGCGTCTTCCGCGTCGCTAAGCAAGCGGTAATCAAGGCAGGCCAATACGCCTACCGTGACCGCCGTCAGAAGAAGCGTCAGTTCCGCGCTCTGTGGATCGCTCGTATCAACGCTGGTGCTCGTATCAACGGTCTGTCCTACAGCCGTCTGATCGCCGGCCTGAAGAAAGCGGCCATCGAGATCGACCGCAAGGTACTGGCCGATCTGGCCGTGAACGAAAAAGCGGCGTTTGCTGCGATTGTCGAGAAAGCTAAAGCTTCGCTGGCTTAAGCCCCCCGGCAATCTCGCGCCCCTGGCGCGAAGCAACGTTATCAATAGGGGAAGAGCCTCATAGCTCTTCCCCTATTTTGTATCTGGAGTCCCTAGATGGAAAACCTGGATGCGCTGGTCTCCCAAGCCCTGGAGGCCGTGCGGCTCACCGAAGACACCAATGCCCTGGAACAGCTCCGGGTCAATTACCTGGGCAAGAAGGGTGAACTGACCCAGATCATGAAGACCCTGGGCCACCTCACGGCGGAGGAGCGTCCCCAGGCTGGCGCGCTGATCAACGCCGCCAAGGAACGTGTCCAGGACGCAATCAACAGCCGCAAGGCGACGCTGGAGCAGGCCGCCCTGGCCGCTCGCCTCGCCGCGGAACGCATCGACGTGACCCTGCCCGGGCGCGGTCAGGCCTCCGGTGGCCTGCACCCGGTCACCCGCACCCTGGAGCGCATCGAGCGCCTGTTCGCCAACATCGGCTATGGCGTCGCCACCGGTCCCGAGATCGAAGACGACTACCATAACTTCGAAGCGCTCAACATCCCCGGCCACCACCCGGCGCGGGCGATGCACGACACCTTCTACTTCAACGCCAACATGCTGCTGCGCACCCACACCTCGCCGGTGCAGATACGTACCATGGAGAGCCAGCAGCCGCCGATCCGCATCATCTGCCCGGGGCGCGTCTATCGCTGCGACAGCGATCAGACCCACTCGCCGATGTTCCATCAGGTCGAAGGCCTGGTGATCGACGAGGAAGTCAGCTTCGCCGATCTCAAGAGCACCCTGGTGACCTTCCTGCGCGAATTCTTCGAGGAAGAGCTGGAAGTCCGCTTCCGTCCCTCCTATTTCCCCTTCACCGAGCCGTCGGCCGAGGTGGACATCCGCCGCCCGAGCCGTGACGGCGAACCGGCTTCGCGCTGGCTCGAGGTGCTGGGCTGCGGCATGGTCCATCCCAATGTCCTGCGCATGGCCGGCATCGATCCGGAGAAGTACCAGGGCTTCGCCTTTGGCATGGGCGCCGAGCGCCTGGCCATGCTGCGCTATGGGGTCAACGACCTGCGCCTCTTCTTCGACAACGATCTGCGCTTCCTGGCGCAATTCCGCTAGCTGCCAGACGGGAGTCCTATGAAATTCAGTGAACAATGGCTGCGTAGCTGGGTGAACCCTGCGGCTACGCACGAGGATCTGGTTGCCCGGCTGTCCATGGCCGGCCTGGAAGTGGACGGCGTCGAAGCGGCGGCCGGGAGCTTCCAGGGCGTCATCGTCGGCGAGGTCGTCTCCGTCGAGCGCCATCCCGACGCCGACAAGCTCAATGTCTGCCAGGTGAGCAACGGTCCGGAATCCTTCCAGGTGGTCTGCGGCGCGCCCAATGTACGTACGGGCCTGAAGGTGCCTTTCGCCACCGTCGGCGCCACGCTGCCCGGCGACTTCACCATCAAGAAGGCCAAGCTGCGCGGCGTGGAATCCCACGGCATGCTCTGCTCGGCCAGCGAACTGCAGATCAGCGACGACAACAGCGGCCTGCTGGAGCTGCCGGCCGGCGCGCCGGTGGGCGAGAGCATCCGCAGCTACCTGCAACTGGACGACGCCATCATCGACGTCGACCTGACCCCGAACCGCGGCGACTGCCTGTCCATCGCCGGTCTGGCGCGGGAAGTGGGTGCCCTGTACAACGCCACCGTCGAGCCGCTGCAGGTCGAGCCGGTAGCGCCCGGGCACCAGGAGACCCGTGAGGTCGAGGTGCTGGCTCCCCAGGCCTGCCCGCGCTACCTGGGTCGCGTGGTCAAGAACGTCGACCTGTCCCGTCCAACCCCGGACTGGATGGTCGAGCGTCTGCGCCGCAGCGGCGTGCGCAGCATCGACGCCGCCGTCGACGTCACCAACTACGTGATGCTCGAACTGGGTCAGCCCATGCATGCCTTCGATCTGGACCAGATCAAGGGCGGCATCCGCGTGCGCCTGGCCGATGCCGGCGAACGCCTGGTGCTGCTGGATGGCCAGGACATCGAACTGCGCAACGACACCCTGGTGATCGCCGACCACGAACGCGCCCTGGCCATCGCCGGCGTCATGGGTGGCGAGCACAGCGGTGTGGCCGCCGGTACCCGTGACCTGTTCCTGGAAAGCGCCTTCTTCGACACCATCGCCGTGGCCGGCAAGGCTCGTTCCTACGGCCTGCACACCGATTCCTCCCACCGCTTCGAGCGGGGCGTGGACTTCGAGCTGGCACGCAAGGCCATGGAGCGGGCGACCCGCCTGCTGCTGGACATCGTCGGCGGTGAGCCGGGTCCGGTGATCGAGGCGGTCAGCGCCGAGCACCTGCCGCAGGTCGAGCCGATCCTGCTGCGCGCCGAGCGCATCGAGCGCGTCCTGGGTCTGACCCTGGACGATGCCCAGGTCGAGCGTCTGCTCAGCGGCCTGGGTCTGGCCGTGGCCCGCCTGGAAGCCGGTCGTTGGCAGGTGGGCGTACCCAGCCACCGTTTCGACATCAGCATCGAAGTGGACCTGATCGAAGAACTGGCGCGCCTCTATGGCTACAACCAGCTGCCGATCCGTTTCCCCCAGGCCCGCCTGGCCCCGCAGCCTCTACCCGAGAGCAAGGGCGAGCTGAGTCAGCTGCGTCGCCTGCTGGTGGCCCGCGGCTACCAGGAAGCCATCACCTACAGCTTCATCGATGAAAAGACCTTCCGTCTGTTCGCCCCTGAGGCTCAGCCGGTGATGCTGGCCAACCCGATCTCCACGGACATGGCCGCCATGCGCTCGTCGCTGTGGCCGGGTCTGGTCAAGGCCGTGCAATACAACCTCAACCGTCAGCAGGACCGCGTCCGGCTGTTCGAGTCGGGGTTGAGATTCGTCGGTCAGCTGGAAGGCCTGGTGCAGGAAAACGTCCTCGCCGGTGCCGTCTGCGGTTCGCGCCTGCCGGAGAGCTGGTCGTCCGGGCGTGAGGCGGTGGACTTCTTCGACGTCAAGGCCGATGTCGAGGCGCTGCTGGCGCAGTCTGGTGCGGGTTCTGACTTCCGCTTCGTCGCAGGCGAGCATCCGGCCTTGCACCCGGGGCAGACCGCGCTGATCGAAAGGGCAGGGCAGCCGGTGGGCTACCTGGGCGCCCTGCATCCGGAAGTGGCGCGCGAACTGGACGTGGATCGTCCGGTGTTCCTCTTCGAGCTGGCGCTCGATGCCCTGACTACCGGCAGCCTGCCGCGCTTTGGCGAGCTGTCGCGCTTCCCCGAAGTGCGGCGTGACCTGGCGCTGGTGGTGGACGAAACCGTAGCCGCGGGCGACCTCCTGGCCGACATCCGCGAAAACGCCGGAGAAGGCCTCAAGGAGTTGCGTCTGTTCGACGTCTACCAAGGCAAAGGCATTGATCCACATAGAAAAAGCGTCGCCATCGGCTTGACCTTGCAACATCCATCGCGCACATTAACCGATGAAGAAGTCAACGAAACGACGCAGAAAATCCTCGTTTCTCTGGAAAGAAGGTTCAACGCCACCTTAAGGAAATAGCGCATGGGGGCCCTGACGAAAGCTGAGATGGCCGAACGTCTGTTTGAAGAGCTCGGTCTGAACAAACGTGAAGCCAAGGAATTGGTCGAACTGTTCTTCGAAGAAATTCGTCATGCGCTCGAAAGCAACGAGCAGGTCAAGTTGTCCGGTTTCGGCAACTTCGACCTGCGCGACAAGCGCCAGCGCCCCGGACGCAATCCCAAGACAGGGGAGGAGATACCCATCACGGCGCGCCGTGTGGTGACCTTCCGCCCCGGGCAGAAACTCAAAGCCAGGGTCGAGGCCTATGCTGGAACCAAGTCATAACGACGAGCTGCCGGTCATACCGGGCAAACGCTATTTCACCATCGGTGAGGTGAGCGATCTGTGCCTGGTCAAGCCGCACGTGCTGCGCTACTGGGAGCAGGAATTTCCCCAGCTGAACCCGGTGAAGCGCCGCGGCAACCGGCGCTACTACCAGCGCCACGACGTGCTGATGATCCGCCAGATCCGCTCCCTGCTGTACAACGAAGGCTTCACTATCGGCGGGGCGCGCCAGCGCCTCACCCAGGGCGACGAGACCCGCGACGAGGGTTCGCAGTACCACCAGCTCATCCGCCAGATGATCAGCGAACTCGAAGAAGTCCTCGTCGTACTGAAGAAGTGAAAAAAAGCTTCCATTAATCAAAGCGTTGCAGTAAGATGCACGCCGTTCCCTAGAGGAACACAGTCGGGGCGTAGCGCAGCCTGGTAGCGCACTTGCATGGGGTGCAAGGGGTCGAGTGTTCGAATCACTCCGTCCCGACCAAATTACCGAGAAGGCTCAAGCACTTAGTGGCTTGGGCCTTTTTCGTTTCTGGGCTCCAATCAAAACAGAATCAAAATCCAAGCAAAAAGCAGCTGGCGATCTCGTTGATGTTGAGGTCCAACCAGACTATCTCAACGTAGTCACGCTGCTAGTTCCTGATCCTGTCCGCACTGATGTATCTGGCTTTAGCTCGTGGTCACCATCTGGCAGCTTTTGCCTTGATGTCGGTGGGTGCGAACAAGCTGAATCGCAAACTCTTTTGCGATCTGCTCAAATAGGGGTTTAGCTTACGTACTTTGTAAGCTTGAGCCGTCAGGATACGACCTCGACCCTTACCAATCCCTGCTGCCTGAACGGCGTCAGAACCTCGCTCGCCGTCGCATCGGTAATCAACGTCCAGTCCGTCTTGAGCGGCGTCCAGTGTTGCTGGCGATCACGCCCCAGCTTGGTCGAGTCGGCAAGCACGAAGACCTCGGCGGCCTGCTGGATCATCAATTCCTTCAAATAGGCCTGCTCGGTACTGGCCTCGCAGAGGCCACGCCCAGCCACCACGCCATCCGCGCTGAGGAAGACCTTGTCGGCCGACAGCCGCTCCAGCATGGTGAAGGCCGCCGGGCCGAAGGTGGACATGCTGCCGGGGCGGAGGTCGCCGCCGAGCAGGGTGACGTGGCCTTCCGGCAGATCGCGCAGCAGTGGCACCGCCAGCAGGTTGTTGGTGATGACGTGCAGACCACGTCTTTCGTTGAGCAGCTTGGCCAGGGCGGCGGTGGTGGTGCCGCCGTCTAGCACCAGGGTGTCGTGGTCGTTGATATGGGCGAGGGCGGCGCGGGCGAGCAGGGCCTTTTCCGGGCCGGACTGGTTGCTGCGTTGCTCCAGCGACGGTTCGGGCTCACGGGTGCCGATGTGGGTCGCGCCGCCGTAGGTCCGCAGGATCTGGCCTTCTTCCGCGAGGGCGGTCAGGTCGCGGCGGACCGTGGCTTCCGACACTCCCAGATGCCGGCAGAGGGTTTCGACGTTGGTGTGACCGGCGAGAACCAGTTCGAGGATGGCCTGGCGACGTTTGGCGACCTTCATGGGGAATCCATCGGGAGAGACGGCGCTACTCTAACGCAATCACGCCCACCTCACAGCGATGCACCACCGCAGACGGTAAGCGTCTGGCCGGTCAGTGCCCCGGCATCCGGACCGAGCAGGAAGGCGGTCACGCCTGCCACCTCTTCGGGCTGCACGTAGCGACCCAGCGGGGGCAGCCGCGGCGGCGTGCCGGCGCGACCCGGATCGCGCAGCATGGGCGTCTCGGTCGCCCCGGGCGCCACCAAGTTCACGGTGATGTCACGCGCGGCCAACTCCAGTGCCCAGGAGCGCACCAAGCCCACCAGGGCCGCCTTGGTGGCGGCGTACTGGCTGCGTCCGGCCGCGCCCTGCATGGTGCGGCTGCCGATCAGTACGATGCGCCCGCCTGTGGCGAGGCGCTCGATCAAGCGGTCCACCAGGCGGCTGGCCACGGCGACGTGCAGGTGCCACATGGCGGCGCCATCGGCCGGGTCCAGAGCGCCCAGCGGTGCCGTACGCATGAAGCCGGCGGCGTGGACAAGGGCGTCCAGTGGTTCGATGTCGGCCAGTACGGCATCCAGCGCCTGGGCATCGGCCAGGTCGACGCCGATCCAGGTCAGCGCCGGATGGGTATGCTCGGGCGGGCGGCGGCTGAGGCCGGTCACCTGCCAGCCTTCGGCGAGCAGCCGCTGGGTGATCGCCGCGCCGATGCCGGAGCTGACGCCGGTCACCAGGGCATGAGGCTGAGTCGTCATCACAGTCTCCTTTAACGCAGCGCGGCCAGTGGCAGCCGGACGTGCTTGATGCGCTGGCGGAAGTAAGTGAAGGCCAGGTGCACATCCCCATCGGCCGCCTGCACCAGGCTGGGATAGGAGTACTCGCGATTGAGCTTCTCGGTGGAGTTGTTGGTCAGGCAATAGCCATCGCCGGCCTCGACATCCAGGCGCCGCCAGCTCTGACCCTCGTCCGTGGACACGGCCAGACTCATCGGGCCGCGCGGAACGCCCCAGACAGCGGCGCGCTCGCCGTCCCGCGCCACCGGATCAACCCGACTGTCGCCGTCGTCGATCTCGTCATAGAGCGAGGCGCGGCGTTCGCTGTAGTCGGCGGCGCTGGTGGGGTTGTAGGCCACCACCAATTCGCCGCTGGTGAGGCGAACGAACTGGATAGAGGAGTTGTTGTTGGGCAGGGCCGTCGGGGTGGGCGCGCTCCAGCTGCGACCGCCGTCCTGGGAGCGGCTGGCGTGAATGAAGTCGGCCCAGCGACTGCGGAACAGCGCCAGCAGGCTGCCGTCACCCAGCCGCTGGATATTCATGTGCACGCAGCCGGTGCTGTTCGGTACCGCATGCTCGGTCCAGCTGCGGCCCTGATCGCCTGAAATCAGCACGGCGCTGGTGTCATGGCTGCCCACCCATTTCTCGCCGGGGCGGGCGATGCAGTGGAAGATCGGCAGCAGCCAGTCGCCATTGGCGAGCACCACCGGTGGCTGGCGAACGAAGGTTCCGGGGGTGTCGATCAGGGTCTCGATCGGGCCCCAGCTGTGGCCGCCATCCGTGGACAGCCGACGCCGGACGATGGCGGTGTCCTGGTTGCCGGCCACCTGGGCCGTCCACAGCAGCCATAGCGGGCCGTTCGGCGCCTGGAACAGGATGGGGTTCTGCTCGGAGCGGGTCGGGTCGTCCGACAGTTGCACGGGCTCGCTCCAGGTGCCGGTCTTCGGATCGCGACGGCTCAGCAGGACCGAGATGTCGGCCTTGCCTTCCTGGGTGCCGGCGAACCAGGTGCACAGCAGGGTGCCGTCCGGCTGGGCCAGCAGGTTGGCGGCGTGGTTCTGCGGATAGGGCGTCGGCAGGAAGCTGTCCTGGCGGCCGGCGATGGCGATTTCAGTGATGGACATGGGGAACCTCGGCAGGGGCGGCTTTGGCGACGGGCTGGGGGAAGAGACGTTCGATGACCACGACGATGGCAGGCGTCGCCAGGGCAACGTACATGTTGTCGATGCCATAGGGATTGCCCAGCAGATACCAGACGCTGGTGGTGATGGTCGAGGCCAACAGGCCCAAGGTCGCACCGCGGTTAGTGGCGAACAGCGGCAGGTAGATGGCGATCATGGCGATCACCGCGATGGACAGGCGCAGCGCCCGGGTGAAGAACGACAGGTTGAGGATCTCGGGCACGAAGAACACGAAGAACAGCGGCACGAAGCCGATGATCAGCGAGATCACCCGGGTGGCCTTGAACTCACGCTCGGGCGTGGGCTTGCGCAGCGGCACGTAGAAGTCGCGCACCACCAGCGAGGCGATGGCCAGGGCCACGGTGCTGACGCTGACGAAGATGGAGGCGACCAGGGAAATGGTCACCACCCCGGCCAGCACCGGGTGCATCGACTGCAGGAAGACGGGCAGGGCATAGAGGCTGCTCATCTCCGGATGCAGGTACCTGGACGCGACCCCGATGAAGCCCAGCGCCAGTGAGATAGGGATGCACAGCAGCGAGGCGTGGAAGGTGGAGCGTTGCGCGGCGCGCGCATCCTTGGTCGAGGAGATCGCCTGGATGATGAACTGGGTGGAGAAGATCGCTCCGACGGTACCGATGATCCAGGCGAAGATCTTGCTGCCGCCAATGGCGCCGTCCCAGGTGAAGTAGTGCTCCGGCATGTTCTGCATGACCGGGGTGAAACCGCCGGTCATGTGCAGGGCCACGCCCAGGACGATCAGCACGCCCACGTACTTGACCGAGGTGTGCAAGATGCTGACGTAGGCTACGCTCTTCAGCCCGCCGAAGACGTAGTACAGGGTACTGACGATGGCGGTGATGAAGGCGGCGGTGGGCAGGTTGATCTTGAGCACCGTGGCGATGGCCGCGGCGCCGCTGACGTAGTTGCCCACGTTCACCAGCAACAGGGCGTAGATCATGATGATCGACACCATCAGCTTGGTGGACAGGCCGTACTTCTGCGCGATGAAACCGGAGATGGTGAATTCGCCGGAGGCATAGAGCTTGCGCGCCATCAGCAGGCCGAACAGCGGAAAGCCGATGGCCGCGGCGATCACCGACCAGGAGGCGGCGAAACCGCTTTCGAAGGCGGCCTGGGCGGTGCCCACCGTGGACTTGGCGCCGATGAATTCCGACATCATCAGGATGCCCACCACGAAGGCCGGCATGCTGCGCGCGGCCACCATGAATTCGCCGCTGGTGCGGCTGCGCAGGCGGATGCTGAGCCAGGTGGTGAAGAGGATGTAGGCCACCACCATCCCGATGATGATGGCGGTGCTTTGCACGTCGAAGGTTTGCATGCGAGTGGTTCCTGTTGTTGTTGTTGGATAGCACTGGCGTTACGGGAAAAGCAGTCGTTCCTCAGGCGATAGCGGCCTGGCTGGCGCGATGCCGGCTGGCAAGTTCGGTGGCCTGGCGCAGCGCCTCGATGAGGCTGCGCTCGTCGGCGATGCCCTTGCCGGCGATGTCGAAGGCGGTGCCGTGGTCCACCGAGGTGCGGATCACCGGCAGGCCGACGGTGACATTGACGCCCGCTTCCAGGCCCATGACCTTGACTGGCCCGTGGCCCTGGTCGTGATACATGGCCACCACGCAGTCGAAATCGCCGCGACCGGCGCGGAAGAACAGGGTGTCCGCAGGCAGCGGGCCCTCCACGCGCCAGCCACGGGCACGCAGTTCGTCGATGGCCGGCTGGATCTTGGTTTCTTCTTCCCCGTAGCCGAACAGGCCGTTCTCGCCGGCATGCGGGTTGATGCCGCAGACGGCGATCAGGGGATCCTGGATGCCGGCCCGCTGCAGGGTGGCGTGGGCGCGTTCGATGGTGCGCTTGACCAGGCCCGGCTCGATGCGCGCGATGGCATCGATGATGCCGATATGGGTGGTGACGTGGATGACCTTGAGGATCGGCGTCATCAGCATCATCGACACCTCCTCGGTACCGGTGAGGTGCGCCAGCAGCTCGGTATGGCCCGGGAAGATATGGCCGCCCGCGTGCAGGGCTTCCTTGTTCAGCGGGGCGGTGCAGATGGCATCGAGTTCACCGGCCGAGGTGAGCTGCACGGTGCGTTCGATGTAGCGATAGGCGGCGTCGCCGGCCAGCGCGGACAGCGTGCCGTAGGGCAGGTCGGCGGGAATCAGCCCGAGGTCGATGCAATCCACCACGCCGGGTTGGAAGCGGGCCTGATCGGGCCGCTCGATGGCGTTGATCTGCAGGCGACCGCCGACGATGCGATTGGCATCCTCCAGGCGACCGGCGTCGCCGATGACCAGCGGCCGGCAGCTGTCGTAGACCGAGGCGTGGGCCAGGGACTTCATGATGATCTCGGGACCGACGCCGGTGGCGTCACCCATGGTGATGCCGATGACGGGACGTTTAGACATGGTGGGCTTCCTTCTGCAGGGAGGCCGTGGCGGCCTGTGCGGGTAGGCTGGCGCGCAGGTGGCGCCAGGCGTCGAGGAGGGTGTCGGGTTGGCCGAAGCCGCCGGCCTTGGTCACGACCCGCAGGGCGCGACCGTGCCAGCGGGTACTGGCCAGGGCCACGCCTGGGGCGAGGGCGCCGTGCAGGTCCAGCGCGGTGATGCCGGCCTGGGCGAGCAGGGCGCGAGCGGTTTCGCCGCCGGTGGCCATGAGGGCAGCGGCCTCCTGCAGGGCGGGCTGCAGCAGTTCGGCCAGGGCCTGGCTCAGGGCCAAGGCCTGACGCGGATCACGCGCCTGCTGATCGAGACTGACCAGGACGTCTTCGCCGCGGGCCAGACGCTGCGCCAGGGTCGCGGCCAAAGCCGTGCGCTCGGTCGCCCGCTGCGGTTCCAGCAGCCAGGAGGGTGCCAGGCGTTGCCATTGTTGCTGGCTACCGGCCGCCAGGTACTCGGCCTGGGTCTGGGAATGGCGCGACATGCTGCCGACCACCGTCAGCACCGGACCTTCGGCCCGTGGATGAGGTGTGGCAGTACCCACCAGGCCGAGGGCAACCGGCAGCGCTTCGGCGAGACCTGCCGAGCCGACCCAGAACACTTTTTGCGCGAACGGCGCCGAGGCACGGGCCAGGGCTTCCAGGTCGGACTGGCGCTCGGCATCGCAGACCAGCGCCGGCAGACCACTGTCCAGCGCGCGGCGCAGGGCGGCGGCCAGGGCCACCGGCTGACGCAGGATGGCGAGGTCGAGCCGGGCACAGCTGATGCCGTGATCGGCCAGTTGAGCGACCAGATCGGCATTGCCGGTCAGGTCCTCGTTGCGCCAGACATCGGTCTGGTCGACCGGTACGCCGTCCAGGTACTGGATGCCACCCTGGGTCGTGCGGCCCAGTGCCGGGTAGGCGGGCGCGACCAGGGCCAGGCCGCGCGGGGTAAGGGCCGCCACCTCGGCGGCGACATTGCCACGCAGGGTGGAGTCGACCTTCTTGTAGAGCGCGGCGCCCGCCAACGCCGGGTGCCCGAGCAGTGCGGCATGCCGCGCGGCCGCCGCACGCGCATCCAGTCGACGGCTGTCCAGGTCCAGCGCCGTCACCGGTGCCTGGGCGTCCAGGGCCTCGGCGTCGAGCAGCACCCGGGTCGCCTGGGCCTTGGCAAAGCCCAGAGCGCAGTCGGCGGCGCCGCTGAGGTCGTCGGCCAGGATCAGCAGGCGGGTCATGGCAGCAACCGCCGGTACAGCGCCTGGATGTCGTCCAGGCTCAGCGGCTTGGGATTGTTGACCATCAGCCGGGTGACCTTGGACGCCGCCACGGCCATCTCTGGCAGGTACTCCTCCCGCACGCCAAAGGCGGCCAGGTCCTGGGGAATTTCCAGAGTAGCGGTCCAGGCGGCGATCTGCTCGATCAGCTTGTGTGCTGCGGCCTCATTGCTGTCTTCCTCGCGGGCCAGGCCGCAGACCACGGCGGCGCGCTTCAGGCGCGGCGCGCAGCTGTCCAGGTTGAAGGCCATGACATGGGGCAGCAGCATGGCATTGGCCACGCCGTGGGTGACATGGAACTTGCCGCCCAGGGGATAGGCGAGGGCATGGACAGCCGCGGTGCCGGCCGCCGTCAGGGCCACGCCGCCGTAGGTGGAGCCGAGCAGCATGTCGCTGCGGGCGCGTACCGAATCCGGCTGCTGATAGGCCTCGACGATGCTGCCGGCGATCAGCCGCATGGATTCCAAGGCGAAGGTATCGCTGACCGGGTTGGCCTTGTTGGAGATGAAGGACTCCAGCGAGTGGGTGAAGGCGTCCATCCCGGTAGCCGCGGTGATGGCCTTGGGCAGGCTCAGGGTCAGCAGCGGATCGAGCAGCACCAGGGCGGGCAGCAGGTGGCGGCTGACCACGCCCACTTTCAGCTCTTCGTCGGGCAGGGTGACGATGGCATTGGGGGTCACTTCCGAGCCGGTGCCCGCAGTGGTCGGCACCAGCACGGTGGGCAGCCCGGCGCGGGCCACCTGGTCGATGCCGAGCATGGATTTGAGCGACTGCTCGTTAGTGAGCATGACCGCGAACAGCTTGGCGGCATCCAGTACCGAGCCGCCGCCAATGGCGAGCAGGGCGTCGGGTTGACGCGGCGCGACTTCTTCGCGGAAGACCCGCTCGATGTTCTCAAGGGTCGGCTCGATCTCGACGTTGTCGATCACGGCCACCTCGATGTCGCGGGCGGCCAGTTGCGCCTTGACGCGCTCGGTCACGCCCAGGCCGTGCATGGCGTTCTGGGTGACCAGCACCACGCGGCGCAGCGGGACGTCGAGAAGGGCGAGCTTGTCGCCGAGCTGATCCAGGGCGCCAGCGCCGTGGACCAGGTGTTTGACGGTCTGGAAATGATAGAGGGACATGGGCGCTCCGGATCAGTCGCGGTAGATGGCCAGCAGGCCTTCGAGCTTGTGCACCGTGGCTTCGTCCAGCGGCGCGACCGGGGCCCGGCAGGGGCCGGCCGGCACGTTGAGCAGGTCGGCGGCCTTCTTGAGTACCGAGGGCATGGTGCCCAGGGCGAAGGCATCGCGCAGCGGCCGCAGCTTTTCCTGGGCGGCGCGGGCGGTGGTGTGGTCGCCGGCCTGGAAGGCGTTCCAGATGGTCATGACAACCTGGGGTACCGCATTGGCGGTGGCGGCCACCGCGCCATCGCCGCCGGCCAGCAGGTTCCAGTAGATGAGGGAGTCGGTGCCGGCAAAGACGGCGAAGTCATCGCTGCGGTACTTCAGCATCTGCACCAGGGCGTCGAAGTTGCCGGCGCTGTCCTTGATCCCCTTGATCTGCGGGTGCTGGCTCAAGGCGGCCACGGCGCCGATGCCGATCGACATGCCGGTCTTGGCCGGAATGTTGTAGAGCATGAGCGGCAGCGGGGAGGCGTCGCCAATGGCTTCGTAGTGGGTGATCAGCTCTTTCTGGCTGACCGCATTGAAGTAGGGCGTGATCACCGACAGGGCATCGACACCGCGATCCGCCATCTTTTTGTTCAGTTCAATCACTTCATGCGTGGCGAAGGCGCCGGTGCCGGCCACGACCGGGACCCGACCGCCCGCGGCGTCCACGGTGAGCTCGGCGATACGCAGCTTCTCGGCTTCGGAGAGGGCGAAGAACTCGCCGTTGGTGCCCAGTACGAACAGGCCGTGGACGCCAGCGCCGATTAGGTTTTCGATCAAACCGCGCAAAGCGTTTTCATCGACACGTTGCTGGGCGTCAAAAGGGGTAACGAGGGCGGGAACGATGCCGCGGAATTTCATGGTCATGCCTACCTTGTGATTGTTCTGATCACAATAAAGCATGTTTTGATCTAATCGATCAATAGTGGTCTGACGATTTTGCGCGTTCGATGAGCGCATGCACTTCCGGAAAGCAATAGGCCATTCGCGAGGCAACGGTCGAATCGGATTGCTCGGCAATAGAGACGGATAAACGTAACGGCAGCCTCGGCGCTGCGCCTTCACGCGTCTGAAGGGGCGAATGTTCAAGCCATGGGTAAGGAGTGATGCCTGTCGAATCCGGCCAGCTATCCCGCTGATCCTTCTGACAAAATTGTCATCCTGCAGTACCCGTTCCTGACCGAACGATCAGGATAATTTGGCGAGGTCATTTCCCGGACCTCGAATCATGTCGCGCTTTCTTTCTTCCCTAACCCTCACGCTGCTGGGCGCTGCCTTGCTCGCTCAGGCGCAGGCGGCGCTGCCGCAGCACCCCGATCTCGACCTTGCTGCCGCGCAGCGTCTGGCGCAGGCCGCGCCCTGCAGCGCCGCGCTGGCGGTGCTCGACCGCAGCGGTCAACTGATCCTCCTGCAACGCGATACCCGCATCGGACCGCACAACGCCGAGGCGGCGCGGCGCAAGGCGTTCACCGCGCTGTCCACCCGTACCCCCTCGCAGGCGCTGGCCGAGCGTGCCCGGCAGAACCCGGATGCGGCCAATCTCGTCACCCTGCCCGAATTGCTGCTGCTGGGCGGTGGCATCCCCCTCTACGAAGGCGACCAGCTGGTCGGCGCCCTGGGCATCGCCGGTGCCGGCGGTGGCGGGGCGGACGAGCGCTGTGCGCTGGCGGCCGCTGAACACCTCACCCTCACCTCCCATCCTTGAAGGAGATTTTCATGAAGACGTTCGTGCTGTTATCGGGTCTGGCCCTGTCCGGCTTTGCGGTCGCCGCACCCAATCCCCTGAGTGTCCATGTGCTCAACCTGGAAGACGGCAAGCCGTCGGCGGGGGTGCACGTGACCCTGGAGCGCCAGGTGGGGCAGGGCTGGCAGCTGCTGGCGGAAGAGGTCACCAACGAGCAGGGCCGGGTGCCGGCGCTGTTTCCCAAGGAAAAGACCTTCGAGAAGGGTGAATACCGCGTGGTCTTCAAGACCGGCGACTACTATCGCCAGCAAGGCCGCAGCGCCTTCTTCCCCGAGATCCCGGTGGTGTTCGACGTCACCCAGCCGGAGCAGCACTACCATATCCCGCTGTTGCTCAGCCCCTATGGCTTCAGCACCTACCGCGGTTCCTAGTTTGCCGGCGAGGCGTCAGTCCTCGCGCCTGTCCACCGCGCTCGTGCAGGCACAGTGCGGCTGGCGGCAAATTCCAGCCCTGTGACCTGCCATGCGTGGTGAGGGCCACTCGCGAGCGGTCGAGGCCCTGCGCGAATGGCGGATCTCCGGACCGTTCCAGGCCCTGGGCCGCCTCGGCTCCTGCTGGCTCACGGACAAGTCTTCTGATTGCTATGGGTGCCTCATTCGGTACGCGCCCCTTAAGTGAGTCCTAAGCGGCAAAACGTAGCGTTGGTGGCGTCATTCACGAGGGTGCCCGGTTACTTTTCTATCGGCGCCGTTGAATATGTATGACTAATAACCTTCGCTATTGCCGTACAGGGAGCTGGTGGTATGCCACTCGAGCAGCTTTCAAACCGCCTGTCCAAGGTCCTCGATGACGCGCGTCCAGGTGGCTCGCCGCTGTGAGCCAGGACTTCGCGCCCCTGCGCAACAGTCAACGGGGTCCGGTGCTGCTGCTGGCCTCGGGACCTTCGGCTGCCGAACTCAACCTGGACGCCTGGCAGGACGTGCCGATCATCACCATGAACGGCGCCATCGCCAAGCTGAGCGGAACCGACATCCGCCCGCTCTTCTATGTCTGCAGCGACCTGAGCTTTGCCGAGCAGCAACCGGAGCTCTATGCGCGCGGGATCGAGCAGGCGCAACGACTGGCCCTGTGGCCGGCGGCGATCGAACGGCTCGCGGAAAGCCGGCAGGTCAAGGCTCATGCGTTGCGACGAGCGCCCAGTACCCGGCTGGAACACTACCTCGGGCTGGAGCGCGACCAGGCCGAACGCACGCTCACCCTGCTCAGTCGCCGAGCGCGCGACATCGGCTTCAGCCGGGACATGGACTACGGTATCTTCGATGTCCGGACTGTTGCCTTCATCGCCCTGCAACTGGCCTATCACCTGGGCTTTACCAAGATCTATCTGGCCGGCGTCGACCTCAATGCCAGGGCCCCACGCTTCTACGAAGGCGGCACGGACGCGAGATCGCCCTGCGGTCTGGACGAGCATCTGCACAACCGTATCCTGCCGGGGCTCAAGGTCATGCAGGACGTCATGACCGCCGCGGGTCGTCAGGTCTTCAATCTGTCGCGCTGCAGCTGTATTCCTGCGCAACTCATCCCGCGCGCCGACCTGGCCGCCGTCGAGGCGGGCTGGTTGGGCCAGCGGACCCGTCAGGCCAGTTGAGCGCGCTCGATGTTTCGGTAGCGCATCGAGAGGTCTGGATGGCAGGGACCGCCGGACCTTTGCCTGCTGCGCTCGATCACTGCCAGCCCAGGGTAAGACCCCAGACCACGGCGTAGCGCGTGGCCTTGGCCAGGCTCACCACCACTAGAAAGCGCCACAGGGGTTCGCGCATCACCCCGGCCACCAGGGTCAGGGGATCGCCGATCACGGGTGTCCAGCTGAGCAGCAGTGACCACCAGCCCCAGCGCTGGTAGGCCGCCTGGATGCGCTCCAGGCGCTCCGGCGACAGCGGAAACCAGCGGCGTTGGCGAAAGCGTTCGAGATGGGTGCCCAGCCACCAGTTCAGCGTCGAGCCGGCGACATTGCCCAGCGTCGCGGCCAGCAGCAGGAGGGGCGTGGCATAGCGCCCGGTGAGCAGCAGCCCGGCGAGGGCCGCTTCCGATTGCAGGGGCAACAGGGTGGCCGCGCCAAAGGCGAGGGCGGCCAGGCCCAGATAGACGCTCAGGGCTTCCAGGATGGAGCTCCAGCAGGGCAGGCCATGACGAGGCTGTCTCGGGTCGAGGGGAAGCTGCGGAGCATAGCGCGAGGGACCGGACTATGCCTCCTCGCGATCCTGAGCCCCGGCGCTCACTCCAGCCGCGCGAGCCAGTCCGCGACCGAATCCCCGCTGCTGATGTCGGGCTGCACCAGGCCATCGATCATGAAGGTCGGCGAGACGTGGATGCCGTTCTGCCGGGCGTACTTGCAGTGCCACTTGATGGCGTGCTGCAGGTCCGGATTGGCGAAGGCATCGGCCAGGGCCAGGCCGCTGTAGCCTTCCAGCCGCGCAATGATGTCATTGGGCGTGGCGTCGCGATTGGGTCCGGTGGCGTGATCCTTGAACTCGAATTCCTCGCGATGGGCGGCGACCGCTGCCAGCACCGCCTTGGCGCTCTCCTTGCCGCCATCGAGGGTGGCGGCGGCCAGCACGCAGCGCACCACGACGCCGGAGAACAGGTGCCAGGGCTGGGATTGCAGGCGGATCTTCAGGGTGATGCGGTCCGGTCCGGCCTGGGCCAGCAGGTCGTCCAGCTTGTTGAAGGCTTTGACCGAAAAGGGGCAGGTGGGCTCGAGAAAGACTTCGAAGGTGCGGGGGCCATGGCCCCAGGTGAGGGTGTCGGCGTACAAGTTAGAACTCCAATGGCGAGACGTTGGGGTTGAGACCGCATGTCGTCCCGGGCGTTTTCCCGCAATCGGGACGGCGCGGGATGCCTTAGGGAATCAGTCGCCGCCGACGCATGTCCTCCAGGTGCGCGAGCAGAACTTCGTCCGATCTCAGCATCATCTGCCCGAAGCCGGCCTGCCGCGCCTTGGTCACATCGAAGATGGCATCCTTCTCGACATGAAAGATGAAGTCGCCGAAGGCCCCGGGCGCGATCCGCTCGGGATCGGCCTCGGCCAGTCCTTCGCGCTGCGCCAGCGCCTGCCAGACCGGCTTCAGGGCGGTCAGGCGCTGAGCCAGGGAGATGGGTTGCGGCTCGCCGACGTCCAGCCCGAACCAGTCGGCCAGCTGTGGCCAGACGTGACTCCAGCGAAAGACATCGCCGTTGGTGAGATTGAAGGCGCCATCGCGCTGCTCTTCGGCGGCCCAGACCGCGGCTTCACCCAGCAGCGGCGCGGCCGTGACGTTGACCAGGGCGCCGCGATAGGCCTGCTCCGTTCCGGGGAATTGCATGGCGGTACCGGTCGCCTTGCACAGGGCACCGTAGATACCGATCAGGTTGCCCAGGTTCATGGCCGAGCCCAGCGAGTGGCCGATAACGATGTCGGGGCGCAGGGCGGTCCACCGGATGCCGTCGGCCTCCAGGCTGCGCACGAAGTCTTCATGGCGGAAATAGAGGTTGGGTGGGAAGTGGCGGCTGTCATCCTCACGGGCCGGCGTCTTGTACACCCCCAGGTGGGCGCCATAGATCTTGCCGCCCTGGACGAAGGTGATGCGGGCCAGAGGCGCGCCAGCGCTACGCACTGCGGCGACCAGGTTCTCCAGCATGGCGGCGTTTTCGTCCGCCTCGACGCCAGGGTCAGGGTTGGGCTTGAGGGCGCTGTAGAAGAGATGGGTCACACCGGCGAGATCGGCCTTGGCCGCGGCCAGGCTGGCCGGGTCCAGCAGGTCGGCGGTCAGGTGCGGAAAGCGACTAGGTGCCTGTCGCGAGCGGCCGACGGTGGTGATGGACCAGCCGGCGTTGGCGAAGGCTTCCAGCACGGCCTGGCCGATGATGCCGCTGGCGCCGGCGATGAGGAGCTGTCGTTCGGTCATGGGGTCTCCCGATAGCGTAGGTGGGCTGATGAAGGGGAGACCCAGGCAGAGGGCGATTTGTCCCCGTGTCGGGCTGGACGGTAGACGGACGAACGCCGGTGTCCTGTTCGCGCAAGCAGGGCTACTGTGAGAGCTCTGCCTGCTGCCGCGGAGGACCTTGCCTTGACCCACCCGTCCCATGCGCCTGCCGTCTTTCAATCCCTGCTCGGCGAACTCGTCACCGCTCTGGATCTGCCTGCCGCCCAGGCGGCAACCCTGCAGGTCCGGGGCAACGACAGCCTGGCCTCCTGCTTTCCGGTCAGCGACCTCGCCACGGCGGCGATCGGGGTCGCCGGCCTGGCCGCCGCCGACCTGCTGGCCGAAGGGGCACCCGGATTGCCGGTGCAGGTGGACCGGCACCTGGCCGCGGCCTGGTTCAAGACGTCCCTGTGTCCCCTGGGCTGGGAATTGCCCGCCGTCTGGGATGCGGTTACCGGCGACTACCGTACCCGCGACGGCTGGCTACGGTTGCACGCCAATGCGCCCCATCATCGGGAGCGCGCCCTGGCCGTGCTGGGCTGTGGCAATACCCATGACGCCGTGGCGCAGGCCATGGCGGGCGGCTTGGGCGAAGACCTGGAGACGGCCATCGTCGCGGCGGGCGGCTGCGCGGCGAAGCTGCGCACCCAGGCGGAGTGGCAGGCGCATCCCCAGGGGCAGGCCGTTGGCGCCGAACCGCTGATCGCCCAGGAATGGACAGTCGCGGATATCGCCAGCAATTGGCGGCCCGATCCACAGCGTCCGTTGCAGGGCATCCGCGTCCTCGACCTGACCCGCATCCTCGCCGGGCCGATTGCCACCCGCCTGCTGGCCGGGCTGGGCGCCGAGGTGCTGCGGATCGATCCGCCCGACTGGGACGAACCGGCCCAGGCACCCGAGGTGACCCTGGGCAAGCGCTGCGCGCGACTGGACCTCAGGCGCCCCGCCGATCGCCAGCGATTCGAGGCGCTGCTGACCTCGGCAGACATCCTGGTCCACGGCTATCGCGCCGATGCGCTGGAGCGACTGGGCTACGGCGTCGCTGCACGTCGCGCGCTGAATTCCGGGCTGATCGATATTTCGCTCTGCGCCTATGGCTGGAGCGGTCCCTGGGCGCTCCGTCGGGGCTACGACAGCCTGGTGCAGATGTCCTGCGGTATCGCCGCGGCCGGGCGCGACTGGCAGGGCGGTGAGCAGCCGGTGCCCTTGCCGGTGCAGGCGCTCGACCACGCTACCGGCTACCTCATGGCGGCCGCCGCCCTTCGCGGGCTGGCGCTGCGTCAGCGGGAGCGGCGAGCTATGACGGCGCGACTGTCCCTTGCCCGTACCGCCGTACTACTGACCGAGCGACCGGGCGCGAGTGGTGGTCCGGCGTATGGAGGGCCGGAGGAGGGCGACTATAGCGAGACGCAAGAGCCGACCGCCTGGGGTCCGGCGCTGCGCTTGCGGGCGCCGCTGAGGATCGGCGAGGTCGAGTTGCAGTGGCAACGCCCCGCGACACGACTCGGCTCCGCGACCGCGGACTGGAGTCGCTAGCGGCGGCGGAGACATGCCGCCGCCGTCCGCTCTGCCGGATCAGGTGAAATCGCTGGCCGAATGCCGCTCGGCCAGTTGCTCGCCCGGCTCACCCCAGGTGCGATTGACACGCCGACCGCGCTGCACCGCCGGCCGGGCGGCGATGGCCTGGGCCCAGCGCTGCACGTGGCTGTAGTCCTGCACGGAGAGGAATTCCGCGGCGTTGTACAACTGCCCCAGCACCAGGTTGCCGTACCAGCTCCAGATGGCGATGTCGGCGATGCCGTACTCCTCGCCGGCCACATAGCTGCGCTCGGCCAGCAGGCGATCGAGCACATCGAGTTGGCGCTTGGCTTCCATGGCATAGCGGTTGATGGGGTATTCGAGCTTTTCCGGCGCATAGGCATAGAAATGCCCGAAGCCGCCACCCAGGAAGGGCGCCGAGCCCATCTGCCAGAACAGCCAGTTCAGCGTCTCGGTGCGACCAGCGTGATCCTTCGGGATGAAGGCGCCAAAGCTGTCGGCGAGATAGAGCAGGATGGCACCGGACTCGAAGACGCGCAGCGGCTCGGCGCCGCGGCGATCCACCAGGGCCGGGATCTTGGAGTTGGGGTTGATCTCGACGAAGCCGCTGGAAAATTGCTCGCCTTCGCTGATGCGGATCAGCCAGGCGTCGTATTCGGCGTCGGCATGACCAGCCGCCAGCAGCTCTTCCAGCAGGATGGTCACCTTCATGCCGTTGGGCGTGCCCAGGGAATACAGCTGGAAGGGATGCTCGCCGACCGGCAGTTCCTTGTCGTGGGTCGGTCCGGCGATGGGACGGTTGATGCTGGCGAAGTTGCCGCCGGAGGTGGTGGGGGTCCAGACGCGTGGGGGGGTATAGGATTCGGTCATGGTGGCACTGGCCTCAGTCGGCAAGGGGTGGTAGTTCGATCATAACCGAACTTTGCGTCCGGTCTGTTCAATGGCTCGCAAGCTGGCGATAAACCCTGTCTCGCATTCACACGACAGCAGGGCTCAAGGGCGGCTGCTGATCACAGACCTGCTCGACGCCGCAGGACCGAGACGCGACAGGTCGTTCAGGCGTTCTGCTCGGTCAGCCGCTGTACCGTCAGGGTGCGGTACTGACGTGGGGTCATGCCCTTGAGTTGGTGGAAGCGTCGATTGAAGTTGGAGATGTTGTTGAAGCCGGCCTCGAAGCAGATGTCGGTGACCGGCATGCTGCTGTGGGAGAGCATCTCGCAGGCCTTGCTGATGCGCAGGCTGTTGACGAATTCGACGAAGGTGCGACCGGTGGCCTGGCGGAAGAAGCGCGAGAAATAGGTCGGCGTCATGCCCAGGTGCTCGGCCACTTCCTCCTGGGTGAAGTCACGCTGGTAGTGATCGAAGATGAAATTCAGCGCCCGGTTGGTGCGATCCACCGCCTGCTCGCTGGCCGTGGCCGGCTCGACGCTGCCGGACAGCAGCTGATAGCGCTCCGAGGTGGCCAGTGCCTCCATCAGCACCAGGAAATGGCCGAGGCGGGTGGCGCCACCGCTTTCCGAAATCTGCTGCAGCAAGGCCTCGGCGCGGGCGATCAGCTGCGGATCCTGGAATTCGATGCCGTAACGGGCGCGCTCCAGTAGCGGCGCCAGGCCGCTGAGTTCGGGAAACACCGCCGTGGCATTGTCCACCGTCTCGTTGGTGAAGTTGACCAGCATGTCGCGCTTGGCCACCACCTCACCCTCGGCGACGCGGCTGATCCAGTTGTGCGGCAGGTGCGGACCGGTGAGGAACAGGCTGCCGGGATAGAAGTTGCCGATGTAGTCGCCGATGAAGGCGGTCCCCGAGCTGGCCACGATCAGGTGCAGCTCGTATTCCTTGTGGAAATGCCAGCGCACCAGCGGGCAGGGAAAACCATGCTCCCGGTAGATCACCGAGTGACCGCTGAGGTCCTCCATCAATTCGTAGGAGGGATTGCGCTTGCGCAAGGACTGACTCATGGACCGCCCCGTCGTTCTTGTTGGCCCTGATCCTGGCCCTGTTCGACGTCCGTCGCAACCCCGGGTTCAGCCGGTGCGCAGGATCACCGCCGCGCGCAGCTTGCCGCGGCCGAAGCGACTCATCTTGTCGAACTCGGCGTGGGACACGGGGATGTGCTGGCAATCCAGTTCGCGGCGATGCTGGCTGTGATCGACATCGGGATCGTGCAGGTAGACGAAGTCCTCGTCGCAGTCGGTGACCAGCACCCAGTGCGGCCCCTTGGCCTTGGTCAGGCGGAAGGAGCTGATCAGCACCAGCGGAAAGGCGCCCTGGTTGACCCAGTGGGCAATGTCCAGGCGCGTCCGGTAGAGGCGCTCGATGGGCGATTGCTTGACCTCGGCGCTGAAGTCCTCGTGCACCAGGCGCATCACCTCCTTCTTTTCCTCGCTGCGTACGCCGTCGAGAAACAGGGGCCCCCGGGTATTGACCTGCAACGTGACCTTGAAGCCCCTGCGCAGCGCGGCCAGGGCCAGGCCGTGGGGGCCGCAGCCGCCATGGCCCGCGGTCATGTAGATGGTGGTGGCCTCGCGCCACAGCCGCAGTTCCTCGCGCCGTTCCAGCGGACGACCGGGCTGCAGGGCGCCCATGGCCATCAGCAGGCTGGCCGGACCGCAGGTGAAATCGGTGGTCTGGCGATAGAAGGGCACCGGGCGGGCCTGGCCTTCGCGCGGCTGGCGGATACGCTTCTCGAAGCGCAGCGCCTGGCTATGGTCTTCGTAGTAGTCCTCCACCGTGGCGAAGGGCAGATAGCCGTTGCGCTCGTAAAGGGCGATGGCGGCGGCGTTGTCCGGCCGGACCTCCAGGCGCAGGTAGGCGCAATCGCGCTCCACCGCCTCGGCTTCGGCGGCGTCCAGCAGGCGCTGGCCCAGGCGATGGCCGCGGGCCTTGGGATCGACGGCGATGGAATAGAGCCGCGCCAGCGAGGTGTTCTGGTGGAACAGCACCAGGGCGTAGCCCGCCACCTGGCGGTCATTTTCCGCCAGGATCAGGACCGCGTTCGCACGGGTGAGCATGTAGTGGAAATTGCGCCGGGAAAGGCGGTCATAGCTGAAGCAGCGGGCTTCCAGATCGACCAGCGCCGCCAGATCGTCCAGCCCGGCGGGCCTGAGCATGAAACTCATCGCGAAGGATTCTCCTGGAGCAGAGCGGGCAGCCTGGCATGGTTAAGCAACGGTTAATAGCACCCGCGTTACAACAGTTGGAGTGGTCCGGCGGCATCCGGGTTTCCGCCGGGACCACGCCCCGCAACCAGGAGGTCCAGTGAGCAAGCTGTATATCGTCGTGGAACGCAAGGAAGACTGGTCGTCCTACTATCCCAGCGAAGACGTCATCACCGCCCAGGAATACCTGGAGCAATCCAACGAACAGGACAATGGCAAGCGCGTGCAGGTGATCAACCTGTGCCGCAGCCAGAAGTACCTCGGCCACGGCTACTACTGCTCGCTGCTCGCCGAAGCCCGCGGGCACAAGGTCATCCCCTCGGTGCGCACCATCAGCGAACTGGCGCGCAAGTCCCTCTACGGCCTGGCGCTGGAGGACCTGGACAAGCTGCTGACCAAGGCGCTGGCCGGTCATCCCTATGGCAGCGCCGATGGCTTCACCCTCACGCTCTACTTCGGCAACACCGACATCGCACCCCTGCAGGACCTGGCGCGTCAGGTGTTCGAAGCCTTTCCCTGTCCGCTGCTGCTGGTGGAATTCCGCCGCGACCGCGCCGGCTGGCACATCGGCGGCCTCAAGCTGGGCAGCATCCACAAGCTGCACGAGCAGCAGGAAGACCTCTTCGCCAACGCCCTCGACGGCTTCAGTCGCCGCGTCTGGCTCAAGCCGGGGCGCCGCGAGAAGTACCGCTTCGACCTGGCCATCCTGCACGACCCCAAGGAAGCCTTTCCGCCGTCCGATGCCAGGGCACTGAAGAACTTCGTGCGCGTCGGCAAGCACCTGGGGCTGGACGTGGAGCTGATCGAAAAGAAGGATTACGCGCGGCTGGGCGAATTCGATGCCCTGTTCATCCGCGAGACCACCGCCATCGACCACCACACCTATCGTTTCGCCAAGAAGGCCGAAAGCGAGGGGCTAGTGGTGATGGACGATCCACGCTCGATCCTGAGATGCACCAACAAGGTCTATCTGGCCGACCTGCTGCGCGCCCACAAGCTGGACATGCCGGCGACCGAGATCCTCTACAAGGACAATCCCGGCCAGCTCGAAGGCCTCGGCGAGCGCCTGGGCTTTCCGCTGGTGCTGAAGATTCCCGATGGCTCCTTTTCCCGTGGCGTCATCAAGGTCGAGGATGCCGCGCAACTGCGCAAGGCCAGCGCCGAGTTGTTCGAGCGTTCGGTGCTGCTCTTGGCCCAGGAGTTCTTCTACACCGAATACGACTGGCGCATCGGCGTGCTCAACCAGGAGCCGATCTTTGCCTGCCAGTACTTCATGTCCAAGGGGCACTGGCAGATCTACGACCACAGCGCCAGCGCCACCGAGGTCAGTGGCGATTTCCGCACCCTGGCGGTGCAGGACGCGCCCCATGCGGTGGTCGAGCTGGCGGTACGCACCGCCAACCTGATCGGCGATGGTCTCTATGGCGTGGATCTGAAGCAGGCGGGCGACAAGCTGGCGGTGATCGAGGTCAACGACAACCCCAACATCGATTGCGGGGTGGAGGATCTGGTGCTCAAGGACGATCTCTACGCCCTGGTGCTGGAGGAATTCATTCGGCGGCTGGAGTCGCAGCGCGGCGGACAGCCCTGGTAACGCGCCAGGGTCGCGGAGCGGGTGAGGGCAGGGCCTCACCCGTCGCTCAAAGCGCGATCAGGCGCCGTGGCACTTCTTGAATTTCTTCTCGCTGCCGCATGGGCAGGGATCGTTGCGACCCACTTCCTTCAGCGGATTGCGCACCGGCTCCTGGGCCGGGCCATGGTTGCAGTGCGGGCCGTGCACATGGTGGGCATGGCCGTGATCGTGGTCATGGTCGTGATTGCAATCGGGACCGTGGACATGTTGGTTCATCTCATAACTCCGGGATGTAGGCGCCAGGCACGAACTGCCCCTGGCGAGAAAAATGGACGCTGCGCCCGAACAGCCAGCCGGTCTTCACCCGACCGCGCAGCCGATAGTTGATCGGCTGGTTGGGGTCTTCCAGCATGCGACCGACGTCCTTCACGTAGCGCCACAGATTGGTCTGCACCGGCACCGAGAAGCTGCGCTGACCGTTGGCCGGCACCGACGAATGCAGGTTGGCGGTCCCCTGGGACAGCAGCAGATCGTTCAGGTAGACGGTATAGGCCAGGCTGCGCACGGGCAAGGCGCTGTCGTTGGGATTCTGAACGCGGAAGTGCAGCACGAAGTCCTGGCTCCACAGCCGGGCGCGGATCAGCTCCACGCCGGTCAGTTCGACCTGGGGCTCCTCATAGTTGCGCCCGATGTAGGTACAACCGCCAAGGCTGCTCAGCAAAACGCCGAGCAGGGTGATGAACAAGGCCTGGCGAAGCATGCGGCACTCCCGTTTTCTGCGCAGTTTAACAAGCACCGATTGCTGCACAAGTCGGGGCCGCTTCGGCACAGGCTAACAAAAAAACGCCTGGGCCAGGCGACCATGCGGACTGGACCCCTCCGGCGCGACGTTGCATCCTGCAGCTCTTGCCGTGACCGAGGAGGTCGTCATGTCCGCCGTGCTCTATGAAATCGCCTTCCAGGGCGAGCTGGTCGCTGGCGCCGATGCGCAGCAGACCCGACAGAATCTGATGCGTCTGTTTCAGGCGGATGAACAGCGCATCGCCGTGCTCTTTTCCGGTCGTCGCATGATCATCAAGAATCGCCTCGACGCCGCCACCGCCGAGCGCTATCGCGCCACCCTGGCCCAGGCCGGGGCACGGGTCGAGGTGGCGCCCATGGCCGAGACGGTCGAGCCGGCTGCCGCACCCGTCGAGCCGCGGGAACCGACCCCGGCCACCACGGCGACCGCCACGCCACCGTCCGCGGAGCGCGGATCCCTGTCGGTCGCGCCGCGCGATGCCGTGATGGCGGCCTTCGTCGATGTCCAGGCACCGGATTTCGGCCTGGCACCGGTGGGCGCCGATCTCCAGGACGAGGCCGCACCGGTGGCGCCGCCGCGGGTCGATCTGTCGCACCTGAGTCTGGCGCCGGTGGGCAGCGACCTGGGCCCGGCCTCCGAGCCGCTACCCGTGGCGGTCCCGGATACCGATCACCTGACGCTGGTCAGGGAGTGAGCACGGCCGGCGTTACAGGAAGCCGGCGCAGCACTTCTTGAACTTGGCGCCGCTGCCGCACAGGCAGGCGTCGTTGCGACCCGGCAGCGGGCGTACGGTCGGATCGAGAAAGTACCAGCGCCCCTCGCGCTGGACGAAGCCCGAGCGCTCTTCATGGCGATGGGCGCCGCGGCCATCCTCCCAGCGCGCCACGAAGCTGACCCTTGCATGGTCAGGATCGCCTGGCTCGGGGCGATGCTCCAGCACCTGCAACCCCTGCCAGCGACTGCCCAGACTCCAGGCCGTCAGGGCTTCCCTGTCCAGCTGCCCCTGCTGCGCAGGCACCGTGGTGGCCACCAGATAGTCGATCAAGCCCAGCACATAGGCGCTGTAGCGCGAACGCATCAGGCGCTCGGCATCGGGCGCCGGGGTGCCGGCATGAAAGACGCCGCAACAGTCGCTGAGCGGACGATCCGAGCCACAGGGGCAGGGGGCCATGGGTTGCATCTCACCACCAGTACTTGCCGAAATTCTGCGGGTTGGCCCAGAACTTGGCATTGAGCCAGTCCGGGACCTGCTTGTAGTCGTGCAGATCATAGCTGAACAGGGTGACCACCTGACCGTCGCGGGCGAAGCGCTCGCTGGCCTGCAGGGCCAGGGCATAGAAATCCGTCAGCTGCCATTCGCTGGCGGCCAGGTCCACCAGCACCGCCAGGCGCGAGGTATTGAGGTTGCGTAGGCCGCCGAGCAATTCGCGCCCCTGGCGCAGCGGCAGATGTTCCAGGCAGTCGGCGACGATCACCAGATCGTAGCGTTCGGCCAGTAGGCTGGGGTCGCTCAAAGGCACCGAGGCTTGCACCAGCTGGCAGTGCGGATGGGCCTCGGTATAGGCCGCGAGCGCTGGCAGCGGTTCGCGTGCCACACAGAGCAGACGCCTGGGCTGATGATGCTCGAGCAGGCTTGCCAGAGCCTGTTGCGGGGTACGGGACGAGAATATGTTTGCCATTAAGGGAACCCTAATCAAATCGCGATTGACTAAGCAACCAGCGTTGTCAAGATGTGTACGCCACCATTAGTCTGACAGCGCCATAAAACGAAAGACGAGCACAACTCGCGGTACCTGGTCTATAGGAGACCCCTTCATGAGCAAGAGCATCGCAAGGACAGCTTTACCCCTCATCCTGGCAAGCACCGTGCTGGCTGGTTGTGCGGGCGGCGTACAGAAATCCGATTGGCCGGTCTGCGCTGCGGTCGGCGCGCTGGTCGGCGGTGCGGCCGGCGCTACCCAGAGCGGTAACGTCGCCGGCATGGCGGCCCTGGGCATAGGTACCACCGCCGGCGCCTATTGCTGGGTGCATGGCAAGGGCAACGAACAGGTCGCCCGCATGGAGCCCGCTCCGGCCCCGGCTCCGGCGCCCGCACCGGCTCCCGCACCGGCCCCGCTGCCGAAGCAGGAAGTGATCACCGCCCGTGATCTGCACTTCGCCTTCGACTCCGCCGCCATCGATGCTCAAGACCGGGCTCAGCTGGACGGCATCGCCGGTCGTCTGCGTGGCGAAGCCGCCAGCACCCGTCTGTCTATCACCGGCCACACCGACAGCAAGGGTACCGACGCCTACAACCAGCGTCTGTCCGAGCGTCGCGCCAAGTCGGTCAGCAACTACCTGATCCAGGCCGGTGTGCCGGCAGCCAGCATCGTCTCCGTGAAGGGCATGGGCGAGCGTCAGCCGATCGCCACCAACGAGACCGCTGAAGGTCGCGCCACCAACCGCCGCGTCGAAATCCAGATCGACCGCGAGTGATGCATCGGCGGCGGACCCTGGTCCGCCGCCTTTACTTTTTCCGGCTCCAGGCGTTATGGTCCGATCCATCTCGTCCTCCTGCTGGAATCCATGAAAACCCTGTCCCTTACCGGCAAAGTTCTTCTCCTGCTGTTCTGGCTCGCCGCAGCCGCCGCCATCGCTCTGCCTCTCGCTCGTCCTTTCCCCCAATTGCTCGCCCTGGTGGCCCTGGCCCTGCTGCTCCTGCATCTGGGTGAAGTCTTCGCCAGTCGTCGTGCCCTGCGCCTGCGTCGCCATCCCTGGCTCGACCGCCTGAGCCTGCTGATCTTTGGCGCCTTTCATCGGCTGCCGCCGCAGCTGCCGGTGGCCTGAGCGGCCTGCGACCTCAACGTCGGGCGCATCCTGACGACAGGCGCGTTATCATAGCGCCCAAGATCCATTACTGTAGATGCATACAGCGCTCGTCCGCCGGACGTGGCGCTGCTTTGCCATCGCCCGGAACCAGGCATGCTCAGCACCGAACTCAAGACCCAGATCCAGGGCGCCTACACGCGTTTCCTCGAAGCCAAGTCGCTCAAGCCACGCTATGGCCAGCGACTGATGATCGCGGAGACCGCCAAGGGCCTGGGTGCCATCGCCCAGGACGAGGAGGGGCATCGCGAAGGCGAGCCCGCCGTGGTGGCGGTGGAGGCGGGCACCGGGACCGGCAAGACCGTGGCCTATGCCCTGGCCGCCATTCCCGCGGCCAAGGCGGCCGGCAAGCGCCTGGTGATCGCCACGGCGACGGTGGCGCTGCAGGAGCAGATCGTGCACAAGGATCTGCCGGACATCCTGCGCAACAGCGGCCTGTCCTTCAGCTTCGCCCTGGCCAAGGGGCGGGGGCGCTATCTGTGCCTGTCCAAGCTGGACATGCTGCTACAGGAGGGCCAGGCGCAGAACGCCACTGCCCAGCTGTTCGCCGAGGATGGCTTCAAGATCGATGTGGACGAGGCGTCCAACGAACTGTTCGGCAAGATGATCGAGCGCCTGGCCGGCAATCGCTGGGACGGCGATCGCGACAGCTGGCCGGAAGCCATCGAGGACGTCCAGTGGTCGCGCATCACCACCGATCATAGCCAGTGCACCAATCGCCATTGCCCGAATTTCCAGCAGTGCGCCTTCTATCGGGCCCGCGAAGGCATGACCAAGGTCGATGTCATCGTCACCAACCATGACCTGGTGCTGGCCGACCTGGCCTTGGGCGGCGGCGCCATCCTGCCCGATCCCCGCGATACCCTCTATGTGTTCGACGAAGGCCACCACCTGCCGGACAAGGCCATCGGCCACTTCGCCCATTTCACCCGGCTGAGATCCACCGCCGAGTGGCTGGAGCAGATCGCCAAGAACCTTACCAAGCTTCTTGCCCAGCACCCTCTGCCGGGCGATCTCGGCCGGCTGGTGGAGCAGGTGCCGGAACTGGCGCGGGAGATCCGCACCCAGCAGCAATTCATGTTTACCGCCTGCGAGGCCCTGGCGGATTTCCGGGCCGGCGAGGACATGGAAGGCCGCGAGCGGCCGCGGCACAGATTCGTCGGCGGGGTGATTCCCGAAGACCTGCGCGAGATGGGCATCGAGCTGAAGAAAGGCTTCGCCAAGCTCACCGATCTCTTCACCCGCCTGACCGAGATGCTCAAGCAGGCCATGGATGGCGAATCCAGCATCGGCCTGGCCAGCTACCAGGCCGAGGAGTGGTATCCGCTGTTCGGCAGTCTGCTGGCGCGTTCCCAGGGCAATTGGGAGTTGTGGGCGGCCTTTACCTGCGAGGATCCGGAAGACAGCCCGCCCATGGCGCGCTGGATGACCCTCGCCGAAACGGGTTCGCTGTACGACATCGAGGTCAACGCCAGCCCCATCCTCGCCGCGGAGATGCTGCGCCGCCACCTGTGGAACGTCGCCTATGGCGCCCTGGTGACCTCGGCGACCCTGACCGCCCTGGGCACCTTCGACCGCTTTCGCATGAGATCCGGACTGCCGCGCTCGGCGGCCACCGCGGTGGTGCCCAGTCCGTTCCGCCATGCCGAGGCCGGGGTGCTGCGGGTGCCGGATCTCAAGGCCGATCCGCGCAACGCCGCCGAGCACACCGCGGCCATCGTCCGCGAACTGCCGGCGATGCTCGACGGCGCGCGTGGCGCCCTGGTGCTGTTTTCCTCGCGGCGGCAGATGCAGGACGTCTTCGATGGCCTGGAGCGCGACTGGCGCAAGCGGGTGCTGATCCAGGGCAACCTGTCCAAGCAGGAGACCCTGAACAAGCATAGGAAGCGCGTCGACGACGGCGAGGCCAGCGTACTGTTCGGCCTGGCCAGCTTTGCCGAGGGGGTCGACCTGCCCGGCGCCTATTGCGAGCACGTGGTCATCGCCAAGATTCCCTTCGCCGTGCCCGACGATCCGGTGGAAGCCGCCCTCGCCGAGTGGATCGAGGCGCGCGGCGGCAATCCCTTCATGGAGATCGCCGTGCCCGACGCCTCATTGCGACTGATCCAGGCCTGTGGCCGGCTGCTGCGCACCGAGCAGGACAGCGGCACCATCTCGCTGTTGGATCGCCGCCTGGTGACCCAGCGCTACGGCAAGGCCATCCTCAATGCGCTGCCGCCGTTCCGGCGGGAGATCCAGTAATTCGTGGCCATGGCGGTCCGCCGATGCGGCCGCTCCTACAGGTAACCCTAACCGTAGGAGCGGCCCATGGCCGCGATGGATGCCGAACCCATGCGTCTGAGTTATCGGTAAACACCTAATACCCCCAGGAGCCCCCATGACCGTCCACGGCTATCACGACCTGAGATTCGAATCCGTCCGCGAAGCCTTCGCCGAATTGCTCGCGGCCGGCCAGACCCGCGGCGCGGCGCTGTGCGTCCAGGTCGGCGGTGAAACGGTGCTGGATCTCTGGGGCGGCATGGCCGACAAGGACGGTCAGACGCCCTGGCACACCGATACCCTGCTCAATCTGTTCTCCTGCACCAAGGCCTTCACCACGGTGGCGGCGCTGCAGCTGGTGGAGGAGGGCAAGCTGGCCCTCGATGCGCCGGTCGCCGAACGCTGGCCGGAGTTCGCCGCCGCCGGCAAGGCCGACATCACCCTGCGGCAGCTGCTCAGCCACAGATCCGGCGTTTCCGCCTTGCGCGAACGCCTGGCTGGGGATGCCCTGTACGACTGGGACACCATGACTGCCGCGGTCGCCGCCGAGGCTCCCTGGTGGACGCCTGGCACCGCCCATGGCTATGCGCCCATCACCTTTGGCTGGCTGCTCGGCGAGCTGATCCGGCGCGCTGATGGCCGTAGCCCGGGCGAGGCCATCGTCGGCCGTACCGCCGGGCGCCTGGACCTGGATTTCCATATCGGCCTGCCGGCCAGCGAAGACGAACGCGTCGCCCATATCGTGCGTGGAAAAGGCGTGCTGGGCGACGCCGCCGCGCAGCGCCTGCTCAAGACGACCATGAGCGATCCGGCGGCGCTGCCGACCCTGGCCTTTGGCAATCCGTCCGGGGTGCTCACCAGCACCAACAAGGCGGAGTGGCGCCGCTTCCAGCAGCCGGCCGCTAACGGCCATGGCCATGCGCGTAGCCTGGCGGGCTTCTATGCCGGTCTGCTGGCCGGCGATCTGCTGGAATGGGAGACGCTTAGCGAGGCCCTGGTGGAGCACAGCCAGGGCGAGGACCGCACCCTGCTCACGCCGACCCGCTTCGGCCTTGGCTTCATGCTCGACCAGCCCGACCAGGCCAATGCCACCTACGGCTTAGGCCCCCAGGCCTTTGGCCATCCGGGGGCGGGCGGTTCGACCGGCTTCGCCGATCCGGAGCGCGAGGTGGCCTTTGGCTTCGTCACCAACACCCTCGGCCCCTATGTACTGATGGATCCGCGCGCCCAGGCCCTGGCGCGCGCGGTGGGGGAGTGCCTGTAAGGACCTCGCGACGGGCGGCTAGCGGGCGATGGCCGCCTCGATGTCCTTGAATTCGATCACCCGGACATAGGGCGCGATCTCGCCGCTGATGGAGAAGTGCGCGCCGATCACCGTGACTTCGACCCCTTCGTTTTCCACCAGGTACTGCACCACCTCGTGAAAATCGCCGTCGCCCGCGACCAGGTACAGCTTCTTCCAGCCGCGCTTGGCATGGGAGCGCATCAGGTTGAAGGCCAGGCCGACATCGACGCCCTTCTGGCTCTTGGTGGTGTACTGCTCGCCGGTCACCGGATGCAGGATCGGGCCGCCGCCTGCCGAGGCCGGCCATTCGTGGGCCTTGCTCTGCAGCCAGTAGAGCTTGACCCTGAGACCGGCGCCCTTGGGTGGGGCCGAGCTGAGAAACTTGTTGAAGTTGGTCTGGGCGACGGTGGGCGGATCGCTGTCGCAGTTAAAGTAGTAGGCGTCACCTATGGGTTCGCCCGCATCCTCTTCGATGAAGAGTCGCAGTTTGAGATAGTCGAATTTGGCGCCGTATACCGAACCATTCCAGGCGCTCAGGGCGTAGGCGCCGTCGACAAACCAAGCGACGCCCGTTCGAGTTGTAGTAGCCATCGTATTGCTGGGACCAGGTTTTCTACCGTTGATGGGCGCACACCCGCACGCGGGATACGCGGTGCCTATTGTGGGCTTAATTCCCGGTTTGCGCCTCTGCTAACGAGCAGGAATTCCAAGGGCCGCGTGCCAGAGCGCCCGCAGGGGTGAAGGCGTCGCTCCGGGCGACGAGAGGCGACCATCCATTCGGTACGGGTGTCTTGCCAGGCCGCTGGCAGCAGTTTTAACGCAAAGGCCGGCTGGCACTGGCGGAGTCAGGTCGCCTTGCTGTCGCGCCCGTCGTTGGCATGGGCGGCATCGACGATCAGCGCCGGCTGCAGCAACCGGATGCGCGGCGCCACGTGGTAGGCACCGTCATCGTTATGTCGCAGGTACAGCCGCTGGCAGCCCAGGCACCGCCACAGCGTGCTCTGGTTGCAGGGATAGAAGCGCGGTGCGATCGGGGCGGTGCTTGCCCAGTAGTGAGTGCCCGCGGGGTGATACTCCGCAAGGGTCGACTCCTCGGGCGCGTGGCGCGCCAGGGTGCCGACGCGGGCAAAATCCGCTTCCCGATAGCCCACCGGCCAGGCGGTCCATCCCGACAGGTCGCGCTGCTGGCAGCGGCACGCCTGGGTGATGGCTGCAGCGGTGGCGGCCAGTGCCTTCAGGGTCGCGACATCGATGAAGTCTTTCAGGCTCTAGCCTCCTGCTGGTCGGGCGACCTTGCGCCCACGGCGCTCGGCTGACGAGTGACCCGGCAGCACCCGCTCGGGCACCTTGTTAGAGCTGACGACGGGAGCGCGCCGGGCCGTCCGGATCTGGTCGGGTCTGGGCCGCAGACACGCCACTGGTCGGCGGACACGCAAATTTCGTGACTCCACCGCTTTGCCCAGCGTAGGTTTGCGGCCACAATCTCGAAACTACTTTAAGTTCACTCGTGCCGCCGGCTCTGGCCGGGGCATTGATTCACTCTGTCCTCCGGCTCGCCGATGGGAAACTTTGCATGAAGCTGATCAAATCCACCACCCTCATTCTCTGCATGGGCGTATCCGCCTGCAGCTCCTTCCAGGGCACTGGCGACCAGGCCGCCGCCCCCGCCAAGCCGGGCAATGCCCAGGCCAGCACCGCGACCAGTGGCAGCCACTGGTGGTGGCCGTTCGGCGGCAGCGACAAGGCGGCCGAGCCGGTCAAGCCGGTGGCCAAGGCCGCCGAGCCCAAGGCCGAAGCCAAGGTCGCGGCGAAGGCGCCGGCGGCCAAGCCGGAGCAGGCCACTGCTGCGGGCGAGAAGGGCGGTCACTGGTGGTGGCCCTTCGGCAGCGAAGACGTGAAGCCCGTCGCCAAGGCGGAAGTCCTCAAGCCGGTACCGGTCAAGGTCAGCAAGGCCTGGCTGGACGAGCACGAGCAGAAGCTGCGCGTCGCCGTGGCCGGCAGCAACGTCAAGGTCGAGCGTCGCGACGATGCCCTGGTGCTGGTGACCCCGGTGGACGGCTCCTTCAACCCGGATCGCGCCGAGATGCTGCTGCCGGTGATGCTCGGCCCGCTGTCGCGGTCGGCCAAGTCGGTGAGCGTGGATGAAGACAGCGCCGTGATCGTGCTCGGCTTCAGCGACAGCACCGGTGCCGCCGCGCTCAACTACAAGATCAGTCTGCAGCGCGCCCAGGCCGTGGCGGCGATCTTCCGTCTCAGTGGCTACAGCGGCAATCGCCTGATCGTGCGGGGTCTGGCGGCCGCCCATCCGCGTGCCGACAACACCACCGCCGCCGGCCGCGCCGCCAATCGCCGCGTCGAGGTGCTGATCCAGCCGCGCGCCACCGTGCTGGCCAGCCTGCAATCCCTGGCCGCGCGCTAGCGGCAAAGCTTGTCCTGAAGCAGGCGAGCGGGGCGGGACTTGGTTAAGCTAGGTCGACAACGACCTAGCAGGAGACCTCCATGTCACCGTCCCTCGCCGATATGCGTCGCGACTACACCCGCGACGGCCTGACCGAAGCCCAGGCACCCGCGGATCCCTATGCCCTGTTCGGGCAGTGGTTCGAAGAGGCGGTGCGCACCGAGCAGCCTCCCGTCGAAGCCAACGCCTGCTGGCTGGCCACCGTCGATGACGAGGGTCAGCCGCATTGCCGCGTGCTGCTGCTCAAGGGCGTCGATGCCCAGGGCTTCGTCTTCTACACCAACTACGACAGTGCCAAGGGCCAGCAGCTGGCCAGGCAACCCCGGGCGGCCATGACCTTCTTCTGGCCGGCGCTGGAGCGCCAGGTGCGCATCGAGGGTTGGGTGGAGCAGGTCTCTACCGAGGAATCCGACGCCTACTACCGGGTCCGCCCGCTGGGCAGTCGCCTGGGTGCCTGGGCCTCGCCGCAAAGCCAGGTCATCGCCGATCGTCACGAGTTGGAGCAGCGCCTGGCCGCCGTGCAGCAGCGCTTCGCCGACGGTGAGCCGAGCCGCCCGCCGTTCTGGGGTGGTTATCGTCTGAGGCCGCAACGCATCGAATTCTGGCAGGGCCGCTCCAGCCGCCTCCATGACCGGCTGGACTACCGGCGCGTGGAAGGCGAGTGGCAGCGCCAGCGCCTGGCACCTTAAGGCGTTAAGGCGTTCGCAAGGTACCGGCGTTACAGTCGCCGGAAACCTCCCCGGACGCCCTGGGTCAAGGATAATAGCGATCTGCGCCGCTACCGCTGCCCGGTACGGCCAGTGTCTTTCAACTGCCCTTGGAGTTGCCCCATGAACAGAGTCCTTCAGCTCGCCGCCTCCCTGACCGCCGTCGCCCTGCTGGCCGGCTGCGCCTCCGATCAGTCCGGCGACGTCTATTCGCGCGATGAGGCGCGGCAGGTGCAGACGGTCCGTACCGGCACCATCACCGCCCTGCGCCCGGTCACCATCGAGGGCACCAAGTCGCCGGTGGGCGCCGGGGCCGGTGCCGTGGTCGGTGGCATTGGCGGCAGCGCCATCGGCGGCGGTCGTGGCAGCTTCGTCACCGCCATCATCGGTGCGGTGGCCGGTGGCCTGCTGGGTGCCGCCACCGAAGAAGGCTTCACCAAGGCCAACGGGGTCGAGATCACCGTGAAGGAAGACGACGGCGGCTCCCGCGCCTACGTGCAGGCGGTCAACAAGGGCGAGATCTTCCGCGTGGGCGAGCGGGTGCGCATCCTGACCGTCAACGGCACCAGCCGCGTCGCGCCCAACTGATCTGCCGGACGTACCCGAAGGTACGTCCATGCCCTTCCAGAACGGGCGTCCGAATCGCTAGACTGCGAATCGGACGCCCGTTTGCGTTTTCGCCCGTAAATAGTTGTCGCCTGGGCGCAATGCCGCGCCTGGAGGCCGTCCTACAATCCCCCTCAGTCACCGCCGTGATCGGCAGGAGAACCCCGATGTCCGCTTCTCAACCCAACGTGCAACGCGCCGCCTTCGATGAGGTGATGGTCCCGACCTACGCCCCTGCCGCGTTCATTCCGGTGCGAGGAGAGGGCTCCCGCGTCTGGGACCAGGCCGAGCGCGAATACGTCGATTTCGCCGGCGGCATCGCCGTCAGCGCCCTGGGCCATGGCCATCCCGCACTGATCAACGCCCTGACCGAGCAGGCCGGCAAGCTCTGGCACGTCTCCAACATCTACACCAACGAGCCTGCCCTGCGCCTGGCGCGCAAGCTGGTGGACCATACCTTCGCCGACCGGGTGTTCTTCGCCAATTCCGGCGCCGAAGCCAACGAGGCGGCCTGCAAGCTGGCCCGTCGCTATGGTCATGACGTCAGCGGCGGCAGCCGTTACGAGATCGTCGCCGCCACCAACAGCTTCCACGGCCGGACCCTGTTCACCGTCAGCGTCGGCGGTCAGCCCAAGTATTCCGATGGCTTCGGTCCCAAGATCGAAGGCATCCGCCACGTGCCCTACAACGACCTGGCCGCCCTCGAAGCGGTGGTCTCGGACAAGACCTGCGCGGTCATCCTCGAACCCATCCAGGGCGAGGGCGGCGTGCTGCCGGCCGACCAGGCCTACCTGGAAGGCGCCCGTCGCCTGTGCGACGCCCATGGCGCCCTGCTGATCTTCGACGAGGTGCAGAGCGGGGTCGGTCGCAGCGGTCATCTCTACGCCTACCAGCACTATGGCGTGGTACCGGACATCCTCACCACCGCCAAGAGCATCGGCGGCGGCTTTCCGCTGGCGGCCATGCTCACCACCGAGAAGGTCGCCCAGCACTTCAGCGCCGGCGTGCACGGCAGCACCTATGGCGGCAACCCGCTGGGCTGCGCCGTGGGCGCCGCGTTGCTGGACATCGTCGCCACCCCGGAAACCCTGGCCGGTGTCGCTGCCCGTCACCAGCGCTTCGTCGCCGGTCTGGAGCAGCTCAATGCCCGCTATGGCCTGTTCCAGCAGATCCGTGGCCTGGGCCTGCTGATCGGCGCCGTGCTCAACGACAACTGGAAGGGGCGCGCCAAGGACATCGTCACCGCCGCCAACGAAGAGGGTCTGATGATCCTGCAGGCCGGTCCCGACGTGCTGCGTCTGGCGCCGAGCCTGATCATCTCCGAGACCGATATCGACGAAGGCCTGGCCCGCCTGGATCGCGCCCTGGCGCGCCTCACCCAAGGCTAATCTCCGGACGCGGGACGCGTACCGCTGGCATCCAGGGATGGATCCGTACACAAGGAGTTCTCATGCTGGTAATGCGCCCTGCGCGCGCGGCGGATCTGCCCCTGGTCCAGCGGCTCGCCGCGGATAGCCCGGTTGGCGTCACCTCGCTGCCCGACAACCCCGAGCGGTTGCGCGACAAGATTCGCACCTCGGAGTCGTCGCTGGCGGCCGAGGTGGGCTTTCATGGCGAGGAGAGCTATTTCTTCGTGCTCGAAGACACCACCAGCGGCGAGCTGCTGGGCTGTTCGGCCATCGTCGCCTCGGCCGGTTTCTCCGAGCCCTTCTACAGCTTTCGCAACGAGACCTTCATCCACGCCTCGCGCGAGCTGAAAATCCACAACAAGGTGCATGTGCTGTCGCTCTGTCACGACCTGACCGGCAACAGCGTGCTGAGCAGCTTCTATGTCCAGCGCCCGCTGCTCGACACCCCCCACGCCGAACTCAACTCCCGTGCCCGCCTGCTGTTCATGGCCGCGCACCCGGCGCGCTTCGCCGAAACGGTGGTGGTGGAAATCGTCGGGCTGGCGGACGACGACGGCGAATCGCCGTTCTGGAACGGGGTAGGGCGCAACTTCTTCGACATGGACTACGCCGCCGCCGAGCGCCTGTCCGGGCAGAAGAGCCGCACCTTTCTCGCCGAACTGATGCCCACCTATCCGCTCTATGTGCCCCTGCTGCCCGACAGCGCCCAGGAGGCCATGGGGCAGGTGCACCCCCGCGCCCAGATCACCTTCGACATCCTCAGCCGCGAGGGCTTCGAGACCGACAACTACATCGACATCTTCGATGGCGGTCCGACCTTGCACGCCCGCACCACGGCCATCCGCTCCATCGCCGAGAGCCGCCTGGCGCCGGTGAGCGAAGGGGCCCCGGCCGGCGAGGAGGCGCCTTGGTTCCTGATCGCCAACGACGGCCTGGAAAACTTCCGGGCACTGGCCACGCCGCTGCGCTGGGCGCCTGGCGAGTCCGTCGTCCTTTCCCCCGAGCAGATCGCCACCCTGGAGATCGCCGAAGGCGACCGGGTTCGTCTGGTAGCGCTGTAGCCGACCCTAGCGTCTTTGGAGGTCCGATGATCGTCCGTCCCGTCACCCGTGCCGATGTGCCCGCGCTGCTGCAGCTGGCGCAGGCGGCCGGCGCCGGTCTCACCACCCTGCCAGCCAGCGAAGAACGCCTGGCGCAGCGGGTGGAAAATGCCGAGCGCAGCTTTCTGCGCCAGGCCGAATCCGCCGATGCGGATTATCTCTTCGCCCTGGAAGAAGACGGCGAGGTGATCGGCATCGCCGGGATCGCCGCCGCCCTGGGCCTGCGCGAGCCCTGGTACAACTACCGGGTCGGCCTGACGGTGAGCGCCTCGCGCGAACTGGACATCCACCGGCAGATCCCCACGCTGTTCCTGGCCAACGACATGACCGGCAGCTCCGAACTCTGCTCGCTGTTCCTGCGCGCGGATCGCCGCGGCGGCGCGGCCGGGCGCCTGCTGTCCAAGTCGCGCTTCCTGTTCATCGCCGAATTCCGCGAGCTGTTCGCCGAGCGCCTCATCGCCGAGTTGCGCGGCATGTCCGACGACCAAGGGCAGTCGCCGTTCTGGGAGGGTCTGGGCCGGCATTTCTTCAAGATGGAATTCTCCCAGGCGGACTATCTCACCGGCATCGGCAATCGCGGCTTCATCGCCGAGCTGATGCCGCGCTTCCCGCTCTATACCTGCTTCCTGTCGGCCGAAGCGCGCCAGGTGATCGGCAAGGTACACCCGGACACCGAAGCCGCTCGCCGCCTGCTGGAGGCCGAGGGCTTCAACTACCAGGGCTACGTCGACATCTTCGATGCCGGTCCGACCCTGGAAGCCGAGACCGCCAAGGTGCGCGCGATCCGCGACAGCCAGCGCCTGGTACTGGCGGTGGGCACGCCTGGCGATGACGCCGAGGTCTATCTGATCCACAACCGCAAGTGCCAGGACTGCCGCATCACCAGCGCCCGCGCCCGGCTGGCGTCCGGCACCCTGGTGGTCGATCTGGCTACTGCCCGCGCGTTGCGGCTGATGGCCGGCGCTCAGGTGCGCGCCGTGCGCCTGATGCCCTGAGGAGACCCTATGGATAGCCTGTACATAGCGGGACAGTGGCGCCCCGGCAGGGGCGAGGTGTTCAGTTCGCTCGATCCCTACGACGGAGCCGAGCTTTGGCAGGGCGCCGCCGCGGATGGCGGCGATGTGGACCAGGCGATCGCTGCGGCGCGCCAGGCCTTTCCCGCCTGGGAAAGACGCGGCCTGGCCGCGCGCCTGGAGATCCTGCAGGCCTTCGCCCAGACGCTGCAGCAACGCCGCTCCGCGCTGACTCACGCCCTCGCCGAGGAAACCGGCAAGCCGCTGTGGGAAGCCGATACCGAGCTTGGCAGCATGATCGCCAAGGTGGCGATCTGCACCCAGGCCGAAGCAGCCCGCAGCGGGGAGCGTTCAGCGACGGTAGCCGATGCCCGTAGCGTGACCCGCCATCGGCCGCATGGTGTCCTGGCGGTCTTCGGCCCCTACAACTTTCCCGGTCATCTGCCCAATGGCCATATCGTGCCCGCGCTGCTGGCCGGCAACACGGTGGTGTTCAAGCCCAGCGAGCTGACGCCGCGCTTCGCCGCCTTGACCCTGGAATGCTGGATCGCCGCCGGGCTGCCGGCCGGGGTGCTCAATCTGGTGCAGGGCGGCCGGACCACCGGCGAGGCCCTGGCCGCGCATCCGGACCTGGACGGCATTCTCTTCACCGGCTCCAGCGCCACCGGTGCAGCGCTGCATCGTCTCAACGCGGACCGTCCGCAGCGACTGCTGGCCTTGGAGATGGGCGGCAACAATCCGCTGGTGGTGGCGCCGGTGGCCGATCTGGACGCCGCCGTGGTGACCATCGTCCAGTCGGCCTTTCTCTCCGCCGGGCAGCGCTGCACCTGCGCCCGCCGCCTGCTCGTGCCCCAGGGGGCCTGGGGCGATGCCCTGCTGGCGCGCCTGGTGGAAGTCAGCGCCGGTCTCGGCATCGGTCGCTTCGACGCCGATCCGCCGCCCTTCATGGGCACCGTCATCTCCCTCGCCGCTGCCCAGGCCCTGCTGCGGACCCAGGCCCAGCGTCTGGCGCAGGGTGGCCGGGCACTGCTGGAGCTGCGCCAGCCGGACGCCCAGCGGGCGCTGCTCACGCCGGGGATCATCGAGGTGTCGGGCATCGCCGAGCTGCCCGACGAAGAGGTCTTCGGGCCGTTGTTGCAGGTCCAGCGCTATGCGGACTTCGACCAGGCCCTGGCCCTCGCCAATGCCACCCGCTTCGGGCTGGCGGCCGGGCTGCTGGCCGACGACCCGGCCCTCTACGAAGGCTTCTGGCAGGGCGTGCGCGCCGGCATCGTCAACTGGAATCGACCCTTGACCGGGGCGGCCAGCGCGGCGCCCTTCGGCGGCGTCGGTGCCTCGGGCAACCACCGCCCCAGCGCCTACTACGCCGCGGACTACTGCGCCTTCCCGGTCGCCTCGCTGGAAAGCGACGCCCTGACCCTGCCCAGTCAATTGCCTCCAGGATTACCGCTATGAGTCACCTCGCCCCTGCTGCTCGAGAGGTCAATTTCGACGGCCTGGTCGGTCCGACCCACAACTACGCCGGCCTGTCCTATGGCAACGTGGCCTCCCAGGCCAGCAAGCAGCAGTGCTCGAATCCGCGCGAGGCCGCGCGCCAGGGCCTGGCCAAGATGCAGGCGCTGATGGAGCTGGGCTTCGAGCAGGGCGTGCTGGCCCCCCACGAAAGACCCGACATCGCCTCGCTGCGGCGCCTGGGATTCGCCGGCAGCGATGCCCAGGTGCTGGAAAGCGCCGCCCGCGAAGCCTTGCCGCTGCTCCTGTCCGCCAGTTCCGCCTCGGCCATGTGGACGGCCAACGCCGCTACCGTCAGCCCCAGCGCCGACACTCGCGATGGCCGGGTGCATTTCACCCCGGCCAACCTGGCCTGCAAGTTCCACCGCAGCCTCGAACCCAGCACCACGGCGCGCATCCTCCAGGCGATGTTTCGCGATTCCGCGCATTTCCAGCACCATGCGCCGCTGCCCTCGGTGGCCCAGTTCGGCGACGAGGGCGCGGCCAACCACACCCGCTTCAGTCGCGACCATGGCGCTCCGGGCGTGGAATTCTTCGTCTTCGGTCGCAGCGCCTTCGATCCGCGCTATCCCGAGCCCCATCGCTATCCGGCGCGCCAGACCCTGGAAGCCTCCCAAGCCATCGCCCGGCTGCATGGTCTGAGCGAGGAGGGCGTGGTCTTCGCCCAGCAGAATCCAGCGGTGGTGGACCAGGGCGTCTTCCACAACGATGTCATCTCGGTGGGCAACGCCCAGGTGCTGTTCCACCACGAGGATGCCTTCCTCGACAGCGACCGTGTGCTCGACGAACTGCAAACCAAGCTCGCCCGACGTGGCGCCACGTTGCAGCGCCTCTGCGTGCGTCGTGGCGAGATCAGTGTCGGCGACGCCGTGCGCTCCTATCTGTTCAACAGCCAGCTACTGGATCGGCCGGGGCAGGGCGCGCTGCTGGTGGTGCCCGACGAGTGCCGGCAGAATCCGGCGGTCTGGGACTATCTGCAGGCCCAGGTCAGCGGCGCGGGTCCGCTGGGCGAGGTCAAGGTCTTCGATCTCAAGCAGAGCATGCAGAACGGCGGCGGCCCCGCCTGCCTGCGGCTGCGGGTGGCGCTCGCCCCTGAGGAGCTGGCCGCGGTGAATCCGGGAGTGCGCTTCACCCCGGCGCTGCATGCCCAGTTGCTCGACTGGGTGGATCGGCACTACCGCGACCGCCTGGCACCGGCGGATCTCGCCGATCCCCAGTTGCTGGGCGAGGTCCGCACCGCCCTCGACGAGTTGACCCAGTTGCTGGGCCTCGGCTCGGTCTATCCCTTTCAATTGCCCTGACGTCCGGAGCCCCCATGAGCAACCGTCTCGATCTCATCCTCGAACCCACCGCCGACGAGCAGCAGACGCTGCAGGTCCAGCGCCTGGCCATCCGCCTGGCCGGTCGCGACCTCTGGCTGGAAGCCGATGGCGCCGGTGGCCTCAATATCTTCGCTGACTCCCAGGATGACGAAGAGCAGACCCCGGTCCTGGTGCTGCGCCCTCAGGCTCTCAATGCCCTGGGCCTGTCCATCGCCCTGGAGACCTTCGCCGACGACGGTGATGAGAAGCCTGTGCATGACGCCGATTGCGGTTGCGGCCACGATCATTGAGTATCTAGCCTCGACACGTCGCTCAGCGGAGTAGAGCATGGCTGCATCTGAACGTTATCGGTTGGCGCTTGGCCGCCTGCTGGACCTGACCCTGGCCGGCCGCGAGCCGACCGAGAAGATTCAACTGACTGCCGACGGCACCCGTCTCCACTGGCTGACCGAAGGCGTGCTGGAAGTCACCCCGCCGGTGGCGCGCGACAACCGCATGGACCTGCTGCTCTCGGCGGGCATCCATGGCAACGAGACGGCGCCCATGGAGCTGCTCGACGAGTTGCTCGGCGGCATCGCCAGCGGCGCCCTGCGTCCCGCCTGCCGCCTGTTGTTCATGTTCGGCAATCCCGACGCCATGCGCCGCGGCACCCGCTATGTCGAGCAGGACCTGAATCGACTGTTCAACGGCCGCCATGCCCAGGCCGAAGGCTCCGAGGCGCAACGCGCCAACGACCTGGAACGCCTGTCCGCGCAATTCTTCAGCAAGCCGGATCGAGCGCGCCTGCACTACGACCTGCACACCGCGCTGCGGGCCTCGGCGCTGCCGCGTTTCGCCCTCTATCCCTGGAGCGCCGGGCGCGAGCATTCCGAAGCCGAGTTGCAGCGTCTCGAAGCCGCCGGTATCGAAGCCGTGCTGCTCTACGACAAGCCGGGCATCACCTTCAGCGCCTATACCTATGCCGAGTGCCAGGCCGAAGCCCTGACCCTGGAGCTGGGCCAGGCGCGGCCCTTTGGCGAGAACAGCGAACTCGATCTGAGTCGCCTGCGGCTGCTGCTCCAGGCGCTGATCGAAGGCCGCGAAGCCGAGCTGCCGCCGCCGGATTCCTCCTTGCTGAGATTCCGCGTGGCGCGCCAGGTGTACAAGTCCAGTCCGCGCTTCCAGTTGCACCTGGCCGACGACGTGGCCAACTTCTCGCCGCTACGCCAGGGTTCGCTGCTGGCCGAAGACGGCAGCGAGCGCTGGATCGTCGACGAAGCCGAGGCGCGCATCATCTTTCCCAATCCCAAGGTCGCCGTTGGCCTGCGGGCCGGACTCATCGTGGTCCCGGCCTAAGGAGCGACCTCATGATCGATCTGCGCAGCGATACCGTCACCCAGCCCACCCCGGCCATGCGTCAGGCCATGCTGGCCGCCGAGCTGGGCGATGACGTCTATGGCGAAGACCCCACCGTTACCCGATTGGAGCAGCGCCTGGCGGGCGATCTGGGCCTGGAAGCCGGACTCTTCGTGCCCAGCGGCACTATGAGTAATCTGCTCGGACTGCTGGCGCACTGCGAGCGGGGCGACGAATACCTGGTCGGCCAGCAGGCCCATACCTACAAGTACGAAGGGGGCGGCGCTGCGGTGCTCGGTTCCATCCAGCCGCAACCCATAGAGATGGCCGCCGATGGCAGCCTCGACCTCGATCTGGTGCGCAGCTACATCAAGGCCGATGACTTCCACTTCGCTCGCACCCGGCTGCTGGCCCTGGAAAACACCATGCACGGCAAGGTGCTGCCGCTGACCTATCTGGCCGCGGCACGCGCCTTCACCCGGGAGCACGGCCTGGCCCTGCATCTGGACGGCGCGCGGCTGTACAACGCCGCGGTCAAGCTCGGGGTACCGGCGCGCGAGATCAGCCAGCATTTCGATTCGGTATCGGTCTGCCTGTCCAAGGGCCTCGGCGCGCCGGTGGGGTCGGTGCTCTGCGGCGATGCCGCCCTGATCGCCAAGGCGCGCCGCTGGCGCAAGGTGGTCGGCGGCGGCATGCGCCAGGCCGGCATGCTGGCAGCGGCCGGTCTGCATGCCCTCGACCACCAGGTCGAGCGCCTGGCCGAGGACCATGCCCACGCGGCGCAGCTCGGCACCGCCCTGGCCGAACTCGGCTATCAGGTGGAGCCGGTGCAGACCAACATGGTCTACCTCGCCATGGGCGACGGGGCGCCCGCCCTGCAGGCCTTCCTGGCCGAACGCGGCATCCGCATCAGTCCTGCGCCGCGCCTGCGACTGGTCACCCATCTGGACGTCAGCGCCGCCGATATCGAGGCGGTCATCGCCGCTTTCGCCACCTACCGCCGCCGCTAAGTCTTCCGACAACGTTTTTCCTGCGCAACCGGGGCGACACCGGGGCGCAGGCGTCGATATACTCCCAGACATGCGTGTCCGTTTTCCGCACGTGCCGCGTCTGCGGCGCCCGCTCCGTTCGTCTCGTCTGCGATCCAGTCGGATGCCCGTCACGCGCGTCGAAAAGCCCATTGTCTGGAATGAATATGAAAAGCGCCGAAATCCGTGAAGCCTTCCTCCGCTTCTTCGAAGAGAAGGGGCACACCCGGGTCGCCTCCAGTTCGCTGATCCCCGCGAACGATCCGACCCTGCTGTTCACCAACGCCGGGATGAACCAGTTCAAGGACTGCTTCCTCGGCATGGAAAAGCGCAGCTACACCCGCGCCGCCACCAGCCAGAAGTGCGTGCGCGCGGGCGGCAAGCACAACGACCTGGAGAACGTCGGCTACACGGCGCGTCACCACACCTTCTTCGAGATGCTGGGCAACTTCAGCTTCGGCGACTACTTCAAGCGCGACGCCATCACCTTCGCCTGGGAATTCCTCACCTCGCCGCAGTGGCTGGGTCTGCCCCGGGAAAAGCTCTGGGTCACCGTCTACGCCACCGATGACGAGGCCTACGACATCTGGACCAAGGAAGTCGGGGTGCCCGAGGCGCAGATGGTGCGCATCGGCGACAACAAGGGCGCGCCCTATGCCTCGGACAACTTCTGGACCATGGGTGATACCGGTCCCTGCGGCCCCTGCACCGAGATCTTCTTCGACCACGGTCCCGAGATCTGGGGCGGCCCGCCCGGCTCGCCGGAAGAAGACGGCGATCGCTACATCGAGATCTGGAACAACGTCTTCATGCAGTTCAACCGCACCGCCGATGGCGTCCTGCATCCGCTGCCGGCGCCCAGCGTCGACACCGGCATGGGCCTGGAGCGGGTGAGCGCCGTGCTGCAGCACGTGCACTCGAACTACGAGATCGATCTGTTCCAGCAGCTGCTGGCGGCCTCGGCCGAGGCCATCGGTTGCGCCAACGACGACGCCCCGTCGCTCAAGGTGGTGGCCGACCACATCCGCTCCTGCAGCTTCCTGATCGCCGACGGCGTGCTGCCGTCCAACGAAGGCCGGGGCTACGTGCTGCGGCGCATCATTCGTCGCGCCTGCCGCCACGGCAACAAGCTGGGCGCCAAGGGCACCTTCTTCCACAAGATCGTCGCCGCTCTGGTGGCCGAGATGGGCCAGGCCTATCCCGAGCTGGTCCAGCAGCAGGCGCACATCGAGCGCGTGCTGCGCACCGAGGAAGAGCAATTCGCCAAGACCCTGGAGCAGGGCCTGAAGATCCTCGAACAGGATCTGGCGCAGCTGCAGGGCGATACCATCCCCGGCGACGTGGTGTTCAAGCTCTATGACACCTACGGCTTCCCGGTCGACCTGACCAACGACATCGCCCGCGAGCGCAACCTCAACCTCGACGAGGCCGGTTTCGAGCGCGAGATGGAAGCCCAGCGCGAGCGCGCCCGCTCCGCCAGCGCCTTTGGCGTGGACTACAACAGCCTGGTCAAGGTCGAGGGCGAGACCCGCTTCCTCGGCTACGACACCACCAGCGCCTCGGGCACCATCGTCGCCCTGTACCGCGCCGGCCAGCCGGTGGACAGCCTCGCCGAAGGCGAGGAGGGCGTGGTCATCCTCGACCAGACGCCGTTCTACGGTGAATCCGGTGGCCAGGTCGGCGATACCGGTACCCTGGAAAGCGCTGGTGTCGGCTTCGCCGTGCGCGACACTACCAAGACCCAGGGGGCCTTCCTGCACCATGGCGTGGTGACCAAGGGCAGCCTCAACGTCGGCACCGCGCTGATGGCCCAGGTCGATGCCGGGCGCCGCCAGGGCATCGCCCTGAACCACTCCGGTACCCACCTGCTGCACGCCGCCCTGCGCCAGGTGCTGGGCGACCATGTCCACCAGAAGGGCTCCCTGGTTAACGACCAGCGCCTGAGATTCGACTTCAGCCACTTCGAGGCCATCAAGCCCGAGGAGCTCAAGCGCATCGAGACCATCGTCAACGAAGAGATCCGCAAGAACAGCGCGGTGACCACCGAGGTCATGGCCATCGACGAGGCCAAGGCCCGCGGCGCCATGGCGCTGTTCGGCGAGAAGTACGGCGACGTGGTGCGCGTGGTCGGCATGGGCGGTGAATTCTCCGTCGAGCTGTGCGGCGGCACCCACGTCGCCCAGACCGGTGACATCGGCCTGCTCAAGCTGGTCAGCGAAGGCGGCGTGGCCTCCGGCGTGCGCCGCGTGGAAGCCATCACCGGCACCGCGGCCCTGGCCTACCTCAACGGCGCCGAGGAGCAGCTGCGCGAAGCCGCCAGCCTGCTCAAGGGCAGTCGCGACAACGTGCTGGACAAGCTGGCCGCGCTGGTCGAGCGCAATCGCCAGCTGGAAAAGGAAATCGAGCAGCTCAAGGCCAAGGCCGCCAGTGCCTCGGCCGGTGACCTGGTCGACCAGGCGCAGGACGTCAAGGGCGCCAAGGTGCTCACCGCGCGCCTCGACGGTCTCGACGGCAAGGCCTTGCTGGCGCTGGTCGACCAGCTCAAGAACAAGCTGGGCAGCGGCATGATCCTGCTTGGTGGCGAAGCCGACGGCAAGGTGGTGCTGGTGGCCGGCGTCACCGCCGACCTCACCGCCAGGCTCAAGGCCGGCGAGCTGATGAAACGCGCCGCGGCTGTGGTCGGCGGCAAGGGCGGCGGCCGTCCGGACATGGCCCAGGGCGGCGGCACCGATGCCAGCCAGCTCGAGGCGGCCTTGGCCTGCGCCGCGCAGTATGCCGAGGAAAGCCTCTAAGAGCGCTGCGGGTCGCCGGGGAGGGCGGCCCGCTTCCTCCCTCAACAACTTGAATCAGATTTTTCTGCGGACGGGCAGCAAGCAATGGCATTGATCGTACAGAAATTCGGCGGTACCTCGGTGGGTACGGTGGAGCGTATCGAGCAGGTCGCCGAGAAGGTGAAACGCTTCCATGAGGCGGGCGACCAGATCGTGGTGGTGGTATCGGCCATGAGTGGCGAGACCAATCGCCTGATCGGCCTCGCCAAGCAGATCATGGAGCAACCCGATCCGCGCGAGCTGGATGTCATGGTCTCCACCGGCGAGCAGGTCACCATCGGCCTGCTGGCCATGGCGCTGCTCAAGCGCGGCGTCCAGGCGGTGTCCTATACCGGCAACCAGGTGCGCATCCTCACCGACAGCGCCCACACCAAGGCGCGCATCCAGCAGATCGACGACGCCCGCATCCGCGCCGAGCTCAAGGCCGGCAAGGTGGTGGTCGTGGCCGGCTTCCAGGGCGTGGACGAGCAGGGCAACATCACCACCCTGGGCCGGGGTGGCTCCGACACCACCGGCGTGGCCCTGGCGGCCGCGCTGAAGGCCGACGAGTGCCAGATCTACACCGACGTCGACGGCGTCTACACCACCGATCCGCGCGTGGTGCCCCAGGCCCAGCGCCTGGACAAGATCACCTTCGAGGAAATGCTGGAAATGGCCAGCCTCGGCTCCAAGGTGCTGCAGATCCGTTCGGTGGAGTTCGCCGGCAAGTACAACGTGCCGCTGCGCGTGCTGCACAGCTTTCAGGAGGGTCCGGGCACCCTCATTACCCTTGATGAAGAGGAATCCATGGAACAGCCGATCATCTCCGGCATCGCCTTCAACCGTGACGAAGCCAAGCTGACCATTCGCGGTGTGCCGGATACCCCCGGCGTGGCCTTCAAGATCCTCGGCCCGATCAGCGCGGCCAACATCGAAGTCGACATGATCGTGCAGAACGTCGCGCACGATAACACCACCGACTTCACCTTCACCGTGCACCGCAACGACTACCAGAGCGCCCTGGAGATTCTCAAGCGCACCGGCGTCGAGATCGGCGCTCGCGAGTCCGTCGGCGACACCAAGATCGCCAAGGTCTCCATCGTCGGCGTCGGCATGAGGTCCCATGCCGGCGTGGCCAGCCAGATGTTCGAAGCCCTGGCCAAGGAGAGCATCAACATCCAGATGATCTCCACCTCCGAGATCAAGGTGTCGGTGGTCATCGAGGAGAAATACCTCGAGCTGGCCGTCCGCGCCCTGCACACCGCCTTCGAACTCGACGCCCCCGCACGCGGCGCCGAGTGACCCACCAGATGAGGTCCCTGCCACAGGGACCTCATCCGACGCGGGTCCTGCGGAACTTTACTTGCATGGACAGAGGTCAATAGCGACTAGAGGGTCCATTCAGGGATCGTTTCGGTTCATACGTGCAGACTGAGTTAAAGCTTAAGGAGAATGGAATGCTTATTTTGACTCGTCGGGTTGGTGAGACCCTGATGGTGGGTGATGAAGTCACCGTGACGGTACTGGGAGTCAAGGGCAACCAGGTCCGCATCGGCGTCAATGCGCCCAAGGAAGTCGCGGTTCATCGCGAGGAAATCTACCAGCGCATCCAGAAGGAAAAGGACCAAGAACCAAACCACTGATTTTTTTTGAATTTTTCTCTTTGCAAACGGGCAAACCTTCGATATAGTTTCGCCCCGTTGCGGTGAGGTGGCCGAGTGGCCGAAGGCGCTCCCCTGCTAAGGGAGTACACCTCAAAAGGGTGTCGAGGGTTCGAATCCCTCCCTCACCGCCATTTGCTTCAAACTGGCTCCGCTGTACTGACCGATAGGTAAGTACCTGATAAACAAGCAAATTTGCTTGACACGTCAGAAACGGTAGCTAGAATATGCAGCTTCAACGCACTCGTAGCTCAGCTGGATAGAGTACTCGGCTACGAACCGAGCGGTCGGAGGTTCGAATCCTCCCGAGTGCGCCAAACATGAAGAAGGGCCTGCAGCGATGCAGGCCCTTTTTTATTGTCTGCGGATTCGTGCCAGTATTCGCGACCGTTGGCCTGGCCCGGATTCTGTCCGGTCAGGCCGTGCGTCTTTCGACCTTGCCCGCGAGAGGGTCTCTTCATGCAGTGGGACAGACCGACTCCCCACCTCCTGCCGCTGCGCATCGGTGCCGAGCACATCGACGGCCTGGGCCATGCCAACAACGCCGTGTACGTCAGCTGGCTCGAACAGTGCGCCTGGCAGCATTCGGCGGCCCTGGGCCTGGATCTCGCCACCTTCCAGCGCCTGGATCGCGCCATGGCCGTGGTGCGCCACGAGATCGACTACCTCAGCAGTGGCTATCAGGACGATGAGCTGGTGCTCGGCACCTGGCTGGTGGACTGGGACCGCCGTCTGCGCATGACCCGGCAATTCCAGCTGCAGCGTCCCGCCGATGGGGTGACCCTGCTGCGCGCCCGGACGACCTTCGTCTGCATCGAGCTGTCTTCCGGCAAGCCCAGGCGCATGCCGCCCGAATTCCTGGCCGGTTACGGCCAGGCGCTGCCTGGCGAGGACGTCTGAGCATGGAGATCGCCCTGGCGCCCATGGAGGGCCTCGTCGACGACATCCTGCGCGAGCTGCTGACCGAGGTCGGCGGACTCGACTGGTGCGTGAGCGAATTCATCCGTGTCTGCGATCGCCTGCTGCCGGCGGCGGCCTTCGCCAAGCTGGCACCGGAGCTGGAGCAGGGCGCGCGCACGCCGTCCGGCACCCCCATGCGGGTGCAACTGCTGGGCTCGGATCCGGCCTGCCTGGCCGACAATGCGGCCTTCGCCTGCACCCTGGGCGCCCCGGTAATCGATCTCAACTTCGGCTGCCCGGCCAAGACCGTCAACAAGTCCCGTGGCGGGGCGGTGCTGCTCAAGGAGCCGGAGTTGCTCAACCGGATCGTCGCGAGCGTGCGCCAGGCCGTGCCGGCGCACATCCCGGTCACCGCCAAGATGCGCCTGGGCTACGACAGTCCGAACGCCGCCCTGGCCTGCGCCGAGGCCCTGGCCGAGGGTGGCGCGGCGCAACTGGTGGTCCATGCGCGGACCAAGGTCGAGGGCTACAAGCCGCCAGCGCACTGGGAGTGGGTGGCGCGGGTAGCCGATCGGGTGTCCGTGCCGGTGCTGGCCAACGGCGAGATCTGGACCCTGGACGACTACTGGCGCTGCCGCAGCGTCAGCGGCCAGGCCTCGGTGATGCTGGGGCGCGGCCTGGTCTCGCGACCGGACCTGGCGCTGCAGATCGCCGCGGCGGTGCGCGGAGAGGAGACCGCGCCGCAGAGCTGGGCCGAGATCCTGCCGCGGGTGCAACGCTTCTGGGTCATGGCGCAACGCAAGCTGGCGCCGCGCTACGCCCCCGGTCGCCTCAAGCAGTGGCTGGGCATGCTGACCCGCAGCTATCCCGAGGCCGCGGCCCTGTTCGCCGAGGTGCGGCGCGAATCCGATTGCGCCCTGATCGACCGCCTGCTCGGCATGGCCGGGCACAATCCAGCCGAACTTGATCTCGATCAAGAACGCCGGCCGCAACTCGTCTAGTCTCTGGGGAGTGGTGACTACGGAGCGTCGTCGCTCGAGCACGCAAGGCACTTCAGGCGACCCCGGGTCGCCTTTTTTTCGTCTGGGCGCCCGCCTGGAACTTCGCCTGGGCCACGCGGCCTATGCTGGACCCCCTGCACACCAAGAGCCGACGTGCGCCTACCCTGGACGGTCTTTCTCGCACCCACGCCTGCGGCACTCCTCTTTGCCGGCAAGACCCTGTTCGCCGCCGGACTGGCGCTCTGGCTGGCCTTTCGTTTCAGTCTCGAACAACCGGTCTGGGCCTGCATGACGGTGATGATCGTCTCCCAGCCGCTGTCCGGCATGGTGCTGGCCAAGGGCCTGTTCCGCCTGCTCGGCACCATTGCCGGCACCTGCATGGCGGTGGTGCTCATGGGCTTCTTCGCCCAGACGCCCTGGCTGTTCCTCCTGGCCCTGGCCGGCTGGATGGCCCTCTGCACGGCAGCCTCGACCCTGCTGCGCAACCATGTCGCCTATGGCTTCGTGCTGGCCGGCTATACCGTCGCCATCATCGGCCTGCCTGCCATTGCCCATCCGCTGACCGTGTTCGACCAGGCGGTGGCCCGCTGCACCGAGATCTGCCTGGGTATCGTCGTGGCCTCGGCGGTCAGCGCGCTGTTCTGGCCACAGCGCGTGGAGCAGAACCTGGCCGCCCAGGCGCGGCGCACCTGGGAGCAGGGCGTGGCTGCGGCGCGGGCGGAGCTGGCCGAGGCCCAGGATGCCACCCAGGGTCTGCTGGCCATGCTTGGCCAGGTGGTGGCGGTGGATGCCCAGCGCGACCACGCCTGGTTCGAAGGCCAGCGCGGCCGGCAACGCGCCAGGGCGTTGCGCCTGCTCTCGCGGGATCTGCTCAGCCTGCTGCGCACCGCCCGTGGTGCCATGCGGCAGTGGCGTGGTCTGGACGAGCCGAGAAGGGCCGCTCTGCAGCCCTGGCGCGACGAACTGCTCACGACCCTGGCCGACCCCCAGGCGTCTGCCCTGGAGGCCCTCCTGCAGCGTCTGAGAGAGGCTGCGGGAACCGCCCCGGAGCTGGACAACGATCAGCGCTACCTGCTGGCCCGTTTCGCCATCCTGCTGGACAAGATCCTGCTGGCCGGTCGCGCCCTGGACAGCGTCCACACGGCCCAGCTCAGCGCCGTGGCGCCCTCGGCACTGGCGCGTCATCGCGATGTGCAGACGGCGCTGCTCTACGGCCTGCGCAGCGCCTGTGCGCTGCTGGTCGTCGGCGTCTTCTGGCTGGCCAGCGCCTGGCCCTCGGCGCCGGGTGCCATGCTCATGGCCGGGGTCATCTGCAGCCTGTTCGCCAATCGCGACAACGCCGCCACCATCGGCCTCGGCTTCCTGCGGGGCATCCTCTATGCCGCGCCGGTCGCGATTCTCGTCAGCCAGGTGCTGCTGCCGCAGATCAGCGGCTATCCGCTGCTGTGCCTGGTGCTGGGGGTGCCGCTGTTCTTTGCCGCCCTGGGAATGGCCGGACCGCCGGGCGTGGTGGGGACGGCGACGGCCTTCGCCATCCATTTGCTGGTGCTGGTCTCGCCCAGCAACCACGGCCAGGTGGAGATGGGCGCCTTGCTCAACCAGTTGCAGAGTCTATTGATCGGCGTCGGTTCGGCCGTGCTGATGTTCCGGCTGATCAGCCTGCGTACGCCACGGCGCACCAGCCGCCGCATCCTCGAGGCCACCACCTACGACCTGCAGCGCCTGACCACGGTCCCCCTGGCCAATGCCGAGACCTGGTTCGGCGGGCGCATGGCGGATCGCCTGCTGCTGCTGGCGCGACATATCGAGCAGCTGTCGGCCAGCGAGCGGGGGCGCTGGGAGCAGGGGCTGCTGGCGCTGGACCTGGGTAACGAGCTGCTGCATCTGCGCGCCTGCCTGGCAGGTGCCCAAGGCGAGGTGGCCCGGGCGCGGGACGCCTTTCTCGGCCGCTTCGCCGACCAGCTGGAGGTGGGCTTCGATAACCTGCGGCCGGGCGCGCTGGACGCGGCGGCAGAGCGTCTGCGGCAGGCGCTGCACCAGGCGCCGGACGATGAGCCGCATCGATTGGCGCGCGGCGCCATCGGCCAGCTCCAGCAGACCTGGCGCAGCTGTTGTCTAGAGGCGGTAGCCGAGGAGGGCGCGGATGAATCTGCATGAATGGGCCATCGGCGGGGTCTACCTGGGGCCGCTGTTCGTCTATGGCGTCCTGGCGCTGCTGCTGACGGCGCTGTCGCTGTGGCTGCTGCAGCGCAGTGGCCTGGGCCGCCATCTCTGGCACAGCGCCCTGTTCGGTTGCGCGCTGTTCGTGCTGTGGCTGGCCGGCCTCGTGGCCGTGCTGGCCACCTGAGCCCCATAACAAGAGGATCGACAAGGCGATGCACAAGACCCTGCGTGTGGCGATAACCCTGATCGTGGTACTACTCGCCATCCTGGCCGGCACCTGGCTGTGGCACTTCTATCTCTATACGCCCTGGACGCGCGATGCGCGGGTGCGCGCCGATGTGGTGGTGGTCGCGCCCGACGTATCAGGCTGGGTGACGCGCCTGGCGGTGGTGGACAACCAGCTGGTGAAGCCCGGCGATCTGCTCCTGCAGATCGATCAGCAGCGCTACCAGGCCAACCTCGCCCATGCCAAGGCGGTGGCCGAGACGCGCCAGCAGCAGCTGCGCCTGCGTGAGAGCGAGGCCGCCCGGCGCCAACGGCTGGGCACCAGCGCCATCAGCGCCGAGGATCGCGAGACCGCCCAGGTCAACGTGGCGGTCGCCCGCAGCCAGTACCAGGAAGCCCTGAGCGATGTGAACCTGGCCCAGATCAACCTGGATCGCAGCCGGGTGCTGGCGCCGCGGGAAGGGCGGATCACCAACCTCAGATTCGCCGAGGGCAACTATGTGCAGACCGGCCAGGCGGTGATGGCCCTGGTGGATACCCGCTCCTTCTACGTCATGGCCTATTTCGAAGAGACCAAGATTCCCCACATCCACCCCGGCGATGCGGTACGGGTGCGCCTGATGAACCAGGCGGCGCCCCTGCAGGGGCGGGTGGCGAGCATCAGCAGCGGCATCACCGATCGCAACGCGGCCAGCGATACCCAGCTGCTGGCCAACGTCGAGCCGACGTTCAACTGGGTGCGCCTGGCGCAGCGCATCCCGGTACGCATCGAACTGCTGGACGTCCCCGCGGATATCCACCTCAGCGCGGGGATGACGGCAAGCGTTTCGGTGCTCGATGGCGAGGGTCACCACCCGCTGCAGGGCTGGCGTCGGCTCTGGGATTACTGAGGTCTGGAGGGGTACGACTAAAGTCGTCTGGAAGCCTTACCGGGCGGGCCTAGAGTAGAGCTCGACGCTCCCGTCATGCTGTAAGGAACAACAATAATGAATGACAGCACCTACCGGCGGATTGAAGCCAGTCCGCGTTTCCAAGAACTGGTGACCAAGCGCGGGCGCTTCGCCTGGACGCTTTCCGCCATCATGCTCGGACTCTATTCCGCCTTCATCCTCCTGATCGCCTTCGCGCCCAAGGTTCTCGCGACCCGTATCCATGCGGAAGCCGCCATGACCTGGGGCATTCCCCTGGGCGTCGGTCTGATCCTTTCGGCCTTCGTCCTGACCGGCATCTATGTGCGCCGGGCCAATGGCGAGTTCGATCGGCTCAACGCGGAAATTCTCCGGGAGGTGCAGCCATGAGACGTCTTTCCCTCGCGGCCGGGCTACTGGCACTCTCGCCTTCGCTGTGGGCGGCCGATGCCATCAGCGGCGCGGTCCAGCGCCAGCCGCTGAACATCTCCGCCATCCTGATGTTCGTCGCCTTCGTCGGCGCCACCCTGGGCATCACCTACTGGGCTTCCAAGCGTAACCGCTCCGCCGCCGACTACTACGCCGCCGGTGGCCGCATCACCGGGTTCCAGAACGGCCTGGCCATCGCCGGCGACTACATGTCGGCCGCTTCCTTCCTGGGGATTTCCGCCCTGGTGTTCACCTCGGGCTACGACGGCCTGATCTACTCCATCGGCTTCCTGGTGGGCTGGCCGATCATCCTGTTCCTGATCGCCGAGCGCCTGCGCAACCTCGGCAAGTACACCTTCGCCGACGTGGCCTCCTATCGCCTCAAGCAGAAGGACATCCGGACCCTGTCCGCCTGCGGCTCGCTGGTGGTGGGCGCCCTCTATCTGATTGCCCAGATGGTCGGTGCCGGCAAGCTGATCCAGCTACTGTTCGGCCTGGACTACACCCTGGCCGTGGTGCTGGTGGGTATCCTCATGGTGCTCTACGTCCTCTTCGGCGGCATGCTGGCCACCACCTGGGTACAGATCATCAAGGCCGTGCTGCTGCTGTCCGGTGCCAGCTTCATGGCCTTCATGGTGATGAAGCACGTCGGCTTCGACTTCAATCGCCTGTTCGCCGAAGCCATCGCCGTGCATCCCAAGGGTGAAGCCATCATGAGCCCCGGTGGCCTGGTGAAGGATCCAATCTCGGCCTTCTCCCTGGGTCTGGCGCTGATGTTCGGCACCGCCGGCCTGCCGCACATCCTGATGCGCTTCTTCACCGTCAGTGACGCCAAGGAAGCGCGCAAGAGCGTGTTCTACGCCACCGGCTTCATCGGCTACTTCTACATCCTGACCTTCATCATCGGCTTTGGCGCCATCCTGCTGGTCAGCACCAATCCGGCCTTCAAGGACGCCGCCGGCGCCCTGCTGGGCGGCAACAACATGGCGGCGGTGCACCTGGCCAACGCCGTGGGCGGCAGCATCTTCCTCGGCTTCATCTCGGCGGTGGCCTTCGCCACCATCCTGGCGGTGGTCGCCGGTCTGACCCTGGCCGGTGCCTCGGCGGTCTCCCACGACCTCTACGCCAGCGTGATCAAGAAGGGCAAGGCCAACGAGAAGGACGAGATCCGCGTCTCCAAGATGACCACCGTGGCGCTGGGCGTGGTCGCCATCGCCCTGGGCATCCTCTTCGAGAAGCAGAACATCGCCTTCATGGTGGGCCTGGCCTTCTCCATCGCGGCCAGCTGCAACTTCCCCATCCTGCTGCTCTCGATGTACTGGAAGCGTCTGACCACCCGGGGCGCCATGATCGGTGGCTGGCTCGGCCTGATCACCGCGGTGGCGCTGATGGTGCTCGGCCCGACCATCTGGGTGACCATCCTCGGTCATGCCAAGCCGATCTACCCCTATGAATACCCGGCGCTGTTCTCCATCGCCGTGGCCTTCATCGGCATCTGGTTCTTCTCCATCACCGACAAGTCGGCGGCTGCCGAAGAGGAGCGGGCACGCTTCTATCCGCAGTTCGTGAGATCCCAGACCGGCCTGGGTGCCAGTGGCGCTGTGGCCCACTGACAGCCAGCTGCGACAAGACCAAGCCCGGATCTCTGATCCGGGCTTTTTTGTGCGCTGGCACCTGGGAGGCGGCGAGGGCGGGCAGGGTTAGCTGACGACGTCGGGATTTTCCGCCGCTGGCGCAGGTCCATGGAATAAGCCCGTCGCTTCGTATCATCCTGTTACGGCGGCGGTCGACCCTTGGCCTTCATGGAGAATGGCAGATGACTCTCTCGACCATCCTGGTTCTGGTGCTGCTGGTCCTGCTCATCGGCGGACTTCCGGTATTTCCGCATTCGCGCAGCTGGGGCTATGGCCCGTCCGGCATCGTGGGCGCCATTCTGGTCGTCCTGCTGGTACTGCTGCTGCTGGGCATGATCTAGGCCCTGACGGTCGCCTGAAAATGCCCCACAAAGGTGCGTTGGACAAAGTTCTTGCCCAATGCGGTGCAGCGCGGTAACGTCGGCTTTCCGGCCTGCCTTGCCGAGTGCTGTAAACAAAACCGGCGTCTGCGTGAGCAGACGCCGGTTTTGTTTTGCGCGTCAGTTGGCGACCGCGCCGTCCTGGCGGCTGCGCAGATAGAGGTCCAGCACCACCTCGTCGAGGATCGACGAAGCGCCCCAGGGGCGGCTGCTGTTGAGGATGGCGACCACCACCCAGTTGCGCGCATTGGCATCCCGGACGAAGCCCGCCAGGGCCCGTACGTTGTTCAGGGTGCCGGTCTTCATGTGCGCCTGGCCGGTCAGCGGCGAATTCTTCATGCGCTTGCGCAGGGTGCCGTCCATGCCCGCCAGCGGCAGGGAAGAGATGAATTCCGGGCCATAGGGACTCTGCCAGGCGGCGCGCAGGATCTCAGCCATCTCCCGGGCACTGACCCGCTCGGTGCGCGACAGGCCTGAGCCGTTCTCCATGATCAGGTGACTGGCATTGATGCCCTTGCGCGCCAGCCACGAGCGGATGACCCGCAGCGCCGCCTTGCTGTCGTCCGCATCCGCCGAGGTGCGGAATTGCGCCCCAATGGAGAGGAACAGCTGCTGGGCCATGGTGTTGTTGCTGTACTTGTTGATGTCGCGAATGATCTCCACCACATCGGGCGAGAAGGCCCGCGCCAGCACCTCGGCATTGCGTGGCACGCTGCCCTCGCGGGTACGGCCCTTGATGCTGCCGCCCAGTTCCTGCCAGATGGCCCGCACCGCGCCGGCGGTATAGGCCGGGTGGTCGAGCAGCGACAGATAGCTCTGGGCGTTGCAGCCGTCCGGCAACTGGCCGCTGACCACCAGGCTGGTACTGCCATCGGCCTGGGGCACCGGATTGAAGCGCACCTCCGGCCAGGCCGGGCAACCGCTCTTGCCGGTGGCACGCATCTGGTTGTCGATGTTGACGTTGGTCAGCGGCGGATCCATGGAGACGCTGACCCGGCCATCGGCCGAGCGCACCACCATGCGCACCGACTTGAGATTGACCAGCAGCGAATCCGGACCGACCAGGAAGGTCTTGTTCTCGTCTTCGCCGTCGTCGTTGAAGGCCGGCAGATTGGGTTTCACGAAGCGACCGCGATCCAGTACCAGGTCACCGGTGACTTCCAGCACGCCATTGGCGCGCAGGTCACGCATGAGCAGCCACAGCCGCTCCATGTTCAGCTTGGGATCGCCACCGCCCTTGAGATAGAGGTTGCCGTTGAGGATGCCGTCCTTGAGGGTGCCGTCGGTATAGAACTCGGTCTTCCACTGGTAGGTGGGACCCAGCAGTTCCAGGGCGGCAAAGGTGGTGATCAGCTTCATGGTCGACGCCGGATTCACCGAGACGTCGGCATTGTAGTAGTCGTTCTCGCCCGGGCCATCGAGGGGCAGCATCACCAGCGACAGGTCGCTGCCGGGGATCTTGTTGGTCTGCATCGCCTTTTCGATTCGCGGCGGCAGGTAGGAGGTATCGGCACTGACGGGCAGGGAAAAGCCCAGGGCGCAGCAGCTCAGCAGCAGGCCCAGAGATCGGAAGGTCTTTCGCATCGGGACACACACCTTGGCAGGGTACCGGCCTAGTTGAAGAGAAAAGGGGCCGATAGACGTCGGAGTGTGGGCATTATGCAGTAAGGAGGGAGGGACGAGCCAACCCCGCGGGGCAGAGCGCACATAAAGAAACGACCGCCGTGGCGGTCGTTTCCGGAAAGGTCGGGATCAGTTGTAGCCCGTGGCGTCCTTGGTGCGGTCCGGACTGTTGGGCGAAGGGGGATCGCGCCCGTCGTCGGTCTTGGCGTGTTCGGTGCGCAGGGGCTTTTCGTCCTTGGGCAGTTCGCGTTCGTCGGCTTTGCGCTTTTCTTCGGCCATGGGATCCTCGTCTACGTGATTGCCGGTCAAGGTGTGACCGGTGCAGGCGTTTCGCCGTTCCCCTGGAGCGAGGAGCGGTCGGCGAAGGCGCCAGCGCTCTGCAGCTGGCGCAGGGCGTCGTTGACCTGGCGGGCGAAGGTTTCCTCGATGGCGGTCCCGGCCTGATGGCTGGCGGCCAGGGGCAGGAACCAGACCCCCATCCAGGTGCGTACCGAACTGGCGTTGCGCACCCGAGTGGACGGACCGCTGCCGGGTGCGATCCATTCGGCGGTCAGCACATAGTCGTCCTTGGCGGTACCCGGGACGAGAAAGAAGGTGGCCCCGGTGATCAGGCCACTGGCGATGGCCGCGGCGTAGGAGGTGCTGTTGTAGAGCTTGAGGCGCAACAGGGCGTCGTCGGGCCTGCCGGGCTCCGGCACCAGAGTGATGCGGTCGAACAGCTTGGAGCGTTCCAGAATCTCGCGCAGCCGGGGCTTCAGGCCTTCGCGGGCGACGGCGATCGACGTCGCGTCCTTGGCGTCCTCGACAGTGCCGCGATAGAAGTTGAATTCCACCAGCACCTTGGGCCGCTGCGGTTGCTCGCTCAGGGGCGCGCGGAACGGCTGGGAAGAGAGTTCATCGCCGGGAAAGGCGGCGCAACCGGCGAGCAGGAGCAGGCAGAGCAGGGCAGCGAAGGTTTTCACGAGACGCACCTCATCCCTAAGTGGCGATAGCAGAAGCTGGCGGAGGCCAACGTCCGCGCAAAAAAAAGCCCAACCGGGGGTTGGGCTTTTTCGAGAAGGCGGGTGATTAGATCACCTGCACCTCATCGGCCTGCAGGCCTTTCTGGCCTTGCACGACCAGGAAGGAAACAGCCTGGCCTTCTTGCAGGCTCTTGAAGCCGTTGCCCTGAATGGAACGGTAGTGAACGAACACGTCCGGGCCGCTCTGGGGGGTGATGAAGCCGAAGCCTTTCTCGTCGTTGAACCACTTGACGGTGCCAGTTTGGCGAGTAGACATGGATTTCTCCTTGAATAAGATGACGTTGTTGTCCGCGAAGGACGACAGTTTTGAAACGAGGAGAAACCCATGCCGCGAAAGCTGGCCCTGATGTACTCCAGGTTCTCGACAGGTCAGCCGCTCCGTGGAGACAGCCTCACCTGACAGCGAAGGATGGTCTCAGACTGGCTTGCGCAAAACAAGACCTTTGAGCAGCTCGATGTTGACTTTACCGACCATGGTCGAAGTGCGGGCTGAAGCGGGCGAACGGCGGTTGAAGGGGGGAGGCGTGGCGCGCTCTGGCACCGGGACCGGTCGATCGTGACAAAGGCACCGTGCTGAATCGTTTCCCGGGCACGAAAGGGGCGCCGCGCGAAGCGCTGGGCAGTACCCGGCAGGCGCACGTTCATGGGCGCGTTCAGTCTCTTCGGCCAGTGGTATCGAAACGGTGATGGCCTGCGCAATAAGGATAATGGCCTGGTGCTATTATTCCGTTCGAATCATTACCCCGGACCGCAACGGTCCAAGGACTTACCGTGAACAATGGGCTTGAAAGCGCAGGACGCGCCTTGGGCCACGGACTCGCCGGATACCGGGTCGAGCTCCGTCGCCTGAACCTCAATGAAATACTCGTAGCCGTCTACCACGCCCACCAGTCGATCAAGCTGACCCAGCGTATCGTGACCAACGAACAGGCGACCAATCCGTTCTTGCTGAATGCGGTGGTGGCCGCCATGCGGGTCGAGGCTGACACCGTGGGTCTGTTCATCGAGATTCCCCTCGCCGACGACTGCCTTACCGCCTGAGTCGGACGCTCGCCTGAGGCGAGCCAAAGCGATCTCCAGGCATCGCCTTCAAGACGACCGCCGCCTCCACCTGCCGTGAGGCGTTCCTCCTCAAACAGCCTGGTCAGGTCTCCCGCACGGCAGCGTGCCGAGCGGTGGGGGCAAGGCCGATCGGGTCGAGATTCGTACCCACCCGGCTGCCAGCCACGCCTCGCGACCGTTCAGCGACGAAGGGTCGCGACCAAGCGGTGACTCTGCTGATCGCGGTAAAATGCACCGCTTTCTACAGGAGTCTCCACTCATGGCCTTGCTGGGTCGCTTCAACAGCTTGCAGATTTTGCGCAACACCCCCATCGGTCTGTTCCTGGATGCCGGCAATGACGGCGAGGTGCTGCTGCCGCGCCGCTATGCGCCTCGCGACGAACCCTGCGCCGAGGGCGACTGGCTCAACGTCTTCCTCTACCTGGACAGCGAAGACCGCCTGATCGCCACCACCGAGAAGCCGAAGGTGCAGGTCGGCGGCTTCGCCAGTCTGCGCGTGGTGGAGGTCGGCCGGGTGGGGATCTTCCTCGACTGGGGCCTGCCCAAGGACCTGCTGCTGCCGCATTCGGAGGAAAAGCGTCCGCTGCAGGTTGGCGATCATTGCGTGGTGCATGTGCACCTGGATGCCCGCACCCGGCGGATCGTCGCCACCGCGCGCCTGGATCGCTACCTGGATCGTGAACCGCCACGCTACAAGGTGGGTCAGCCGGTACCCCTGCTGGTGGTCGAGCGGACCGACCTGGGCTACAAGGTGATCGTCGACAACAAGCACTGGGGCCTGGTGCATCGCAACGAGGCCTTCAAGCCACTGCGCCTGGGGCAGCGGGAGCGGGGCTTCATTCGCGAGGTGCGGGCGGACGGCAAGATCAGCCTGACCCTGCAGCCCCAGGGAGCTGCCGCCGGAAGCGATCTCGCCGAGCAGATCATCGGCCTGGCCAAGGCACGCGGTGGGGTCCTGGAGCTCAGCGACAGCAGTCCGCCGGCGCTGATCCATCAGCTGTTTGGCGTCAGCAAGGGCAACTTCAAGAAGGCCATCGGCCATCTCTATCGCCAGGGGCGGATCGTTATCGAGGACGACCGGATTTCTGTACGGGAGGACGCCGCTGGCTAGCGCCGCGGCGGGGTGTCAGATCGCTGTCGTGGCTGGGCTGCACCAGGGACTCGGGGTCGAAGGCGCGCGCCCGCTCGTCCGGCCCGGCTTCGCGCTCCAGATCGCCGACCAGGCGGGTGATGCGGTCGGCCAGCTTTTCCGAACTCAGACTCTCGCGCAACCGCTCGACCATGAGCGGCAGGGCGAAGGGTGAGGGGTGGTCCAGGACCACCAGGCGCAGCGGCAGGGCGCCGGTGCGGATCAGCGTCTGCTGCAGGCGATCGGCATCGAGCTCCTGACGCAGGACCTCGGTCTGGGCCTGGCCGAGCAGCAGGTTGTCCGGATCGTATTGGCGAAACACCTGGTAGAAGAGGCTGCTGCTGGCCTGCAGCTGGCGATTGCTCTTGTGCGCCCCCGGATAGCCGGAAAAGATCAGCCCGGAGATGCGCGCGATCTCGCGAAAGCGGCGCTGGGCGAGTTCGGCGGCATTGAGGCTGGCCAGGGTGTCGCTGACCAGGTTGTCGGTGGTGAAAAGACTGGCATCGAGCAGCGCCTGCCAGTCCAGGCTGACCGGCGAGACCAGCTCCAGGCCGTAGTCGTTGACGGCGATGGAAAAGGTGCAGGGACGCCGCTGCGCCAGCCGCCAGGCCAGCAGGCTGGCCAGCCCCAGGTGGGCGTGACGGCCGGCGAAGGGATAGAGGAACAGGTGCGAGCCCTCGCGGGATTCCAGCGTTTCGGCGAGCAGGTAGTGGGCGCTTGGTAGCGCCGACCACTGCCGCTGCACGTCCAGCAGCGGTTGCAGCAGGCGCATCTCCGGACTCTCGTAGCGCTGCGCCTCGGCGTCTTCCAGCAGCGCCAGGACGTGCTTGGCCAGGGTGTCCGAAAGCGGCATGCGACTGCCGCTCCAGCGCGGTATGGCGGCCTTGCGCCCCGTGGCGCGGCGCACGTACACCGTCATGTTTTCCACCCGCACCAGTTCCAGGGTGCGCCCGGCGAAGAGAAAGTGATCGCCGGGCCGCAGGCGGGCGATGAAGCCTTCCTCAATATTGCCCAGCCGATTGCCACCGCCGCCTTTGGACCAGAACTGCACATTGAGGCTGGTCTCGCTGACGATGGTGCCGATGCCCAGTCGATGCCGCTTGGCCAGCTGCTTGTCGGGGACGCGCCAGATGCCCTCGGCGTCGGGCTCGGCGCGGCGATAGTCCGGGTAGGCCGACAGCGAGGCGCCGCCGTTGCGAACAAAGGCCAGGGCCCAGATCCACTCGCCCTCGCTGAGGTCGCGATAGGCCCAGGCGCTGCGGATCTCCGGCAGCAGGTCATCCGGCTCGAAGCCGCCGCCCAGGGCGACGGTCACCAGGTGCTGCACCAGGACATCCAGGGGCTTGACCGGGGCGGTGCGCGCTTCGATCTCGCCCGCGGTGATGGCGCGGCGGGTGGCCGCCGCATCCAGTAGGTCGAGGCTGTAGGTGGGTACCAGGGTGGCACGCGAGGCACGGCCCGGGGCATGGCCGCTGCGGCCGGCGCGCTGGAGCAGGCGGGCGATGCTCTTGGGCGAGCCGATCTGCAGTACCCGCTCTACCGGCAGGAAGTCCACCCCGAGGTCGAGGCTGGAGGTGCAGATCACCGCCTTGAGCTGGCCATTCTTGAGACCGCCTTCCACCCACTCGCGGGCCTGTTTCTCGATGGAGCCATGGTGCAGGGCGATCAGGCCGGCCCAGTCCGGGCGCGCCTGCAGCAGGGCCTGGTACCAGAGCTCGGTCTGGGCGCGGGTGTTGGTGAAGACCAGGGTGGTGGGGCTGTCCTCCAGTTCGCGGATGACCTGCTGTAGCAGGCGCATGCCCAGGTGCCCGGCCCAGGCGAAGCGCTCGACGCCGCCTTCGGGCAGCAGCGTATCCACCTGCAGGCGCTTGTCCTGGCGCCCCTGGACGAGATGGCCCGGGGCGCCGGCCAGCAGCACATCCAGCGCATGGGCCTGGTTGCCGAGGGTGGCCGACAGGCCCCAGGTCTGCAATCCGGGATTCCAGCGGCGCAGGCGGGCCAGGGCCAGTTGCGTCTGGGTGCCACGCTTGTTGCCGAGCAATTCGTGCCACTCATCGATGACCACCAGCCGAACCTGGCCCAGGGCCTCCTGGGCGTCTTCGCGGGACAGCAGCAGCGACAGGCTTTCGGGGGTTGTGACCAGCGCCGTCGGCAGGCGCCGATTCTGCCGCGCACGCTCGCTGCTGCCGGTGTCGCCGGTGCGCAGGCCCAGGGTCCACTCCAGTTCTTCGTCGAGTACCGGGCGCTCCAGGGCGCGCAGCGTGTCCGCCGCCAGGGCGCGCATGGGCGTGAGCCAGAGCACGGTGAGCGGCGGTGGTGCCTGCTTGCGCTTGCTGGGCAGGCCCTTGGCGGTGATCGGCTTGGGGGCGACGAAGGCATCCAGGGCGGCCAGCCAGACGGCGTAGGTCTTGCCCGAACCCGTGGTGGCGTGCAGCAGGCCGGATTCACCGGCAGCGATGGCCTTGGCCACCTCGCGCTGAAAGGGAAAGGCCTTCCAGCCCTGGGCGGCCAGCCAGCGACTGCCTGGGCCCTTGCGCGTGCGGGGTGCGGTGGCCATCGTGGCGCTCCTTAGACCGGGTTCGAACGCCCGGTCATCTCGGCCGCCATGGCGGTGGCGTAGCTGTCGGTCATGCCGGCGATGAAATCGATCACCCGCATGAAGGCCTGGTGCAGCGTCCAGGACGGATCGGGCGCGCTGTTGCCCAGCAGGTCGAGGATGCGGCGGCTCTTGAACGAGGGCTCGCGTCCGCGGTGCTGTTCCAGGGCGGCGCCGCAAAAGGCATTGAGCAGGATTTCCAGGGTGGTGTAGGCGCCGATCTCGTGCAGGGTCTTGCGCTTGTCGTGGAAGATCTTTTCCCGGGCCAGGGCCTTGGCGCGCTGCACGCAGAGCTTGGCCGGACCGGCCATGTGTTCGACCAGGTCATCGCCCAGGGTGCCGGCGAGCAGGGCGTCCTGCTGGTCGACGAAGGCGCGGGCGGTGGCGTTGGTCAGGTGTTCGATGGCCTTGCCGCGCAGGATGGCCAGCTTGCGCCGCCGCGAATCCCTGGGGCCGAGCTGGCGATAGGTTTCCGGCAGGTCGTCGCCGACCAGGCCCAGCAGCAGGGCCTCCACCTCGGCATAGTCCAGCAACTCCATCTCCAGGCCGTCTTCCAGGTCGATCAGGCCGTAGCAGATGTCGTCGGCGGCTTCCATGAGGTAGACCAGCGGATGCCGCGCCCAGCGCTCCGGGCCCAGCAGTGGCAGCTCGAGCTTCTCGGCGATCTGCTCCAGCAGCGGCAGCTCGCTCTGGTAGCAGCCGAACTTGTGCTTCTTGTAGCCGGGCGCCGCGGCATAGCGCGAGGTCCAGGGATACTTGAGATAGGTGCCGAGGGTGGCGTAGGTCAGGCGGGTGCCGCCGTCGAACTGGTGGTATTCGAGCTGGGTCAGCACCCGGAAGCCCTGGGCGTTGCCTTCGAAATGCAGGAAGTCCTGACGCTCGGCCTCGCTCATGTCGTCCAGCCAGCCGCGGCCGGCGGCCTGGGTGAACCAGTAGCGGATGGCGTCTTCGCCGGAGTGGCCGAAGGGCGGATTGCCGATGTCATGGGCCAGGCAGGCGGACTGCACCACCATGCCGAGATCGCTCGGATCGCACCATTCGGGCAAGGCGCCCCTCAGACTCTCGCCCACGCGCATGCCCAGGGAGCGGCCGACGCAGCTCACCTCCAGACTGTGGGTCAGACGGGTATGGATGTGATCGTTGCTGGTGACCGGGTGAACCTGGGTCTTGCGTCCCAGCCGGCGGAAGGCGCCGGAAAAGATGATGCGATCGTGGTCCTTGTGAAAGGGGCTGCGCCCCAGTTCATCCGGGCTGTGCAGGGGTTTGCCCAGCCGTTCGCGGATAAGAAGTGTCTGCCAGTCCAAGGCCGTCCTCGAGCTATCACCGATAAGGGGAGCGCCGGCGGTAGCCGTTCGGCGCTTCTGCGTTCTGACCTCGGCAACATACGATCATCACCGCTCAGTTGGCAAAGCCCGGCAATTGGCTGGCGTCCAGGTCGATCAGCAGCAGGCGCTGGCCGCTCTCCAGGAACTGGCTGGCGGTCAGGCAATACTGGTTGGTGGTGGCATCGCGATAGACCGTCGAAAGCGCCAGGCGTCGCTCGTTCCAGCCTTCGGCGAGCAGGGCATAGAAGTAGGGTCGCCAGGACCAGTTGTGATTGAGGTAGCGGCGATTCTCGCGCCAGAACATGCCGTTCCATTCCAGGTTGGGGGTGATCTGGGTGCCGGTGCGGTCGCACTGGTAGATGCGCAGCAGCCCGGGAAACGCCTGGGGATCGGGCAGGGCGCTCAGGGGGCCGCCGTGTTCCGCCCAGGGCCTGAGCTGGGTGACGAAGTCGGCCAGTTGCTGGCGCAGCTCCAGCAGCCGGGTCTGCTGGGCCAGCTTGCCATCGACGAAGCGGCTGCGCAGGGCGGCGAAGCGCTGCTGATGGCTGTCGCTGGCGCCCAGCTCGGCGGTGGCCTGAGCGAAGAGGAAGCCCTGGACGTAGCGCGCACCGCACTCCAGGGCGAAGTCGAGTTCGGTCTCGGTCTCCACGCCCTCGGCGATCAGCCAGCACCCGGTCTTCTCGGCCATCTGCGCCAGGGCCTTGACCGCATCGCCACGGGTGCCACCCCGGGCCGCGGCCTGGAACAGGCGCATGTCCAGCTTGAGGATGTCCGGCTGCAGATCCAGCACCCGATCCAGTTGCGAATAGCCGGAACCGAAATCGTCGATGGCGATGCGGATGCCGAGTTCGCGATAGCGGGCGACGGCCTGGGTCAGGCTGGGCAGATCGCCAGCGGCCTCGGTGATCTCGTAGACGATTCGGCTCGGGGCGATGCCGGAGCGTTCCAGCTGCGCCAGGCTGGGCAATTCGGCGCCCCTTTCCAGCTGGCTGATCCAGCGCGGCGAGAGATTGAGGCTGAGAAACCAGTCATCCGGTGCGCTGGCAAAGCGCCGCAGCGCATCGTCCCGCAGCGTGCGGTCGAGGTGGAGCAGGTCCAGGGTTGGGGTGCCGGGATCGGCGAACAGGGGGCCGACGGAGGTGTGGCTGCCGTCATCCTGGCGCAGGCGCCCCAGGGCTTCGACGCCGGCGATGCGCCCGGTCGCGGTGTCGATGAAGGGTTGGAAGAAGGCGGTGGGGTGGCCGGAAAACACAGGGCATCCTTATCTTTTGAGTAGCGTTCGGCTTGACCATGCGATAAGGGTGCCAGATGACAGAATGGCTCCCGAAGGAGCCATTCTCTACCTAGCGCGGCGGTGGCAGCGGGTGTTCCGCCTGCCGTTGTTCACGATGGTGAGCCTGCAATCGGTTGACGATCGGGTAGAGGGCCAGACCGATGCGGGCCAGACGGCCCACCGCGCCCAGGCGTTTGCCGAACAACGACAGGAATACCGTGGCGCCGAGCATCAGCGGCTTCTTCGCCGAGCTGGCGACCTTGTCCCGATTCGGCCGCACCAGATCGCCGATGAGGCTGATGGGGTTGTGCAGGGGCTGGGCGTTGTAGATCAGCTGCTGGCGATACATCTCCATGCGCAGCCGGACCAGTTCCTTGCGCTTGGCCTGGCTGGTGGCAGAGGTAAGCGGCTGGTTCATGGCAGTAGGCGCTCCCGGTTGCGGTTGAGTTCTTCCAGGGTGGCATGGAAGGGCGCGGCGCCCTTGACCAGGCTCAGGGCCCGCAGGATGCAGATCGCCAGCGCCACGGCATAGAAGGCGCACAGGCCCAGGGTCGCGCCCATGCGATAGGTATCCCAGAAGGCGATGATGACCGCCGCCGAGACGCCGACCAGCACCAGCAAGCCGAAGATCAGACTCAGGCCGGTAAAGAGGAACAGCTGGAAGGTCCGGACCTTCTCTTCCTGAACCTCGATGCCCAGCAGTTCCAGATGGCTCTGCAGTAGCCCTACCACCGCGCCGGCGAGACGCTTGACCGATGGCTTGGGCGCCTCGTCAGGCAGCTCCCGTGGAGGAGAGGAGGTGTCCATGGCAATCCCCCAGGTTTAGCGGCGCGAGGCCAGCAGACCGATCAGGAAGCCGACGCCGGCAGCGATGCCCAGGGCCTTGAAGGGATTGTCGACCACGTACTCCTCGGTGGTCTCCTTGGCCGCGACGCCCTGGCGATAGAGATCGTCCTGCTTGGTCTTGAGGGCGTCGCGGGAGCGTTCGAGGCTGGAACTCAACTTGGCGCGCAGCTCGTCCGCCTGCTCACCGGCCATGCTCGCGGTGTGCTTGAGCAGCTGCTCGGCGTCTGCCAGCAGGGTGTGAAATTCGTCGGTCAGTGCCTGCTCGGCCTCGCCCAGATGACGACGGACCCGGTCAGCGTTCTGCTTATGTGCCTGCTCATCGATGTCAGCGGCAAGCTCGTCTTTGATCACGGGAGGGGTTTTGTCGGTCATGGCGCGCTCCTGGTAGGCGATGGGTATCCGTTTCAGCCCTTTCGAGTGAGCGCCTGGAGCAAAGGTTCCACCGGCCAGAGCCATCCCGGCGCGAGCCAGGCGCCTCTATAAGGTAGCCAGACACGGCACCCGAAACGCAGCCCAAGGCGGACGAATGGTCATACCTTTTCGATTCAGCCTCGCCAAAAGTTCCGTACCCAATACGGATTAGAAGAGCTGGCTCACAAAATCAGGCGCTAGCGCCATTGCTCGTCTTATTCAAGTAAGACGCAAGAACTTTGCTGTTTCTATCACTGTCAGTTGCGTCGTATTTGATCGTCCATGCACTTCTAGACAAATAAGAGGGGGAAGAATGGAAAACGCCATAGATAGACTGACTGCCGCTTTCAGTACTTATAAATGCTCGGTTACGGCGCCTCGCCCTGACGGCAGTATTGTGCTGACGGTGCAGGATCAGCAGTGTGACGATGCGCGAGTGAACCGGGTGGTCAGCGCCCGGCAACTGGGCGAGAGCCAGCTGTTGAAAACGGTGATCGACGAGGTGCGCAAGGACGTGTCGCTGCGGGCCGGTGCGCTGGCGCCGCAATCCATGGCGGTGCTGCGGGCCACGGGCGCCAACATGCTGAGATATTCCGAGTAACACCACGGCTTCAAAGCTTCAGCGCGAGACTTGCAGTACGGATGCCTCGGCATTCGTTGGTCTCGAACGTTGAAGATTTAAAGATGGACAAACAAGTAGTTAGCGTTAATCCCGCAACGTCTCTGTCAGCTCTTGCACTTCAGCAGACGGCATCCCGCGCAGGGAAGTTGAGTCGCAGGCAGCGGGTACATGGGGCAGGCGACGTCCACCACTCCCCAGGACGGAAAGCCCTGTCCGGCCTGCACGGCAGCCAGCCGCGCATTGGCGATCACACCATTGAGCAGCTCTTCTTCCCGATACAGCGCCTGGCGCAAGGTCGGCGAGCGATAGAGGATGCGTCCGCACCTGTCCAGCAGGGTAAAGGAAAACCGTCCAGTACGATCCGGCAGGGTCGGCCAGACCTTGAGCGGTGCCAGCTGTTCGTCGAGACGGGCGCAGGTCAGCTGATACAGCGAGGTGGTAGCCGGCTGCCGCTCGGGCGCCGCCGTTTCCAGACTGTCGAGCAGCGGCGCGGTATTTGCCGCCTGCATGAGACGGGGGGTAGAGCCTTCCATGGTGTGCATAGCGCGGATCCCTGCTCAGTTCGCGACGGTCAGGCGGGGCGCACCGCCAGTGCCACCGGCCAGCAGGGCGGTGACGCCATGGCCCTCGTCGATGGCGATACCCAGCCGGATGCTGTCGATCAGGCGCGCGAGGCGGGTGTGGTCATGCAATTGCTGCTTGCTGATCAACCGCTTGACCTTGACGCCACTGTCGTCGGACAGCGTCAGGCTGACGCTGCCGTCGAGGCGTTCGATGCGGAAATTGACCCGAAAGTCTTGCTCGAAAGCCGCGGCGATGAGTTGGAAAGGGTTGTCCATGACGTACCTGACTGGCGTGAGCGGGGTCAGTGCCATTGACTTCCAGGGGCGGGGGTAGTTCTGGGCGAGATCCCAGAAGTATGACCGACGGCCCGTTTCAGCCGCTCACCTGACGTTCGCGCTCGCTCCAGCACTGGGCGAAAGCCGCTTGCCAGTCGGGTAGCGGCTGCCCCAGCACCGCTGCCAGCTTTTCAGTGGACAGCCGCGAATTGATGGGGCGATGCGCCGGGGTCGGGTAGGAGCTGCTGGGGATCGGATTGAGCCGAGCCTTCAGCTGACCGGTCTCGCGCAGGCGCTGGGCGATCTGCTCGGCGAAGCCGAACCAGGAGGTGGTGCCGTTGGCCGTCAGGTGATAGGTGCCCCAGAGGCCATCGTTCTGGTTGCTGTGGGCCAGCAGGCGCTCGGTGGCGTCGGCGATGGTCCGGGTCCAGGTGGGTGCGCCGATCTGGTCGTCGACGATGTTCAGTTCGTCACGCTCGCTGAGCAGCCGCACCATGGTGCGCAGGAAGTTGTTGCCCTGCCAGGAATAGACCCAGCTGGTGCGCAGGATGAGGTGGCGTTCGGCGTGTTCGCGCACGGCGTTCTCGCCGGCCAGTTTGGTCCGGCCATAAACATTGAGCGGACAGGTCGGATCCTCTTCCCGGTACCGGTCTTCCCGGGTGCCATCGAAGACGTAGTCGGTGGAGTAGTGGACCATGGGGATGCCCAGCTGCTGCGCCGCCCGGGCGAAGACCTGGGGCACCCGCTCGTTGATCAGGGTCGCGGTCTGGGCGTCGCTCTCGGCGGCGTCCACGGCGGTATAGGCGGCGGCATTGATGATGACGTCGGGCTTTGCGGCCAGGACGCGGTCATGGAGCGCGTCCAGCTGGGTGAAATCCACCTGGGCCCGGCCAATGACGGTTACCTGGGCTTTGGTAGCCAGCAGTTTTTGCAGCGCCTGAGAGAGTTGGCCGTGTTGACCCGCGATGAAGACGTTCATGTGACTGAGCTGATTCCAGAAGGGCTGGCGCGTCCATGCCTGATTGACAGGGTGGGCGTCGCCACGACAGCCCTGAGCAAAAGCAGGCAGTCTACCCGATGACCGGCAGAGGACAAGGCTAGCCTTTGGCCTGCCCTCTGTCCTGGCTGTCGGCTCTAGCCTGCGGGCTGCCTCCGGCTACTGTCCTCGGGACCGGAGCGCAAAAATTTCTTTCACGAATACTTGACAATTGTGCGACGGCTGACAGGTCTCCGTTGGTCATTTTCATCCGGAGTTGTGCACAAGTTGTGCTAGTGCTTGTCAAGCCCTCTTTCGCCCGGAGTTTTGCCTGCCGGAAATCCTGCTTTTAAATTAAGTTGTTGATTACGTTGAACTTATTAAAGTGATTAAAAAATGATCAACTTGTTTGAGGAGCCCGCAGAGCAAGGCTCCGGGTTCTTTTCCACCATGTTTTCAACAAAGTTATCAACAGAAGCTGTGGATTGTTCCGTCCCGCTGGGCCTCGGCAACCTTAATCGACGCTGAACGAAAGACCGGTCGGCAACGGGGTCGGTCGCCGCGGTTTCGCTTAGCCGGACAGCGCGAGCTGACGGCTCAGCAGGGCGCGCAGCGAAGCCGGCTTCACCGGCTTGGGCAAGAAGTCCAGGCGCGCCTGGCGCACCTTGTCCAGGCATTCCGGGCGGCCATCGGCACTGATGACGATGCCGGGGATGTCCTGGCCCAGGGTCTGGCGAATCCATTCGGCGACATCCGGGCCGGTGTCGGCATCGCTCAGGTGGTAGTCGACGATGAGCAGCCGCGGCACCACGCCCTGGGCGAGCAGGGCCGCGCACTCCTCGCGGCTGCGTGCGGTCCAGACCTGGCAGCCCCAGCGGCCCAGCAGGCTGCGCAGGCCGAGCAGGATGCTGTCTTCGTTGTCGATGCACAGCACCGGATCGCCGGCCAGGGGCTGGGCCGCTTCGCTGGCGGCTGCGGCCTGGATGGCCAGGGCGGGCGCCAGGGGCACCTTGACGCTGAAGACGCTGCCATGGCCCGGCCAGGAGCGTACCGAGAGTTCGTGACCGAGCACCCGGCAGAGGCGGTCGGCGATCGCCAGCCCCAGGCCCAGGCCCTTTTCCGCGCGGGTCTGGTGGCTGTCCAGGCGTTTGAATTCCTCGAAGATCAGCTCCAGCTTGTCCGCCGGGATGCCGGGGCCGCTGTCCCAGACTTCCAGGCTAACGTGCTGGCCCTGGCGGCGCACGCCGAGCAATACCCGGCCGTGGGCGTATCTCAGGGCGTTGGTGAGGAAATTCTGCAGCACCCGGCGCAGCAGCTTGCTGTCGCTGTTGACCACCAGCCGACTGCTGCGGATGCGCAGGCTGGTGCCCTGGTTCTGCGCCAGGGCCTTGAATTCGACACCCAGGGCTTCGAACAGGGTGGCCAGGGAGAAGGGCGCCGGCGCCGCCAGGATCCGCCCGTTCTCCAGCCGCGAGATGTCCAGCAGATCGGCGATCAGGTCTTCGCTGGACCTCAGGGCGCTGTCCATGTTGCGCACCAGTTCCTGGGCCTCCTGGGCCAAGCCGTCCTGGTGGGCGAGGGCGGCGGTGAACAGGCGCGCGGCGCTCAGGGGTTGCATCAGGTCATGGCTGACCGCGGTGAGAAAGCGACTCTTGGACTGGTTGGCCGCTTCGGCATGCGCCTTGGCTTCCTCCAGCGCCTGGTTGAGCTGAGACAATTCGCGGGTGCGTTCCTCGACGCGCTGCTCCAGGCCCTCGTTGGCTTCGCGCAGGGCGCGTTCGGCCTCGCGGAAGGCGGTGATGTCGGTAAAGCTCATCACGAAGCCGCGGCCGGGCATGGGGCTGCCGATCAGCTCGATCACCCGGCCATTGGGAAAGGTGCGCTCCGAGGTGTGGGGAATGCCCTGGCGCATCCGCTCCACCCGGCGCGCCACGTGCTCGTCGGGATCGCCCGGGCCGCAGAGCCCGCGCAGGGCGTTGTAGCGGATGATCTCGGCGATAGGGCGACCGACCTGGATCATGCCGTCGGGATAGTCGAACAACTCCAGGTAGCGCTGATTCCAGGCCACCAGGCGCAGCGACTGGTCGACCACGCTGAGGCCCTGGGAAATGTTCTCGATGGCACCCTGCAGGAGCGCCCGGTTGAATTCCAGCACCTCCGAGGCTTCGTCGGCGATGCGCACCACGTCGTCGACCTGCATGTCGCGGCCTTCGATGGCGGCCTTGACCACCGCGCGGGCGGAAGAGGCACCGATCACCCCGGCCAGCAGCCGCTCGGTCTGGGCGATCCATTCGCTGTTGGCGTTCATCCCGGGGTGGTAGGTCAGGCCGCTCTGCTCGGCGAAGCGGCTGAAGCTCAGGCGGGCGCGCTCGTCGCCGACGAAACGCGCCGCGAGCAGCCGCAGGTCTTCCAGCTTGACCGCCAGCAGGGCGCGATTGCGCGGTCGGGGCAGGGCGTACTGGGCGATGAAGCGCCCGGCCTGCCAGTATTCCGAGACCCGGGTGCGCGAGAGCAGCGACACCAGGGCGAACAGCAGGAAGTTGCCGGCCAGGGAGACCAGGGCGCCGACGGTGGTCGGTTGCAGCGTCCGCTCCCCCGCGGGCTGCTCGAACCAGGCGAGGCCGGGAAAGGCCTCCAGTGACCATTGCAGACTGGTGGCCACCACCGGCAGCACCATCAGATAGCCCCAGAGCAGGGCGCCGGCGGTGAGACCGGCAAAGACGCCGCGGCGATTGGCGGCCTTCCAGAACAGCGCCCCGACCATGGCCGGTCCGAGCTGGGCGATGGCGGCGAAGGCGATCTGGCCGATGGTGGCCAGGCTGGCATTGGAGCCCAGCAGGCGATAGCTGCAATAGGCCAGGACCAGGATGACCACGATGCTGGCGCGGCGCACCGTGAGCATCCAGTGGCTGAACACCGCATGGGGGCTCTCGACCTGACCGCGGCGCTTGAGCAGCCAGGGCAGCACGATGTCGTTGGAGATCATGGTGGAGAGGGCGACGCAGGCGACGATCACCATGCCGGTGGCCGCCGAGGCGCCGCCCAGAAAGGCCAGCAGGGCCAGCCAGGGACGCTCCTGGGCCAGCGGCAGGCTGATGACGAAGGAGTCGGGCAGCACACCGCCGGGCAGGTGCAACTGGCCGGCCAGGGCGATGGGGATGACGAACAGCGCGGCCAGCGCCAGATAGAGCGGAAACACCCAGCGCGCCAGGTTGACGTCCCGGGTGTCGGTGTTTTCCACCACGGTGACGTGGAACTGGCGCGGCAGGCACATCACGGCGATGAAGGCCACGCCGGTCTGGATCAGCAGCCCCGGCCAGTCCAGGGTTTCGCGCCAGTATTCCTGCAGTTGCGGCGCCTGCTGCGAGCGGGTGAGCAGATCGGTGAAGCCGTCGTGCAGGCCATAGGTGACCCAGAGGCCGACGGCGATGAAGGCGGCGAGCTTGACCAGGGATTCGAAGGCGATCGCCAGCATCATGCCGCGGTGGTGCTCGGTGACGTCCAGGTTGCGGGTGCCGAACAGGATGGCGAAGACCGCCAGCACCAGGGAGACGAACAGCGCGGTGTCCTGGGCGCGGGTGCTCAGGGACTCGGCATTGATGCCGGTCAGCAGGTTGACGCCGATGACGATGCCCTTGAGCTGCAGCGCCAGGTAGGGCAGGACGCCGACCAGGCAGATCAGCGCGACGACGATGGCCAGCGTCTGCGACTTGCCATAGCGGGAGGCGATGAAGTCGGCGATGGAGGTGATGTTTTCCTTCTTGCTGATCAGCACCATCTTCTTCACCAGTTGCGGCGCCAGCAGCAGGAAAAGGATGGGCCCCAGGTAGATGGGCAGGAAGGACCAGAGCTGGTCGGCGGCCTGGCCGACCGCGCCGAAGAAGGTCCAGCTGGTGCAGTAGACGGCCAGCGACAGGCTGTAGACCCAGGCCCGCAGGCGCGGCCTGAGCGGGGGCCGGCGATCGCCATAGAAGGCGATGGCGAACAGCAGGGCCAGATAGCCGAGGGTAACGGTGATGATCAGTCCGCTGGGCAGGGACATGGCGACTCCAGACATTCCAGGCGCCCATCGCGCCCGGACAAAGTGTCGCACCTTGGGGTGCCAGACGTCAGTTCTGGTGCGTTGGGGGATGCCAGTGGGTTGAGCCGGGCGGCCGGCCCTGTTAGGTTGGCGGGCTGATTCAAGAGCGAGAGACCGTCATGTTCCAAGCGCAGCCCATTTCCCTGCAACGTGGTGCGCTGCGCCTGGACCCCCTGGCGGAAGGCGACGTGCTGGAGCTGGTCAGTCTGGCCGAGCGCAATCGCGAAGCGCTGCACTACCTGAGCGGGCCCCTGCGTCCGGACTGGTATCGCCAAGCCCTGGCCGAGCAGCGCGAAGGACGCGCTTTGCCCTTTGCCGTGCGCATCGCCGACCGGCTGGTGGGCACCACCCGTTTCGCCGACTTCCTGCCGGCGCTGCCCGCCGCCGAGATTGGCTGGACCTGGCTCGACAGTGAGCAGCATGGCAGCGGACTCAACGGCAACATCAAGTACCTGATGCTGCGCCATGCCTTCGAGCACTGGCAGCTGGTGCGGGTGCAGCTCAAGACCGCCGCGACCAATCTCCGATCCCAGGCCGCCATCGAGAAGCTGGGGGCGGTCCGCGAAGGCCTGCTGCGCCATCACCGGCGCCTGGCCGACGGGCGTCTGGACGACACCGTGATGTACAGCATCACCGATCGCGAATGGCCCGAGGTGAAGGCGCGCCTGGAGGCGTCCTTCAACTAGCGGTGGCTCCTCGACTACCGTTCGTCGGCAGCCGCCGGCAGCGGTAGGGCGGCACCCCCCTCTGCGTCGCTTGTCTGGCGCCGGTAATCCAACGTAGCTGTCTTTACGAGCCAACAGTTTTCCGCGAAACGGCCGACATGCCTGCTCAATGGCAAGAATTCGCCCGTCTCCTTTTGCGGATCGCTGTATGTCTTCACTGTCGCCTTCCTCTGCGCTGCGCACGCTGCGGGTCGTCTGGCCCTTCGTCATCATCCTGTCCTGCCAGGCGCTGGTCGCCATCGTCAGCCTGCAACTGCTGTCGACGGTGCGCGCCTATGTGTCCGCGGAAAGCCTGTGGAGCAAGAGCCTCGGCAACGCCATGCTGGCGCTCGGCGCCTACCTGGACGAAGGACGGCCCGAGTTCTATCACGCCTACCTCGCGTCCATCAGCGTCAACGACCTCGACCGGGCGGCGCGGCAGGAACTCGATAGCGGCGGCGACCGCGCCGAAGCGGCGCGGCTGCTGCGCCTGGCCGGCAACAGTCCGGACGACATCGACGGCCTCATCGCGCTCTTCCAGATGGCTCGCCATGTGGAACCCTTCGAAGGGGTGATCGCCCGCTGGCAGATCACCGATCCCTACATGGACGAATTCCAGGCCCTGGCGCGCACCGGCTTCGAGTTGATCAAGCTGCGGGGACCGGGACCGGCGCTGATTCCGCTGAAACGCCAGCTGCTGGACCTGCACGACCGGATGATGCCGGAAACCGTGGCCTTCTCGGAGCGCCTGGGGGTGGCGTCGCGGCAGCTGGTGGCGGCCCTGTTCATCGCCAACGTCCTGGTCGGCGCCTTGCTGGTGCTCCTGGCCATCTGGCGCATGCACAGCCTGGTGCAGCAGCGCTGGCGCTCCGAGCAGGCGCTGCAGGCGGAAAAAGAACATATCCAGGTCATCCTGGCGTCCCTGGGCGATGCCGTGCTGGCGCTGAATGCCCAGGGTCGGCTGCTCTATCACAACCCGGCCGCGGAGCGCCTGCTGGCGTGGCCGGGGCTGGCGGCGGGTACGCCCGTCACCCACCTGTTCGACATCCAGACCGAGGACCAGCCGGCGTCGACCCAGCCGCTGGCCGAGCGCCTGCGCAGCCAGGACTGGCTGGCGGGCAACGAGCCCCTGGCGCATCAGCTGGTGCGCATCGACGGTACCCGGGTGCCAGTGGCCCTGACGGTGACCCCCCTGCCGCGGGGCGAGTCCGGCACCGGGGTGGTGCTGGTGATGCACGACCAGACCCGCGAGCGCGCCTTTCTGCACGATCTGGCCTGGCAGGCCAGTCACGATGCCCTGACCGGGCTGCTCAATCGCCGCGAATTCGAGACCCGGCTGGAGCGCCTGCTGGCCCGCGAGGACCTGGCCTGTGCCTCGCTGCTGTTCATCGATCTGGACCAGTTCAAGATCGTCAACGACACCTCCGGGCATTTCCATGGCGATCGCCTGCTGCGCCAGTTGTGCGAATTGCTCGCTCAGCAACTGGGCGAAGAGGATTGCCTGGCGCGGCTGGGCGGCGACGAATTCGGCGTGCTGCTGGAAAACCGTACGCCGGCGCAGGTCGAGGCGGTCGCCGAGCGCCTGCGCTGCTGCGTGGGTAGCCTGCAATTCGAAGCGGCCGGGCAGGGCTTTCGCGTCGGCCTGAGCATCGGTGTGGTGCACCTGGGAGGCCAGGCCCTGGCGCCCGAGGAGGCGCTGCGCCTGGCCGATCTGGCCTGCTACGCGGCCAAGGACAAGGGGCGCAATCGCATCCAGGTCTTTGCCCCGGGCGATGTGGAGCTGGATCAGCGCCATGGCGAGATGGCCTGGGTGCAGCGCCTGCATCGGGCGCTGGCCGAGGACAGGTTTCGGCTATATGTCCAGCCGATCCTGGGGCTGGGCCAGGAGACCGTCGCGGATCACCACGTGGAGGTGCTGATGCGGCTGGAAGAGGGCGAGCGGCTGATCGCGCCGGGCGCCTTCATCCCGGCCGCGGAGCGTTATGGCCTGATGCCCGACCTGGATCGCTGGGTGATCGCCGCGGCCCTGGCGCGCTTCGCCGAGCTGCCCGACGGGTTGCTCGACACCCTGGCCATCAACCTGTCCGGGCACTCGCTGGGCGAGGCGGGTCTGGCCGATTTCGTCAGGCAACAGCTGCAGCGCTGGCAGATCGCGCCGGCGCGCATCTGCTTCGAGATCACCGAGACCAGCGCCGTGGCCAATCTGGATGCGGCGCGGTTGTTCATGGACGAATTGCGTGGCCTGGGGGTGAGATTCTCGCTGGACGACTTCGGCGCCGGGATGTCGTCCTTCACCTACCTCAAGCACCTGCCGGTGGACTACCTGAAGATCGACGGCAGCTTTGTTCGTCACCTGCTGGAAGACGCCGTGGACAGCGCCATGGTCGAGGCGATCAATCAGCTGGGCCATCTCACCGGCAAGAAGACCATCGCCGAGTTCGCCGAGAACCCGGCGGTGGTGGCGGCGCTGACTGCCCTGGGGGTCGACTATGCCCAGGGCTACGGCATCGCCCGGCCGCAGCCCTTCACCGAGGACACCTGCCAGGCGCTGCTCCGGCAGGTGTGGCACGAGACTTCAGGGACGCGCGTCGTCGTCCTTGAAGCGGCGGAAGAGGGTGGCCAGTAGCGCCCCGGAGATGTTGTGCCAGACGCTGAACAGGGCGCTGGGGACCGCCGCCAGCGGCGAGAAATGCGCCGTGGCCAGGGCGGCGCCGAGCCCGGAATTCTGCATCCCGACTTCCAATGCAAGGGATTTGCGCTGGGCCACTGGCAACTTGCAGAACTTGCCGGTGAGATAGCCGAGCAGGAAGCCGAAGCCGTTGTGCAGGATCACCACCGCCATGATCAGCAGCCCGGATTCCGCGATGCGCGCCTGGCTGGCGGCCACCACCGCAGCGACGATCACCACGATGCTCACCACCGAAGCCAGCGGCAGCACCTCGACCAGGGCGCCGACGCGCTGGCCGAGCAGACGCTGGGCGACTAGACCCAGGGCGATGGGCAGCAGCACCACCTGCAGGATCGACCAGAACAGCCCGCCAAAGGAGATCGGCAGCCAGGTGGAGGCCAGCAGCCAGATCAGCGCCGGGGTCAGCAGGGGCGCGAGCAGGGTGGTCACCGCGGCGATGGCCACCGACAGCGCCAGGTCGCCCTTGGCCAGCCAGGTCATGACATTGGACGCCGTGCCGCTGGGGCAGCAGCCGACCAGGATGACGCCGACGGCGATCTCCGGCGGCAGGTGGAACAGCTGACAGAGCGCCCAGGCCACGCCCGGCATGATGACGAAGTGGGCTACCACCCCCAGCAGCACCCGCCAGGGGTGACGGCCGACGGCGGCGAAATCCTCGACCTTGAGCGTCAGGCCCATGCCGAACATGATCACCCCCAGCAGCGGCACGATGGCCACGCTCAGCGGCTTGAATACTGCGGGGGCGAAGAACGCCAGCAGGGCGGCGAGCAGCACCCAGAAGGCGAAGGTATTGCCGACGAAGCGGCTGAAGGCGGCCAGGGCACGCATGGCAAACTCCTTTTTCAATAGGCAGAAAAAAGGCCGGTCTGCGCCGGCCTTGAGGTGAGCTTAGAGCCTTTTCAAAGTCTCGCGAGCTAGAGTCAAACAAGGCGAAAAGATCTGAGGAAGCGGAGTTTACAATTTGTAAATGAGCATTCCGACCGGGCTGGCGATCCAGGGTCTTTTCAACGCCGTTTGGCCGACGCGCAGCAGACTTTGAGCAGGCTCTTACAGCCCCTGGGGCAACTCTTCACCACCCAGGGCTTCGATCAGCTGGGGCAGGAATTCCGCCAGGGTCATCATCATCAGCACGAAGCTGGCGTCCTGCTGGCCGAGGGCGTCTTCGCCGCCGTCCTGTTCGGCCTGGTCCTGCAGCAGGTCCTCGAACTTCAGGCGCTTGATGGTGACCTTGTCGTCCAGCAGCAGGGCCAGCTTGTCCTGCCAGGCCAGGGCCAGCTTGGTGACCAGCTTGCCGGCGCCCAGGTGGTTCTGGATCTCTTCGCTGGTCAGGTCCTGACCCTTGCAGCGCACCACGCCGCCGTCTTCGCCGGCATCGCGCAGCTCGCACTCGTCGAGGATATAGAGGCCATGGGTGGCGTCACCGGCCTTGACCCAGTCGGTGAAGGTGGCCATCGGCGCCTGCTTGACGCCCAGCGGCCGGACCGGCAGCGAGCCCAGGGCATCGCGCAGGGTGGAGAGCAGGTCCTCGGCGCGCTTGGCGCTGGAGGCGTCGACCAGGATCCAGCCCTGCTTGGGGTCGATGGCGGCATAGGTGGTCTGGCGCCGGATGAAGGCGCGCGGCAGGAAGGCCTGGACGATCTCGTCCTTGATCTGCTCCTTCTCCTTCTTGTAGACCTTGCGCATCTGCTGGTTTTCGATCTCGTCGACCTTTTCCTGCACGGCTTCCTTGACCACGCTGCTGGGCAGGATACGTTCCTCCTTGCGCGCGGCGATCAGGAAGAAGCCCTGGCTTTCGTGCACCAGCGGCAGGTCCGGGCCCTTGCCGAAGGGCGCGACGAAGCCATAGGTGGACAATTCCTGGCTGGCGCAGGGACGAGCCGGCTTGGCGGCGAGGGCGGCTTCGAGGGCTTCGGTCTCGAAGGCGACTTCCTGGGTGAGACGGTAGACGAGCAGATTACGGAACCACATGGTGTCACTCCCAAAAACGAAGCGCGCATTATCCGCGTCGCCCGCCCCGGAGGCCAACCCCGGATCGCGATGGTCGTCGGGAATGCGCGCTTTCTTAGGTGCGCGGGAGGGCAGCGCTAAGCCTTTGGAAGTGCTGGGAAAATTTTTTTGAAAAAGGGGTTGCCAGGTCGTAAACCCCTCCGTAGAATGCGCCCCACTTCGAGAGCAAACGGGTGATTAGCTCAGCTGGGAGAGCATCTGCCTTACAAGCAGAGGGTCGGCGGTTCGATCCCGTCATCACCCACCACTCGAGGTAATGCGCAGCGGTAGTTCAGTCGGTTAGAATACCGGCCTGTCACGCCGGGGGTCGCGGGTTCGAGTCCCGTCCGCTGCGCCATTTAAAGGTTGTCTGGTTCTGAACGCCAGCAACCATCGAGAAGCGGCCCTAGTGGCCGCTTTTTCGTTTGGGCGCGATTTTTTTGGTCGTGCTGTCTGGTACCTTCCTTTTTTCCTCGCGCTCCTGCCGAGCGATCTGCCAACAGGCGGGTCGAGCGTGCGCCTGGACGCGTGGAAAACGCTGCGCGGTTTTCCACCCTACGGCTGTTGTTGGGCTTCGACGGTGGAGCTGTCTCAGCCCAACCTACGGAAGGATGCGTCCTGTAGGTTGGGTTAAGCGCAGCGAAGCCCAACATCGCCCCTGTCGAACTCCGGCTGTTGGGCTTCGACGATGGAGCTGTCTCAGCCCAACCTACGGAAGGATGCGTCCTGTAGGTTGGGTTGAGCGCAGCGAAGCCCAACATCGCCCCGGTCGAACTCCGGCTGTTGGGCTTCGACGATGGAGCTGTCTCAACTCAACCTACGGAAGGATGCGTCCTGTAGGTTGGGTTGGGTGCAGCGAAGTCCAATAGGGCGGTCAGCCCCGCACCGCTTCCAACACCGCTTCCAGCGGGTGCCGCAGGCGGCGGTCGTCGATGCGTTTGACCTGGCTGCGGCAGGAGTAGCCGGTGGCCAGGGCTTCGCCCTGGTCCGCCGGGACCGCCAGGGCGCGGGCCCAGGACTGGTCGTAGATCACCTTGGAGGTCGCGAGATTCCGTGCCTCGTGACCGTAGGTGCCGGACATGCCGCAGCAACCGGTGCTTTCCGGCTTGAGGCCCAGGCCCAGGCGCTCGAACACCTGCTGCCACTGGCTGACGCTGGCCGGGGCGTTGGTCTTCTCGGTGCAATGGCCGAGCAGGCGATAGACCTTGTCGCCGACCACCTTCTGCTCTTTCGGCAACACCTGCAGCAGCCACTCCTGGGGCAGCAGCACCTCGGGCATCCGGGCGATGCCGGGGACCTTGGGGTATTCCTGGCGATAGACCAGGGTCATGGCCGGATCGAGGCCGACCAGCGTGACGCCGAAGCCGGCCAGACTGGCGAGCTGAGCCGCATTGCGCCGTGCGGTGCGCTCGAAGGCGCCGAGAAAGCCCTGCACCTGCAGCGGTTTGCCATTGGCGCGATAGGGCGCAAGGAACACCCGCTGCCCCAGCCGCGCCGCCAGTTCGAGGAAGGCGGCGGTGAGCGGCGTCTCGAAATAGCGGGTGAAGGCATCCTGTACCACCACTACGGTCCTGGCGCGCTCTTCCTCGCTCAGCGCCAGCAGCCGCTCCGGCGTGGCGATCTGCACCTGCCACCGATGCATGACCGGCACCAGGTCGAAGCGGCTGAGCAGGGGGCTGTCGACCATGCCGATGCGCTCGGCGAACAGGCGCTGGATCGGCGTGGCGCCCATGACCGCGTTGTAGAGGCCCGGGGCGCGGGCGAACAGCGGTAGGCTGAATTCCAGGGAGCCGATCAGGTAGTCGCGGACGGGGCGCAGGTAGCGACGGTGATAGAGCTCGAGAAAGCGCGAGCGGAATTCCGGCACATTGACCTTGATCGGGCACTGGCCCGCGCAGGACTTGCACGCCAGACAGCCGGCCATGGCGTCATAGACCTCGTGGGAGAAGTCCGCCTCGGCCTGGCGGCCATTGCGCCAGCGCTTAGGCAGGGCCTTGAGCCAGTTCAGCGCACCACGCGGGGCGGGGGCCAGCACATCGATGCCGGCCTGGCCCTGCAGGCGCAGCCATTCACGGATCAGGGCGGCGCGGCCCTTGGGCGAATGGATGCGCTGACGGGTGGCCTTCCAGGACGGACACATGGCGTCGTCGGGATCATAGTTGTAGCAGGCGCCGTTGCCGTTGCAGTGCATGGCGGTGCCGTAGCTCTGCCAGACGCGCTCGTCGAGGGTGCGGTCCAGTTCGCCGCGGAGGGTCACGCCATCGACCTTGAGCAACTCGGCGCCGCTGGCGAGTGGGGTGGCGATCTTGCCCGGATTGAGCTGGTTGTGCGGATCGAAGGCGCCCTTGAGCGCCTGCAGAGCGGGGTAGAGGTCACCGAAGAAGGCCGGCGCGTATTCCGAGCGTACGCCCTTGCCGTGTTCGCCCCAGAGCAGGCCGCCGTATTTCTGCGTCAGGGCGGCCACCTGGTCGGAGATCGGTCGGACCAGCGCCGCCTGGCGCGGGTCCTTGAGATCCAGCGCCGGACGCACGTGCAGCACCCCGGCGTCGACGTGGCCGAACATGCCGTATTGCAGGTTGTGGCCATCGAGCAGGGCGCGGAATTCGGCGATGAAATCGGCCAGACGCTCCGGCGGTACCGCGGTGTCTTCGACGAAGGGCTGCGGGCGGATCTCGCCCTGGACGTTGCCGAGCAGGCCCACCGCGCGCTTGCGCATGGTGTAGACACGGGTCACGGCGTTGCGGCCGACGGCCAGGGTGTGGCCGAGGCGCTCGACGGTACCGTCCTGGCGCAGGTGGGCGAGGAAGCCTTGGACGCGGGCATCCACTTCCTCGGGGGCGTCGCCGCTGAATTCCACCAGGTTGATACCCAGGGTGGGGCGCTCGACGTCTTCGGGGAAGTATTCCGCCACGCTGTGCCAGACGATGTCCTGCATGGCCAGCAGCAGGACCTTGGAGTCCACCGTTTCGATGGACAGCGGCTTGAGTTCGATCAGGGCGCGGGCATCGCGCAGGGCATCCATGAAGCTGGCATAGCGGACGTTGACCAATACCGAATACTTGGGAATCGGCAGGACATTGAGCTTGGCCTCGGCGATGAAGGCCAGGGAGCCCTCGGCGCCGCAGAGCACGCTGTTGAGGTTGAAGCGGCCGTCCGCCTCGATCAGGTGCGCCAGGTCATAGCCGGTCAGGCAGCGATTGAGCTTGGGAAAGCGCGCCTCGATCAGTTCGGCCTGCTGCTCGGCGATATCCCGCGCGCAGCGATAGACGGCGCCGGTGCGGTCGTCGCGAGCACAGAGGGCGTCCAGCTCGGCGTTGTCCACCGGGCGACTCTGCAGGCGCTCGCCGCCGATCAGGTAGGCATCCAGCTCCAGCACGTGGTTGCGGGTCTTGCCGTAGGTCACGCTGCCCTGGCCGCTGGCGTCGGTGTTGATCATGCCGCCGATGGTGGCGCGGTTGGAGGTGGACAGCTCCGGGGCGAAGAACAGGCCGTGGGGCCGGAGCGCGGCGTTGAGCTGGTCCTTGACCACGCCTGCTTGCACCCGCACCCAGCCCTCCGCGACGTTGATCTCGAGGATCTGGTTCAGGTGGCGGGAGAGGTCGACCACGATGCCGTCGGTCAGGGACTGGCCGTTGGTGCCGGTGCCGCCGCCACGCGGGGTCAGGACCACGCCCTGGAAGCGCGACTCGCCCATCAGTCGGGCCAGGCGCTGGACGTCGGCGCTGTCCTTGGGAAAGACCGCCGCCTGGGGCAGGCGCTGGTAGATGGAGTTGTCGGTGGCCATGACCGTGCGGCTGGCATGATCCAGCGCGATCTCGCCCTGGAAGCCGCTGGCGGCCAGGGTGGTCAGGAAGTCGGTGTAGGCGGCGGCGAGGGGCGCCGGGGCCGGCAGGCGGGCGATCATGTTCATCAGGCGGGCTCTCTGGCGGCGGACGGCCGTCTCCTTCAGCGAGCGAAGGAATGGCGTCGACCTTTTCTGGCTATAGTAGGCATTCTCACCACAGCGCGGCGGCGCCACAACCGAAGATTCCGCCGCCTATGCCGGAAGATCCTGAATGAATCACCGTCGCCTGACGCCCTCCATGTCGCTGCTGCTGGCTTTCGAGGCGGCAGCGCGCCATGAGAGCTATACCCGGGCGGCCGAGGAGCTGTCGCTGACCCAGAGCGCCGTCGGTCGCCAGGTGCAGGCCCTGGAACAGTTGCTGGGATTGACGCTGTTTCGCCGCGAGGGGCGGCAGATCGTCCTCACCGATGTCGGTCGCGCCTACAGTCGCGAGCTGGGCCTGGCCCTCGGGCAGATCCGCAGCGCGACCCTGCAGGCCATGGCCTTCGCCTCCGGCCAGGGCACCCTGCGCCTGGCGGTGCTGCCGACCTTTGGTTCCAAGTGGCTGCTGCCGCGACTGGGCGACTTCTATGCCGCCCACCCCGGCATGCTGGTGCACCTGCATTCGCGCATCCAGGCGGTGGACTTCGCCGCCAGCGAGATCGATGCCGCCATCAGCGTCGGCAGCGGCGATTGGCCAGGGCTGCGTGCCCATCCGCTGCAAGCCGAGCACCTGGTGGTGATCGCCAGCCCGGCGACCCTGGCGGAATTGCCGGACGCCACGCCTGCCACCCTGGCCGACCAGCTGCTGCTGGGCGTGGCCAACAATCCCCAGGCCTGGGGCGAGTGGTTCCGGCATCACGAGCTGCCGCATCGGGCGATGCGCCCGGGGCCGAGTTTCGAGCTGACCTCGCACCTGATCCAGGCGGTACGCGCCGGCATCGGCATCGGCCTGGTGCCGCGGGTACTGGTGGAGGACGAACTGGCCCAGGGCGAGTTGCTGGCCTGTGGGCCGGCGCTGGTCAGTCGCCGCAGCTATTACCTGGTCTATCCGCCGCGCAACGAGGGGCTGCCGTCGCTGCAGGCCTTTCGGCAGTGGCTGCTGGCCGAGATCAATGAAGGAGAGGGACAGCCATGAGCAAGCCGGGACAGCGGGTACTGGCCGCGCTGCGGCAGATGATCCTGTCCGGCGAACTGGGCGCGGGCGAACGCCTGGCGGAGATTCCCACCGCCGAACGCTTTGCCGTGTCGCGCATGCCGGTGCGCCTGGCCCTGCGCACCCTGGCCGAGGAAGGCCTGTTGGAGCGCAGCGGTGCCCGCGGCTATCAGGTGCGGGCGCTGACCGGTGCCGATCTGGAGGGCGCCGTGGAAGTGCGCGGGGTGCTGGAGGGCCTGGCCGCGCGCCAGACGGCTGAGCGGGGCCTGGATGCTGAAACTCGTGCGGTGCTGGAAGACTGTCTGCGCCGGGGTGACCGGCTGTTCGCCAAGGGACACGTGGTGCTGGAGGATCTGGAGGAGTACCACGATCTCAATCGCGGCTTCCACCAGGCCATCGTCGCGGCCAGCGGCAATCCGGCCATCGGCCTGGCCCTGGGCCGCCACGAGCATCTGCCCTTCGCCTCGGTGAGCGCGCTGGCGGTGGATGCCGACAATCTCGAGCGCGAATACCGCCGCTTCAACTTCGCCCATCTGCAGCACCATGCGGTCTTCGATGCCCTGGTGCGCGGCCAGGGCGCCCGTGCCGAGGGCATCATGCGCGAGCACGCCCAGGCGACCCTGGGCTATGCACGCTGGTTCGGTGGGGAAGAGGGGGAGGCGGGGGCGGTACGGGTGTTGGTGTAGGGCGGTTCCCTCACCCCGGCCCTCTCCCAGAGGGAGAGGGGGAGGTAGGGTGGGCTCGGGTGGTCAGAGATCCAGCACCAGACGCTCGCCCTTGGCGCGGGAGCAGCAGGGGGTGAAGCGGTCGTTGGCGGCGCGCTCGGCCTCGGAGAGAAAGAGGTCGCGGTGCTCGGGTTCACCGTCCAGCACCGGGGTCAGGCAGGTGCCGCAGAGGCCCTGGCCACAGGACACCGGCAGGACGACCCCCATATCGGCCAGCACCTCGACCACGCTGCGTTCGGCCGGCACCTGCACCCGGCGCCCGCTGCGCGCCAGTTCCACCTCGAAAGGGCGCTGCTCGCCCTGGGCGGCCGGATCGGCGGCGAAGTATTCGCGGTGGATCTGCCCGGGTTGCCAGCCCTGGGCTTGGGCGGCGTCCACCACCGCGGCCATGAAGCCGGCCGGGCCGCAGACATAGAGGTGGTCGTCCGGCGCCGCCGGGCCGAGCAGGTGCTGGAAGTTGGGTCTCAGCGCCGGATCGTGCTGGTCGAAATGCACCCTGACCTGCTCGGCATAGGGTCGCGCCTTGAGCCAGGGGATAAAGGCCGCGTGTTCGCGGTCGCGCACCAGATAGCGCAGGGTGAAACGCGCGCCCTGCTGATAGAGCTGCTCGGCCATGGCCAGGAGGGGGGTGATGCCGATGCCTCCGGCCAGCAGCTGGGTGCGGCGCGCGCTCGGCACCAGGGCGAACAGATTGCGCGGCTCGCTGACCTGCAGCCGATCGCCCACCTGCAGGCGATGCATGGCCTGGGAGCCGCCGCGGGAGTCGGGGACGAGCAGCACGGCGATGCGATAGCGGGTCGGGGCGGGTTCGGGCGTGGCGCACAGCGAATAGTGGCGCAGCAGGCCGTCGCCCAGGGCGATCTCCAGATGGGCGCCGGCGGCGAAGCCGGGCAGGGGGCCGCCGTCGGCGCGGGCCAGGTCGAAGGCCAGGATGGTGGGCGCCTCGCGCTGCACGGCGGTAACGATCAGGTCGAGCATGGGAGGTCTCCTAGGCGATCTGCCGGACCGGGATGCCGGTGGCGGCCTGTTCGGCGGCCAGCAGGCGGTCGATGATCTGCCGCGACTGCACGCCGCCGGCGTCGATGTTGAGCTTGAGCAGGCCGCGCTCGGGATAGCGCAGGAGGTTCTGCTGCTGGCGTTCGAGCATCTCCAGGTCTTCGCCGAAGATCTTGCCCTGGCCCTCGCGGATGCTGGCGGTGAGCTCGGCATCGTCCGGCTTGAAGTTGCGCGCCATGCCCCAGAAGTACCAGATGGAGGTCTCGGTCTCAGGGGTGATGAAGTCCACCACCACGCTGGCGGCCTTGACCGCCGCCGGGGCGTCGTAGCCGCCATGGCCGGCATGGGCAACGCCTACCTCGATCATGACGTGGCTGGGCGGGGTGAAGCGGCAGATCTGCCAGCGATCCACCGGGACGTCATCGGCCAGGCCGTTGCCGCGCAGGGCCATGCGCCAGAAGGGCGGGGCGGAGATGTTTTCCATGTGCCGGCTGGTGATGACCTCGTCGCCTTCGACGCGGGTGGCCGGCGGCGCCTCGTCGATCTCTTTCTGGCCGATGCTGGAGGCGTGGACATAGGTCTCGTGGGTGAGATCCATGAGATTGTCGATCATCAGCCGGTAGTCGCACTGGATGTGATAGAGGCCGCCACCATAGGCCCAGTCCGGGCTCTCGGCCCATTCCAGGCGGGGGATCAGCGCGGGATCGGCCTTGGCCTGGTCGCCCGGCCAGACCCAGACGAAGCCGTGCCGCTCGACGGCGGCATAGGGACGTACCGCGGGAAAGACGCCGACCCGCTGCCCCGGCATGCCCAGGGTCTTGCCGCCGCAGCCCATCTCCAGGCCGTGGTAGCCGCAGACCAGGGTGCCGTCGCGAACGAAGCCCAGGGACAGTGGCGCGCCGCGGTGCGGGCAGAAGTCTTCCAGGGCCACCACCTGGCCATTGGCATCACGATAGAAGACCAGGGGTTCGCCGCAGATCTGGCGGCCCAGGGGTTTGTCCTGCACTTCGTCGGGGGTGCAGGCGACGTACCAGGCATTCTTCGGGTACATGAACGAGACCTCTTGTTGTTGTCTATTGGATCCAATGGTTATGGCGGTTAACCTTTTCTGTCAACGGCATTTGCCTTGGGAATGCCGCGCTCAGGACGAATGGCGTTACGAATCTTGCACCCTTTGCCGCTGGATTGGATCCTGTATGCCCAGACGCCCCTGTCGTTCACCGGTCTCGTTCACGCCCGGCAAAATAGTTAATTGACTTAACTAATTCTCTGGCGTAGCTTCAGCTCCATACCCACCCAACAACAAGAGGCACACGCCATGGGCAGTTATGACGGACGCTGGCAGACGGTCAAAGTGGACATCGAGCACGGTATCGCCTGGGTGACGCTCAATCGTCCGGAAAAGCGCAATGCCATGAGTCCCACCCTCAACCGCGAGATGGTCGAGGTGCTGGAGACCCTGGAGCAGGACGCCAGCGCTGGTGTGCTGGTGCTGACCGGCGCCGGCGAGGCCTGGACCGCGGGCATGGACCTCAAGGAATACTTCCGCGAGACCGATGCCGGCCCCGAGATCCTGCAGGAAAAGATTCGCCGCGAGGCCTCCCAGTGGCAGTGGAAGCTGTTACGCATGTACGCCAAGCCGACCATCGCCATGGTCAACGGCTGGTGCTTTGGCGGCGGCTTCAGTCCGCTGGTGGCCTGCGACCTGGCCATCACCGCCGACGAGGCCACCTTCGGCCTGTCCGAGATCAACTGGGGCATCCCGCCGGGCAACCTGGTGAGCAAGGCCCTCGCCGACACCGTGGGCCATCGCACCGCCCTCTACTATGTGATGACCGGCAAGACCTTCAGCGGTCCCGAGGCCGCGGCCATGGGCCTGGTCAACCAGAGCGTGCCGCGCGACCAGTTGCGCGAGGTGACCACCGCCCTGGCCCGCGAGCTGCTGGACAAGAATCCGGTGGTGCTGCGCGCCGCCAAGGTCGGCTTCAAGCGCTGCCGCGAACTGACCTGGGAGCAGAACGAGGACTACCTCTATGCCAAGCTCGACCAGTCGCGGCTGCAGGATCCGGAAGGCGGTCGCGAGCAGGGCATGAAGCAGTTCCTCGACGACAAGAGCATCAAGCCCGGTCTGCAGACCTACAAGCGCTAGATCGCCACCGCCCCACGCACAACAACAAGAGGTAGCGTCATGGTCGAGGTATCCCTGCTCATCGGCGGCGCCAGCCGCCCAGCCGGCGACGGTCGCAGCTATCAGCGTCGCCATCCGGTGACCGACGCGGTGGTCTCCACGGTGGCCGCCGCCACCCTGGACGATGCCGACGCCGCGGTGGCTGCGGCCCAGGCCGCCTTTCCCGCCTGGGCGGCGCTGCCGCCCGGTGAGCGCCGTCGCCGCTTGCTGGCGGCGGCCGATGGCCTGGCCGCGCGCAGTGGCGAATTCGTCGCCCTCGCCGGGGAGACTGGCGCCATGGCCAACTGGTACGGCTTCAACGTGCACCTGGCCGCCAACATGCTGCGCGAGGCGGCGGCCATGACCACCCAGATCCAGGGCGAGGTCATACCTTCCGACGTCCCCGGGAGCTTCGCCATGGCGCTGCGCCAGCCCTGTGGCGTGGTGCTGGGCATCGCGCCCTGGAACGCACCGGTGATCCTGGGGACCCGCGCCCTGGCCATGCCCCTGGCCTGCGGCAACACGGTGGTGCTCAAGGCGTCGGAGCAGAGTCCGGGCGTGCACCGGCTGATCGGCCAGGTGCTGCAGGACGCCGGTCTGGGCGACGGCGTGGTCAACGTCGTCACCAACGCCCCGGAGGATGCCCCGGCCATCGTCGAAAGGCTGATCGCCAACCCGGCGGTGCGGCGGGTCAACTTCACCGGCTCCACCCGCGTCGGCCGCATCGTCGGCGAGCTGTCGGCGCGCCATCTCAAGCCCGCCGTGCTGGAGCTGGGCGGCAAGGCACCGTTGCTGGTGCTGGAAGACGCCGACCTGGATGCCGCGGTCGCCGCGGCCGCCTTCGGCGCCTACTTCAACCAGGGCCAGATCTGCATGTCCACCGAGCGCCTGCTGGTGGACAGCCGCATCGCCGATGCCTTCGTCGCGCGCCTGGCGGCCAAGGTGCGCACCCTCAAGGCCGGTGATCCCAGCGCGCCCGATTCGGTGCTGGGCTCGCTGATCGATGCCAGCGCTGGCACCCGTATCAAGGCGCTGATCGACGATGCCGTGGGCAAGGGTGCCCGACTGGTCTGTGGTGGCGGACTCGACGGCAGCATCCTCCAGCCGACCCTGCTGGATGGCGTCACCGCGGAGATGAAGCTCTATGCCGAGGAGTCCTTCGGTCCGGTGGCGGTGGTGATCCGCGCCGAGGGCGACGAAGCCCTGCTGCGTCTGGCCAACGATTCCGAATTCGGGCTTTCGTCCGCCATCTTCAGCCGCGACACCGCCCGCGCCCTGGCGCTGGCCCAGCGGGTCGAGAGCGGCATCTGCCACATCAATGGCCCCACGGTGCACGACGAGGCGCAGATGCCCTTTGGCGGCGTCAAGTCCAGCGGCTACGGCAGCTTCGGTTCGCGCGCCTCCATCGACCACTTCACCCAGTTGCGCTGGGTGACGCTGCAGACGGGGCCGCGCCACTACCCCATCTAGCGTCCGCCGTACCTAGCTCCTGTCGCGACAACAATAAGAGGCGCCTCCGGGCGCCAGCCCAGAGGAGAATTCAAGGTGAGTCACGTCACGCAAACCCGCGCGCCCGCCGATCAGCCGCTGCGCTATCGCCCGGTGACCCTGGGCCACCCAGGGGTCACGGTGGAAGAGCGCGGGGGACTGCTCTACATGGCCTCCCAGGAAGCCCTGACCCCACCACCGCCGCGGCTGCTGGATCGCCTGCTGCACTGGGCCGCGGTGGCACCGGACCGCACCTTCTTCGCCGCGCGGGACGCCGGCGGCGCCTGGCGTGAATTTTCCTATGGCGAGATGCTGCAGCGGGTGCGCCAACTGGCCGCCGCGCTGCTGGAGTTCGGTCTCTCCGCCGAGCGTCCGCTGGCGATTCTCTCCGGCAACGACCCCGAGCACCTGCAACTGGCCCTGGCGGCGCTCTATGCCGGCATTCCCTTCTGCCCGGTGTCGCCCGGCTATGCGCTGCTGTCCCAGGACCACGCCAAGCTGCGCCATGTCTGCGGTCTGCTGCAGCCGGGACTGGTGTTCGTCAGCGATGGCCCGGCCTTCCAGAAGGCCCTGGACGCCGTGTTGCCCACCGACGTGCCGGTGATCGCGACCCGCGGCCAGGTGCAGGGTCGCCGCACCCTGGCCTTCGCGGCGCTGCTCGCCCGCGGTGAACTGGCCGCCGCCGAGCGCGCCTTCGCCGCGACCGGGCCGGACAGCATCGCCAAGTTTCTCTTCACCTCAGGTTCCACCAAGCTGCCCAAGGCGGTGACCACCACCCAGCGCATGCTCTGCGCCAACCAGCAGATGCTGTTGCAGACCTTTCCGGTATTCGGCGAAGAGCCGCCGGTGCTGGTGGACTGGCTGCCCTGGAACCACACCTTCGGCGGCAGCCACAACCTGGGGATCGTGCTCTACAACGGCGGCACCTTCTACCTGGACGAGGGCAAGCCGACGCCCCAGGGCTTCGGCGAGACCCTGCGCAACCTGCGCGAGGTGTCGCCCACCGCCTACCTCACGGTGCCGCGCGGCTGGGAAGAGCTGGCCAACGCCCTGGAGCGCGACGTGGAGTTGCGCGAGCGCTTCTTCGCCCGCATGCGACTGTTCTTCTTTGCCGCGGCGGGGCTCTCGCAAAGCGTCTGGGATCGCCTGGATCGCATCGCCGAGGCCCATTGCGGCGAGCGCATCCGCATGATGGCCGGCCTGGGCATGACCGAAGCCTCGCCCAGTTGCACCTTCACCACCGGGCCGCTCTCGGTGGCCGGCTATGTCGGGGTGCCGGCGCCGGGCTGCGAACTCAAGCTGGTGCCGGTGGACGGCAAGCTGGAAGGGCGCTTCCGCGGTCCGCACATCATGCCCGGCTACTGGCGCGATGCCGCCCAGACCACCGCCTGCTTTGACGAGGAAGGCTTCTACTGCTCGGGCGATGCGCTCAAGCTGGTCGATCCAGCCAATCCGCAACTGGGCCTGATGTTCGACGGCCGCATCGCCGAGGACTTCAAGCTGTCGTCCGGGGTGTTCGTCAGCGTCGGTCCCTTACGCAACCGTGCAGTGCTGGAGGGCACGCCCCTGGTGCAGGACGTGGTGGTGGCGGCGCCGGATCGCGAGTGTCTGGGGCTGCTGGTCTTCCCGCGCCTGGCGGACTGCCGGCAACTGGCCGGGCTGGACGACGGCGTCGATGCCGCCACGGTGCTGGCCAGCGCCCCGGTACAACAGTGGTTCGCCGATTGGCTCAAGCGTCTCAATAAGGATGCCTCGGGCAACGCCAGTCGCCTGGAATGGATCGCCCTGCAGGAAGAACCGCCATCCGCCGACCGCGGCGAGATCACCGACAAGGGCTCGCTCAACCAGCGCAGCGTCCTGACCCATCGCGCCGAGCGGGTGGACGCCTGCTACCGTGGAACGGCGCCGCTGTTGATCAGGGCGTGACGATAGGTGCCGGGGTCCCCCTCACCCCAACCCTCTCCCTGAGGGAGAGGGGGCGTTTGGTGCAGGTTGGCTTTCCGTAGGTTGCGGCTGAGCACAGCGAAGCCCAACAGGGCGCTGCCTCAGGCGCTGCCGATCTCCCTCTCCCTGAGGGAGAGGGGGCATTTGGTGCAGGCTGGCTTTTCGTAGGTTGTGGTTGAGCGCAACGAAGCCCAACACAGAACACCGCCAGCAACCGTCAGCCCAGCTCCCCATTGAGCTTGCGCAGCAGCCGCAACAACTCGGCCCGCTCGGCGTCGTCCAGCGGGGCGCTGGCGGCGCGGTCGCTGGCGGCGGCGCGTTCCTTGAGTTCGCCGACCAGGGCGCGGCCCTGCTCGGTGAGGTGCAGGGCATAGGCGCGGCGATCCTGGGTGCCGCGCACCCGCTCGGCCAGACCCTGGCGTTCCAGCTTGTTCAGCAGCAGGACCAGTTGTGGCGGCTCGATGGCCAGGCGCCGGGCCAGGTCGGCCTGCATCAGGCCGGGCTCCTGTTCGAGGATCACCAGGGCGGTGAACTGGGCGGGGCGCAGGTCATAGGCGGCCAGGCTGTCCACCAGATGCTGGAACATCTTCATCTGGGCGCGGCGCAGGGCATAGCCTACTGCGGTGTCCAGCCAGGGGGTGGCGGCAGGGTCCAGGGGCGTGGCGTCGTCGGGGGAACTCATCGGCGGGAAGGGCTTCCGTCGGAGATGGCGAGGGGAGGGTATCGAGGGGTCATTCTAGTCCAGATCCTGGCGGGCGCGGCGATGGCGATAGGCGAACTGGGCGCGGCTCAGGCCGAGCAGGCGCGCCGCGGCGGCCATGTTGCCCTGGCTGCGCGCCAGGGCTTCGTCGAGCAGCTCGGCTTCCAGCTGCGCCAGCGGCAGCGGGCGTTCGCCATCCACGCCCAGGCGCTCCAGCCAGCCGGTGGCAGGCGGCGCCTCGTCGACGAGCTCGGCCGGCAGCGGCTCGCCGCGGAACAGATGGGGCAGGTCGATGAGTTCGCCCGGATCGCTGGCGATCACCCCGCGTTCCACCAGATTCTGCAATTCCCGCACGTTGCCGGGAAAGTCGTAGCGCAGCAGGGCCTTGAGGGCGCGCATGGTCAGGCCCACCGGCGGCCGTTCGTAGGCGGCGCAGAAGCGCCGCAGGAACAGATCCACCAGCAGGGGCACGTCGTCGCGCCGGTCACGCAGGGGCGGAATGCCGATGGGATAGACGTTGAGGCGATAGAAGAGGTCTTCGCGGAAGTCGCCACGGCGTACCGCCTCGCGCAGGTCCAGGTTGGTGGCGGCGATTACCCGGACGTCCACCCTGAGCGTGCGGCTGCCGCCGACCCGCTCGATCTCGCGCTCCTGGAGCGCGCGCAGCAGCTTGCCCTGACCCGGCAGGCTCAGGCAGGCGATCTCGTCGAGGAACAGGGTGCCGCCCTGGGCCCGTTCGAAACGTCCGGCGCGGGACTGGTTGGCGCCGGTGAAGGCGCCGCGCTCCACGCCGAACAATTCGGCTTCGATGAGATTCTCGGGAATGGCCGCGCAGTTGAGGGCGACGAAGGGGCCGTCGGCGCGGCGGCTGAGGCGGTGCAGGTGGCTGGCGAACAGTTCCTTGCCCACCCCGGATTCGCCGGTGAGCAGCACCGTGGCCGGCGTCGGGGCGACCCGCTGCAGCGCCTGAAACGCGCTGTTGAAGGCCGCTGAGGCCCCCACCAGCGGCTGCTGGCCGTCGGCGGCGTGGGGCAGGGGCGCGGGCAGGCGTTCCGCCGGCGTCAGCGCCGGAGCGCCATCGCCGGCCGCATTGAGATAGCGCAGGTCTTCCGCCACGTCGGGCCAGCGTTCGGCGTTGCGGCCTTCGACCCGGCAGACGGCATGCCCCATGGCGCGGCATTCCACTTCGCGAAAGATCACCAGGCGGCCGAACAGGCTGCTGACGTAGCCGATGGCATAGCCGATTTCCATCCAGCAGGCCGGATCACTGCCCTGGCCATGGGCGATCTGGTGCTCGTCGCATTCGGCCGAGTGATGCCAGAGGAATTCGCCGCCATAGCGCCCCTGGTCGACATCGAATTCGAAATGCAGCGGCTCGACCCGCACCAGGCCCTCCAGGCCATGCAGCCGGGTACCGGCGGCAAAGATCGCCGCGGCGTCGGCCTGCGGCCAGCGCTTGCGCACCAGCTCGGCATCGCGCACTCCGGAAAGATAGCCGACCCGGGTCAGCAGGCCGCGGGCGCGTTCCTGCCCCAGGGCGCCGATCAGCTCGCGCCGCAGGGCACCAAAGGCGGAGGCGTGTACCAGCAGCATGCGCTGGTCGTTGAGCCAGATGCGGCCATCACCGGGGGAGAAGAACAGGCACTCGGCCAGTTCCGCCTGGGTCGGGCTGGCGCTGCCATCCCAGGCGGCACTGTCGCCACGCTGGAAGCCGGTAGCGGCCTGCTGCAGATCGCTGAGGGACAGACGTTCGGAACGGGCCATGGCACGACCTCTCGGGTGAATTGCGCAAATGCGCAATCGAGGAAAAGGTTATACCTCATAACTTTATCTTTTGAGCAAGGCATTTGCCGACCGAGCCTGCTGCCTGCATCCGCTCAAGCCAGCAAGTTCTTGATTGAAAGACTCTTTTTCCTGCCAGCCCGGTCTGGGCACAGCCCTTGCTCCCTTGCCTGTGCCCACCGCGGCCCGATAACAACAAGGAGAAGGCTATGAGCAGATCATCCACGCCGTTCCTGGACGGCGCCCCCTGGCGCGAGCGGATCTTCGATGGCGACTGGATCGCCGCCCAGGGCGGCACCCTGGAGGTCATCGAACCTGCCACCGGCCAGCCCCTGCACCGCACCGGTCTGGCCAGCGTCGCCGACATCGACCAGGCCTGCGCCAAGGCGGCCCGGGCGCAACCGGCCTGGGCGGCCTGGACCGCCCGGCAAAAGGCCGGGCTGTTCCTGGCCGCCGCCGCGCACCTGGAGATGAATCGCGCCGAACTGGCCCCCCTGATCGCCCGGGAGACCGGTGGCATCCTGCCCAAGGCCGAGCTGGAATTGCGCGAAGCCGGGGTCATCCTGCAGCAGGTCGCCGGTCAGTTGCTGCAGGCCCATGGCGTGGTCCTGCCCAGCGAGCGCGGGGCCCTGTCCTATGCCCGGCGCCTGCCCCATGGCGTGGTGGGGGTGATCTCGCCGTTCAATTTCCCGCTGATCCTTTCCCTGCGCGCCGTGGCCCCGGCGCTGGCCTGCGGCAATGCCGTGGTGCTCAAGCCGGATCACCAGACGCCGGTGAGTGGCGGCATCCTCATCGCCCGGCTGTTCGAGGCCATCGGCCTGCCCCGGGGCGTGCTGCAGGTGCTGCCCGGGCGTGCCGAGGCCGGCGCGGCGCTCTGCGCCCATCCCCAGGTGCGGATGATCGCCTTCACCGGCTCGACCCAGGCCGGACGCCAGGTGGCGGAAAGCGCCGGGCGCCACTTGAAGAAGGTGGCCCTGGAACTGGGTGGCAAGAATCCGCTGATCGTGCTCGACGACGCCGATCTCGACCGCGCCGTCGGCTGCGCCGCCTGGGGCAGCTTTTTGCACCAGGGGCAGATCTGCATGGCCACCGGGTTGATCCTGGTGCACCAGCGCCTCGCCGCCGCCTTCACCGAACGCCTGGCCGCCCGCGCCGCCGCCCTGCGCCTCGGTGATCCGCTGGAACCCACAACCCAGCTGGGTCCGCTGATCAATGCCCGGCAACTGCAACGGGTACAGGGCATCGTCGCCGACAGCCTCGCCGCCGGTGCCCGGCTGGAGCAGGGCGGCCGGCACGAAGGGCTGTTCTATGCCCCGACCGTACTGAGCGGCGTCCGTCCCGGCATGCGCGCCTTCGACGAAGAGATCTTCGGACCGGTGGCCAGCGTGGTGACCTTCGCCAGCGAGGCCGAGGCCGTCGACCTGGCCAATCGCACCCCCTACGGCCTGGCGGCCGGCGTGCTCTCCGGCTCCCTGGCCCGCGCCCGGGCGATGGGCGAACGGCTGGAGTGCGGAATGCTGCACCTCAACGACCAGACGGTGAACGACGAGGTGGTCAATCCCTTCGGCGGCCGTGGCCAGTCCGGCAACGGCGGCAGCGTCGGTGGCCTGTGCAACTGGGACGACTACAGCCAGTGGCAGTGGGTGACCGAGCATAACGAGCCGCCACGCTATCCCTTCTAGCCCCTGTTCCATCCCCCAATAACAACAAGAGGAAAATCCCATGACCCTGAATGGCAAGACCCTGGTCGTCACCGGCGTGGCCTCCGGCATCGGCGCCGAGCTGGCGCGGCTGGCGCGCTTCCAGGGCGCCACCGTGATCGGCGTCGACCGCAACCAGCCCCAGTTCAGCCTGGACGACTTCCACCAGGCCGACCTGGGCGACCCCGACAGCATTGCCGCCCTGGTCAGTCGCCTGCCGGCGCGCCTGCACGGCCTGTGCAACATCGCCGGGGTACCGGGCACGGCGCCCCGGGAGACGGTGGCGCGCGTCAACTACCTCGGCCTGCGCTTGCTCAGCCAGCAACTGGTCGCGCGGCTGGGGCCGGGCGGCGCCATCGTCAATGTCGCCTCCATCCTCGGCGCCGAATGGCCAGAGCGCCTGGAACAGCACCGCGAGCTGGCGCAGATCGCCGACTTCGCCCCGGCCCAGGCCTGGCTGGAGCGTCATCCGGTCGACCAGGCCACCTGCTACCAGTACTTCAAGGAGGCGCTCATCGTCTGGAGCTTCGTGCAGTCCCAGAGCTGGCTGCGCGAATTCGGCGTGCGCCTGAATTGCGTGGCGCCCGGTCCGGTATTCACCCCCATCCTCGGCGACTTCGTCAGCATGCTCGGCGAAGAGCGCGTCGCCCGCGACAGCCAGCGCATGCTGCGCCCGGCGCTGGCCGACGAGGTGGCCGCGGTGATCGCCTTTCTCTGCAGCGATGCCTCGCGCTGGATCAACGGCGCCAACCTGCCGGTGGATGGCGGTCTCGCCGCCAGTTACGTCTGACCCGGATCGCCGCGCCGGCCGGTGCGGCGATCGCGTTTTCCCACGACAAGAACAACTTCAGGACGACGTCATGCGCACACGTTTCGGATTCGGTCTGCTGGCCGCGGCCAGTCTCGCCTCCACAGTGGCCCAGGCCTACGACCTGCCCGGTCTCAATCTCGGCTCCACCAGCTTCTACGACGGCGCCCCGGCGCCGGACGGTCCCGGCTGGTACTGGGAGGAGTACCTGATCTACGGCAAGACCAGCCGCTTCAACGACCAGGACGGCCGCAAGCTGCCCCTGCCCAAGCAGGAGCTGACCACCTTCGCCCCGGTCAGCCAGATCATCTATGTCGGCCAGCCCCTGGCCAATGGCGCCATGCCCGGATTCACCGCCATCCTGCCCTGGCTGGCCCACGCCGATGTCGATGACGGCCTCGGCGGCCAGGCGCTGAGCGCCCGCGAAGGGGTAGGGGACCTGACCCTGGGCGCCTTCCTGCAGCTGCCCACCACCACCCGCCCCGACGGCGGTCCGCGCTGGGCGCAACGCCTCGAGGCCGAGATCGTCGCCCCCACCGGCCGCTACGACCGCGACCGGGCGATCAATCCGGGCAGCAACTTCTGGTCCTTCAATCCCTACTACGCCACCACCTACTGGCTGACGCCCCAGTGGTCGGTGACCGGGCGCTTCTGGTACCTGTGGAACGGCAAGAACGACCAGCCGCTACGCAGCTTCGGCGCGGTCTCCGACACCCAGGCCGGCCAGGCGCTGCACGCCAACTTCGCCACCCAGTACGCGCTGAACGATCGGCTCAGCGTCGGCCTGAGCGGCTACTGGCTGCGGCAGATCACCGACACCCAGGTGGACGGCCACGACGTCAGCGGGCGGCGGGAAAAGGTCTGGGCCTGGGGGCCGGGTTTCACCTACGCCTTTTCCCGGGAGAACCTGATCACCGTCAACAGCTACTTCGAGCAGGACGCCGAGAACCGCACCGAGGGGCGCAAGTTCGTCGTCAACTTCCTGCACAAGCTCTAGCGCTAGCGATCGATGGGGATGCCCCGGTTCGGCGGCGGAGGAGGCGCCGGCGGCTGGGGCTGCTGCGCCTGGGGATGGGGCACCATGTGCCAGGTCTCGTTGCGCGGGCGGCGGTCGATGTAGACCGGCACCGGCTGATAGATGATGCCGGAGCCGCGCACCTCGGTTTCCTGGCGAAAGCTCGAAGAGGACGAAGAGCCACCGACCACGGTGACGTCGTCGACCGGACGTTGGCGGCTGGCAGCGGGGGCGGGTACCACGGTGACCTCCCGCGGCGCGGCGGCCGGCGGCGGCGCGGCGGGCCGGGGCGGCGGCGTGAAGCCGTTGCTCTCGGGCAGGCTCTGCAGCGGAATGGTGGTGATCTGACTATTCGTCGGGCAGGCGCCCTGGGTATAGGTCGTCCGGCCCTGGTCGTCCACGCACTTGTAGACATCCTGAGCGGCCACGACGCCACTGGCAAGCAGCAGGCCATAGAGCAGCGAACGCATGATGAGGCCCTCCGGGCACTCGAATTGTCACCTGCAGGATACAAGATGCCCGCTACGGCTCCCAGTGCCGCGGCCCCGCTCGACGCCAGGCGTTCAGCTAATCGTCAGACTGTAAAGACTAGGCCCGGCCTGAGGTGAGGCGTATAACATCCGGAAACATTCTTTTCAGGGCAGCGACGCGTGAAGTGGTTCGTGATTGGCGGTTTTTTTCTCTGTGTTTTGTACGTGCATTTTCGCGGCCGGGTGCGCCATCACTTCCTGCGTCAGCTCAGTGACCATTCGACCTTTCTGGCGCCGCTGAACACCTTCATGTTCCTGACCTCGCGGGTGCCCAATGCGCCCTATCACCCGGTGGAGCGCTTTCCCGAACTGCAGGTGCTGCAGGACAACTGGCAGCTGATCCGCGACGAGGCCCTCGACCTGCTGCGCGCCGGCCAGATCAAGAAATCCGCCGAGCACAACGATGCCGGCTTCAACTCCTTCTTCAAGAGCGGCTGGAAGCGCTTCTATCTGAAGTGGTACGGCGACAGCCATCCTTCCGCCCTGCAGCTGTGCCCCAGGACCACCGAATTGCTGCGCGGCATCGGCACGGTCAAGGCGGCCATGTTCGCCGAGTTGCCGCCCGGATCGCGGCTGGTGCGCCATCGCGATCCCTATGGCGGCTCCCTGCGCTATCACCTGGGCCTGGCCACGCCCAACGATCCGCGCTGCTTCATCGAGGTGGACGGCCAGCGCTATCACTGGCGCGATGGCCAGGCGGTGGTGTTCGACGAAACCTTCATCCACTACGCCGAGAACACCACCGACCAGGATCGCATCATCCTGTTCTGCGACGTGGAAAGGCCGCTGCGCTATCGCTGGGCGAGCGCATTCAACCGCTGGGTCAGTGGCACCCTGCTGGCCTCGGCGGCCTCGCCCAATGACGCCAGCGACAAGACCGGCGGCCTCAATCGCGCCTTCCGGCACCTCTATCGCATCCGCCAGCGCGGCAAGGCGCTGAAGAAGCGCAACCGCTTCCGCTACTACCTCGAACAGTGGCTGTTGCTGGCGGCGCTGGTCGGCGTGCTGATCTGGATCTGAGCGATCCCTGCAACCGCAAAGACAGCGGTTCGACTTGACCCCGATGCGAATCGCCTCTAATACTGTATGCATATACAGATAGAGGCGATGGCCATGGACAACACCCCTGCAGGTTTGGCGGCATGAGCGGCGGCGCCAGCCTGGCCCGGCTGTTCGAGGAGCGGCGCCTGTGGAAGGGGCAGACCAGTCCCGACGCCCGACGCAGCGGCCAGCCCACCGGGGTCGCCGCCCTGGATGCCCATCTGCCCGGCGCCGGCTGGCCGGAAGCGGCCCTGACCGAATTGTTGCTCGCCGGTCCCGGCCATGGCGAGTTGCGGCTGCTCTGGCCGACCCTGGCGCGCCTGAGCCAGGCCGCCGAGCGCATCGCCCTGATCGGGCCGCCGCTGTTGCCCTATCCCCTGGCCTGGCAGGCGGCCGGCGTGGCGCTGGATGCCCTGATGGTGATCCGCGCCCAGGGCGCCGAGGTGCTCTGGGCCGCCGAGCAGTGCCTGCGCTCCGGTTGCTTCGGCGCGGTGCTCTGCTGGCCCGAGCGGGCCGACGACCGCCAGCTGCGCCGGCTGCAGGTCGCCGCCGAGAGCGGTCGTACCCTGGCCTTCGCCCTGCGCCCGGCCGCCGCCCTGGACAATCCCTCGCCGGCGGCCTTGCGCCTGGAACTCCGGGCGCCGCTGCAGCGGCTGCATATCCGCAAATGCCGCGGCGGTCAGCCCGGCGTGCTCGATCTGGCCGGCGGCGCTTGAGCTTGCCATGCGCTGGGCCTGCATCCTCTTTCCGCAGCTGGCGCTGGATGCCGTGCTGCGCCGTCATCCCCAGCCGGAGCAGCCGCTGGTGCTGCTTTCCGGTCCGCCGCAGCGTCGCCTGCTGCAGGCGGTCAATCCGGCCGCGCGGGCCCTGGGGCTGCGCCCCGGCCTGACCCTGGCCGCCGCCCAGGCGCTGACCCGCGATTTCGAGCAGCAGGAATACGACCCGGCGCTCATCGAGACGGCCGAGGCGCTGCTGGCGGCCTGGGGCTATGGCTTCAGCTCCCAGGTCAGTCGCCACTATCCGCGGGCGCTGCTGCTGGAGATCCAGTCCAGTCTGCCGCTGCTGGGACCCTGGCCGCGGCTGGAGCGGCGCCTGCGCCAGGAACTCCAGGGCCTGGGCTTTCGCCACCGGCTGGCCCTGGCGCCCAATCCGGTGGCGGCGCGCATGCTGACCAATGTCGCCGATGGCCTCATCGCCGCGCCGGACGACCTGCCGCGCCTGCTCGATCGGCTGCCCGTGGAGCGCGCCGGTTTCGCCCCCCAGCAGGCCCAGGCGCTGGTGCGCATGGGCATCCGTCGCCTCGAGCAACTCAAGGCCCTGCCCAGGGCCGCCCTGGCCCGGCGCTTCGCCCCCGAGCTGCTGCAGCAGCTGGATCTGCTGGGCGGCAGTCGCAGCCTGGCGCTGGAGTTCTACCGGCCGCCCGATCGTTTCGTGGCGCGGGTGGAACTCAATTTCGAGGTGGAATCCCACCAGGCGCTGCTGTTCCCGCTGCGTCGCCTCACCGCCGATCTGGCGGTCTGGCTGGCCAGTCGCGACCGTGGCGTGCAGCGCTTCCTGCTCTGGCTGGAACATCGCCAGGGGCCGGCCACCACCCTCACCATCGGCCTGCTGGCCCCCGAACGCGATGCCGCCCTGCTGTTCGAATTCGCCCGCGGTCGCCTCGAGCAGCTGCAGGTGGTGGCGCCGGTGCTGGCGCTGCGCCTGGAAAGCGAGGAATTGCCGCTCTTCGTGCCGGAACGCCATGGCCTGTTCGACGAGCGTCCCGCCCAGGCCGTGGGCTGGGAGGTGCTGCGCGAACGTCTGCGTGCCCGGCTGGGCGAGGAAGCGGTGCTGGGGCTCGGCATCCAGGCGGATCATCGTCCCGAGCGCGCCCTGGTCTGGCGTCATGAGCGGCGTCTGGAGACCGTCTTGCCCGGCCTGCGTCCGGGTTGGCTGCTGAGCGAGCCGCGTCCCCTCGACGGCCAGCCACGCCGGGTCCTCGCCGGTCCCGAGCGCATCGAAAGCGGCTGGTGGGACGGGGGCGATCAGCGGCGCGACTACTACCGCATCGAGGTGGCCGACGGACGCCAGGCCTGGGCCTTTCGCCGCTATGGCGAGGAGGCGCCCTGGTGGATCCAGGGCTGGTTCGCATGAGCGGCTATGCCGAATTGCACTGCCTGTCGAATTTCAGCTTCCAGCGCGGTGCCTCCAGTGCCCTGGAATTGTTCGAGCGGGCCAAGGCGCTGGGCTACGCGGCATTGGCCATCACCGACGAATGCACCCTGAGCGGCAGCGTCCGCGCCTGGCAGGCGGCGCGGCAGGTCGGGCTGCCCCTGGTCATCGGCAGCGAGCTGACCCTCGACGACGGTCTGCGCCTGGTGCTGCTGGTGGAGGATCTGCCGGGCTACGAATGCCTCTGTGCACTGATCACCCGGGCCCGCCGCCGTGCGCCCAAGGGCCGCTACCAGCTGGATCGCGCGGATCTGCAGCAGCCGTTGCCCGGCCTGCTGGCGATCTGGCTGCCGGGCGGCGAACCCGCGAGCGAGGAGGGCGCCTGGCTCAGGAGCGTCTTCGCCGAACGCCTCTGGCTCGGCGTCGAATTGCTGCGCGGCGCCGACGATGCCGCTCGACTCCTGCAGCTGCAGGCGCTGGCCAGGCAACTGGGCGTGCCGGCCGTGGCCTGCGGCGACGTGCACATGCACACCCGCGGACGCCGTGCCCTGCAGGATGTGCTCACCGGCATCCGCCATCACCTGCCGGTGGCCGAGGCCGGCTATCACCTGCATCCCAACGGCGAGCGTCATCTGCGGCCGCTGGCGGTGCTGGAGGGCCTCTATCCCGCGGCGCTGCGCGCCGAGACCCTGGCGATCGCCGCCCGCTGCCGCTTCGACCTGGGCGAGTTGCGCTATCGCTATCCCCAGGAGGTGATACCCACTGGCGAAACGGCCGGCTCCTGGCTGGCCGAGCTGACCCGCCGCGGCCTGGCCTGGCGCTGGCCGGAGGGCGCGCCGGCACAGGTCACCGACCAGGTGGCCCGGGAGCTGGCGCTGATCGCCGAGAAGGGCTACGAGAACTACTTTCTCACCGTGCACGACATCGTCGACTACGCCCGCCGCCAGCACATCCTCTGCCAGGGCCGCGGCTCGGCGGCCAATTCGGTGGTCTGCTACGTGCTGGGCATCACCGAGCTGAATCCGCTCACCGGCAATCTGCTGTTCGAGCGCTTCATCTCCCGCGAGCGCGACGAACCGCCCGACATCGATGTCGACTTCGAGCACGAGCGCCGCGAAGAGGTCATCCAGTACGTCTTTCGCCGCTATGGGCGCGAGCGCGCTGCACTCACCGCGGTGGTCAGCACCTACCATGCCGCCGGCGCCCTGCGCGATGTCGGCAAGGCGCTGGGCCTGCCGGGCGACCAGCTCGACGCCCTGTCCGGGTGCGCCGGGCGCTGGACCGACGAGATCCCCGGCCCCGCGCGTCTGCGCGAAGCCGGTTTCGATCCCGACAGCCCCCTGCTGCAGCGGGTGCTCATCCTGGCCGGCCAGTTGATCGGCTTTCCCCGGCATCTTTCCCAGCACCCCGGCGGCTTCGTCATTTCCGCAGCGCCCCTGGCCACGCTGGTGCCGGTGGAAAACGCCGCCATGCCCGAACGCACCCTGATCCAGTGGGACAAGGACGACCTCGATGCCGTGGGCCTGCTCAAGGTCGACATCCTCGCCCTGGGCATGCTCAGCGCCCTGCGCCGCTGCTTCGACCTGGTCGCCAACTGGCGCGGCCAGCGCTGGACCCTGGCCAGCCTGCCCCAGGAAGATGCGCCTACCTACGCCATGATCTCCCGCGCCGACACGGTGGGGGTGTTCCAGATCGAATCCCGCGCCCAGATGGCCATGCTGCCGCGACTGCGGCCACAAACCCTATACGACCTGGTGATCGAGGTGGCCATCGTTCGCCCCGGGCCGATCCAGGGCGACATGGTGCATCCCTATCTGCGCCGCCGGAATGGCGAGGAAGAGGCGGACTATCCCCATGACGAATTGCGGCCAGCGCTGGAGCGCACCCTGGGCGTGCCGCTGTTCCAGGAACAGGTGATGCAGATCGCCATGGTCGCCGCCGAATATTCGCCGGGCGAGGCCGATCAGCTGCGCCGCTCCATGGCGGCCTGGAAGCGTCATGGCGGCCTCGAACCCCACCGTCAACGCCTGCACACTCGCATGGTCGAACGCGGCTATCGCCCGGAATTCGCCGCGCGCCTCTTCGAGCAGATCAAGGGCTTCGGCAGCTACGGCTTTCCTGAATCCCATGCCGCCAGTTTCGCCCTGCTGACCTATGCCAGCTCCTGGCTCAAGTGCCACGAGCCGGCCGCCTTCGCCTGTGCCCTGGTCAACAGTTGGCCGATGGGCTTCTACAGTCCCGACCAGGTCCTCCAGGACGCCCGGCGCCACGGCATCGAGGTGCGCGCGGTGACCGTGCAGGCCAGCGACTGGGACTGCCGGCTGGAGGTGGGGGCCGGCCATCAGCCGGCGATCCGCCTGGGCCTGCGCCTGGTGCAGGGACTGGCGGAGGCGGTGGGTCGACGCCTGGTCGCGGCGCGGGGCACGCAGCCCTTTCGCGATGTCGAGGACCTCTGCCGCCGGGCCGAGCTGGATGCCCGGGCGCGCGGACAACTGGCCGAGGCCGGCGCCCTGGCGGAGCTGGCCGGTGATCGCCATCAGGCGCGCTGGGCCATGGCCGGGGTGGAGCGCCAGCTGCCGCTGTTCGCGTCGGCGGACAGCGGCCTGGAGGAACGGCCAGCCTTGCCCGTACCCAGCGTGGCGGAAAACGTCCATGCCGACTACCGCATGCTGGGCACCACCCTGGGGCCGCATCCGCTGAGTCTGCTGCGCGGCGAACTTCAGGCGCGGCGCTGCCGGGATTTCCGGCAGCTGGACGAGATCAAGCCCGGTGCCCTGGTGCGGGTAGCCGGCCTGGTGCGCGGCCGACAGCGCCCGGGCACGGCCAGCGGGGTGATCTTCCTGACCCTGGAAGACGAGCACGGCATGCTCAACGTGGTGGTCTGGCGCGCGGTGGGCGAACAGCAGCGTCGACCCCTGCTGCAGGCACGGCTGCTACAGGTCGAGGGGCATCTGGAACGGGAAGCGGGGGTGCAGCACCTGATTGCCGGTCGCCTGACCGATCTGAGTCCGCTGCTCGACGAGCTCATGGTGTCGAGTCGGGATTTTCACTAGGACGAACAGAGAGGGAAAAGCGGAGGAGGGAGAGAGCGGGTGGAGCGGGGGACTGTCTTCCGAAGCGCTCTGGAGCGCCCGGAAGACAAGAATCGACCAATGCAGTCTTAGCTGACGGCGTCTTTCAGGCCTTTGCCGGGCTTGAAGCCGGGCAGCTTGGCAGCGGCGATCTTGATGGTGGCACCGGTCTGCGGGTTGCGGCCTTCGCGAGCAGCGCGCTCTTTTACTGCGAAAGTTCCGAAACCGACCAGGCTGACGCTGTCGCCTTGCTTCAGGGCGTCGGTCACCGCAGTGGTGAAGGCGTCCAGGGCTTTGGCAGCGGTGGCCTTGGGCAGGTCGGCAGACGCGGCAATGGCGTCGATCAGCTCAGCTTTATTCATGTAAAAACTCCATGTGTGAGTATTGGCCAGGCAGTATAGCGGCAGCTTTGCCTTGCGTAGAGCCTTTGTGAGCCTCTACGTGGCCGGTTGAAGCAGCCTTGTTGTTCGGCGCTACAGGATACGCATAGCGGGCGAAAGAGCGATAGGGTATTCGATCAAGCAGGGCCGTGAAAACCTGATCCGCACTGCATTTTCCACGCTTTACAGCCCAGCCGTCGCCTTTTTGGGCAGCGGCTATGGCCGTTTGGTTTCCTCTAGGCGCTGAACGAAAAGTCGCCGAGCGATGGTGAGGCGAGGCGAAAAACCTTGAGGAAGCGGAGTTTACGAGTGGTAAATGAGCATTCCGACCGGGCTGGCGACCCAGAGGTTTTTCAACGAAGCATCACCGAGCGCAGGCAGTTTTCGTACGGTGCCTAAGCTACGCGATCGGGCGATAGATGCGGCTGCAACGGCGGCGTCAGGGGCGGCAACCCATAGGCGGCGCGGGCCGCATCGCAATGGGGATTGGCTTCGCCGTTCTCCCAGGCGGCGGTGAACTCGCGGCAGGTGCTGGAACGGTTCTCGTAGACGGTGCAGCGCGTGCCGCAGCCGACCTCGCCGAGCAGGGCGGTGCAGCGTACCGGCTTCTGCTCGGTACCTTGCATGGCCACCAGATGCGGGCTGATCGCGACGGTCAGGTGGTCGGGCACCAGGCCACCGGCCGACTGGCATTCGCCCCAATAGAAAGACACGCGGAAATGGGCGCAGCAGGCGCCACAGCTGAGGCAGGGATTCTCGGTCGACATGGACGACAGTCATCGCAGAAACCGGCAGCGCCGGCGGGACAGACGGGGATTCTAGGCAAGCCCCGCGAGGCTGCGAAGCCCCTCCCAACGACCGTTCGGCGGCGACCTACGGCAGTGCTTTTCGCGGCCCGGGCGTGACCAGATGTCGCTGCAGCCAGGCGATGAACAGCCGTACCTTGGCCGGCACCAGGCGCCGATGGGGATAGAGGGCATGGATGGCGATGGCCTGGGTGTACCAGGGCGCGAACAGTCGCTCCAGGCGACCTGCCGCCAGGTCATCACCCACCAGGAAATCCGGCTGGCGAATGATGCCATGGCCGTCCAGCGCCGCCTGGTGCAGGACGCTGCCGTTGTTGGCGCGCAGCGGCCCGCTGACCTTGATCTGCAGGCGCTCGTCGTCGCGCCGGAATTCCCAGAGATCGCCGTCGCTGGCATAGCTGTAGAGCAGGCAGCGGTGCTCGCGCAACTCGGCAGGATGCTCGGGGCGACCGTGGCGCTGCAGATAGGCGGGCGCGGCGCAGATGAACAGCTCGACCGCTCCCAGGGGCTGCGCCACCAGGCTGGAATCGCTGAGGTCGCCGATGCGCACGGCCAGATCGAAGCCTTCCTCGACCAGGCGCACCTGGCGATCGCTCAGCTCCAGGTCGATGGCGACTTCGGGATATTCGTGCAGGAAGCTGCTCACCAAGGGCGCAAGGTGACGCACACCAAAGGTCAGGGGCGCACTGACCCTGAGACGCCCGCGGGGCCGTTCGTGGCCTTCCTGCAGGCGCTGTTCGAGGGCCTCCAGATCACCCAGCAGGGGCACCAGTCCTTCATGGAGGGTGCGTCCGGCTTCGGTCAGGCTCAGGGTACGGGTGGTGCGCTGCAGCAGCCGGGTACCGTAATGCCGTTCAAGGGCGGCCAGGTGCTTGGTCAGCACCGAGCGGGACAGCTCCAACCGCTCCGCCGCCGCGGTCAGGCTGCCTAGTTCGACGATCTTGACGAAGGCCTGCAGAGCTTTCAGGGTATCCAAGGATTGTTTCCATAACGTGCACAGTTCATTCCCAGCGTGCACCTTTATTCGCGTCTTGGAAACAGGACAATGGGGTCATCTTTCCTCAGTTCGAGAATCAGCATGACCGACCGTACCTCTTCCTATGCTCCTCTGTTGCTGCGCCTGGCCCTGGGCGCCATGTTCCTGGCCCATGGCCTGACCAAGCTGCTGGTGTTCACCCTGCCGGGCACGGCGGGTTTCTTCGCCTCGGTGGGCTTTCCCGGCTGGCTGGCCTATCCGGTCACCTTCTTCGAGCTGGGCGCCGGCGTGCTGCTGATCCTGGGCGCCTGGGTGCGTCCGGTCGCGGCAGTCGCCGCCGTCCAACTGTTCGCGGCGGCGACGGTCCATTTCGGCAACGGCTGGTCCTTTTCCAATCCCCACGGCGGCTGGGAATATCCGGTCTTTCTCGCCGTGACCGCTGCCGCCCTGGCGCTGCTGGGCGCGGGCCAGCTCTCCTGGGATGCACGCAAGCGCTCCTGAATCCTGCTCGAGAGGTCGCCACCATGTCGCTTCCCACCCTGTTCGTTTCCCACGGCTCGCCCATGGAGGCGCTCGACGCCGGTGCGGCGGGAGCGGCCTGGCGCGCCCTGGGGCAGTCGCTGCCGACCCCGGCCGCCATCGTCGTGGTCTCGGCGCACTTCGACACCCGGATACCGGTATTCGGCAACGCCACGTGGCCGGCCACCGTCCATGACTTCTATGGCTTTCCCGAGGCCCTCTATCAGCTGGATTATCCCGCGCCTGGCGCTCCGACCCTGGCCGAGCAGTTGGCCCAGGGCCTGCGCGAGCAGGGCTGGGAGGCCGAGACGGGCGAGCAGGGACTGGATCATGGCGCCTGGGTGCCCTTGCGCTATCTCTATCCCGACGCGCAAATCCCCGTGGTGCCGCTGTCCATGAGCGCCGCCCGTGGACCGGACTACCACTTTGCCCTTGGCCGGGCACTGGCCAGGGTGCTACCGGCGGATACCCTGCTGATCGGTTCGGGCAGCCTGACCCACAACCTCGGTGACTTCCGTCGTGGCGGCGTCGAGTCCCCCGCCTATGTGCGGGACTTCCAGCACTGGATCCAGAGCCGCCTGCGCGAGCGGGATCTGGACGCCTTGCTCGACTACCGGCGCCAGGCGCCGCAGGCCCGTCAGGCCCATCCCACCGACGAGCACCTGTTGCCGCTGTTCGTCGCCCTGGGCGCGGCCGATCCCGAGGGCTCCTTCAGCGTCCATCACGACGGCATCGCCCATCGCATCCTGGCCATGGACCTCTACGGCTTTTCCCGCCACTAGCCGCCTGACGACAAAAAGCCCGGATCGATGACCGATCCGGGCTTTTTGCCATGTCCAAAACGACGTTCGATCAGCCAAACAACTCAGGTCCATAGCCCCACATCAGCACCGTGGTGGCCATCAGCACCTCCAGTACCAGCACCCCGATGGCCAGGGTGGAGCCGGACATGATAAAGCCTTCCCGCTGATCGATATTGAGGAAGGAAGGGATGCCGGTATAGAGCAGATAGGCCGAATAGGCCAAGCCGACGATCCCGGCGATGGCGCACAGCCACACCAGCGGATAGAAGCCCACCAGGCCGCTCAGCAGCATGGGCGTGGCCACGTAGCCGGCGAACAGGATGCAGCGATTGGCGCTGGGCCGATCCGGATAGCGCCGCGCCAGCCAGTGGATCACATGACCCATGGCCACCACCGCCGCCATGATCAGCGCATAGCTGATGACCGCCAGGACCACCGCCGTGGGCAGGTCCAGCACATGGGCTTCACCACCACCGAAGCGCCAGCCGAAGGTCGTGGTACCCACGAGGGAAGCGACGACGGGAATGGCCGCCAGGAAGGCGACATGATGGGCAAAGAAGTGCCCGACCGTTTCCCCTTCGCGACGAATCTGTTGCCACTCGCGATCGGGATGGGCCAGCAGGCCCCAGACATGATTGATCATGATCCTGCTCCTCACCCGCTGTGGTCGCCGCAAGCGGGCCTCTGTGGATGGCGAACGCTGGGTACAACGCGACTGGCGACTACCTTAGGAGTATAGAAGAGCTCTGGAATGCGTCATGCGAGCCGACGAAGGGCAGTCTGCCTGGAAACGAAGCGACCAATGGTCACGGGGCACCACCCTGGTGCGTTTCCGGGCCCCCAGCAAGCGGGCAACGCCCGGACGGCAATACTTGACCACTTGGTCAGGAAATTGCTTGCCCAAGGCATCTGTTACCGGTCAACGAGGTCCGTCATGCCATCTCTCGACATCATCATCGCCGGCGCCGGCATGGGCGGTCTCACCGCCGCCCTGGCGCTGCAACAGGCCGGCCACCGGGTCCGCCTGTTCGAGCGGGCGCAGGATCTGGCCCCCATCGGCGCAGCCCTTTCCATCTGGCCCAATGGCGTCAAGGTGCTGGAGCAGCTGGGGCTCGGGTCCGCCATCGCCGCGGTCAGCGGCGACATGCAGACCATGAGCTATCGCGACCATGAGGGACAGTTGCTTACCCGGTTCAGCCTGCTGCCACTCTATGAGGCCGTGGGTCGACCGGCGCGCCCCATCGCCCGCGCCCACCTGCAGCGCCTCCTGCTCGAAGCCGTGGGCGCCGAGCACGTGACCCTGGGTGTCGGCTGCGAGGGCTTCGAGCAGGATGCGGCCGGGGTGACCGTGCTGCTCGGCGAGGGTCGGCGCGAACGGGCCGATCTGCTGATCGCCGCCGATGGCACCCACTCGCGCCTGCGGGAGCGAGTGGTGGGCCAGGCCATCACCCGCGAGTATTGCGGCTACGTGAACTGGAACGGACGGGTGAAGATCGCGCCGGATCTGGCCGAGGCCCAGGACTGGGCGCAATTCGTCGGGGCGCACCAGCGGGTCTCGCTGATGCCCATGGGCGGCGATGAATTCTATTTCTTCTTCGACGTGCCCCTGCCCAAGGGCACGCCCAACGACCGCAGCCGTTACCGCGCGGAACTGGCCGAGCACTTCGCCGGCTGGGCGCCGCCGGTGCAGCGCCTGATCGAACGGCTGGATCCCCAGGGCGTGGCCCGGGTGGAGATCCACGATACCCGGCCGTTGCCGACCCTGGTACAGGGGCGGGTGGCGCTGCTGGGCGACTCCGCCCATGCCATGGCCCCGGACCTGGGGCAGGGCGGTTGCCAGGCCATGGAGGATGCCTGGGTGCTGGCGCGCTGTCTGGACGCCGAACAGGATCCCCTGGCAGCGCTCCAGGCCTATCAGGCCGCACGGCTGGAGCGGGTCGCCGGCATCGTCGAGCGGGCGCGCAAGCGCTGCGAGATCACCCATGGGCATGAGCCCCTGGCCACCCAGGCCTGGTACGCCGAGCTGGCCCGGGAAACCGGCGAGACGGTGATCGCCGGTCTGCGCAAGACCGCCGAGGGCGGTCCTCTGTGAAATAGCCCTGGGCCGCGGGGACGAATGGCAGTGCCGGGGGTCGAAAGGCCCACGTCCTCGTCGGAGAGTTAGCCCATGCGCCTGCGTCTCGTCCTGACCCTCGCCAGCCTCGCCATCACCCCGCTGGCCTTTGCCGCCGACGGCGGCTGTCCCTATCCGCAGACGGTGAAGTTCGCCGGCCCCAACTGGGAGAGCGGCATGTTCACCACCGAGGTGCTGCGCCTGCTGGTGGAAAAGGGCTATGGCTGCCAGACCGACAGCGTGCCGGGCAACACCGTGACCCTGGAAAACGCCTTGGCGCAAAACGACATCCAGGTCACCGGCGAGCAGTGGGCCGGGCGCAGTCCCGCCTGGCGCGCGGCGGAAAAGGCCGGCAAGGTCTTTGCCGTCGGCGAGACGGTCAAGGGCGCCACCGAAGGCTGGTGGGTACCGGAAGACCTGGTCAAGGGCGATCCCGCGCGCGGCATCCAGGCCAAGGCGCCGGACCTCAAGAGCGTCGCCGATCTGCCGCGCTACAAGGAGTTGTTCCGCGATCCGGAAGAACCCGGCAAGGGCCGCTTCCTCAACTGCCCGACCGGCTGGACCTGCGAGATCGTCAACAGCCAGAAGCTCAAGGCCTACAAGCTGACCGACAGCTACACCAACTTCCGCACCGGCACCGGTCCCGCGCTGGACGCGGCCATCGCCACCGCCATGCGCCGTGGCGAGCCGGTGCTCTTCTACTATTGGTCGCCGACGCCGCTGATGGGCCGCTACAAGCTGGTCCAGCTGGAAGAGCCGCCGTTCAGCGAGAAGGCCTGGGAGACCCTGTCGGATCCGAAGAATCCCGATCCGCTGCCGTCGCGCTCGCTGCCGGCCAAGATCACCATCGGCGTCTCTCGCGACCTCCACGACAAGGCGCCGGCCCTGGTGGCGCTGTTCGAGAAGGTCGAATTCCCCCTCGACCAGTTCAACGGCATCCTCGCCGGCATGGCCGAGAAGCGCGAAGACGCCCAGGTGGTGGCCAAGCGTTTCCTCAAGGAGCACCCGGAGCTCTGGACGACCTGGCTGCCGGCGGAAAACGCCGAACGGGTAAAGGCGGCGCTCTGAGTGCGGTGATAGGGGATAATGGCGGTTTTCCGTGCTGGAGCCGCCCATGACCGTTGCCGCCCTTACCATGTACGTCGAGCCTGCCGAGGTGCGCGACGCCTATCGCCAGCTGGCCGAGGCCGTGGCGCAGCGCCTGGGCGAGACGCTCGACCCCGCGCCCGAGGAGCTGCCGGCGCTCTGGACGCATCCCGAACTGCTGCTGGCGCAGACCTGCGGCTATCCCTGGGCCACCCGCCTGCGCGGCCAGGTGCGTCTGGTCGCAGCGCCGCGCTATCGCTTCGCGGGTTGCCAGGCGGCCGAACACTGCGCCTTCATCCTGGTGCCCGAGACGCTGGAGGCGACCGGCCTGGCCGATCTGCGCGGCAAGCGCGTGGCGCTCAACGGCCTGGATTCCAACACCGGCATGAATCTGCTGCGCCACGCCGTGGCGCCCCTCGCCGAGCGCGCCCGCTTCTTTGGCGAGATGATCGTCAGCGAGAGCCACGCCAACAGCCTGGCGCTGTTGCAGCAGGGGCACGCCGATGTCGCCTCGGTGGATGCCGTGACCTACGGCTATCTGCAGCGCGCCCAACCCGAGCGGGTCGCCGGCCTGCGCCTGCTGCAACGCACCCGCCCCAGTCCGACACTGCCCTTCATCACCGCCGCCAGTCGTTCGGATGCGGACGTGGAAGCCCTGCGCACCGCCCTCAACGACAGCCTGGCCGCCGATCCTGCCCTGGCCGACACCCTGGCCCTCGAGGGTGTCGCGGCGGTGGATGAGGTGACCTATCTACCGCTGCTGGACTGGCGGCGAGAAGCGGTGGAGCAGGGTTATCCGGTGATTGCGTAGGTTGGGTCGAGACGGCCCTGTCGTCGCAACCAACATGAAGGATTCGGCCCTGGCATCGTTGCCGTTGCGCTCTGATCAATCGCGGCCATGGCGGTCGGCCGATGCGGCCGCTCCTACGGGACATCAGTCCTCTGTAGGAGCGGCCCATGGCCGCGATGAGTAGCCGCTGACGGGTATGCGCGTAGGTTGGGTTGAGACGGCTCCATCGTCGAAGCCCAACATGAGGCTGTTCGGCCTGGTGGCGTTGGGCTTCGCTGCGCTCAACCCAACCTACGGTGTATCGCGCCAGAAGACCGCGTAGGTTGGGTTGAGACGGCTCTATCGTCGAAGCCCAACATGAATGAATTAGGCCTGGTGGCGTTGGGCTTCACTGTGCTCAACCCAACCTACGGTGTCCCTGCCTGCAACCGCTTGAACTCCACCAGATCATGACTGCAGAACAGCGTCAGCTCCAGGTCCTGGCGCAAGGAGAGTTCGCGCAGGCGGGCCTGGTTGTCCAGGCGGCTGGCGCGGTCGGCTTCCATCAGCCGCTGGTAGAACCTCAGCCCCGGCGTGCAGTGGCGTTCGGGCTGGCGCATCTCGTCGCGATAGAAATAGGCGTCGCCCGCGTGCAGCAACCAGCCCCCGTCGTGCTGGACGGCGATGCCGGCATGGCCCGGGGTGTGGCCGGGCAGGGGGATCATCAGGATTTCCGGCGGCAGGCCGGGTAGGTCGCGCACGCTGGCGAAGCCGTGCCAGGCCTCGCCCCGGGGTTCGTGGAAATGCCAGTGGCGGATGCCTTGCCACTGCACCGGGCTGTAGCGGCGCCGACCGATGAAGCCGTGGCGCTGCCGCTGTGCATCCCATTCCCGCTGCAGCACATGCACCTGGGCCTGGGGAAAGTCGTCCAGGCCGCCGGCGTGGTCGAAATCCAGGTGGGTCAGCACGATATGGCGGACGTCGCCCGGACGAAAACCCAGGCGGCGGAGCTGCGCCAGGGCGCTGAGTTCGGGATCGTACTGGATGCGATTCATCAGCCGGAAGAAGGGACTCAGGCGCCGCCCGCGCTCCCGCAGATCGGCTTCGCCAAAGCCGGTATCCACCAGCACCAGGCCGTCCCGGTCGGTTTCCACCAGCAGGCAGTGACAGGCGAGGTGCGCGGCGAATCCGCGGCTGAAACCGTCGTACAGCGCTCCGCCCAGGGGGCACATGCAGCCGCAGTTGAGGTGATGGATACGCATGCTCGGCTCCGCGAAGGTGACCTCCGGTAGAAGAGGTGCGCGTGGGCAAAGTTCGAGCGCAGCGGCCATTCGCGCGGGTGTCGCAGCCAGTGATGAGAGATCGACGGACCCGGGTGGCGACGATCGATCGACCGGAGCACGCTCCCGGATGCAGCGCCGCCGAGGCGGGTAAGGGCAGCGCCAGGGCCTCTGGCTGAACCCTGAGCCGTCGGCGCTGACCAACATAGGATCGCCAGCGGACCGGCTCTGCCGCCCTGGCCCTCCCAGTGCAGACGGAGCCACTCATGCCCACAGCCTTTCCCCGCCGTTCCCTCCTGGCCGCCGGCCTTTCCCTTGGCCTGCTCGCCGCCGGTACCGCCCAGGCCGACAGCTGGTGCGCCAGCAAGCCGGTCAAGTTCGCTGGGGTGAACTGGGAGAGCGGCATGCTGCTCACCGAACTGATGGGCTTCGTCCTGCAGCACGGCTACGACTGCAAGGTGGATAGCATCCCCGGCAACTCCATCACCCTGGAGCAGGCGCTGGGCAACAACGATATCCAGGTGTTCGCCGAGGAGTGGATCGGCCGTAGCGAGGCCTGGAACAAGGCCGCCGCGGCCGGCAAGGTGGTCGGCGTGGGCGCGCCCATCGAAGGCGCCACCGAAGGCTGGTACGTGCCGCGTTATCTGGTGGAAGGCGAGGGCGCCAAGGCGCCCAAGCTGAAGAGCATCGCCGACCTGGGCCAGTACGCCGAGCTGTTCCGCGATCCGGAAGAGCCGGGCAAGGGCCGCTTCTACAACTGCCCGGCCGGCTGGACCTGCGAACTGGAAAATACCCAGATGCTGCAGAGCTACGGCCTGAGCGACAAATACACCAACTTCCGCCCCGGCACCGGTCCGGCGCTGGATGCGGCCATCGTCTCGGCGACCAAACGCAAGCAGCCGATCCTCACCTATTACTGGTCGCCGACGCCCCTGCTGGGTCGGGTCGACATGGTCCAGCTCAAGCCCCGCGACGGCGAGGCCAAGCGCATCCAGGTGCAGGCCGGCCTCTCCAAGCCCTTCCACGACGGCGCCCCCGAACTGGTGGCCGTGCTGAGTCGGGTCAATGTGCCCATCGAACTGCTCAACCGCACCCTGGCCGAGCAGGCCGAGGCCAAGCAGGATGCCCCCGCCGCCGCCAAGGCGCTACTCAAGGCCCATCCGGAACTCTGGCAGGCCTGGGTGACCGACGCCGCGGCGCGCAGCAAGATCCAGGCGGCGCTCTAGGATGTTTCCCGAAGGTCTGACCTTTTCCTTCGCCGATGCCGTCAATCGCGGGGTCGACTGGCTGGTGACGCGCTACGGCGACGTCTTCCGGACCATCTCCGACACCCTGCTGCAGGCCATCGTCTGGCTCGAAGGCCTGCTGCGCGGCACCCCCTGGTGGGCGCTGCTGCTGATCGTCGCGGCCCTGGCCGCCCATGCCACCCGGCGAGTGTTGCCGACCCTGCTGATCACCGGCCTGCTGTTCCTGGTGGGTGCCCTGGGGCTGTGGGACAAGCTGATGCAGACCCTGGCCCTGGTGCTGGTGGCCACCGCCATCGCGGTCATCATCGGCGTGCCCCTGGGCATCCTCTGCGCCCGCAGCGCCCGCCTGCGCCTGGTGCTGATGCCGCTGCTGGACATCATGCAGACCATGCCCAGCTTCGTGTACCTGATCCCGGTGCTGATGCTGTTCGGCCTGGGCAAGGTGCCGGCGATCTTCGCCACGGTGATCTATGCCGCGCCACCGCTGATCCGCCTCACCGATCTCGGCATCCGCCAGGTCGATCGCGAGGTCATGGAAGCGGTCAACGCCTTTGGCGCCAGTCGCTGGCAGCAGCTGTTCGGCGTGCAGTTGCCGCTGGCGCTGCCGAGCATCATGGCCGGCATCAACCAGACCACCATGATGGCGCTGTCCATGGTGGTGATCGCCTCCATGATCGGCGCCCGCGGCCTCGGTGAAGAGGTGCTGGTGGGCATCCAGACCCTGGACGTGGGCAAGGGCCTGCAGGCGGGCCTGGCCATCGTCATCCTCGCCGTGGTCATCGACCGCATCACCCAGGCCTATGGCCGCCAGCGCCACGAGGTGGAGCGATGAAGATCGTCGTCGAGCGGGTCTCCAAGATCTTCGGCAAGCGCGAGCAGGCGGCCCTGGCCCTGCTTCGCGAAGGGCACGACAAGGCCGATATCCTCGCCCGCACCGGCTGCGTGGTGGGGGTGGACGATCTCTCCCTGGAAATCGCCGAGGGCGAGATCTTCGTCATCATGGGTCTCTCCGGTTCCGGCAAGTCGACCCTGGTGCGCCACTTCAATCGGCTGATCGATCCGAGCAGCGGGCGCATCCTCATCGATGGCCAGGACATCCTCCAGCTACCGCTGCCGGCGCTGCGCGAATTGCGCCGCCAGCGCATCAGCATGGTGTTCCAGAGCTTTGGCCTGCTGCCGCATCGGCGGGTGCTGGACAACGTCGCCTACGGCCTCAAGGTGCGGGGCGAGTCCAAGACGGTCTGCCGCGAACGGGCGCTGCACTGGCTGGAGGTGGTGGGTCTGGCCGGCTACGAGCGCAAGTGGCCGCACCAGCTCTCCGGCGGCATGCGCCAGCGCGTCGGCCTGGCCCGTGCCCTGGCGGCGGACACCGAGATCATCCTGATGGATGAGGCCTTTTCCGCCCTCGATCCGCTGATCCGCGCCGAGATGCAGGAGCAACTGTTGGAGCTGCAACAGCGCCTGCACAAGACCATCGTCTTCATCACCCATGACCTGGACGAGGCGCTGCGCCTGGGCAATCGCATCGCCATCCTGCGCGACGGTCGCCTGGTGCAGGTGGGCACCCCCGCGGACATCCTCGGCCAGCCGGCCGACGACTATGTGGCGCGCTTCGTTCAGCGACGCAGCGCTGCGACAGTTTGAAACAATTGCAGCAGAGGCCTTCACGAGCATTTCACGGGCGCGAGGTTCTGATGGTGAGACCTGCGGCCTGACCTTGTCAGGCCTTTCTCTTGCCACTGGAACCGCGCCGCAATGGACTATCTGCTACAACTCGCTGCTGATCCTACCGTCTGGGCTGCCCTGGCCACCTTGATCGTGATGGAGGTGGTGCTGGGCATCGACAACCTCATCTTCATCTCCATCCTCACCAACAAGCTGCCCGCTCACCAACAGCAGAAGGGACGCCGCATCGGCATCAGCCTGGCGCTGATCCTGCGCCTGGGGCTGCTCGGTACCGTGGCCTGGATCGTCCAGCTCACCGAACCCATCATCGAGGTGTTCGGCAAGAGCTTTTCCTGGAAGGACCTGATCCTCATCGCCGGTGGCCTGTTCCTGCTGTGGAAGGCGACCAAGGAAATCCACCACAACGTCGATCCCGAGCCCGACAGCGCCCTGAGCAAGGGCGGCGAGACGGCGACCCTGGCCTTCGGTTCGGCCATCGTGCAGATCCTCCTGCTGGACCTGGTGTTCTCGGTGGACAGCATCATCACCGCCGTTGGCATGACCGAGCACCTGCCGGTGATGGTGATCGCGGTGGTGGTGGCGGTGACCGTCATGTTGCTGGCGGCCGACCCCCTGGCCAGGTTCATCAACGACAACCCCACCGTCGTGATGCTGGCGCTGGGCTTCCTGATCATGATCGGCATGACCCTGATCGCCGAAGGTTTCGGCGCCCATGTGCCCAAGGGCTACATCTACGCGGCCATGGCCTTCTCGGCGCTGATCGAGGGCCTGAACATGCTGTCGCGGCGCGCCAAGCGTCGCCAGCAGGCTGCCGGCAAGTGAGGGCAGGGCGTGCTGGAAAAGGCCTTGTTACATTCCGGCACGCCTATTGCTAACAATTACTGGAAAGTCTAGGCACTATCGGTCAAGACCTTTGTCATAGCAGCGTCACACGTGAGGTTTACAACTGAAGTCATGAACATACAAGCCCAAGCCCAGAACGCCATGCATGCCCTCAGCGCCGCTTTCGCGCCGATGAGCTGCGTCATCGACGCGCCCAGCAAGCGTGGTTTTTCCTTCATCGTCGTCAACGAGCATGGCGTGGCCAAGCACACCCGCCGGATCTACCGCGACGAATACAGCAACCCGAGCCGCCTGCAGGCCATCATCGACAGCACCCGCCTGGCCATCGCCGGCTGAGATTCAGCCGGCTCCCGCTCCACCCCTCCCGCTTTACCGTCTGCGCCCCACCCGAGCTACGGGTGTACCGGCGGCAGATAGGCCAACGTTCCCCCCAACAGCCATAGCAGCACCAGCACCAGGGGTGCATGGACCAGCAGCTGCACGAAGGAAAAGCCGACCAGGTCGCGCGCCTTCAGCCCCAGCACGCCCAGCAGCGGCAGCATGTAGAAGGGATTGATCAGATTCGGCAGTGCCTCGGCGGCGTTGTAGATCTGCACGGCCCAGCCCAGGTGGTACTGCAGGTCGTTGGCCACCTGCATGACGTAGGGCGCCTCGATGATCCACTTGCCCCCGCCCGAGGGGATGAAGAATCCCAACAGCGCCGAGTAGACGCCCATCAGCAGGGCGAAGGTGTCGTGGGTGGCGATCTGGGTGAAAAATGCCGCGATATGGTGCGCCAGGGTCTGGCCATCGGCGCCATTGACCTTGGTCAGGATGGCAGCGATGGAGCCGTATAGCGGAAACTGGATCAGCACTCCGGTGGTGGCCGGCACGGCGCGGGCCACGGCGTCGAGGAAATGCCGCGGCCGCCAGTGCAGCAGGGCGCCCAGGGAGATGAACAGCAGGTTGTAGGTGTTCAGCCCGGAGATGGCCTCGATGGCTGGTTTGCTGGAGAATTCCTGGATCAACCAACCAGCGGCCAGGAGCACCAGCAGCACGATCAGGATCGGACTGTATTCCAGCCATTCTCCTGGGCGGGTCGGCGTAGCGGCCGGCTTGGGCGCCGGGGTGACGTCGACGCCACAGGCACGGGCATCGCGCGCGCTGTCCGGTCCGGGCGCGGTGACATAGGCGATCACCGCCGAGACCACCAGCAGCACCAGCAGCAGGGCGCCGGATTGCCAGAGGAACAGCGTCTGGCTGAAGGGAATCACCCCGGTGATGGCGAGGATCGAGGGCGGCAGGCTGGCCGGATTGGCCTGCAGCTGCGCCGCCGACGACGACAGCCCCAGCGCCCAGACCGCGCCCAGGCCCAGGTAGGCCGCGGCGCCGGCGGCGCGATAGTCCATCTTGAGTTCTTCGCGGCGGGCCAGGGCGCGCACCAGCAGGCCGCCGAACACCAGGCTCAGGCCCCAGTTGAGCAGGGAGGCGAGCATGGCCACCAGGGCCACCCAGCACACCGCGCCGCGTCCGGTACGGGGCACCCGCGCCAGGCGCTCGATCAGGCGTCCGGCCGGGCCGGAACTGGCCACCACATAGCCGCCGATTACCACGAAGGCCATCTGCATGGTGAAGGGAATCAGACTCCAGAAACCGTCACCAAAGGCCTTGGCGGTCTTGGCCGCCGGCGCGCCCATGCCGAGGGCGGCCAGGGCCACCACGGCCACGGCAAGCACCGCGAACACCCAGGAATCGGGAAACCAGCGCTCGGCCCAGTTGGAGCAGGCCAGGGCGAACCGCGCACTGCGCGAATCGCGGGAAGGGGTTGAGCTCATGGTGGATCCTTTTGTTGTTGTTCTTCAGGGGATAAACAAACGTAGGGTGGAAAACGGCGCAGCCTTTTCCACGGATTGGCGCCAGAGCACGGTCTATCGCGGCCATGGGCCGCTCCTACGGGGATTGATGCTCTTGTAGGAGCGGCCCATGGCCGCGATAGCGCTTAACGCCGCTCCACCGCCAGGGCCACGCCCTGACCACCGCCGATGCACAGGGTCGCCAGGCCACGGCGACCCTCGCGCCGACGCAACTCGTGCAGCAGCGTCACCAGCACCCGGCACCCCGAGGCGCCGATAGGGTGGCCCAGGGCGATGGCGCCGCCGTTGACGTTGACCTTCTCGTCATCCCAACCCAGCTCCTGGCCCACGGCCAGGGCCTGGGCGGCGAAGGCTTCGTTGGCCTCGATCAGGTCCAGGTCGCCCAACTGCCAGCCGGCTTTCTCCAGAGTCTTGCGGGTCGCCGACACCGGGCCGATGCCCATGATCGCCGGGTCCACCCCGGCGCTGGCATAGGCGGCTATGTGAGCCAACGGCGTGAGGCCCAGGGCAGCGGCCCTGGTCGCGCTCATTACCAGCACCGCGGCGGCTCCGTCGTTGAGGCTGGAGGCGTTGCCGGCGGTGACGCTGCCGTCCTTGGCGAAGGCCGGCCGCAGGCGGGCCAGGCCCTCGGCGCTGGTATCGGCGCGGATGCCTTCGTCGGTGTCGAACAGCAGCGGCTCGCCCTTGCGCTGGGGGATGGCCACCGGGGTGATCTCCTCGCGGAAACGCCCGGATTCCACCGCCGCCGCGGCGCGCTGCTGGGAGCGGGCAGCGAAGGCATCCTGGGCCTCGCGGCTGATCTGGTACTGCTGCACCAGATTCTCCGCGGTCTGGCCCATGTGGTAGTCGTTGAAGGCATCCCACAGCCCATCGCTGATCATGGAATCGACCAGCTCGGCATGCCCCAGGCGCAGGCCGCTGCGCACCTTGGGCAGCACATAGGGCGCAAGGCTCATGTTTTCCATGCCACCGGCGATGACGATCTCGGCGTCGCCGCAACGGATCGCCTGGACGGCCAGTTGCACCGCCTTGAGGCCGGAGCCACAGACCTTGTTGAGGGTCAGGGCCGGCACCTCGTGGGGTAGGCCGGCCTTGACCGCCGCCTGGCGGGCGGGATTCTGGCCGGCGCCGGCGGTGAGCACTTGACCGAGGATGACTTCATCCACCTCGGCCGGTGCCACACCGGTCTGCGCCAGCAGGGCGCGGATGACGGTGGCGCCGAGCTCCACCGCGGGTACGTTGGCCAGGGAGCCCTGGAAACTGCCGACCGCGGTGCGGGTGGCGGCGACGATGACGACATCTTGCATGGCTGGGGTCTCCTCAGGCCTGGATGGGGGCGCCGGTGGCGGCGCGCAGTTCATCGAGGCTGACGCCTTCGGCCAGTTCCACCAGCCTGAGGCCGCCTTCGGTCACCTCCAGCACGGCCAGGTCTGTGATGATCAGGTCGACCACGCCGACCCCGGTCAGCGGCAGGTCGCAAGCCGGCAGGATCTTGTGGGCGCCCTTGGCGGTGTGCTCCATCAGCACCACCACGCGCTGCACGCCGGCTACCAGGTCCATGGCGCCGCCCATGCCCTTGACCATCTTGCCGGGGATCATCCAGTTGGCCAGATCGCCTTGTTCCGACACCTGCATGGCACCGAGGATAGCGAGGTTGACGTGGCCGCCGCGGATCATGCCGAAGCTCGCGGCGCTGTCGAAATAGCTGCTGCCGGGCAGGGCGGTGACGGTCTGCTTGCCGGCGTTGATCAGGTCCGGGTCGACCGTCTCGGCGGTGGGGAAGGGGCCGATGCCGAGCAGGCCGTTCTCCGATTGCAGCCAGACGTCCATGCCGGCGGGGATGTAGTTGGCCACCAGGGTCGGTAAGCCGATCCCGAGGTTGACGTAGAAGCCGTCCTGCAGCTCCCGGGCGGCGCGTTGCGCCATCTGTTCGCGGGTCCAGGCCATCTTACTTCTCCTCGCTCAGGGTGCGTTTCTCGATACGTTTCTCGGGGCTGGCGTTGACCACCAGGCGCTGCACGAAGATGCCGGGCAGGTGGATCTGGTCGGGATCCAGCTCGCCGACCTCCACCAGCTCTTCCACCTCGGCCACGCAGACGCGACCGGCCATGGCGCACAGCGGATTGAAGTTGCGCGCGGTCTTGTTGAAGACCAGATTGCCGGCCTTGTCGGCGCGTTGCGCCTTGACCAAGGCCACGTCGGCGGTCAGCGCCAGCTCCATGACATGGGGCTGGCCATTGAAGTCGCGGACCTCCTTGCCCTCGGCCACCAGGGTGCCGTAGCCGGTGCGGGTATAGAACGCCGGAATGCCCGCGCCACCGGCGCGCAGCTTCTCGGCCAGGGTGCCCTGGGGGGTGAATTCCAGCTCCAGTTCGCCGGCCAGGTACTGGCGCTCGAATTCCTTGTTCTCGCCCACGTAGGAGGAAATCATCTTGCGGATCTGCCGGGTCTCCAGCAGCTGGCCGAGGCCGAAGCCGTCCACCCCGGCGTTGTTGCTGATGGCGGTGAGTTCGCGGGCGCCGGTGTCTCTCAGGGCGGCGATTAGCGCCTCGGGGATGCCGCAGAGACCGAAGCCGCCCACGGCCAGGGTGATGCCGTCGCTGACCAGCCCATCGAGGGCAGCCGCGGCGTTGGGATAGAGCTTGTTCATGATGGAGATCCTCTTGTCGTTATTGGGCGGTCCAGCCGCCGTCCATGGTCCAGGCGGCGCCCCGTACCTGAGCAGCGGCCTGGCTGCACAGGAACAGCGCCAGTTCGCCCAACTGGTCGGTGGTGACGAATTCCTGCGACGGCTGCTTCTCGCTGAGCAGGTCGCGCCGCGCCTGGTCCGGATCACTGCCACGGCTGTCCAGCTGCTGCTGGATCAGCGGGGTGAGCACGAAACCCGGGCAGAGGGCGTTACAGGTGATGCCGGTGCGGGCGGTCTCCAGGGCGGTGACCTTGGTCAGGCCCACCACGCCATGCTTGGCGGCCACATAGGCGGCCTTGCCGGTGGAGGCCACCAGGCCATGCACTGAAGAGATGTTGATGATGCGACCCCAGTCGCGCTCGCGCATGCCCGGCAGCGCCAGGCGGGTGGTGTGGAACACCGCCGAGAGATTGAGCGCGATCACCGCGTCCCAGCGCTCCACCGGAAAGTCTTCCACCGGCGCCACGTGCTGGATGCCGGCGTTGTTGACCAGGATGTCCACGCCGCCGAAGTCGCGCTGGGCGTAGGCGAAGAGCTCTTCGATCTCCTCCGGCCTGGACAGGTCGGCGCCGTGGAAGCCACTGCGACCGGGCAGGCTGGCCTGGGCCGCAGCGGGATCGCCGAAGCCGGTGAGGATGAGGGTGGCGCCAGCGGCGGCCAGGCGCTGGGCGATGCCCAGGCCGATGCCGCTGGTGGAGCCGGTGACCAGGGCGGTCTTGCCGGTGAGGTCCATGGCTGTCTCCTTAGACGAGGCCGGTCAGGTAGTAGAGGGCGATGACGAAGAACACCGCCACGGTCTTGATCAGGGTGATCTTGAACACGCCGCCATAGGCTTCGCGGTGGGTCAGGCCGGTCACCGCCAGCAGGGTGATGACCGCGCCGTTGTGCGGCAGGGTGTCCATGCCGCCGCTGGCCATGGCCGCCACCCGGTGCAGCACCTCCAGGGGGATGCCGGCCGCGTTGGCGGCGGCGATGAAGGTGTCGCTCATGGCGGCCAGGGCGATGCTCATGCCACCGGACGCCGAGCCGGTGATGCCGGCCAGCAGTGTCACGCTGACGGCTTCGTTGATCAGCGGATCGGGGATGGCCTTGAGGCCCTGGGCGAACAGCACGAAGCCGGGCAGGGCGGCGATCACCGCGCCGAAGCCGTATTCCGAGGCCGTGTTCATCCCGGCCAGCAGGGCACCGGAGACGGCGGTCTTGCTGCCTTCCGCCAGGCGTCCGCGGATGGCGCCGAAGCCGGTCGCCAGCACCAGCAGGATGCCAGCCAGCAGCGCGCCTTCCACCGCCCAGATGCCAGTCAGCTTGGCGACTTCCTGGGTCACCGGTTTGGCCATGCCGGGCAGGGCCAGGTTATGGGTGGCGCCGTACCAGTCGGGAATCCAGCGGGTCAGCAGCAGGTTGAGCACGCCCACCAGCACCAGCGGCGCCAGGGCCAGCCAGGGATTGGGCAGCGGCAGGTCGGCCGCGGTCTCGGGTTCGTTGCGCAGCGGCACGCTGGCATAGCCTTCGCCCCTGTTGCGCGCCTTGCGACGAGCGCTGCCGAGATATGTCAGGCCCACGGCGATGACGAACAGCGAACCGGCCAGGCCCAGCCAGGGCGCGGCCCAGGCGGTGGTCTGGAAGAAGCTGGTGGGGATGATGTTCTGGATCTGCGGCGTGCCGGGCAGGGCGTCCATGGTGAAGGAGAAGGCGCCCAGGGCGATGGTCGCCGGGATCAGCCGCTTGGGGATGTCGCTCTGGCGAAACATCTCCGCGGCGAAGGGATAGACGGCGAAGACCACCACGAACAGCGAGACGCCGCCATAGGTGAGCAGGGCGCAGACCGCGACGATCACCGGGATGGCCCGCTCGCGACCAAGCAGGCGAATGGCCGCGGCGACGATGGCGCGGGAAAAGCCCGACAGCTCGATCAGCTTGCCGAACAGCGCGCCCAGCATGAACACCGGGAAGTAGAGTTTGAGAAAGCCCACCATCTTGTCCATGAACACCCCGGTAAAGGCGGGCGCCACGGCGGATGGATCGGTGAGCAGCACGGCGCCGAGGGCGGCGAGGGGGGCGAAGAGGATGACACTGAAACCCCGGTAGGCGGCGAACATCAGCAGCGCCAGGGCGGCGAGTGCGATCAGGACACTCATGGCTTCTCCTAGAGCTCCGCCTGGGGCGAAGCGGTTCTTGTTGTTATAGGGCGATTCAGAGATCGCCCGAATGCAGGAGCCAGAACCGTGCCAGATTTATAACTTATTGTTTTATATGGTTTTTTATTTAGATGATTGCCATTTACCGAAAATTTGTCTCAAAAACTGGAACCCGTAGGTTGGGTTGAGCGAAGCGAAGCCCAACAAAGGCCTGACGCCGGCCATGTTGGGCTTCGACGATAGATCCGTCTTAACCCAACCTACGCACGACTCTGTAGGAGCGGCCCATGGCCGCGATAGATCGTCAATCGCGGCCATGGGCCGCTCCTACAGGCTGTGTCTCTATATATAGACATGTCTCATATTCGAGACATTAGCCCCAGCGCCACCAGCTTCTTGTACAGTGTAGAACGCCCCAGCCCCAGGCGCCGCGCGGCTTCGTCAACCTTGCCGCCGCAGGCGGCCAGGGTCGCCTGGAACAATTCCCGGTCGAAGCGCTGGCGGGCTTCGGCATAGGTTTCGCCGGTAGTGCTCACCACGGACTTGGCTGGCAGTTCGGCGGAAACGCCCAAGGCCTCCGCCAGCGCCCCGGCATCCAATTGGCTGTCGTCGCCCAGCAGCACCGCGCGCTCCAGCACGTTGCGCAACTCGCGCACGTTGCCGGACCAGGGTTGGCGCTGCAGCAGGGCCAGGCCGTCGGCGGTGAGGTCGGGCGTCGACTGTCCGCCCACCTGCGGCAACCCGTCGAGGATGGCCTCGGCCAGCACCGCCAGGTCGTCCAGGCGCTCGCGCAGCGGCGGGATGCGGATCGGCAGCACGTTGAGGCGGTAATAGAGATCGGCGCGAAAGCGCCCCTCGGCCACGGCGGCCTCCAGGTCACGGGAGGTGGCGGCGATCATGCGCACGTCACAGGCCAGCACCTCGTTGGAGCCCAGGGGTTCGTATTCCTTTTCCTGCAGCACCCGCAGGAGCTTGGCCTGCAAGGCCAGCGGCATGTCGCCGATCTCGTCGAGAAACAGGGTGCCGCCCTGGGCGATCTGCAGCTTGCCCGGGCGGGCGCGCCGTTCGGCACCGGTGAAGGCACCCGGCGCGGTGCCGAAGAATTCCGCTTCCAGCAGGCTTTCCGGGATGGCCGCGGCATTGATGCTGACGAAGGGCCGCCCGGCCCGTGGCGAGGCGCCGTGGATGGCGTGGGCCAGCAACTCCTTGCCGGTACCGGTCTCGCCCAGCAGCAGCACTGCGGCCTCGCTGGCGGCGGCGCGGCGGGCGCGGCGCTTGACCTCCAGGCTGGCCGGGCCGCTGCCGACGAAGTGGCCGAAGCCATACTTGGCGGTGCGCGCGTGTTGCAGCGAGCGCCGGGTGGTGGCCAGCTCTTCCTGGATGCGCAGGTAGCGGGTCACCAGTGGCGCCAGTTGCTGCAACTGGTCGAACAGGGCGAAGCCGATGGCGCCGATCAGTTCGTCCTCGTCGGTGTGGATCGGCAGGCGCATCACCACCAGGGGTCCGTTGCGGGTCTCCAGCATGTCCAGCAGGATCGGTTGGCCATTGCGCGCCACCTCGCGCAGCAGGCTGTGGGGAATGATCTGTTCCACCGGCTGGCCGATGGCGGCGGCGGCATCCGGCAGGCCGAAGTGCTGGGCGTATCTCTGGTTGATCCAGACGATGCGCGCCTCGCGGTCGACGATTACCGTGCCGTTGCTGGTCTGCTCGATGATCTCGAACAGCGAGCGGATCGCCCGCTGGCGGATGTCGGCATAGTCTTCCAGCCCGGGCAGACCCGGCGGGGTGCGGCTCATGGCTTCAGCGCATGGCGCAGCTGGTGCAGGCGCCGCTGGACGATGCGCTCGCGCCGCGCGGCGTCCCACTCATGGAAGCCGTGGCCGCTGCGCAGGCCGGTACGGCCGGCGGCCACCTGGTCTTCCAGCAGCTGCAGCGGGGCCTCGTCCCGCGCCAGGGTCGGCCAGAGATGCCGGGCGATGTCGCGAAAGGTATCCAGGCCACCCATGTCCGCCGCTTCCAGCGGACCGACCATGGCATAGCGCCGCCCCAGGGAGGCGCGCATCACCCGGTCCACCGTTTCGGCATCCGCCGCGCCGCTCTGCACGATGTGCAGGGCTTCGCGCAGCAGGGCGAATTGCAGGCGATTGCCGACGAAGCCGGGAATGGCGCGCTGCAGGACCACGGCCTCCAGGTCGGCGGCCTCCAGCAGTTGGCGCACGGCCTCCAGGTGAGAGTGCAGGGTCGCCGTGCCAGGCACCAGCTCCACCAGGGGAATGAAGTGCGGCGGATTCCAGAAGTGGGCGATCAGCAGGCGTTCGGGATGGCGCAGGTGCGCGGCCAGTTCGTCCGGTGGCAGGCCGCTGGTGTTGCTGGCGATCAGAGCGTCCGGGCGCAGCACGGCTTCGAGCTGGGCATAGAGACTGTGCTTGAGCTCCAGGCGCTCGGGCACGGCTTCGAACAGCAGGTCGCAGTCGGCGAGATCGGCCAGCTCGGTGGTGGTGCTGAGGCGGCTGATGACCGCCTCGGTGTCCACGGCGATGTCGGCTTCCTCCAGCTCGGCGAGCAGGGTGCGCGCCGTAGCGGCCACCTCGGCGAGGCGGGCGGGGTCGACGTCCTGCAGCCGCACGGCATGGCCGTGGCGTGCCAGGTGCACGGCGATGCCGATGCCCATGAGACCGGAACCCAGGACGGCGAGGCGTGGCGTGGTCATGATCTTTTCCTTGTAGGACGGCCGCGGCAACCGTCTCACACTTGACCGCCCCCGGCCAAGGCACGGGATGCAGCCTTGCACCAAAGGCGGGCCCCGGCAAAGGCTTTGTTACGCGACCCTAGGCTCTGCCACGCCCCTTGGCCGAGTCTGGCATGGCCACTGCTACAGGAGAGACACGCCCATCCCGAGGAGTCCCTTATGAGCAACGCCGGCAACGACTATCCCCTGAGCGAAGTCCCGCCCCACGCCCGCAAGGGGCTGGCCTCCCTGGCCATGGTGCTGCTGGGCTTCACCTTCTTTACCGCCACCATGTTCGCCGGCGGCAAGCTGGGGGTGGCCTTTGGTTTCACCGACCTGCTGTGGGTGATCGCCCTCGGCAATCTGCTGCTGGGTCTCTATGCCGCTGCCCTCGGCCATATCGCCTGTCGCAGCGGCCTCAACTCGGTGCTGATGGGGCGCTTCGCCTTTGGCGAACGCGGCAGCAAGCTGTGCGACCTCATCCTCGGCTTCACCCAGATCGGCTGGTACGCCTGGGGGACGGCCACCGCTGCCGTGGTGCTGGGCAGGTACTTCGGCCTGGAGCAGGGCGCGGTGCTGGCGCTGATGGCGGTGTTCGGCCTGGGCTTCTGCGCCACCGCCTACATCGGCTACCGCGGCCTGGAGATCCTCTCCTGGATCGCCGTGCCGGCCATGGCGCTGCTGCTGATCCTGTCCATGAGCGTGACCACCGCCAAGGCCGGCGGTCTGGCCGGCCTGCTGGCGATCCAGCCCAGCGCCAGCCTGGACCTGTCCACCGCCATCACCCTGGTGTTCGGCACCTTCGTCAGCGGCGCCACCCAGGCCACCAACTGGACCCGCTTCGCCCGTTCCACCCGGGTGGCGGTGCTGGCCAGCCTGATCGGCTTCTTCATCGGCAACGGCCTGATGGTGCTGATCGGCGCCTATGGCGCCATCGTCTACCAGCAGCCGGACGTGGTGGAGGTGCTGATGCTGCAGGGCTTCGCCACCGCCGCCCTGGCCATGCTGCTGCTCAACATCTGGAGCACCCAGGACAACACCATCTACAACTTCGCCGTGGCCGGCTGCAATCTGGTGCGTACCAGCCGCCGCAAGACGGTGACCCTTGCCGGCGCCCTGATCGGTACCGCCCTGGCCGTGCTGGGCATGTACGACCTGCTGGTGCCCTATCTGGTACTGCTCGGCACGGTGATCCCACCCATCGGCGGGGTGATCGTCGCCGACTTCTGGCTGCGCCATCGCGGGCGCTATCCGCTGCTCGCCGAGGCCCGCCTGCCGCACTACAACTGGCCGGGGCTGGCGGCCTACGGCCTGGGCACCATCGCCGCCTTCGGTTCGCCCTGGGTGGCGCCCCTGGTGGGCATCGGGGTGGCGGCGCTCGGCTATGGCGTGTTCAATGGCCTCGGAGGCTATTCAAAGGCCGGCGAGCTAGAGCCAAACAAGGCGAAAATGGCTGAGGAAGCGGAATTTACAGCGAGTAAATGAGCATTCCGAAGCCGTTTTCAACGCCGGTTGGCCGACGCGCAGCAGCCTTTGAACAGGCTACGATCGCGGACGTGCCGCCGCCCCTGCCTTGCTCTAGGAGATCGACCATGCGCATCCTCAACGCCCGCCTGCGTGACCGCGAAGGCCTGTATGACATCCGCCTCGAAGGCGGACGCATCGCCGCCATCGCCGAGCAGCTCATGCCGCCTGCGGTAGGGCCGGACGACATCGACGCCGCCGGCAACCTGGTGGTGCCGCCCTTCGTCGAGCCGCACATCCACCTCGACGCCACCCTGACCGCTGGCGAGCCGCGCTGGAACATGAGCGGCACCCTGTTCGAGGGCATCGAGTGCTGGGGCGAGCGCAAGGCCACCATCACCCAGGAAGACACCAAGACCCGCGCCACACGCACCATCCGCGCCCTGGCCGCCCATGGCATCCAGCACGTGCGCACCCACGTCGACGTCACCGATCCGTCGCTGGCCGCACTCAAGGCCATGCTGGAGGTACGCGAGGAGACCGGCCACCTGATCGACCTGCAGATCGTCGCCTTTCCCCAGGAGGGCATCGAGTCCTTCAAGAACGGGCGCGAGCTGATGGAGGAATCCATTCGCCTGGGCGCGGATGTGGTCGGCGGCATCCCGCACTTCGAATACACCCGCGACCAGGGCGTGAGCTCGGTGAAATTCCTCATGGACCTGGCCGAGCGCACCGGCTGCCTGGTGGACGTCCATTGCGACGAGACCGACGATCCCCATTCGCGCTTTCTCGAGGTGCTGGCCGAAGAGGCACGCAGCCGCGGCATGGGTTCGCGGGTCACCGCCAGCCACACCACCGCCATGGGCTCCTACGACAACGCCTACTGCGCCAAGCTGTTCCGCCTGCTGACCCACGCCGGCATCAACTTCATCTCCTGCCCGACCGAGAGCATCCACCTGCAGGGCCGCTTCGACACCTTTCCCAAGCGTCGCGGCGTGACCCGGGTCAACGAGTTGCTGGAGGCCGGCCTCAACGTCTGCTTCGCCCAGGATTCCATCGTCGATCCCTGGTATCCGCTGGGCAACGGCAACATCCTGCGGGTGCTGGAAGCGGGCCTGCACATCTGCCACATGCTCGGCTATCGCAACCTGCAATCGGCGCTGGATCTGGTCACGGTCAACAGCGCCAAGGCCCTGTGCCTGGGCGATCGCTACGGCCTGGAGGAGGGGCGCCCGGCCAACTTGCTGGTGCTCTCCGCCGACAGCGACTACGAGATGGTCCGCAGCCAGGGCCTGCCGCTGTACTCCATCCGTAACGGCAAGGTGCTGATGCAGCGCCGCCCGGCACAGGTGGAACTGGCGGATCGGTAACGGGTGGCGGTCCTTCGATGCGGATAGGATTGTGCCAGTCGCCTGCGATTTTTCAGGACTGGCAAAGATCTGACTCTCACTCGTACAACCCCCTCTCCCTCTGGGAGAGGGCTGGGGTGAGGGCACGCCCCATGCCGAAGTCCCCGGTGGAAAAGGCTGCGCCGTTTTTCACGCTACGGCGCTACGACGCTGATTCTCACTCGGACAACCCCCTCTCCCTCTGGGAGAGGGCTGGGGTGAGGGCGCCCCATGCCAAAGTCCCTGTGGAAAAGGCTGCGCCGTTTTCCACGCTACGGCGCTACGACACTGATACCCATTCGGACAACCCCCTCTCCCTCTGGGAGAGGGCTGGGGTGAGGGCGCGCCTCATGCCGCAGTCCCCGGTGGAAAAGGCTGCGCCGTTTTCCACGCTACGGCGCTACGCCGCTGATTCTCACTCGGACAACCCCCTCTCCCTCCGGGAGAGGGCTGGGGTGAGGGCGCGCCCCATGCCGAAGTCCCCGGTGGAAAAGGCTGCGCCGTTTTCCACGCTACGGCGCTGATCGCGGCCATGGGCCGCTCCTACAGGGGAATCGGAATCCGTAGGAGCGGCCCATGGCCGCGATCGGCGTCCCCCGGCAACAGCGGATCGCCATAACCGCAACCAACATTACCCATGTCGCGTCCCATCGCGTCGGGCTTTGCTGGCGCTCAACCCAACCTGTGAATCCTACCGCCCGCTCTCGGCGAAATCCCGCAGCGCCGCACCGTCCAGGCGATAGCGCACCCATTCGCTCTGGGCCTGGGCGCCCAGGCTTTCGTAGAAGTCGATGGCCGGGGTGTTCCAGTCCAGCACGCTCCATTCCAGGCGGCCGCAGTCGTTGGCCACCGCTTCGCGGGCCAGTTCGCGCAACAGACCCTTGCCCAGACCGGTGCCGCGGGCGCTGGGGCTCACATAGAGGTCTTCCAGGTAGATGCCGTTGCGGCCCAGCCAGGTGGAGTAGCTGTAGAAATACACGGCATAGCCCACCACCACGCCGTCGTGCTCGGCGACCAGCGCCCGGGTCGGGGTGTCGGCGGCGAACAGCGTCGCCTCGATCTGGGCCGGGCTGGCCAGCACCTCGTGGACGGCCTTTTCGTAGTCGGCCAGTTCGACGATCAGTTCGTGGATGCGGGTGGCGTCTTCGCGGCGGGCGGGGCGGATCTGGGCGGTCATGGGTGCCTTGGTCTGGTCGCGGGGCGGCGGCGACCTCAGGAGGGCACCACGGCCCGATTGGCGGATCCGGCCAGCATGGCGGCGACCTGCGCGGCCAGCTGGTCCAGGGTGAAGGGCTTGGTCATCAGCTCCATGTTACCACCCAGGAAGGCACTCCTGCTGAGGGCGCCCTCGGCGTAACCGGTCAGGAACAGCACCGGCAGCCGCGGCCTGAGCTGCTGGATGACCTCCGCCAGCTGACGACCATTGAGGCCCGGCAGACCGACATCGGTCACCAGCAGGTCCAGCTGCGGGATCTGATCCAGCAGGCGCAGCGCGGCCTTGCCTTCCGCAGCGCTCCAGACCCGATAGCCCAGGGCTTGCAGCGCTTCCTGGTTGACCAGCCGTACCGCATCGTCGTCTTCCACCAGGAGGATGGTCTGGCCGGCACCCTGGACGAGCTCCGCTGGCTCGGACCGCTGCGGTGCGCGGCGCTGTTCCGCCGTCGGTAGATAGACGCACACCCGGGTTCCGCTGGCGTCACTGGCGAGGGTCAGACGGCCATTGCTCTGCCGGGCGAAGCCATAGACCATCGACAGCCCCAGGCCGGTGCCCTGGCCCTGGGGCTTGGTGGTGAAGAAGGGTTCGAGCACCTTGTTCAGCAGCCGCTCGGGAATCCCGGTTCCGCTGTCCCGCACCTCGATGCAGACATAGTCGCCGGGGGTCAGGGCCTCGTCCTCGGCGCCCGGTTCGGTGACCGTCAGCAGCGAGGTCGCCAGGGTCACGACGCCGCCATCCGGCATGGCATCGCGGGCGTTGATCACGAGGTTGAGTAGGGCATTCTCCAACTGGTTGGCATCGGCCAGGATCCAGGGCAGGTCCTCGCCCAGCGCCAGCTCCACCGAGATCTGTTCGCTCACCGTGCGCTGCAACAGGTCCTGCAACGCCAGGATCAGTTCGTTGGCGGACATCGGCCGGGATTCCAGCGACTGCCGGCGGGAAAAGGCCAGCAGCCGCTGGGTGAGGGCCGCCGCCCGGTGCGCCGAGTGCTGCGCCGCCTCCATGTAGCGCTCCAGGCCGGCCAGTTGCCCCTTGTTCTTGATCTTCATCAGATCCAGGGCGCCCAGCACCCCGGTGAGCATGTTGTTGAAGTCATGGGCGATGCCGCCGGTGAGCTGACCCACCGCTTCCATCTTCAGCGACTGGCGCAACTGCTCTTCGGCGCGACTGCGCTCGGCGGTTTCCCGCTGCAATTCGCTGAGGGTGAGCGCCAGGGTGCGGGTGCGCTCTGCGACCTGGACTTCCAGTTCTTCGTTGAAGCGGCGCAAGGCCAGTTCCGCGCGTTTCTCGTCGCTGATATCGGCGATCACCGTGGTCGCACCGATGATCTGCTGGCCGGCGTCGTGCAGGGGCACCGCGCTCACCCGCAGCCAGGATTCCTCGCCGGTGGCGCTGGTGTGATAGAAGTCCTGCCCCTTGACCCGCTCGCCACCCAGCGCCCGGGCCCCCGGAAAGCGTTCGGGTGGCAGCAGCCGGCCATTGCTGTCGAGCGCGGTCCAGCGCGCCGCTTCCTGCGGTTGCTGGGACGGAATGCGCTGACCCGGCACGTACTGCTCATAGAAGGGATTGCTGACTAGGGTGCGGCCCTGGGCATCCATGAAACACACCCCCACCGGCAGATTCTCCAGCAGCGTCTGCAGGCGCTCGCGCTCCTGGGCCAGTTCGGCGAGGCGGTCGCGCATCTCGAACTGGCGCAGCCGTGAACGCCAGGCGGCGGCGACACTGCTCTGCAGGGAGGCGCCGCTCAGCGGCCGCTCCAGGATGACCAGGTTGGTGGTCGCCGCAGGCAGTTGTCGGCGCAGCAGATCGTTGCCGCGTCCCGAGCGCTTGGCGTCGGAGGCCAGCAGCACCAGCGGAATGTCCGACCAGGCTGGCTGGCGCTCCAGCGCTGCGGCCAGGGCGCCCAGGTCCTGACGCAGGGCCTCCTCAGTGAAGAGGATGATGCCGGTGTCCTCACCCAGCGCCGCCGCGACCTCGTCCAGGCTGGACAGATAGCGGGTGCGGTAGCCCTGGGTGAAGAGGCGCTGCAGGCTGGTGGCGTCGCCGCGGAGCGGGGCGCAAATGATCAGCTCGCAGGCGGGCAAGGTGTGCTCGGTCAATCGCGCTCTTCCATCAGGGGTTGCCTGGCACCGAAGTATTCCGGGGTCCCGGTCAGCACCCCGCGGAAGTCCACCAGCGGCTGACCCACCCGGATGCCCTGACGGTCGATGCGCAATTCGCGAATGGCATCCTCGTGCGCGCCGCCGCGGTGCTTGAGGATGGAAATGGCCTTGCGCAGTCGCCCCTGGGCCTCGAAGAAGCGCACCAGCACCACGGTATCGGCGATGTAGGAGATATCCAGGTTGGAGGTCATCGTTCCGACCAGGCCGTGTTGGGGATTGATGAGAAAGGTCACCACCCCGGACTGGCTCAGGTAGGAGAGCAGTTCGTGCAACTGCAGGATCAGGTGCTGTTCCTGGGGCATGGCGGCCAGGTAGCCGTTGAGGCTGTCCAGCACCAGCATCCGGCAGCTGTTTTTCTCGACGTCCTGCCGCACGCGCCAGGCGAATTCGCCGGGCGACAGTTCGGCCGGATCGATCTGATGCACCACCACCAGGCCCTCGTCGATATAGCGCAGCAGCGGCATGCCCATGCTTTCCGCGCGCTTGAGCAGGGTGCCGATGCGCTCGTCGAATTCATAGACCGCGCACCTTTCCCCACGCGCGCAGGCGGCCATCACGAATTGCAGGGCCAGGGTGGTCTTGCCGGTGCCGGCCGGGCCGGTGATCAGGGTGCTGGTACCCCGCAGCGGACCGCCGTACAGCAGCGCATCCAGGTCGGGGATGTCGCTGGGGACGGATTCGCCGATGAAGTCTTCGTAGCGCCCCGCGGCGATCATGCGCGGATAGACCTCCAGCCCGCCGCGGCGGATGGTGAAGTCGTGATAGCCGGCGATGAAGTCCCGGCCACGCAGTTTCTGGATCTGCAGGCGCCGGCGGGCAGCGCCGAAATCCAGGGTCAGGCGCTCCAGGGTCAGCACCCCGTGGCAGAGGCTGTGCAGATGATTGTCTCGTTCGCCCCCACTGGCGGTCAGATCGTCCACCAGCAGGACGGTGATGCCGCGCCCGGCAAAGAACTGCTTGAGTGCCAGCACCTGACGCCGATAACGCAAGGGGTCCTGGGCCAGCAGGCGCATCTCCGACAGGCTGTCGAACACCAGGCGTCTGGGCTGCAGTTCGTCCACCCGCGCCTGGATCAGCTCGATGGTGTCGCCCAGTTCGGATTCCCAGGGGTGGAGGATGGTCTGCTCCTGGGCACCGCCCAGCACCGCATCGGCCGCGGACAGTTCGAACAGCTCGACGCCGTCCAGGCTCCAGCCGTGAGACTCGGCCACGCAACGCAGCTCTTCACTGGTCTCCGACAGGGTGATGTAGAGCACCGATTCGCCCTGGCGTACCCCTTCGAAGAGAAACTGCAGCCCCAGCGTGGTCTTGCCCGATCCCGGGGTCCCTTCGAGCAGATAGAGCCGATCGCGGGGCAGGCCGCCGCGCAACACCTGATCCAGGCCGATGTTGCCTGTCGCCATGACTGACGGACTAGGGGAGTTCATGGATGACCGGACCTCGTGGCGTCGGAAAACGAAAGGGCAGAACGTGGACGCGGCCCGGCCAACGCCCCGGACAGGCCCGGGAGTGCGGCGGCAAGGTGCAGGCAGTGAAGAAGAGACGCCGTCGGCTGACGGCGGAGCGGGCGAAGGCACAACCCGTACTGACTTATTGGTAAGTCTAATACCCCGGGTCCAGTCCGGCCACCAGGGGGGAAGCGCCGGATCGCCGGGGGCGCGAGGTTCTGGCGTGGCCGGGCGCCGGGATCAGGCGATCCCGTTGGGTCCGTCCAGCACCCGGCGAATCTTGCGCGCCAGGTCGTTGGGGATATAGGGCTTGGAGATCACATCGAATTCCGAACCGCCGATGTCGGTGCGCTCCAGCGAATTCTCGGCGTAGCCGGTGGTGAGCAGTATCTTCATCGCCGGATGCAGGCGTTTCACCTCGCGCGCCAGCATCACCCCATTCATGCCGCCCGGCATGATCAGGTCGGTGAACACCAGGTCGAACGGCTGCTCGTCTTCGCGCAGCAGGCGCAGGGCTTCGCTGGCATTGAAGGCGATCCGCGCGGTGTAGCCGTAGTCTTCCAGCACCAGCTTGGCCAGTTCCGCGACGTCTGGACGGTCTTCCACCACCAGGATGCGCTCGGTTCCGCTGCGACGCTCCGAGCGCTGCTCGGCCTGTTGCTGGGTGACATGGCTGTCATCCACCGGGAAGTACAGGCGCAGGGTAGTGCCGACGTCTTCTTCCGAATAGATGCGCACCGTGCCACCGGATTGCTTGGCGAAGCCATAGACCATCGACAGGCCGAGCCCCGAGCCCTTGCCTTCTTCCTTGGTGGTGAAGAAGGGATCCATCACCCGATCGCGGATGCTGGCCGGCATGCCGTGGCCGTTGTCGGTGATCGCCAGGCTGACATAGCGCCCGGGCATGAGGCCGTCGTAGGACATGTTCGCCAGTTCGCGCACCTCGACGTTGCGCGTCTCGATGCCCACGCTGGGCTGCGCGCAATCCGCCAGGGCGTCGCGGGCGTTAATCAGGATATTGAGCAGCGCCACCTCGGCCTGGGTAGGGTCGATGCGGCAATTCCACAGCTCGGGATCCAGCTGGGTGCGGATTTCCACGTCGCCCAGGGTCCGCTCCGCCAGTTCATGGGAGGTGCGGATCAGGTTGTTGAGGTTGAGCACCCGGCCTTCGAGCTTCTGCTTGCGGGAAAAGGCCAGCAGCTGCTGGGTGAGGGTGCTGGCGCGCTCCGCCGCCGACTTGGCGTGGGTGGCGCTCCGGACGATGCGCTCCTGGTCGAAGCTCGGCTTTTCCGCGGTGCGCTGGATGATGTCGATGTAGCCCATCATCACCTGCAGCAGGTTGTTGAAGTCGTGGGCGATGCCGCCGGTGAGCTGGCCGAGCGCCTCCATCTTCTGCGCCTGGCGCAGGGCGTCCTCGGCGTCGCGCCGCCGGCTGACATCCAGCTGGGACGCGAAGTAATAGGTCAGCTCGCCCGCGTCGTTGTACACCGGGGAGACGAACAGCGCATTCCAGAAGGTCGAGCCGTCCTTGCGGTAGTTGATGATCTCCACCGAGATCTCGCGCTCCTGCTCCACCGCCTCGCGAATCTGGCCGACCACCGAACGATCCGTCTCCGGCCCCTGCAGGAAGCGGCAGTTGCGCCCCAGCAACTCGTCCACCCGGTAGCCGGTCATGTCGGTAAAGGCGTTGTTGGCGAAGATGATCGGGTTGTCCGGCTGCTTGGGATCGGTCACCAGCATCGGCATCCGCGTGGTTTCCACGGCGGCGAAGAAGATGTTCTTGCCCTCGTGCGAAACATCGCTGGTCGCGGAATTGTCGACCCGCGCCTTGCGGGGTGGGGGCTGTCGGCTCACGGAGGTGGAATCCTTGCGCAGGCAAAATTGGTCGTCTTGCCCCTCAGACAGCCAGGCGGCGAAAAAACTTCATCCGCACCTCGTGCGAGGCTGTCTGGCATCGTAGTTTTCCGGGCTGAAAGCCAGGCGTGGCGCGGCCTTGACGGCAATTTGCCAGCGTACCGCTCACCTGCCTCAGGTGACCGTTAGGTAGGTTTGGGGAGAACCTCTCCCGCCTTCGCTGTCTGAGCTGCCATGAAGCCAAGAAGCCTTGAAATACAAAGACAAATTCTTGTTCTGGAAGACGATCCGGGGCAGCGCGAGCTGCTGACCGAAATCCTCACCGAACAGGGGCTGGATGTCGTGGCGGTCGCCTCCAGCGATGAAGCGATGGCTCATATGGACACCCGTGGCAGCGATACCAAGATGGTCATCGCCGACGTCAACGTTCCGGGCATTCTGGACGGTCTGGCCTTCGCCCAGCTCGCGGCGGTGAGCTGGCCCACAGTGCCCTTCATCATCATTTCCGGCTATATCGACCAGGATCTCGCCGTCCTGCCGCGCCGCGCCGCCTTCCTGCCCAAACCCTGGAGCGTGGCCGACCTCAGCCAATTGGTCGAGAACCTGCTGCCGCGTCGCTAACGCCCTGCGTCTTGGGGTAGAGCGGCTTGTGCGGCCTGCGTACCCAGCTCTTGTCATCGCTCCTTTCGTCCCCCGAACAGACACGCTCGTCGGCCGGGATCAGTCGCCACTGGCCAAATGATATGACGTCCGTCGGCATCCCGGTTTTGCAGGGAACCAAATGCGCTGAACGCTATCAATGTGCCATCTATTCCCGACTGGCAAGGAGCGCTTCATGGACGCAGTCATCACCCAGATTTCTCAGATCACCGATTGGGAATTTCTCATTGCGCTGGAGCGCAGCCTGGAAAGCCGCGGTCGCCTTGACCTGGCCGCGCGAGAAGCCCTCGAACGCCAGGGCAATCTGCTCTCGCGTCGTTACCTGATGCAGAAGGGCAAGCTCGGCAACGGCCCCTTCACCCCGGTGGAAAACGAGATCCTCGACGTCCTGGCCATGGCCACCGCCGCCCTGCGTCGCAGCCGCCGTCTGCCCCATAACATCGTCAAGACCCTGCGCGCCGGTGGTCTGATCGAGGCGGTCGAGCGCAACGTCTGCCACGCCGGCGCCCTGCAGTGCCGCACCGATTTCGAAGCCGACGGCATTCCCCGCGGCACCCTGGAACGCATCGTCGATCGCAATCCCCAGGCCTTCGAACTGGAAGCCCGCCGCGCCGCCGCCCGCTACATCGCCGACCAGGAACCCGCCTTCCGCGCCGCCGGCTGAGCCTTGGCATGGCCGCCTGCGGGCGGCCATGCCAGTCCGAGAGCAGGCTGATCGTCGCCCTGACCCCGTGCTACCGTTTCGAGCCTCTCCAGCCGAAACGAGCCCCGCCATGTCCCTCGCTGATAACCTGCTGGCCTTTACCCTGGCCGCGTCCCTGCTCACCCTCACTCCGGGTCTCGATACCGCGCTGATCCTGCGCACCGCTGCGGTAGAAGGCCGTGCCCAGGCCTGGCGCGCGGCCCTCGGGATCAATGCCGGCTGCCTACTCTGGGGCGCTGCCGTGGCCTTCGGCCTGGGCGCGCTGCTGGCGGTCTCGGAACTGGCCTATACGCTGCTCAAATACTGCGGCGCCGCCTACCTCTGCTGGCTCGGGCTCAACCTGCTGCTGCGCCCCCGTAATGCCCTCGCCCCCGCGGCAGGCGAGGGCGGCTCAGATTCCAACTGGTTCCTTAAAGGGATGCTGGGCAACGTGCTCAATCCCAAGGTCGGCATCTTCTATGTGTCCTTCCTGCCCCAGTTCATCCCCCAGGGCCAACCCCTGATCGCCTGGACCTTCGGTCTGGTCGCCATCCATGTGGCGCTGGGCCTGCTCTGGTCCATGACCCTGATCGGCGCCACCCGCACCCTGGGCGAGACCCTGCGCAAAGCCGCGGTGATCCGCTGGCTGGATCGAGTGACGGGCGTGGTCTTTCTGCTGTTCGCCGCGAAGCTGGCGTTGAGTCGGCGATAGAGAGGGGGGCGGCGCTCCTTGGGGGCGCCAAGGCCAAACTCCAGAAACGACAAAGCCCGCACTGGGCGGGCTTTGCGGTGATCCTTGCGGATCGGATTGGTCGAGCGACTACGTCAATACTGGCTGCGGTAACATGCATGCTGCCTGGCTTTGATTCACATTGGATAAGCCTGGCATACACACGGGCATACACGTACCTCTGCGAGCTGTTAATCAGGGCCTTTATCCATATCTGCATAAAGCTGCAACGTAGCCCACTGCCAGGATCCTATGACCATCCAGCATGACGAGCTCGGATGAGGTCAGTCTCTTCTGGACGCATTCGCGATCAGGTGTCATCGCCGAGAATAACGTCGATACCCTGCTCGACCACCGCACTCTCGACAAAAGTCCCTAATCTGTTTGTCATAGAGTTATAGATACCATTATCTCGGTTTACCGCTTCAAAGGTTAGTACGAACGCTACTTCTTGCTCTTCTAACTGTCCGTGGTTATCCAAGCCGTACTGGTACAAATCGCGAGTATAAACTCGAGCATTAAGGCGCATGGAGTTTTTCTGAATGGTTGTCCTGGAAAATGGTGCAGAGTGACGACGTATCGGACACCATTTAGCTAGCTCACTTCGCGCCTCATTCTCCTCGCTTTTGGATTCTTTCATAGATCCAAGGAGATTCTTCCATCTTCCATTTGCTGATAGGGCCTGAAGAGCGACTTGCACGCGAGTGGAAAAATAGTTGGTCCCTCCCAGCTCTGAAACAATTGGCTTGAGGATTGCGGTTAAGGATGCCCTGCCGGCAAGTTTCCCTTCGACAAGCATTTCAGGAGGTACGGGAATATCATTCCAGTAATAAAAATAGCCAGGTTTGAGCTTGGATACCCAAGCTAAGGTCACGGTGCCGTCGGCACATATCCAAGGCGTATTGCTCTCGGACCAAGGGGTGCCCCAGCCTAATTCATTACAGTGCTGATCAAGTTCAGAGTTGTTAAGCAGCAGGGCCCTGACTAAGTCTGGAGTGGGTTTCTTTAAATTGGCGAACGTATGTGCAGCAAGTGATGAAACTAGTGGGGTGCTGTAACTAGTTCCGTTTACGATGTCGCCGCCTATCGTTCGAACTTTGGAAAACCAAGATACGTCAGGCTTTCTCATGCCGGCAGGTGCAGGCCCTTTCAGGCTTATTGGACTGAATTCAGCTGGATAGCCTTGGTTGCAAGAGGATCTACCGCTAACAGTTATAGCTGATTCGCAGTCGGCAGGAGCGCACAGCGTGGCAGAGTTTTTAGCGCTAGAGTTGCCTATAGAAATTACAGGTAGAATGTCAAATTCGCGCGCGATTTTGTTTATTTCGTGGCCCAAAAAGCTGATTTCATCAGGATTCTTTGAGGGCGACCTTTCGTTAAAGGATAGATTCCAGACTTTAGCCTCTGCAGCAGTGTGCTCGGCCACGCTTCTTAAATAAGAAATGAATTGTTCATGAGTTGGTTGGCTGGGGGCGTCGTCCTTCGTGATGGCTTGAGCTGTCACAAATCGGCAGAAATGATCCGGCAGGCTCAAATTGTTATTCCACTCATGTGCTTGACATACGAGTGATGTGACTCTGTTGCCATGGATTTGGTTTGCAAGTCGATCCGGGACCAGTGGGGGCGCCGCCCAAAATTCTAGGGGTTTGTAGCTTTTGGCCGACAGGCCGCCGTCGAAAACAACGACAACTGGCAAGTGATCAATCGGCCCCGTTAGAGGTGTAGGCTCTTTGCCATTTCCAGGGGGAAGAGCAGCTGTCCCGATGGGGACAACTGGCTCAATTCTATAAGATGTACCAGACGCTGCTATCTCACTTAAGTTTTCGGCGCTGGCCACACGCGCTGAAAATGCCGCCGCACCGTTTTTGACATACTCACGAAGTACGCGCAAAAGGTCAGGGTCGACAGGCTTGTCTCTTGGATTGAATCGAACAGAGTCCCCGTTGGGCTGAAACGGATTTTCGAATTTTGGGTTGCCAAACTCCAGCTTGTTCTGTCTATAGAATTCAATGATCTTCGAAGCTACAGATTTCCTTGCATCAACGTCGAAAAAAGGTAGCAGCCAGAAAATGAATTCTTTCTTATTACCCGAGTCGGCATTTTTCCAAGCAGAACGAATGCTCCTGCCTCGCATGGTTTCGGTAGAGTCGAAAATCTTAATGGATTCGACCCTGGATATATCGACTTTTTCAGCTGTTGACTCTGCGGATTTGAGTTTCGACGCTATCTTTTCTAGGTTTTCGATTGGTGCTTCGATAAGAAATCCGTTGAATGCTGGCGCTAGTATTTGGCAGCCATTTCTATGGGCAAAAATATCCTTTGGAGTCCATGTGGGAGCATGTGAGTCATCAAACATTCTGGCGATTAAATGCGTCCTCCCCTTATGTGTAGGGATTTCAGAGCTGATCGCCGAGATCTCCATAAGGCTTTTCGATAGACGCTTTCTTTGGGCTTCTAGCCGATCAACTACAATTCCTTTTACGCTCTTCCCTCTACCGTCAGGCATGAAGGGTACAGGTTCCTTCATAAAGTTTAAGACGGGATTGAGAAGCGGTTTTCCATTACCTTCGGCCATAGTGATTAGTCTCTAAAGTAGCTAGAAATTGTTTGGCGGCTTACGTTCAGTAGTTTTGATAGATCTACTTTGCTAATGTCGTGCTTTGTATGAAGTTCCTGCGCAGTATGCCTTTTCTGTGCTGTATTTAATTCTTGGTTAAATGCGATTGCAGTGTGGTCGGTTTCGCTAGCAAGAATTGCACGCGCTACAGACGCGACACAAATCGGCTTTCCTGACAAGATGCTTCTTCTTCTGGCTGAAAGGCATACGTTTTCAATGTCAGCCCCGCTCAAACTCTTTGATATGGCTGCGAGAGTGTTCAGTATCCATTCTTCACCTTTATCCAAGAATAAATAGTGATTTATGAGGTCTTTCCTTACTTCTAAGGATGGAAGCTCAAATCGTATTTTGTATGGAAATCTTCTCCATATGGCATGATCCAAAAGCCCCGAGTGGTTTGTTGCTGCTATAACTACGCTCTGGTCATCAAGGGAGTCCAAGCCTTGGATAAGCGTATTTACCACTCTTTTGAGTTCGCCCACTTCATGGGTGTCATCTCGTAGCTTAGCTACTGCATCGACCTCGTCTAGAAAGAGTACTCCATTTTTTGATGGAACAAAGTCAAAAACCTGTCTCAGGTTTTTTGCAGTGTCACCGAGTAATGAGGAGATTACTGAGTCAAGCCGAACCACATATAGGGGGCGACCAAGTTGTGCTGCGATATGTCCAGCAATTAAGGTTTTTCCAGTGCCTGGTGGCCCGGAAAGAAGGAGGTTCAGACGACCTGCAAGGCCGTGCTTGACTAATGTCTCAATGTTTAATACGTCTGAGACAAAAGTGTCAAATATGTTTTTTTGATCTTCGTTCAAGAAGAGCGGCGTAACCGGCCATGAGTGCTCTTCTATAAGTGGCGATCTCGATTTTGCGTCGACTGGTAGAGCGTCAGAATAACCCGAGCTTCGAAGGGGAACTCCCTTCTTTCTGATTAGAGACTTGATCTGTTTGGCGACTTCAATGTTGTCCTTGCTAAACGTGCTAGCGATTCTGTTGCTAGCATTTTTTACGTCTGTGTAATTTGCTTCAAGCGCCGCTTTGATCAAGGCAAGAATGTCTTGATGCTCAATTTGCATGTCAACCTCAAATGTTACAGTGTAAAGGTATGGTTGGTCGCCGTCAAGCAATGCAGGGGAATGCGTCAAGCCAGCCTTGGATAATGTAAAGCTAGATCGATTTTATGACAAGCTAGAAGCGCTCGAAGGTGCTGGTTCGGTGAAAGGCTAACTCGCTGTGGGCCAAGGAAAAAGGGTTGTTGGTGCAGAATTCCGCAGGGGCCCTGATCCCTTATCAAGCCTTTCTGGCGCCGCTACAGGCCTTCGTTGGCAGTAGGTGCAGGGGTGCAGAAAAACTGATGCATTTAGCCCGCAGGTGTGGCGGGGGGACAACGGCGCGCGCCGGGTGCAGAGCCCTCCGGCGCGGCTCTTGGCGGCCGAGGTGTGGGACCGGCTACCCAGACACCTTCACGCCGCCCGCCGTCGGCCTTTCGCTGGCCAGGGTAGGGTGATCACTGCAGTCAGTCGGCTCCCCAGCCTGTGACGCTCCACAGTCGCAGCTCTGCATCCAGAGGGCAGGGGGTCTGACCTGATCAGACTCCCTGCAAGGCGCGTAGAGCGTCGATGCGGGCCTTGGCGGCAGGATACGAAAAGGCCGCCCGTAGGCGGCCTGTCGCCGGCCAGCAAGATCTAGACGCTGCGCAGCTGGATTTCGCCTGGGCGTCGGCAGGCTCTTGTTTCAGTCTGCAAGAGGAAGTGGAGAACGCCTACGTCAAAGCAGGGCAGGTGGTAATCGCCTTCAGCGATAGAGGGGAGAATGTCAGAGGGGAGGGCGCTTGCTGTTTGCGTTTCCGCGGCCTGTATTGGGTTTTGGTTTCCCAATCCGGGGAGCACGGCTAGGACTTACCAGTGCCGTTGAAAACACCCAGAAACGACAAAGCCCGCACTAGGCGGGCCTTGGGGTGATCCTTGCGGATCAAATTGGTCGGAGCGACTGGATTCGAACCAGCGACCTTCTCGTCCCGAACGAGACGCGCTACCAAACTGCGCTACGCTCCGTGATGGATGGCGCGCATTCTACCTAAAACTCATGCAAGCACAAGGGGTTAGGTAAAAAAATCGCGCCGGGCAGGAATCAGAGCTCCTTGATGGTGCGAACCTGGTCCTTGTTGATGCGGGTCGGCTTGCCGTCGAGCTGCTTGAAGGTATAGAAGCCCGAGTCGTCATCGTACTTCGGCGTGTCGGTGGCCTGGATCTCGCGACCATCGTTGAGGGTGATGACGCTGGGCGTGGAGCAGCCGGCGAGCAGGGCGCTGGCAGTGACCAGCAGGGCGGCGGGGAGCAGGTGCTTGTTCATGTGACGGTCTCCTTTCTTGGCAACCAAGCGGGCTTAGGACCGCGGGTGCAGGGCCGAGTTCGTCCGGGAACCGGTGGGTCACGCCGTCTGGCCGGGTGGAACGCCGCGTTCAGACCGCGCTTTCCAGCGCCGCGGGATCGTTGAAGTTGGCCAGGCGGATATCGTCTTCGGCGAAGTCCACGGCGGTCAGGCCAAGGGGCAGCAGGGCGCCACGCGGACTGCGCTCGCCGTCCGCCCAGGCCTGGCGCAGGGCGGGTAGCAGGCGTCGGGGCAGGGCGCTGAACAGCGGTTGCCAATAGCCGCCCTGGCGCGCCATCACCGGGCCCGCGCCCGCCTGGGCCGCCGCGAGCAGTTGCAGGGCGAGGGCGGCATCGATCCGCGGCGCATCGCAGGGCAGCAGCAGCACCCAGTCATGCCGCGCCACGGCGAGGCCGGCGAGGATGCCGGCCAGGGGGCCGGGAAAGTCCGGCTGGTCATCGGCCACCAGTTGGTCGGCCCACTGGGCATAACGCGGTGCATTGCGGTTGCAGGAGATGACCAGATCATCGGTCAGCGCCCGCACCGCAGCTTGCACCTGGGCCACCAAGGGTTGGCCGCGCCATTCCACCAGGCCCTTGTCGCGTCCACCCATGCGCTGGCCGCGACCGCCGGCGAGGATCAGGATGGAAGCGGGTAACAGCGGCATGGAGGACCTCGGCTTTCGGACGTGGGGAGCGGGCGTCCATCCTAGCCCGGTTTCACCGCTGGCGGTCGGCGGGAGCGGGTTTGTCCGGGCGCAATGTCTGGGCTGGACTCGGGCGCGTCCCGTACGAAGGGGCGTGCTAGAAACCTTTGATCCCTGCCGCGCGCTGGCGGGGAGTCCCTGCCCAGAAGGAGTTTGGAAACGATGAAGACGATGCTGCTCCCTGCGCTGGCCCTGGCCGCCTTGCCCGCCTTTGGCGCGGGCGGCGGTGAACCTCCCTCGGTCAAGGTCACCTTTGGCCAGCCGACCATCCGCCAGACGCTGTTCTACGAAAAGCTCTACGAGAAGAAGCCCTATCCCGACGCCACCCTCTATTACTACAGCAACGGCGTCTACAAGATCATCTCGCCCGGCGAAGAGCACTACGGCGTCTATGTGGTGCACGGCAAGCTGACCGACGACCAGTACCAGGTGGATTTCATCTCCCTGCCGTCCGCGGACTGGGGCGGCAAGACGGCCCGGCATTTCCTCACGTTCGATCGCAAGGCCGGCACCTTCACCCAGCAGGCGACCTGGGAGGAAGACCCGAATATCGCCCCGCAATACGGCCGCTTCAGCCAGGACGTCAACGACATCGCCGATCCGCGTCCCATCAAATGGGAGACCCATGCCGAAGGCGAACAACGCCAGCGCTAGGCGTGGCCAGGCGCCCCTTCGGTTGAAGGGGCGCCGGCTTTTCCTCTAGGCTGTGACGATGCAGCCTTTTCGGACCTTTCCCGCGATCCTGGCCGACAGTGACCCTGGCTGTCGGCGCGGCTATCTCCTGGCCGCTGCCAGGGCGGCGCTCACCCCCTCCGGGAAACCCGCTGGCCGTCCAGCGGTCTTCCGCTGCACCCTTTCTTTCGCACACTTCGGAAACCCAAGCAGATGAGCCACAAAGCCGAGGCGGTTTTCGTACCGCTGAATATCGCCGTCCTGACGGTCAGCGACACCCGCACCTTCGAGACCGACACCTCGGGTCAGCTGTTCGTCGACCGCCTGGAGGCCGCCGGCCATTTCCTCGCCGACCGCGTGCTGCTCAAGGATGACCTCTACAAGATCCGCGCCCAGGTCGCCCACTGGATCGCCGAAGACCAGGTGCAGGTGGTGCTGATCACCGGCGGCACCGGCTTCACCGGTCGCGACAGCACCCCCGAAGCCGTGGCCTGCCTGCTGGACAAGCAGGTGGATGGCTTCGGCGAACTGTTCCGCCAGATCTCCGTGGCCGACATCGGCACCTCCACCGTGCAGTCCCGCGCCCTGGCCGGTCTGGCCAACGGCACCCTGGTCTGCTGCCTGCCGGGTTCGACCAATGCCTGCCGCACTGCCTGGGACGGCATCCTCGCCGAGCAGCTGGACAACCGTCATCGCCCTTGCAACTTCGTGCCGCACCTCAAGCAGGCCGAACCCTGCGGGCCACGCGGATGAGCCTGCTGTCATTGGAAGAGGCCCTGGCGCGACTGCTGGCCATGGCGGCCGAAGACGGTCCCTTGCCCCTCGAGCAGGTCGCCCTGGAAGACGCCGACGGGCGCATCCTGGCCATGCCCCTGGTGGCCGACCTGGATCTGCCGCCCTGGGACAACAGCGCCATGGACGGCTACGCCCTGCGCCTGGACGACTGGCAGGGCGAGCCGCTGCGGGTCTCCCAGCGCATCTTCGCCGGCCAGGCCCCGGCGCCCCTGGAGCCGGGCACCTGCGCGCGCATCTTCACCGGCGCGCCGGTGCCGGCGGGTGCCGACTGCGTGGAAATGCAGGAAAACACCGAGGTGCTGGACGATGGCCGGGTGCGCTTCGTCGAGCAACTGCGGCTTGGCCGCAACATCCGGCGCCGCGGCAACGAGGTCAAGGTCGGTGACGAGGTCCTGTCGGCCGGCACTGCCCTGGGTCCTGCGGAGCTGGGCGTCGCCGCCTCCCTCGGGCGTGCCCAGCTGAATGTCTTTCGGCGCCCCAGGGTCGCGGTGCTGTCCACCGGCGATGAACTGGTGGCGCCCGGCCAGCCGCTCGGTCCTGGGCAGATCTACAACAGCAATCGCGTCCTGCTGATCAGCTGGTTGCGGCGGCTGGGCTGCGAGGTGTCGGACCAGGGCATCCTGCCGGACGATCTTGCCGAGACCCGCCGGCGGTTGGGCTCGCTGCAGGCCGATCTGATCCTTTCCACCGGCGGCGTCTCGGTGGGCGAAGCCGACTACCTGGGGCAGGCCCTGCGCGAGGAGGGCGAGCTGACCCTGTGGAAGCTGGCGCTCAAGCCGGGCAAGCCGCTGACCTGTGGGCGCTTCCGCGGCATCCCGCTGATCGGCTTGCCGGGCAATCCCGCCTCGACCCTGGTGACCTTTGGTCTGCTGGCGCGGCCCTATCTGCTGCGGCGGGCCGGCAAGATCGATGTGGCGCCCCTGAGCGTCGAGGTGCCGGCCGGTTTCGACTGGCCGCGTGCCGGTGCCCGCCGCGAATACCAGCGGGCGCGCCTGGAGAATGGCCGGGCGGTACCCCATCGCAACCAGGGCTCCAACGTGCTGCAGACGGCGGCCTGGGCCCATGGCCTGGTGGAGATCCGCGAGGACCGCACCTTCGCCGTGGGCGATCCGGTGCGCTTCATCCCGCTGGCCGAATTGCTCAAGGCCTAGCCAACCGGCGGTCAGGACTGAACGTGGCCGTTGGGCCACAGTCCTAGTCTCCAGATTCGCTCGCCGGGCGCTGCCCGGTACCTGACGCGGCATCTCGCCGCGCAGCGCCAACCTTGGACGACAGACATGACGACGACAGGCACCCTGGCTGACGCAGCCCTGGTCATTCTCAATGGCAAGGAAACCGGTAACGAGGACGTTCGGGAGGCCATTCTCGAACGGCGTGCCGCCGGTCATCACATCGATGTGCGGGTGACCTGGGAAGAAGACGATGCCGCGCGCTTCGTCGAGCAGGCGACTCGCGAAGGCTACGGCACCCTGATCGCGGCCGGCGGCGACGGCACCCTGCGGGCGGTGGCCGAAGCCATGGCGCAGAATCACAGCCAGGCCCGTCTCGGCCTGCTGCCCCTGGGCACCGCCAATGATTTCGCCAATGCCGCCGGAGTACCCCTGGAGCCCGCTGCGGCCCTGGCGCTGTTGGATGGACCGACCAGCACCATCGACCTGATCGAGGCGGAGGGTCAGCTGTTCCTCAACATGGCCACCGGCGGCTTCGGCTCCCAGGTCACCGCCAACACCCCGGGCGAACTCAAGCGCCTGCTGGGTGGCGCGGCCTACTTCCTCACCGGCCTGACCCGCTTCGCTGAGGTGCATTCGGCCCATGGCCACTTCCGCGGTCCCGGGTTCGAATGGGAAGGCGAATTCCTCGCCCTGGGCATCGGCAACGGTCGCCAGGCCGGCGGCGGTCATGTGCTCTGTCCCACCGCCGTGGTCAACGATGGCCTGCTCGACGTGGGTATCCTGCCGGCGTCCCAGGACGTGCTCGGCACCCTGGGCGAATTCCTCAGCAAGGGCTTCAGCACCGAGGAGATGTTCATCCGCGCGCGGCTGCCCTGGGTGGAGCTCGAAGCCGCCGAAGGCCTGGACATGAATCTCGATGGCGAACCGGTCAAACGAGACCGGGTGAGATTCGAGGTGCGTCCGGGTATCCTGCAGGTCTGTCTACCGGTGGATTCGCCCCTGCTGGGCGAGACCGCCGGCACCCTGGCCGAGCCGGCGGCGACGTCCTGAGCAGGCGCCTGCGGAGGTAACGTTGGAGCTACTGATCAATGCGGGAATCGTGCTGGCCACCGTGGCCGGCATGGAAGCTTTCGCCTGGTGGTCGCACAAGTACATCATGCATGGCTGGGGGTGGGGCTGGCATGAGTCCCACCACCGCCCGCGTACCGGCTGGTTCGAGAAGAACGATCTCTATGCGGTGGTCTTCGCTGGCCTCGCGATCCTGCTGATCGCCCTGGGCAATGCCGGCTACTGGCGCCTGCAGTGGATCGGCGCCGGCATGACCCTCTATGGCCTGCTGTACTTCATCGCCCACGATGGCCTGGTGCATCAGCGCTGGCCGTTTCGCTACATCCCGCGCACCGGCTATCTGAAGCGGCTCTATCAGGCGCATCGCATGCATCATGCGGTGGATGGCAAGGACGGCTGCGTGTCCTTCGGTTTCCTGCTGGCGCCCACTACCCAGCAACTCAAGCAGCAGCTGCGCGAGATACACGGCGGCGCGCTGGATTCCTCGCGCGAACGCAAGGCACGGGACCAGGTGCAGGAAGGTGTGGACTAGGCGGAAGAGGGAAGCGCCTCCAGGGAGGCGCTAAGCGGGGTCAGGCGACGGCGGGGGTGTCGTCGTAGGCGGCGAACAGGGAGTGGGCATACTGACTGCGTTCGCTTTCGTTGCGCAGCAGATCGATGAATTCCTTGGCCGGCGGATTCAGGGTACCCGCTTCGGCAGCGTTGACCACCTGGGCCTGTTCACCGGCCGCCAGTTCGGCGAAACCAGCACCCAGACGCTCGGTGCAATAGCTGTCCACCACGGCCAGACCGTCACGCAGCAGATCGCGCAGGTTGGCGCCCTGTTGGACCTGGGCCTGCTCGTCGAAGGGATCGACGATATTGGAACGGTCGCCGTGGGCGTAGGGGGTCAGCATGTGGCGATCGATGAACTCGGGCAGCCGGGCATCGGCCTGCTCGCTGTCGGCCTGCAGGTGAGCGCAGAGGGCGACCAGGGTGCGCCACTGGGTGGCGTTGAAGAATTCGGGCTTGTAACCGGACTGCGCGTTAGCGGAAAGGCCAAGGGCAAGTAGTGACGAGGAGGCAGCGAAGCGATCGTGTGAAACAGCCGTTTCCGTCTTGTGCATGTGCAAATCCCATACTCGTAGGCTGACTACCGGATGCAGCGCTCTGGCTCAGGCATCCATCCATCCGCGGCCCACCAGGGGTCGCTTTAATCCGACCCGTTTATCGCATAAAAGTTTGCCAGTGGGCAGCCCCAAGATGCGCACAAATGTGACCGAAGCGCGATCGCTGGCGTCAGCGCCGCGGCCGGGTCCAGAGCTCGCTCGCGCGCGGCTCGTCGCGCTGGTGGCGGGAGAGCATGGCGCGGGCGGCTCCGCGGCAGACCAGACGCAACTTGTCGGCGGTGCTGGTGCTGACCCGCTGATCCCAGGCATGGGCGCCCAGATGCAGCACCTGCACGCCGATCTCGCGATAGACGCCGCGGGCGGTGGCGATGGCCCAGGCCGAACGCAGGGGCAGGGCGGCCAGGCCCTGGCGTGCCGAGTCGTAGTAGGGCTCGGCCAGGCGCACCAGACGCTCGGCCAGCTGGGCGACGGCTTCGCGATGGCGCGGCGCGGCCAATTCGTCCGCCGGCACCCCGAGTTCGTCGAGCCATAGCCGCGGCAGATAGACGCGGCCGATACGGGCGTCCTCGACGATGTCGCGGGCGATGTTGGTGAGCTGGAAGGCCATGCCCAGGTCGCAGGCGCGATCCAGGGTTTCCTCGTCTTCGGCGCCCATGATGCGCGCCATCATCACCCCGACCACCCCGGCGACGTGATAGCAGTACTCCAGGGTGTCTTCCAGCTCCACATAGACGCGCTCCTCGACGTCCATGCGAAAGCCGGCCAGGTGATCCAGCGGCAGGGCCAGGGGAATGCCGTGGCGCCTGACCACCCGCTGGAAGGCGGCGAAGGCCGGATCCTGCAGCGGCTCGTCGCCGTAGGCGGCGCGGGTCAGGCGTTCCAGCTCGGCCAGGCGCTCCCCCCCGGCGCGGCGATCGCCGTCGACCTGACCATAGCCCAGTTCCTGGCCATCGATGACGTCGTCGCAGTGGCGACACCAGGCATAGAGCAGCACCGCGCTCTCGCGGGTCTCGGGGGCGAACAGCTTGGCAGCCGCGGCAAAGCTCTTGGATCCGACGGCAATGCTCTGCTCGGCGTGGTCAACGACGTCAGGGGTGGCTGGCATGGCTAACCGTGCTCCTCGAGGATGACGCTGGCGGTGGCCTTGGCCGAGCCGACCACGCCCGGAACGCCGGCCCCGGGATGGGTGCCCGCGCCGACCAGGTAGAGGTTGGGAATGACACTATCGCGATTGTGCGGCCGGAACCAGGCGCTCTGGGTGAGGATGGGCTCCAGGGAGAAGGCCGAGCCGACATGGGCATTGAGTTCCTGGCGGAAATCGGCCGGGGTGAAGATGCGCGAGGTGACCAGGTTGTCCCTCAGGCCGGGCATGTAGCGCTCTTCCAGGTAGGCGAAGATCTTGTCTCTCAGGAGCGGGCCTTCCACGCTCCAGTCGACGTCGGCATTGCCCAGGTGCGGCACCGGCGCCAGCACGTAGTGGGAGCTGTGCCCGGGCGGTGCCAGCGACGGATCGGTGACGCAGGGCGAGTGCAGGTAGAGCGAGAAGTCGTCCGGCACGCCTGGGCCCTTGAACAGTTCGTCGATCAGGCCGCGATAGCGCTGGCCGAAGCAGACCATGTGGTGTTCGAGACCCACCGGCGGCTGGCTCAGGCCGAAGTGGATGACGAACAGCGACATGCTGTGCCTCTTGCGCTTGAGGCGATTGCCCTCGACCACGCCATGGGTATGGTGGCCGAGCAGCTTGCGATAGGTGTGCACCACGTCGGCATTGGAAGCCACCAGATCGGCCGCGAGTTGGCTGCCGTCGGCCAGGCAGACGCCGGTGGCGCGATTGCCTTCGGTGAGGATGCGTTCCACCGGCGCATTCAGCCGCACCTCGCCGCCGAGGTCGGTAAAGAGCTTAAGCAGGCCGAGCACCAGCTGGTGGGTACCGCCCTTGGCGAACCAGACGCCCCACTTGCGTTCCAGCGCATGGATCAGCGCATAGATCGAGGAAGTGGCGAAGGGATTGCCGCCCACCAGCAGGGTATGGAAGGACAGCGTCTGGCGCAGCTTCTCGCTCTTCACGAAGCGCGACACCTGGGTGTAGACGCTGCGCCAGGCGCTGAGCTGGGCCAGTTTGGGACCGGCGGCGAGCATGTCGCCGACCTTGAGGAAGGGCTTGGCGCCGAGGCGGATGTAGCCTTCTTCGAACACCGCCTGGGAATAGGCCAGGAAGCGCTGGTAGCCGGCCACGTCGTCCGGCTCCAGGGCGCGGATCTGCTCGTCCAGTCGGGCCTGGTCGTTGACGTAGTCGAAGCGCGTGCCGTCTTCCCAGCACAGCTGGTAGAAGGGGCTGACCGGCAGCAGCTCCACGTAGTCGCTCATCTGCCGACCACTGAGGGTGAACAGCTCTTCCAGGGCCGAGGGATCGGTGATGACGGTCGGACCGGCGTCGAAGGTGAAGCCCGCGTCCTCGTAGACGTAGGCACGACCGCCGGGCTTGTCGCGGCCCTCGATGAGGGTGGTGGCGATGCCGGCCGACTGCAGACGGATCGCCAGGGCGATACCGCCAAAGCCGGCGCCGATGACGATGGCCCGCTTGGGCGCGTTACCTTGGGTCATGGTGCTTCCTTGAACTGAGGAGGACGAGCCAGCGCGGCATCCAGGGCCGGTTTCAGCGGTACCGGCGGCTTGCCGGACAGGATGCGCAGCCGATCGAAGGCGGTGAGGCGGCCGGCGTAGAAGCGCTGGATCAGCGGTTCCCCGAGGCCGTAGAACCTTTGCATGACGCGCACCCGGTGCTCGGGGCGGCCGGCGAGAAAGAGCATGCGATTGAGCAGACGGAAGAAGCCTTGGCCCTGCCAGCGGCCCTGGGCGTACTGCCGCAGGCTGTCGCGCAGCACGGCGCTGGAGGTGAAGGGCTGGGCGGCCAGGTGTTCCGCCAGGCGCACCGCTTCGGGCAGCGAATAGCCGGTGGTGGGGTGGAACAGCCCGGCGGCCAGGCCGATGGGGGCGCCGGCGGTGACGTTGTCCCAGTAGCGGTCGAGATCGCCGCCCAGGGTGATGGGCAGCACGCCCTGTTCCTCGCGCAGCACCTCGGCGATCTCCCAGCCCTGCTGCCCGGCATAGTCGGCCAGGTGCTGGCGCAGGCGCTCGACCGGCAGGCTCTCGCCATCGGCATAGTAGGTGTCTTCGATCAGCAGCCGGTCGGGGGCCAGTGGCAGGCTGTAGACGAAGCGATAGCCGTCCAGCTGATCGACGGTGGCGTCCATCACGATGGGTTCGGCCAGGCCATGAGGCCGCGCGAGGCGCACCTCCTGGCCGAGGAATTTCTGATAGCCCAGCCAGAGCGCCGGATCGGGTCGCGGTCCGCGGGCATCGATCACCGCGCCGGCGGCCAGGGTGTAGCCATCGGCGAACACCACCCCATCGTCCTGCAGGCGCAGCACCTCGCGCCCCAGTAACAGGCGCTCGGCCGGTAGCCGGGCGCTCAGCACCTCATGGAAGCGCTCGGCGCTGATGCTGGCGTAGCCGCTGCCGAGTTGCCGCTGGCGCTGGGGGAAGCGCACCTCGTAGCCCGGCCAGCGATGGGCGACCAGCGGATCGATCCAGGCATGCTGCGGCGCGGTGAGATCCGGCTCGTGGAACGACCAGGTGTGGTTGCCGCCCAGGCGCGGACCGGCTTCCACCAGGCGCCAGTCCAGCTCCGGGCGGGTTTCGGCCAGGCGCAGGGCGAGCAGGCCGCCGGCCAGGCCGCCGCCGACGATCAGCAGATCAGGACGCACGCTCGAGTCCTCGCCGGGCCAGGCCATCCACCAGGCGGGCGGCAGTGGCGACGCCGCCTGCCGCTCTGGCGATGGGCACGAAGCGTTCGGCCGCCTGGCGATAGCTGGGGTCGGCCAGCACGGCGCCCAGGGCCTGGGTCAGGCGGGCCTTGCTGGCCAGCCGCGGTGCCAGGCAGATGCCGGCGCCGACCCGCTCCAGGCGCCGGGCGATGCCCGGCTGGTCGAACACCATGGGCAGGGCGAGCATGGGCTTGCCGGCCGCCAGGGCGTCCAGCACGGTATTGAAGCCGCCGTGGGTGATGACCGCATCGGCGCGGGCGATGGCCGCTTCCTGGGGCGCGAAGTCGGTGACCCAGGTGGCGCCGTCGTCGAGCAGGCGGCGTTCGCCGCTGGCATCCAGGCGCCCGCAGTGGGCGATCAGCACCTGGACGCCCAGGTGGCGACAGGCCTGGGCGATGCGGCGGAACAGGGGCAGACGGCCACCCTGCAGGGTGCCGAAGGAGGCGAAGACGAAGGGCCGGCGCGGATCGATCTCCAGCGCCAGCCGTTGCTCGCTCACCGCCGGCGAGCGCAGCGGCCCGACCTCGTGGAAATGCGGCGGCGGGGCCTTCCGCGGAAAGTCGAAGCCCGGCAGGCACTGGCTCAGCTGCAGATAGGGCGAAAAGCAGTCGTCGAGGGTCCGGCGGTCGCCAAGGCCGAAGGCCTGGGCCTGGCGCTGGATGACCTTGCCCTGACCGCGCATCATCAGGTCGAACACCTGGGTGGCGCCCTGGACGATCTGCCTTTCCCGCTCGCTGGCGGGGTAGGCGAAGGGCAGGGTGGGCAGCGGCAGGTGGGGCTCACGATTCATCGGCACGGCGCAGGCCAGGGACGCATAGGGCAGGCCCAGGTGGTCGCCGAGCAGGCCCCCGGCCGGTTCCATCTGGTCGGCGATAAGGCAGTCAACACCCAGGTCACGCAGGGCGGCCGGGCCTTCGCGGCAGAACAATTCGGTATTGCGCGCCATGTCGGCGATCACGCCGAACACCGACCAGGGCTTGCTGCTGGCGGTACGGGCCAGCAGCGGCGCCAGGCTATCGCGCGGATGACTGGTCGCGCCTATCGCCTGGAAGCCGATACCCGCCGGCAGCGCCCGGTCGCCTGCCTCTACCTGGTGCAGCAGGGTGACCCGGTGGCCGAGGGCGACCAGCGCCTCGCCCAGCACCAGATGGGTGGACAGGTGGCTCGGCAGCGGCGGCGAGATCAGGGCGACATGCATGGCGGCGTCCGGTCGGGTGTCGGCCACTATGGGCACCGCAGCGGCGCGGCGTCCAGCAACTCGGCCTGGCGCAGGCTGGCCAGGTCCGCCGAGCCGGTGCAGAAGCAGGCGATGCGCAACTGTTCGATCACCACCTGGAAATGCGCGATCACCGCCTCGGTGGATTCGGTGGCGCCGGGCAGGGCCGCGGCGGCCTGGCCGGCCAGATCCGCGCCGAGGCGGATGGCCTTGGCCACGTCGATGCCATCGCGGATGCCACCCGAGGCGATCACCGTCGCCTGCGGGCAGGCAGCGCGCACCTGGCGCAGACTCTCGGCGGTGGGGATGCCCCAGTCGGCAAAGGCGCGGGCGATGGCGCGCTGCTGGTCGTCTCGGGCACGTTCGGCTTCCACTGCCGCCCAGCTGGTGCCCCCGGCGCCGGCGACATCCAGCACCGCCACACCAGCCTCCACCAATTGCGTGGCGACTCGGCCCGACAACCCGGCACCGACTTCCTTGACGACGACCGGCACGGCCAGTTGTGTAACCAGATTTTCCAGGGCGAGGAGAATGCCGTGCCAGCGGCGATCGCCACCGGCCTGCACGGCTTCCTGCAGGGGATTGAGATGCACGATCAGGGCGTCTGCCTCGATCATCTCCACCGCGCGGCGGGCTTCGTCGAGGCCGTAGCCGGCCACCAGCTGCGCGGCACCGAAGTTGGCCAGCAGCGGCACGTCCGGCGCCAGGCGGCGCAATTCGCCGGTGAGACCCTGGTCGCCACCCTGCTGCAGGGCGATACGCTGGGAGCCCACCGCCAGGGCGATGCCCAGCGTCTGGGCCGCCTCGGCGAGATGGCGATTGATCAGCGCGGCCCGCTCTGGCCCGCCGGTCATGGAGCTGATCAGCAACGGCGCGGCCAGGGGACGCTCGAACAGGCGGGTGCCGAGATCGATCTCGTCGAGGTTCAGTTCGGGCAGGGCGCAATGCGTGAAGCGGTAGGCGTCGAAGCCCGTGGTGACGGCGCTGCGGGCCTTGTGGGGATCCAGCACGATGTCCAGATGATCGTTCTTGCGGCTTGCCAGTTCCCAATCCACCATGTCTTCTAAAGTCCGCCCTGAATGACCTTTCGTCGGTCGTTGTGGTCTGGTAGGGGACGACGGGTTCGCTTTGCGAAGACCTAATCCACCGAGGTGCGACCGTTCGTCGGTTCCACATATGGAGTATCTCGACTCATGGCGACCGTATTAGTGCCGAACGCGACAGACAATTTTGCCGCTGCGCTGCAATGGCAGCGTACCCGTATCGACGAGCGTCTGGCAGAGCTGTTACCAGCCGGCAGCGATCCGGTCGCCGCAGCCATTCGCAGTGGTGTCCTCGCGCCCGGCAAGCGGCTGCGTCCGCTGCTGATGGTGCTGGCCGCCGAGGACCTCGGTCAGGCCGACGAGGCCGTTCTCGACCTGGGCTGCGCCGTGGAAATGGTGCACGCCGCCTCGCTGTTCCTCGACGACATGCCCTGCATGGACGATGCGCGCCTGCGCCGCGGTCGGCCGACGTTGCACGTCGAATTCGGTGAAGACGTCGCCATGCTGGCCGCGGTGGCCCTGCTCAGCCACGCCCTGCGCCTGGTCGCGGGTCTCGCCGGGGTACCGGCGGAAACCCGCACCCAGATGGTCTGCCAACTGGCCGATGCGGTCGGCACCGCCGGGCTGGTCTGCGGCCAGTACCATGACCTGCACGGTGGCCGTCAGGCGCGCCCGGCCGATGCCATCGCCCTGACCAATCAGCTCAAGACCGGTGCGCTGTTTTCCGCGGCCATGGCCATGGCCGGTGCCACCCTGGTCACCACCGCCGTGCAGCGCGAGGCCTTCCACGTCTTCGCCTGCCAACTCGGCCTGGCCTTCCAGTTGCTCGACGATCTCGACGACGGCAAGGGCCTGGGCAAGGACGCCGGCAAGGATGGCGACAAGTCCACCCTGGTCAGCCTGCTCGGCCGCGACCATGCGCAACGCCAGTTGCACGGTCATCTCAAGCAGGCGCGCGAGGCTCTGGCCCAGGCCGATTGCGCCGATGGCGCCCTGGCCGGCCTGCTGGATATCGTCTTTCGTCCGCGTTAGGGCGAATTACTGGGCATCCGACCCTCTAATCTCTCGATAGCCTTGTTCCCGTGTGAGGAGTCCTGAGATGTCGAAGTGGAAAATTGCTTACAGCAACGTTGACGGCAACACCTCGGTGGTCACCATCGACGCCGACCAGAAGCCGGACATGGAGCGGGTCGCGCAGATCGTCCGTGACGATGCCCTGGAAGAGTACGACGACAGTGAAGTCCCGCGGGATTACGACGAACCCACGGTAGCCCTGCTGGAGCGCCATGGCATCACCATCACCGGAATCACCGAAGAAGGCTGATCGTCAGGGTATCTGGCTCTAGCGCAAGGGCCAGATACCGCCATCCCCCACCACGAAGATCCGCCGCGCGGGGTCGGGTGCCAGCAGGTGCCCGCCGGTGAAATCGCCAAAGGCCGGCAGGATCAGCACCTCGTCATTTTCCAGGCAGAAGCAGGGCAGGCGCAGCGTCTGGCGCCCGCGACCCTGCAGACGAAACGCCGGATGGATATGGCCGGCCAGCACCGGCAGGCGCGGGTGTGGATCGGGTTCGTGCTGCAACGACAGGCCATCCAGCTCCAGCGGCTCGCCCACCACGTCGATGCCCAGGGCGGCCGGTGGATCCCCGGCGCGCCGATCATGGTTGCCACGAATCAGCAGCAGCCGCAGATGGGCCTGGTGTTCCCGCCAGCGCTCGAGGGTGTCCAGGGTCAGGGGCGCGCGGGATTCCGGCGCGTGCAGGAAATCACCGAGAAAGATGATCTCGCGGCAGTCATAACGCGCCAGCAGGCTGTCCAGTCGCGCGATGTTGCCCGCGGTGGTGCCATGGGGCACCGGCTGGCCCAGGGCCCGGAAGGCGGCCGCCTTGCCGAAATGGATGTCCGCCACCAGCAGCGCCTGGCGCGCGGGCCAGTAGATGGCCTTTTCCGCGAGCAGCCAGAGTTCGACACCGGCGAGGATGAGGGAGTGATAGGCAGGCATGGGGTCTCCAGGAAGCGCTTCCTGCTCTGATGGCGGCCAGGTGCCAGGGTTCAGACGTGTTGCAGGAGGGCCTGCTTGGCTAGCGCCTGCTCCCTGTTGGAGGGTTGAGGTGAGGGCGACTCTGACCCGAATTCTTCAGTGGAAAAGGCCAAGCCGTGTTCCACGCCACGGGATAAGCACCCGCGTAGGTTGGATTGAGCGCAGCGAAGCCCAACGGCCCAATCCGGCATCGCCCCTGTCGGGCTTCGACGATGGAGCCGTCTCAACCCAACCTGCCGTGCCTCCGGGCCGCGAGCCGAAACCCAACCTATGACCACCATTGAACCAGGCCAGGTGCACCGTCGCCGGCAGCCCGGTAAACTGGCGGTTCACTAGAGTCCGGAGCGACCCATGTCGACATCCTTCGCCCAGATGCTGGAAAACATCACCCCCGATATCTACGAAGGCCTCAAGCTGGCCGTGGAGATCGGCAAGTGGCCCGATGGCCGCAAGCTCAGTCGCGACCAGGTCGAGCTCTGTCTGCAGGCGGTAATCGCCTACGAGGCCAAGCACCTGCCCGAAGACCAGCGGACCGGCTACATGGGTCCCCAGGAGTGCGCCTCCAAGTCGGTGCCCATCGAGAACATCCTGTTCAAGTCCGACGCCATCCACTGACCGTCCGCGCCTTACCCCGACGAGGTGCCCTTCGGCGACGAAGAGGCACCTCGCGTCTTTTAGAAATCGAGAAATTCCTACCGTGATGACCGAACTGGGCCGTGGCGCCCTGCGCAAGATGGCCGTGACCCTGGCCGACCCCGTCAACTACGCCTTTCGCCTCGATGAGCGCGAGGTGCCGGTCAATCCGCTGATCGGCCGTCGCCTGCGGCTCGAATACCTGGGCGCCATCCACTGCACCCACTGCGGACGCAAGACCCGCAAGAGCTTCAGCCAGGGCTACTGCTATCCCTGCTTCACCGGCCTGGCCCAGTGCGACAGCTGCATCGTCAGCCCCGAGAAGTGCCACTACGAGCATGGCACCTGTCGCCAGCCGGAGTGGGGCGAAGCCCATTGCATGGTGCCCCACGTCGTCTACCTGGCCAACTCCTCGGGCCTCAAGGTGGGCATCACCCGCGCCACCCAGCTGCCCACCCGCTGGATCGACCAGGGCGCCTACCAGGCGCTGCCGATCCTGAGGGTCGCCACCCGTCAGCAATCCGGCCTGGTGGAAGACCTGCTGCGCAGCCAGGTGGGCGATCGCACCAACTGGCGCGCCATGCTCAAGGGCGTGGCCGCGCCGGAAGATCTGGTGGCGGTGCGCGAGCGCATTTTCGACGCCTGCGCCCAGGGTCTGGACGATCTCCAGGGCCGCTTCGGCCTGCAGGCGATCCAGCCGGTGGTCGACATGGCGCCCATCGAGATCCATTATCCGGTGACGGTCTATCCCACCAAGGTGGTCAGCCACGACCTGGAAAAGACCCCCATGGTGGAAGGCACGCTGCTGGGCATCAAGGGTCAATACCTGATGTTCGACACCGGCGTGATCAACATTCGCAAGTACACGGCCTACCAGCTGGCCGTGTCCGCCTCCGCAGCAGAGATGTAAGGACGTAAGCCATGCGCACCGACCAGCCCCAGACCATCTATCTCAAGGACTACCAGGCGCCCGAGTACCTCATCGAGGAGACCCGCCTCAGATTCGAGCTGCACGACGACCAGACCCTGGTACATGCCGAATTGCGGCTGCAGCGCAATCCGGCCCGCGGCGCGGGCCTGCCGCCGCTGGTGCTGCATGGCGAGGAACTGGAGCTGCTGGCCGTGGCCCTGGACGACCAGGCCCTGGCCGCCGGCGACTATCAGGTGGAGGCGGGCAGCCTGACCCTGCAGCCCCAGGGCGAAGCCTTCGTGCTCAAGACCTCGGTGCGCATCCACCCGGAAAGCAACACCGCCCTGGAAGGCCTGTACGTCTCCGGCACCCTGTTCTGCACCCAATGCGAGGCCGAAGGCTTCCGCAAGATCACCTACTACCTGGATCGGCCGGACGTGATGAGCGTCTTCACCACCACGGTGGAGGCCGACAAGGCCAAGTATCCGATCCTGCTGTCCAACGGCAACCCGGTAGCCAGTGGCGACGCCGAAGGCGGCCGTCACTGGGCCACCTGGGAAGATCCCTTCCCCAAGCCGGCCTACCTGTTTGCCCTGGTCGCCGGTGACCTCTGGTGCGTCGAAGACAGCTACCGCACCGGCAGTGGCCGCGACGTGGCCCTGCGCATCTATGTGGAGCCGGAGAACATCGGCAAGCTGCAGCACGCCATGGACAGCCTGAAGAAGTCCATGCGCTGGGACGAGGAGGTCTACGGCCGCGAATACGATCTGGACATCTTCATGATCGTCGCGGTGAACGACTTCAACATGGGCGCCATGGAGAACAAGGGCCTCAACATCTTCAACTCCAGCGCTGTGCTGGCCAGCCCGCGCACCGCCACCGACGCCGCCCACCAGCGCGTCGAGGCCATCGTCGCCCACGAATACTTCCACAACTGGTCGGGCAACCGCGTGACCTGCCGCGACTGGTTCCAGCTGTCGCTCAAGGAAGGCTTCACCGTGTTCCGCGACGCCGGCTTCAGCTCCGACATGAATTCGCCCACGGTCAAGCGCATCGAGGACGTGGCCTTCCTGCGCACCAATCAGTTCGCCGAGGACGCCGGTCCCATGGCCCACCCGGTGCGCCCGGATCACTTCATCGAGATTTCCAACTTCTACACCCTGACGGTGTACGAGAAGGGCGCCGAGGTGGTGCGGATGCTGCACACCCTGCTGGGCGCCGAGGGCTTCCGCAAGGGCACCGATCTCTACTTCGAGCGCCACGACGGTCAGGCGGTGACCTGCGACGACTTCATCAAGGCCCTGGAAGACGCCAGCGGCGCCGACTTCAGCCAGTTCAAGCGCTGGTACAGCCAGTCCGGCACCCCGCGCCTGGCGGTCAGCGAGCAGTACGATGCGGCGACCAGGACCTATCGCCTGACCTTCAGCCAGAGTTGCCCGCCCACCCCGGGTCAGCCGACCAAGGAGCCCTTCGTCATCCCGGTCCAGCTCGGCCTGCTGGATGGCCAGGGACGCGACCTGCCGCTGCGCCTGGAAGGCGAGAGCGCGGCCCAGGGCACCGACCGGGTGCTGTCGGTCACCCAGGCCGAGCAGACCTTTACCTTCGTCGATGTGCCCGAGCGTCCGCTGCCGTCGCTGCTGCGTGGCTTCTCCGCGCCGGTCAAGCTCAGCTTCCCCTACAGCCGTGAGCAGCTGACCTTCCTCATGCAGCACGACAGCGACGGCTTCAATCGCTGGGACGCTGGCCAGCAGCTGGCCGTGCAGGTGCTGCAGGGCATGATCGTCGGCGAGTCGCTGGACACCCGGCTGGTGGAAGCCCTGCGCACCGTGGCGGCGGACGAGTCCCTTGATCCGGCCATGGTTGCCGAGATGCTCTCGCTGCCGTCCGAAGCCTATCTGGTGGAACTGTCCGAGCAGGCCGATCCCGGCGCCATCCACGGTGCCCGTCGTCAGGCCCGCCGCGCCATCGCCGAGGCCCTGCGCGACATACTCTGGCAGCGCTATCGCAGCGCCCGCGAGGCCTCGCGCGCCACGCCCTACCAGGCCAGCGCCGACCATATTGCCCGCCGCAGTCTGCAGAACGCCGCACTCGGCTATCTGATGCTGCTGGAAGAGCCGGAAGCGCGTGACGCCGTCCTGGAGCAATTCGACAACGCCGACAACATGACCGAGCGCCTGGCCGCGCTGAGCGCCCTGGTCAATTCCGCTTTCGAGCAGGAAAAGGCCGATGTCCTGGCGCGCTTCTTCGAAGAGTTCAAGAGCGATCCGCTGGTCATGGACACCTGGCTCAGCGTCCAGGCGTCCAGCCCCCTGCCGGGCGGTCTGCCGCGCGTCCAGGCGCTGATGGAGAATCCGGTCTTCACCCTGAAGAACCCCAACAAGGTACGCGCGCTGATCGGGGCCTTCGCCAACAGCAACCTGGTCAATTTCCACGCCGAGAACGGCAGCGGCTATCGCTTCCTGGCCGACCAGATCATCACCCTCAATCGGCTCAATCCGCAGATCGCCTCGCGACTGCTGACGCCCCTGACCCGTTGGAAGAAGTACGGCCCGGCGCGCCAGACGCTGATGCGCGCCGAGCTGGAGCGCATCCTGGCCAGCGGCGAGCTGTCCAGCGACGTCTACGAGGTGGTGAGCAAGAGCCTGGCGTAGGAGAGCCGACTGGGCTGCTTGTTGGGCTTCGACGATAGAGCCGTCTCAACCCAACCTACCTCGTCCCGTGGGTTGGGTTGAGCCCTGCGAAGCCCAACATCGCCCGCCATTGCCAAGCCTGACGCCCAGCGTCGGGCTTTTTTTCGCCCGGATTTTCCCGCTTGGCCCTAGCCTGTAGCGCCTCTGCCGCCCGCTGAAAAACTGCGCGCACCCCCGTGCCTGACAACTTGTCTCCGCTCTGGTGCCGCTTGGCTGATAGAAATGCTTTAGGCTGCCCGCTGTATTCAAATCGGCTGCAGAACGAGGCGCCGCCGCCGACAGGGTAGGCGAGGGGCTTCGCGTGGCAACCAGGCCCAATCATTGGAAGAGCACGGAGCGGCAGATGAGTCATGCACAGCTGATGGATTGGGGATTCGTCCTGATAACCCTGTGCAATATCCTGCTGATCGCCCTGGTGGTGTTTCTGCTGTGGCAGCGCTATGTCGCCAGCGACGCGGCCTCCAAGGCCGAGGGCGCTAACGAGGAGCCGGCGCCGGCCGTTCCCGAGGTGGTCGACAGCGCGCCTGCCGACGCTCCGCCGCCGCCACTTCCCGCCAGTCCCGCCCCGGTGGTGAACCGCAACGTCGACCTCTTCGACGAGGGCCCGGAAGAGGTGTACGACGCCAACTATCCCGAGTGGAAGAAAAGCGACGACCCCTATGTCGAGGAATTGCTGTCGCACCGCGAAGCCCTGGAGCTCAAGGTGGACAACATGGTCATGCGGCTGACCCGGGCGCACAAGGTGGTGACCGGCCTGCGCGCGCAGAATCGCGAATTGCGTGCCTCCGAAGCCCAGGCCCAGCGGCTGCAGGAGGAACTGACCCGGACCCAGACCAGCCTCGCCCAGATGCGTCAGGAGCGCGATGCCCTGCTGCTGGAGCTCCAGCCCGGCCGCAAGGCGGACGCGGCGCCACGCCAGCCGACCGACCCGGGCACGCCATCCTCGTCCTGAACCGCGGTATGCCCCCTGGATTCACCAGCCACCCCTATATCGCCGCATCCGTCGAGCTAGGCAGCGGGCCGTGTGGCTCGCCCCTAGACGAGCGCTGCTCAATACCTCCAGGTACGACTTTGTAAAACTGCGGCTTCTACTAAGCCCTGGCCAACGCTAATTCCACCTTCCCCTCGTTCAGCCGTTGGCTCTCACTGGTCCTGGTGGTTCTGCTGGCTGAGACCGTCGACCGCCTGGGTGGGCGACCCGTTGTCGTGATCACGTCCTGCTTGCGCTGATGCTGGTGGAGAGACATCCGCTAGCTGATCCGAGTCGATGCTCAGCCAGTCAGTCCCTGTAAAGGGCATCGCGGATGGCGTCGGGGAAGGGCCCGCTCATGCCGGCGATCGCCGTGTTGGTGAGGATCACCACGCTGAGTTCGCGCGCCGGGTCAATGAACCAGGCATTGCCATAGACGCCGCCCCATTGCAGGGTGCCGGGCGTCTGCGGGGTTTTCGCCACTCGGGCATCGCGCAGCACCGCTGCGCCCAGGCTGAAGCCCCAGCCCGGGGCGTCGTCGCGTTGCAACCCCGGGATCTGGTCTTCCATGAACAGGCGTTGGCTGGCCGGCTGGAGCAGCCGCCCCTGGCGGAGCGCTTCCAGAAAGGCGAGATAATCGCCCGCGCTGCCTTGCATGCCACCGCCGCCCGAGGCGAAGGCCTGCGCGGAAAGGGCGCGTGCCGGCGAATAGAGGATGCCGCCCTTGGGCAGGGGCAGCCGATAGGGCTCGCTCATGGGCTCGGGCCGCGGATAGCCGTCGCGATAGGCCGTGGCCAGGCGCCCGGCATCGCTGACGTGGAAGCTCAGGTCGTGCAGGCCCAGCGGTGCGGCCACCTCCCGCTGGACGACCTCTGGCAGGGGCTGCCCGGTGGCGGCCGCCAGCACGCCGCCCATCACGTCCAGCCCGAGGGAGTAGCGCCACTGGGTGCCCGGCTGGAAATCCAGCGGCACCCCCGCCAGGCGCCGGAGGTTTTCTTCCAGGGTCAGGGGGACGCCATCCAGGCCGTCGGAAACCCCGGCGCGGTGATAGGGACCGTCCTGGTCTTCGCCGAAGCCATAGTGCAGGCCGGCGGTGTGGCTGAGCAGCTGCGCCAGGGTCGGCGCGGCCGGGGTGCCATCGGCTAGCCTCGGGGTGAAGTAGGGCAGGTAGCGACTGACCGGCGCCTGCAGATCCAGGCGGCCCTGGTCCGCCAGCCGCAAGGCCGTCACGGCCACCAGCGGCTTGGTCAGGGAGGCGAAGCGAAACAGCTGGTCTTCCTGCATCGGGCGCCGGGCTTCGCGATCGGCGAAACCGGCGGCGCGCCGATACACCACGCGGCCCTGGTGAGCGACCATGACCACGGTACCGACGATGCGCTGCTGGGCGATGGCCTGCTCCAGGATCGGATCGAGGCGGGCGGCGAGGGCCGCGTCCTCGGCCTGGGCAAGGGGGGTACTCAGGCCGAGGCCGAGTGCGCTGGCGAGCAGTAGGGAAGACATCTGGTTTAAGCTCCTGGCGAATCGCCGGCGGCTGGACCGGCCAAAGGAGGAATCCTCGCATGATTCGTGACATTTTGAAGATGGGCGATCCCCGCCTGCTGCGGGTGGCACCGCCGGTGGCGGCCGAGCGCTTCGGTTCGGCCGAGCTGCGGGGGCTGATCCAGGACATGTTCGACACCATGGCCGCCGCGGGTGGCGTGGGCCTCGCGGCGCCGCAGATCGGCGAAGACCTGCAACTGATGGTCTTCGGCTTCGAGCGCAATGTCCGCTATCCCCAGGCGGCGCCGGTGCCCCTGCAGGTGCTGATCAATCCGCGGATCGAGGTGCTGGACGCCAGCGAGGAGCTGGGCTGGGAAGGCTGCCTGTCGATCCCGGGGTTGCGCGGCGAGGTGCCTCGGCCGCGGCGGATCCGCTATCAAGGGGTGGATGGCGACGGTCGCCTGGTGGACCAAGAGGCCGAAGGCTTCCACGCACGGGTAGTGCTGCACGAATACGATCACCTGATCGGGCGGCTCTACCCCTCGCGCATCCAGGATTTCGCCCGCTTCGGCTTCACCGAGGTGCTGTTTCCCGAGTTGACCGGCGCCGCGCAGCACTAGGCGCCGGCGGCCTCCAGCTGCGCCCTGACGGCCGCTGCCAACTGGGCGAAGGGCACCGCGCCATCCAGGGCGCGAGCCTCTTCGACGGGTGCTCCGGCGGAACGCAGCAGCAGCGTCGGCACCGCGGTGATGCCCAGGGCTTCGGCGCGATCCTCGGCGTGCAGCACGACGTCGGTATGGTCGCCACGGGCCAGACTGGCCTTCAGGGCCTCGCCGTCCAGACCCGTGCGACGCGCCAGCTCGAGCAGCACGTCCAGTTCGCCGATATCCCGTCCTTCTTCGAAAAAGGCCTGGAAGACCGCCAGGTGGAAGGCTTCGAAGCGATCCTGCTCGCGGGCGAATTCCGCTGCCTCCAGCGCCAGGCGACTGCGGGGTTGCACGGGCGGCAGCCGTAGCACCATGCCGTATTCCGCGGCCATGGGATAGACGGCGCGATCCCAGGTCCGGCGCAGGTAGTCACCGGCCGGATCCAGGGTGGGCGTGGGCTCGGGACGCAATTCAAAGGCATGCCATTCGATGGCCAGCTGGTCGCCGAATTCTTCCTGCAGACGCGCCAGCTGGGGCAGCTCCAGGTAGCAGAAGGGGCAGACGTAATCGCTCCAGACATCCAGACGAACGCGCGGGGTGGCGGTCATGGCAGTGCTCCGGAAGGGCATGGTGTCCGTCGGACCGCACCCGAAAGCGGATGTTCGGTGAACGTGTCGATATCGCTGGGCGATAAGGCCTCCGCGCACGGGTTATGAGCTGGAGGTTGGCAGCCAGCAACCGACGTCCTCTTCATACCCGGAAACGGAATGGCCACCGGCCAATTGCGTGAAATGGGTGGCGATCCGCGCTCTAGACGCTTGCCTTGAACCTGTCCCCGACCCCAGGTTCCTATGCCTGCATCCTTCCTTTCACGCGCTAAGGACTATCACCTTGGGTTTTTTCGAACGCAAACTGACATTCCTTCGGCAAACCTTCAGCTACGTCGGCTGGTCGGTTTTCTGGCTGCTGCTGTGGGACATCGCCGTCACCGTCGACTACATGATCTTCGTCGACCACCGGGCGCAGCTGCCCAACATCCCCCTGACCCTGATCGGCTCGGCACTGATCGTGCTGACCAGCTTTCGCAACACCAGTGCCTATCAGCGCTGGTGGGAAGCACGCACCCTCTGGGGCGGCATGGTCAACAGCTCGCGCAGCTTCGCCCGCCAGGCGCTGACGCTCATCGACGATGGTGACGAGCATTTCAACGCCATCAAGACGGTGCTCATCGAGCGGCATCTCGCCTATGTCCGCTGCCTGGCCTGCCAGCTCAGCGGCGATCCGCTGCCCAAGGAAGTCCGCACCTACCTGGGCAAGGAGGAGTGGGCGATGCGCAAGGAGACCAACAACTTCGCCAACGCCATCCTCAGCGGTTCTTCCAGTCTGATCGCTCTGGAATACCGCGCCGGCCGCCTGGACAGCATCCGCCTGGAGCGTCTGGAAGCCACCTTCGTCGACATGTCCAACTGGCAGGGCGGCATGGAGCGCATCGCCAACACGCCCTTGCCCTATCCCTATGTCAACTTCCCGCGGCTGTTCGTCTTCCTGTTCTGCGTGCTGATGCCCATCGGCCTGGTGGAAAGCCTGGAGTGGTACACACCGCTGGCTTCCACCGTGGTGGGCTTCATGTTCCTGGCGCTGGAAAAGGTCGGCACCGATCTGCAGAGTCCCTTCCAGCGCAGTCGGCACCAGATCACTATGGGTACCATCTGCAACACCATCGAGGGCAACCTGCGCACCATGCTGCGCGATGCCCGCGGGGGTTACGCCTCGGTCAGCGAGATCGTGCGGGATTCGCGGTTGAATTCTCCGGAGAAGGATTCCGTCTGAGCAGCGCCCGGGGCTGGCCAACGCCAGCCCCGGGCATAGGCCTTACTTGAAGTCCCACTGCATCTGCGCCGGGATGCTGATGTCTCGCGAGGAGTGCACGCAGACATCCAAATAGTCGGTGAAGCGCGGCGGAGCGGCGATGCCTTCGTCGAGCAGCCGCTGGTTGTCGAACAGGTAGTTCAGATCGGCGAAGCCGCCGTACAGCTTGAGCGCCCGCAGCACCAGCCGCGGATTGGCCGGGCCGATGCGTTCGTTGAAGTCGGCCGCCAGTTCCTTGAGATCGGCGCTGTCCACCTGGCGATAGCGCTCGCCCACCGGGGCGTCGCCCATGGCGCCGGCATAGGCCTCGTCGATTTCACCAAAGGTACAGGCGCCCGCATTGCCCGCCGAGATGTGATACAGGCTGTAGTTCAGCTTGGGCTTGAGCGCCAGTTCCACCAGGGCTTCGGCGCAGTAGTCCACCGGAATGACATCGATCTGCTCGTCGAGGCCGCAGGTGAAGCGCTCCAGGGCGAAGCCCATGCGGAACACCCAGAAGATGCTGCCCGACGCCTTGCAGCCGGAACGACGGTGCCCCACCACGATGGAGGGGCGCGCCACCACCAGCGGCAGCAGCGGCAACTCGTTGCGCAGCTTGAGTTCGATGGCCGCCTTGGAGGCGGTGTAGTCCACCAGTTGCTGCTCCGGCTCGGGGAAGTCCCAGGTCTCGGCGACCGGTGACTGGCGCTGCGGACCGCAGGCCATGGCGGTGCTGACGTGCAGGAAGCGCTTCAGCCGCCGCGACTGGGCGCAGGCCTCGGCCAGGGCGAAGGTGCCCTCGACGTTGACCGGCCAGATCTTCGGATTGCGCGAGAAGGAGGCGACCGCCGCGCAGTTGATGACCTCGTCCAGCGTCTGCAGGAGCGGCTTGGCGGCTTCGATCCAGTGGGTGTCCAGCAGGTCGCCACAGAGGATCTGTTCGGGCCTGAGCAGGGCGGCCAGGCGCTCGTCGACGTCATGCACGCGCAGATTCTGCAGCAGGCGCTCCAGTCCTTCCGCGGGGGTCGCGGCCCGGACCAGGAATCTCAGCCCTTCGACATGGCCCAGCTCCAGCAGGCGCAGGGTGACGGCGCCTCCGAGAAAGCCGGTGGCGCCAGTGATGAGGATACGGCGCGGCGCGGCGGTGAATTGGATGGAAGAGACGGGAAGCGACATGGCGGAGGCCCTGGTTGGCGGAACGTGGGCGTACCTTAAGGGTCGACGCTGAAGGATTTATTAAGGCCGGGGAACCCCTCCAGGCTGGCATCTTTCTAGATGCCTGGCGTAACGACCGATAACCGCCTGGAGACCCCCATGGAACTTCCCGTTCACGATCTGACGACCCTCTTCGAACAACTGGGCCTGGACGCCGATCCGGCTGCCATCGATGACTTCATCGCCAGCCATTCGCCGCTGCCCGACGAGGTAAAGGTGTCCGAAGCCGACTTCTGGTCGCCGGCGCAAAAGGCCTTTCTCAAGGACGAAATCATGGGCGACGCCGACTGGGCGCCGATCGTCGACGAGCTGAACGTCCGTCTGCATAGTCATGACTAATGCTGTAGGGCTGGAGGCTTCCAGCCCTGCCACACTCCTCATGTCCGGAGATTTGCCATGAACGCCGTCCATGCCCAGCAGCAGCCCAACGATCCGCCCGTCGCCGATGACGAAGACGAGGTCAGCGAAGAGCAACTCGACGAATCCGTCGAGGAAACCTTTCCCGCGAGCGATCCGATCTCGCCCTGATGGATTCTTGGCGCCGTTTCGACGGCGCTGTTCCTACCCCTGATCCGGCTTTCCTGCACTTTCGTCGTGCAGTTTCCCTCTGTTGACCGGCCTTTGTTCCCGCGACTGCTAAGGTAATCGCGTCGCGCACGCACTGCGACCGGGGTCGCGCATGCGATCCAATGGATCGTTCAACGCAGGGAATCCCATGATCAAGACCTTTTTCGCCACCCTGGCCGGCTCGCTTATCGCTCTGGCCATGCCCTTCGCCGTGGCCGAACCCATCGTCATCAAGTTCGCCCATGTGGTGACGGACGAGACGCCCAAAGGACGCGGCGCCCTGCAATTCCAGAAGTTGGTGCAGGAGCGGCTGGCGGGCAAGGTCAAGGTCGAGGTCTACCCTAATTCCAGCCTGGTGGGCGATGCCGACGAACTGGAGGCGCTGCGCAGTAACAAGGTCCAGCTGCTGGCACCCTCGGTCTCCAAGCTCAATGCCCTGGCCAAGCCGCTCAGGGTCTACGATCTGCCCTTTCTGTTCGACAACATCGAGGCGGTCAAGCGCTTCCAGCGCCGCGACAAGAGTCGCGAACTGCTGGGCAGCCTGGCTCCCCATGGCATCACCGGGCTGGCCTACTGGAACAACGGTGGCCGGCAACTCTCGGCCACCCGGGAAATTCACGTTCCCGCCGACCTCAAGGGCCTGGCCTTTCGCGTCGAGTCCTCCGATGTGCTGGCGGCCTACTACCAGCAACTCGGCGCCCAGGCGGTCAAGCTGCCCTTTGCCCAGGTCTACGACGCCCTGCGCACCGGCAAGGTCCAGGGCGCGGAAAATCCCTGGTCGAACCTGCTGGGGCAGAAGATCAATACCGTGCAGCCCTATATCGTCGAGGACAACCATAGCTTTCTCACCTACATGCTCATCACCAACACCACCTTCTGGAACGGGCTGCCCTTCGAGATCCGCAGCGAGCTGGAGGCCATTCTCGACGAGGTGTCCCAGTCGGTGAATCGCGATGCCGAAGCCATCAACGCCAAGGCGCGCGAGCGGGTGGTGGCGGCCAATACCAGCAGGATCCTGGTGCCGACGGCTGCCGAGCGCGAGGCCTGGCGCGCGGCGGTGGCGCCCCTGATCAAGGAGTACGAAAGCGAAGTGGGCAGCGACGTCCTGCGCGCCGCCGAGGCGGCCAATCGGCGCTGAGATTGCACGGGCGTCCACCCCGGATTTGCGGCAAACTGGCACGGCGTCATCCCGACAACAAGAGGAATAGCCGTGCAGCACGCGGTCATCAGCGGTAGTGGGCTCTATACGCCGCCCGAAAGCATTTCCAACGACGAGCTGGTTGCGTCCTTCAACCAGTGGGCAGGCCAGTGGAATGCCGAGCATGCCGAGGCCATCGCCCAGGGCAGCCTGGCGCCCCAGCCGGAATCCAGCGCCGCCTTCATCGAGAAGGCCTCCGGCATCCGCAGCCGCCATGTGGTCGACAAGGCCGGCATCCTCGATCCGGCGCGCATGGTGCCGCGTATCCCCGAGCGTTCCAATGACGAGCCCTCGATCCTCTGCGAGATGGGTGTCGCCGCGGCGCGTGAAGCCCTGGAACGGGCCGGAAAGACGGCCGCCGACATCGACGGCGTCATCGTCGCCTGCTCCAACCTGCAGCGGCCCTATCCGGCGGTGGCCATCGAGGTCCAGGCCGCGCTGGGTATCCAGGGCTACGGCTTCGACATGAACGTCGCCTGTTCCTCGGCGACCTTCGGCCTGCAGACCGCAGCCAACGCCGTGCAACTGGGCCAGGCGCGGGCGGTGCTGGTGATCGATCCAGAGATCTGCACCGGCCACCTGAATTTCCGCGACCGCGACAGCCATTTCATCTTTGGCGATGCGGCCACCGCCCTGGTGGTGGAGCGCGCCGATCAGGCGACCTCGGCGCACCGCTTCGAGATCCTCGGCACCCGGTTGTTCACCCAATTCTCCAACAACATCCGCAACAACTTCGGCTTTCTCAACCGCGCGGCGGAGGAGGGCATGACCCACCCGGACAAGCTGTTCGTCCAGGAAGGGCGCAAGGTGTTCAAGGAGGTCTGCCCGCTGGTGGCCGAGCTGATCGGCAATCACCTGGCCGAACTGGACATCCCCGTCGAGCGGGTCTCGCGCTTCTGGCTGCACCAGGCCAACCTGGCGATGAATCAGCTCATCGTCAAACGCCTGCTGGGTCGCGAACCCGAGCCCAAGGAGGCGCCGGTCATCCTCGATACCTACGGCAACACCAGCTCGGCCGGTTCGGTCATCGCGCTGCATCTGCATCACGAGGATCTGGCCAGCGGCAGCCTGGGGGTGCTCAGCTCCTTTGGCGCGGGCTATTCCATCGGCAGCGTGGTGCTGCGCAAGGTCTGATCGACGGCAGGAGTCTTCCCGGGATGACCGTTGTCGGACCTGGGAAGACCTCTTGAAATAGGAAGACCCCGTGCCGCCAGGAAGCCTGCTCCAGGTGCAGCTGCATCAGCTGCGCCCCACCCAGCCCGCGATCGGCCACGACCAGGTGCTGTACAAGCTCGGCAAGTACGCCTGCGACCGGCGCAAGCTGTTCGACGACTACTGCGAAGCCAATGGCCAGCACCTGAGTGGTGGCTTCCAGCCGAGCACCAGTCTGCGCTCGGCCGGCGACGCCCTCGGGGTACGGCCGCCAGGTAGCTGTCCGGATGAAATGAAGACCGTCGTCATAGGTCCGGGGCGGCAGCTCTATCTCACCGACGGCCACCACACCTTTTCCGCCTTCTGGGAGCATCCCGGCGGCGGCCCCGAGACCCCAGTGTGGGTCAGGGTCACCGACGATTTCAGCGACGCCGCGAGCATGGCCGACTTCTGGATCCGCCTGCTCGACGAGCGCAAGGCCTGGCTCAAGGATCCCCAGGGCCGGCCCATCCTGCCCGAGCAGCTGCCGCCGACCCTGGGGCTCTCCGCCATGGCCGACGACCCATACCGCGCCCTGGTCTATTTCACCCGCCAGATCGGCTACGACAAGCCGCGGACCCCGGATGGCCGGGTGTTGCCGTCGGAATTCCTCGAGTTCTACTGGGCCGAATGGCTGCGCATGCTGCTGCCGCTGCGGGACTACGATCTCGACGATCGCAAGAGCTACGCCAAGGCGGTGGAGCAGGCCGCCAGGCTGATGGTGGCCAATCCGGGCATGCTGATCGGTAGCTCGGGCCGTACGGCGCTGGAGATGGGGGCCTATCGCGCCCTGGACAAGAAGGTCCTGCGCAAGCTCTCCTCCAGCGACGGCAAGTTCACCTACCTGCTGGCCGCCCGCGCCCAGCGTGCGGCCCTGTCCCGGGCGATCTAGTCGGTTTCCGGCTTAAGTGTCTGTTACTAGCAGGTTTTTTTCTTATTGGTGTTGACAGGGGAGGCCGGGCCTCTTAACATGCGCCCCGTCCTGACCGACGGGGCTATAGCTCAGCTGGGAGAGCGCTTGCATGGCATGCAAGAGGTCGACGGTTCGATCCCGTCTAGCTCCACCAAATTTCGGTTTCGCCTTCGGGGGGAATCGGTAGAAGGTTTCGTCCCCTTCGTCTAGTGGCCTAGGACACCGCCCTTTCACGGCGGTAACAGGGGTTCGAGTCCCCTAGGGGACGCCATATCAGTCACGTATCCCAGACGTGGCGAGACGTTGTACGCGGGGCTATAGCTCAGCTGGGAGAGCGCTTGCATGGCATGCAAGAGGTCGACGGTTCGATCCCGTCTAGCTCCACCAAATTCGCGGTCCGCAAGGATTGCACCAGGGTAACGTCCCCTTCGTCTAGTGGCCTAGGACACCGCCCTTTCACGGCGGTAACAGGGGTTCGAGTCCCCTAGGGGACGCCACACTCGAAAGAAACCGCCTCACGGCGGTTTTTTTTCGTCCGCACGAAAGCCGGCCGCCAGAGTCTTTCACAGGAGCCGTCCGGCTACTCATCTGTGTTAGACCTGTAGGCCGAGTCCAAGCAAGGGGAGTGGGATGATCGTCGAGTATCTCTACAGCTTGGCCCAGGTGCCTGCCGCCCAGTGGAACGCGCTGCTGGCGGACGACCAGCCCTTTCTGCGCCATGAATTCCTCGCCACCCTGGAAGACAGTGGCAGCCTGGGGCAGGGGACCGGCTGGCAACCGGCGCACCAGATTCTCAAGGATGAGCAGGGGCAGCTGCGGGCCGCGATGCCGGCCTACCTCAAGATGCATTCCTATGGCGAATACGTCTTCGACTGGGCCTGGGCCGATGCCTGCCGCCGTGCCGGGATCGACTACTATCCCAAGCTGCTGGCCGCGGTGCCCTTCTCGCCGGTACAGGGGGCGCGCCTGCTGGGCGATCCCGCCGCCTGCGCGACCCTGCTGGACGCCACCACCGGCAGCCTGGCCGGTCTGGAGCTCTCCAGCCTGCACGTCAACTTCACCGATCCCAAGGCCGATGCCCTGCTCGAGGATCGGGAGGGCTGGCTGGCGCGGCTTGGCTGCCAATTCCACTGGCATAACCGCGGCTATGGCGACTACGGCGATTTCCTGGCTGCCCTGACCTCGCGCAAGCGCAAGCAGCTGCGCAAGGAGCGCGACCAGGTCGCCGGTCTGGGGGTGAACTTCGAATGGCGGACGGGGAGCGAGCTGAGCGAAGCCGAGTGGGATTTCGTCTATGCCTGCTATGCCAATACCTACGAGGTGCGTGGCCAGGATCCCTATCTGACCCGCGCCTTCTTCAGCCTGCTGGCCGAGCGGCTGCCCGCGGCGATCCGGGTGGTGCTGGTCCGCCAGGGCAGCCGGCCGGTGGCCATGGCCTTCTATCTCAAGGACGGCGACACCCTCTATGGCCGCTACTGGGGCTGCCTGCAGGAATTCGATCAGCTGCATTTCGAGACCTGTTTCTACCAGGGGATCGAATACGCCATCGCCGAAGGGCTGCAGCGCTTCGATGCCGGCGCCCAGGGCGAGCACAAGCTGATTCGTGGCTTCGAGCCGACCCTGACCCGTTCCTGGCATTACTTGGTGCATTCGGGCCTGAGAGCGGCGGTGGCGGAGTTTCTCGAGCAGGAGCGCGACGGCGTCCAGGCCTATGCGCGGCGGGCCGCCGAGGCATTGCCCTATCGCCAGGAAGACGGCGCGGCCCCATGCTGAACTATCTTTGGTTCCTGCTGGCCGCGCTGTGCGAGATCGCCGGCTGCTATGCCTTCTGGCTCTGGCTGCGGCTGGATCGCAGTCCCTGGTGGATAGCCCCCGGACTCGCCAGCCTGGTGCTCTTCGCCCTGTTGCTGACCCGTATCGAGGCGGCCTATGCCGGGCGTGCCTATGCCGCCTATGGCGGCATCTATGTGGTGGCTTCGCTGGGCTGGCTGGCGCTGGTCGAGCGTACCCGACCGACCTGGGCCGATCTGGCGGGCGGTCTGCTCTGCGTGGCGGGGGCGCTGGTGATCCTGCTGGCGCCGCGTGGCAGTGCCTGACGGGCGCGAGAGGCGCTAGTCGTCCAGCAGCTCGGGCGGCACGTCGCGGCGCAGCATCAGCTGGCAGAGGGCGCTGTCCGGATCGAAGAGGATGACGGCCTCGCCCGTTTCCAGGGCGCGGCGCGCGCGCTGGGTCCGGGTCGCCAGGGGCGTCTCGTCACCGTTGTCGGTGCCGTCGCGGGTGACGAAGTCTTCCAGCAGGTTGTCGAGGGTGGCGGCAGCGAGCTGGTCGTGGGGGATGATCATCGAGAGGTGCCTGGAAAAAGGCGCCCAGGATACCCCAGGCGCGTTGATCGAACGCTATTTGCTGCCGTCGCCGACGACCTCCTCCAGCGGCGGCAGGTGCGTCTGGTTGTCCATCTGGGTGTCTTCTGGCAGCAACTGGTGACCGAAGCGGTCGAGCGAGCTGTCGGCCGGCTGGGCATCGCTATCGAACACCGGCGGGCTGAGCATGTAGCCGGTCAGCAACTGGCTGAGCGCCGCCAGGCTGACGATATGGGTGCGCTCGTAGCCGTGGGTGGCGTCGCAGCCAAAGGCCAGCAGGGCGACCCGTACGTCCTGGCCGGAACTGATCGCCGAGTGGGCGTCGCTGTAGTAGTAGCGGAACAGGTCGCGGCGCACCGGGATGTCGTTGCGTTGCGCCAGCCGCAGCAGGTGCCGTGACAGGTGATAGTCGTAGGGGCCGGCGGAATCCTGCATGGCCACGCTGACGCGGTGCTCGTCGGAGCGCTGGCCGGGCGCCACGGGGGCGATGTCGATGCCGACGAATTCGCTGACGTCCCAGGGCAGGGCACCGGCGGCGCCCGAACCCACCTCTTCGGTGATGGTGAACAGCGGGTGGCAGTCGATCGGCGGGGTCTGGCCGGTTTCCTTGAGCATCTTCAGGGCGGTGAGCAGGGCGGCGACGCCGGCCTTGTCGTCCAGATGGCGCGAACTGATGTAGCCGCTGTCGGTGAATTCCGGCAGCGGATCGAAGGCGACGAAGTCGCCGATCTGCACGCCCAGCTGCTCGGTCTCGTGGCGACTCTTGGTCACGGCGTCCAGGCGCAGCTCGATGTGGTCCCAGGTCACCGGCATCTTGTCGATCTCGGTGTTGAAGGCGTGGCCGGACGCCAGCAGCGGCAGCACGCTGCCTCTCAGGGTACCGTCGTCGGTGAACAGGCTGACGCGACTGCCTTCGGCGAAGCGACTCGACCAGTGGCCCACGGCCGCCAGGCCCAGGCGACCGTTGTCCTTGATCTCGCGGACGATGGCGCCAATGGTGTCCAGGTGCGCAGAGACGGCCCGGTCCGGACTCTCCTTGTGCCCCTTGATGGTGGCGCGGATGGTGCCGCGACGGGTCAGCTCGAAGGGGATGTCCAGTTCGTTGAGGCGTTCGGCGACATACATGACGATGGTGTCGGTGAAACCCGTGGGGCTGGGGATCGCCAGCATGTCCAGCAGGACCTTGCGCAGGTAATCCAGATCGGGCTCGGGCAAGCGATTCATAGCGGAACCTCCCGGGACAGCGGGAACAGCAGGTCGATGAAGCGTTCGGCGGTGGGGTGCGGCTCGTGATTGGCCAGGCCCGGCCGCTCGTTGGCTTCGATGATGACGTAGTCGGGCGCATCGGCGGCGGGCACCAGCAGGTCCATGCCGGTGACCGGGATATCCAGCGCTCGGGCCGCCTGGACGGCGGCGTCGGCCAGCACCGGATGGAGGCTGTCGGTGACGTCCTCGAGGATGCCGCCGGTGTGCAGATTGGCGGTCTTGCGCACGGCCAGGTGGGTACCGGTCGGTAGGACGCTATCCCACTCGTAGCCGGCGCTGCGGATGGCGCGTTCGGTTTCCTCATCCACCGGGATTCGCGACTCGCCGCCAGTGGCGGCCTGGCGCCGGCGACTCTGGGCTTCGATCAGGTCCCTGACGCTGTGCTGGCCGTCACCGACGATCTCCGCCGGGCGGCGAATGGCGGCGGCCACTACCTCGTGGCCGATGACCACCACCCGCAGGTCGAGACCTTGATGGAAGCTTTCCAGCAGCACCCGGTCGTCATACCGGCGCGCGGCCTGGATGGCGGCGGCGAGGTGCTCGGCGTCGCGGATGTCCACCGCCACGCCCTTGCCCTGTTCGCCGTTGACCGGCTTCACCACCAGGGCGCCGTGTTTCTCCAGGAAGGCGGCGTTGTCGTCGTCGCTGCCCGCCAGTTGCTGTTCCGGCACCCGCAGCCCGGCCCGGGCCAGGGTACGGCTGGTCAGCACCTTGTCGGCGCAGAGAGTCATGGTCACCGCAGAGGTGAGATCGGTCAGGGACTCGCGGCAGCGGATGCGCCGGTTGCCCTGGATCAGGGTGAAGAGACCGCCCTCGGCGTCATCCACCTGCACCTCGATGCCGCGTCTCAGGGCTTCGTCGACGATGATGCGCGCATAGGGATTGAGTTCGGCCGCCGGCCCGGGACCGAGGAACAGCGTCTGGTTGATGCCGTTCTTGCACTTGATCGCGAAGGTCTGCAGCGGCCGGAACCCCAGCTTGTCGTAGAGTCGCTTGGCCTGCAGGTTGTCGTGCAGCACCGACAGGTCGAGAAAGGCCAGGCCGCGACTGGCGTAGTGTTCGATCAGATGGCGCACCAGCGCCTCGCCGACACCGGGTCTACTGCAGTCCGGGGAGACCGCCAGGCACCAGAGCGAAGAGCCGCCATCCGGATCCTGGAAGGCCTTGACGTGATTGAGCCCCATCACCGAGCCGATGATGGCGCCGCTGTCGTCGTCCTCCGCCAGCCAGTACACCGGTCCGCCCTTGTGCCGCGGGGTCAGTCGCTCGGTGTCGACCGGCAGCATGTGGCGCTGCTGGTACAGACGGTTTATCTCGCTCCAGTCCTGGGCGGAGCAGGCGCGGCGGATGCGAAAGCCGCGATAGATCCGGCGGGCCGGACGATAGTCGCTGAACCAGATCCGCAGGGTGTCGCTGGGGTCAAGAAACAGCTGCTGCGGCGCCTGGGCCAGCACCTGGTGGGGTGCGGCCACATAGAGGGCGATGTCGCGCTCGCCGGGCGTTTCAGTGAGCAGTTCCTTGGCCAGGCTGGCGGGGTCGGGATAGGTATGGCCGATGAGCAGCCGGCCCCAGCCGCAATGCAGGGAGAGCGGCTGGCAGGTGGGATGGTCGCCTTCCGCCAGACGCGCCTGCAGCCGTTCGTAGGAGGGCGTCTGGGCGCGCTGGAGGCGCTGGTTGTAGCTGGTCGCTTTCATGGGTGTTCCGCCCTTACAGTCCGTGCTCGCTCAGCCAGAGGTTGAGCGCCGCGAGTTGCCAGAGCTTGGAACCGCGCAGGGGGGTGATGCGGTCGGCCGGATTGGTCAGCAGGCGATCGATCTCGGCGGTCTCGAACAGGCCGCGATCCTGGCTGGGATCCAGCAGCAGTTCCCGCACCCAAGTCAGGGTGTTGCCTTCCAGGTGCTTGAGGCCCGGCACCGGGAAATAGCCCTTGGGCCGGTCGATGACTTCCTGGGGAATGACCTTGCGCGCCGCCGCCTTGAGCACCTGCTTGCCGCCGTCGCCCAGCTTGAATTCGGCGGGGATGCGTGCCGAGAGTTCGGCCAGGCGATAGTCGAGGAAGGGCACCCGGGCTTCCAGGCCCCAGGCCATGGTCATGTTGTCGACCCGCTTGACCGGGTCGTCCACCAGCATCACGGTGCTGTCCAGGCGCAAGGCCTTGTCGACGCCGGCGCTGGCGCCAGGCTTGGCGAAGTGCTGACGGACGAAAGTCTCGGCGGCGTCTTCCTCCAGGCGCACGCCGGCCTGCACGGTGGCGGCGTACTGGGCATAGTCGCGATCGAAGAAGGCGGCGCGGTAGGCAGCGAAGGGATCAGCGGCGCCATGCACCTGGGGATACCAGTGGTAGCCGGCGAAGAGTTCGTCCGCGCCCTGGCCGCTCTGCACCACCTTGCAGTGCCTGGAGACCTCCCGCGACAGCAGATAGAAGGCGATGCAGTCGTGGCTCACCATAGGCTCGCTCATGGCCGAGAAAGCGCGCGGCAGCTGCTGGATGATCTCGTCCTCGGCGATGCGCAACTGGTGGTGGCGGGTGCCGTAGTGATTGGCGATCAGGTCGGAATACTGGAATTCGTCGCCGCGCTCGCCGCCGGCATCTTCGAAGCCGATGGAGAAGGTCAGCAGGTCCTTTACCCCCGAATCGTGCAGCAGGCCGACCAGCAGACTGGAATCCACCCCGCCGGAAAGCAGCACCCCCACCTCGCGCGCCGCCCGCTGGCGGATCGCCACGGCGTCCTTGAGGCCATGCAGGACCCGTTCGGCCCAGTCGTCCAGGGTGTAGCGACGCTCGTCTTCGTGGGGACCGTAGTCCAGGGTCCACCAGGTTTCCTGGTGCTGCTGGCCGGAGGCGTCCACGGTCATCCAGGTCGCCGGGGGCAACTTCTGCACGCCCTGCAGGATGGTGCGCGGCGCGGGCACCACGGCATGGAAATTCAGGTAGTGGTTGAGGGCGACCGGATCGATGCGGGTGTCGATGTCACCGGCCTCCAGCAGCGCGGGCAGGCTGGAGGCGAATCTCAGGCGCTTGTCGGTAAAGGACAGGTACAGCGGCTTGATGCCCAGGCGATCCCGGGCGATGAACAGCCGACCGCTGTCGCGCTCCCAGATGGCGAAGGCGAACATGCCATTGAGCTTGGGCAACATGGCCTTGCCCCAGGCGTGATAGGCCTTGAGCAGGATCTCGGTATCGCCGCCGGAGTGGAAGCGGTAACCCTTGGCTTCCAGCTCGCTGCGCAGTTCCGGGTAGTTGTAGATGGCGCCGTTGAACACCATCGACAGCCCCAGCTCCGGCTCGATCATGGGCTGGCCCGAGGCTTCCGCCAGATCCATGATCTTCAGCCGCCGATGGCCCAGGGCGACCGGCCCCTGGCTATGGAAACCCCAGGCGTCGGGGCCGCGCTGTTCGAGGCGGTGGGTGATGCGCTCCACCGCGCTGATGGATGCAGGTTGACGATCGAAACGAAGCTCTCCGGCGATGCCGCACATGGTGCTGTGCCTCTTGAATCCTTGGGATGCGGCGCGGTGAGTTCAATCCCGAACCCGGCGTGCGCATCCAATGCGTGTGGACTTCTCGCCATCCTTGAGAAGCCAATGCAGGGGCGCTGTGCGGGTGAACAGGGCAGGGGGCGGACAGCTCGTCTGTCTGGCGCCGCGGACCTGAACGCACGCACCGACCGACAGCGGGTCTCAGAAAGTGTGGGGTACCGCCGGTCAGGGCCTCAGGTTACGAGCCCCGTGCGCGGCGGATGGTTCCATTGGAAAGGCCGTGGCTGCCGTCACCGTCACAGGTGGGGCTGCAAAAACGACCTTTATATGTTATAATGTATCTTTAATCGGTGCGCAGGAGACATCCCGTCTCGGGCGCCCAGAGCAGGAGACGCCTCATGAAACCCGGTATCCATCCCAACTACCGTCCCGTGCTGTTCCACGACACCACCTCGGACACCTACTTCCTGATCCGCTCCACCGCCGAGAGCGACCGTACCCAGGAATACGAAGGCGAGACCTATCCCTACATCAGCCTCGACGTATCCAGCGCCTCGCACCCCATCTACACCGGTGAGCAGCGCCAGATGAAGGTCGAAGGCCGGGTCTCCAGCTTCAACAAGAAGTTCGCCGGCTTCCCGGGCGGCAACAGCAAGTAAGCCCTGGCGCGCAGCGCGCCGGCTCAGCGCGCGCTGCTGACCCCTTCCAGGGTGGCGAAGGAGGTGTCCTTGGCGGTCAGCAGGAAATCCTGCATGAAGGGCGCCTCCAGCATGTCCTCGCGGATCGCCGCATAGAGCGTCGCATACAGCCCTTTCTCGCCCAGTCGCCGCGCGGTCACATAGCCGCGCGAGCTGTACTCGTGGATCGCCCAGTTGGGCAGGCAGCAGACGCCACGCCCCGAGGCCACCAGCTGCAGCATCATCACCGTCATCTCCGCCGTGCGCACCGACAGCGGCTCGACATCGGCCGGATCGAGGAAGCGGGTGAAGATATCCAGCCGATCGCGCTCCACCGGATAGGTGATCTGCGTTTCCTGAGCGAGATCCTCGGGGACGATATAGGGCCGTTGCGCCAGCGGATGCTGGTTGGCTACCGCGAGCAGGGCCTCGTAGGTGAACAGCGGCACATAGGTCACCCCCGAGAGGTCCACCGGATCGGCCGTCACCACCAGGTCCAGATCGCCCCGGGCCAGCGCTGGCAGGGGCGCGAAGGAAAAGCCGGAGGCCAGGTCCAGCTCCACTTCCGGCCAGGAATCACGGAACTGGTCGATGGTCGGCATCAGCCACTGGAAGCAGCTGTGGCATTCGATGGCCATGTGCAGGCGACCCGCCGTACCCCCGACCAGACGCGCCAGGTCCCGCTCGGCACTGCGCAGGTGCGGCAACACCGCGTCCGCGGTCTGTAGCAGCCGCAGGCCGGCACTGGTGAAGCGAATGGGTTTGGTCTTGCGGATGAACAGCGGGGTCCCCAGGCGTTCTTCCAGTTCCTTGAACTGATGGGAGAGGGCGGACTGGGTCAGGTGCAGCCGCTCGGCGGCTTCCACCAGGCTGGAGGATTCACGGAGAGCATGCAGGGTTTTCAGGTGACGGAGTTCGAACATGGCGCTGACACTGGAGACAAAGGCGCATCATGAAGACTTTTCATGGTGCTGCCTATGCTCTGACGCCCCTGGCCAGTCCTTGCCGGTTCGATTGCCGGGTGAGTTCTGACCGTCCCCGAGCGGATTGCCCGCTCGGGAGACAGCTCTTCTCGCGTCTCAGGCCGCGTTGCTGCCCTTGGTGGCCTGGGCCGGTTCCGAATGCGCCAGGAAGTCTTCCAGGGCCGCCCGCTCGGCGTCGGTGAACACCAGGCCCAGCTTGGTCCGCCGCCAGAGCACGTCATCGGCGCGAGTGACCCACTCGTGACGCTGCAGGTATTCCACCTCACGCACATGCAGATCGGCGCCTAGCACCTTGCCCAGCTCTTCCACGGAGCGCGAATCGCCCAGCAGGGTCCAGACCCGGCTGCCGTAGGTGGTCGCCCAGCGCTGGGCCAGGGCGGGCGTCAGGCCGCTGACCTTGTCCAGCAATTCGCGGGTGAGCGCCTGGGGCGTGGTCATGTGCTCGCCACCGGGCAGCGGTGACGAGGCGGTCCAGCTGTTGCCCAACTGTGGAAAGAAGGGCTGCAGCTGCGCCATGGCCGATTCGGCCAGCTTGCGGTAGGTGGTCAGCTTGCCACCGAACACCGACAGCAGCGGCGCACCCTGTTCCTCGGCCAGCGACAGGGTGTAGTCGCGGGTGATGGCCGAGGGGTTGTCCGATTCGTCGTCGCACAGCGGGCGCACGCCGGAGAAGGTGTGCAGCACATCGTCGCGGCTTAGCTGCTTGCGGAAGTGGGCGTTGGTCACCCCGAGGACATAGTCGATTTCCTGGTCGGTGATGGTCACCTTGGCCGGATCGCCCTGGTACTCGCGATCCGTGGTCCCCACCATGGTGTACTGGCCCAGGTAGGGGATGGCGAAGACGATGCGGCGGTCTTCGTTCTGCATGATGTAGGCCTGCTCGCCTTCGTACAGCTTGGGCACGATCACGTGGCTGCCCTGGATCAGGCGGATGCCGTAGGGCGACTTCTGCTGCAGGTCCTGGCGGATGAAGCTGGCGACCCAGGGACCGGCGGCATTGACCAGGCCCTTGGCGCGGATCTGCTGGCGGCCATGGGGCCCCTCGACCTCGACTTCCCAGTGACCTTCGACGCGCCGGGCGCTGACGCAGCGGGTGCGGGTGACGATGTCGGCGCCCTTGTCACGCGCCTGCATGGCGTTGAGCACCACCAGGCGGGCGTCGTCCACCCAGCAATCGGAATATTCGAAGCCGCGCTTGATCTCGGCCTTGAGCGGCCCCTGGGCATCGAACTTCAGGCCACGGGAACCCGGCAGCTTTTCGCGCTTGCCGAGGTGGTCATACAGGAAGAGACCGGCACGGATCATCCAGGCCGGACGCAGGTGCGGACGGTGGGGCAGGACGAAGCGCATCGGCTTGACGATATGGGGCGCCTTGGCCAGCAGTACCTCGCGCTCGGCCAGGGCTTCGCGCACCAGGCGGAATTCGTGATGCTCCAGGTAGCGCAGGCCGCCATGGATCAGCTTGCTGCTGGCGGAGGAGGTATGGCTCGCCAGGTCGTCGCGTTCACAGAGAAACACCGACAGACCCCGACCGGCTGCATCGGCCGCGATGCCTACACCGTTGATGCCACCGCCGATGACGGCGAGATCGTAAGTCCGGGGAGTTGCAGTGGGTGCCTGGGCCATAGTGCCTCCTGTGAAACGAACATAATTATTCGGTTTCGAACATAATAGCCCAGCAAAAACTCAGGTTCTAGCCAAGCCTGTGGCTTAAGACCGCTAAAACGAAAAAAAACGAATATAGACAGAGGCGAGGCGACGAATGGTCGTCGCCTCGAGGGATCAACGCGGACGCGCCACTTCTACCTTGACCTGCCATTCGCGCAGGCAGCGTGCGAAGGCGGGAGAGGGCTCCTGCTCCGTGAACAGCTGGTCGATCTGTTCCAGGCTGCCCAGGCGGATCATGGCGTTGCGGCCGAACTTGCTGGAGTCGGCGGCGAGAAACACCTGGCGGGCGTTATGGATGATGGCCTGGGAGACGCAGACCTCCTGGTAGTCGAAGTCCAGCAGGGTGCCGTCTTCGTCGATGCCGCTGATGCCCACCAGGGCATAGTCGACCTTGAACTGCTTGATGAAGTCGGCCGTGGCCTGGCCCACCACGCCGCCATCGCTGCGCACCTTGCCGCTGGCGATCAGCACGTCGAAGTCGTCCTTGGCGCTGAGGATGTTGGCCACGTGCAGGTTGTTGGTGATGACCTTGAGGCTGCGATGCCCGAGCAGGGCATGGGCGATGGCCTCGGTGGTGGTGCCGATGTTGATGAACAGCGAGGCGTGGTCGGGCACGGCCGCGGCCACGGCTTCGGCGATCAGGCGCTTTTCCTCGCGCATCTGGCCCGCTCTCATGCTGTATTCGGTGTTTTCCACGCTGGAATCGTGGGCGGCGCCCCCGTGGTAGCGCCGCAGCAGCCCGGCTTCGGCGAGCTGATTGATGTCACGACGGATCGTCTGGGGGGTGACGGAGAAATGCTGGGCCAGCTCTTCGATGCTGACGTAGCCGCGCTCACGGACCAGTTCGAGAATCTGCTGTTGGCGAGGCGCCAGGCTCATTACGGCTTCCTTGAGGTGATCGAGTAAATTCACAGAGGATGCCGTAGCTCTATCCAGGTGGAAAGCGCTTGTCGCGCAAAGCAAGACCGGCGTCGGAAGACGCCGGCCTCGTGTGGGAGCCTTGCGGGAAGCGGCCCGGCAAGTGCCGGCCGCCTCCCGGTCGGATTCGACTCAGTCCAGCGCCCAGCCGCGGGTACGCTCGACGGCCTTCTTCCAGCCCTTGTACAGGGCGTCTCTCTTGGTCGGATCACAGGCCGGTTCGAATACGCGCTCGATGGTGCTCTTGCTGCGCAACTCGTCCAGGCTGCTCCAGAAGCCGGTGGCGAGACCGGCCAGATAGGCCGCGCCGAGGGCAGTGGTCTCCTTCATTTCCGGCCGCTCGACCCGGGTGCCGAGCACGTCCGACTGGAACTGCATGAGGAAGTTGTTGGCGGTGGCGCCGCCGTCCACCCGCAGGGACTTCAGGGCTTCGCCGGCGTCCTGCTGCATGGCGTCCAGCACATCGCGGGTCTGGAAGGCGATGGATTCCAGGGTGGCGCGAATGATGTGGTCCACCTTGACGCCACGGGTCAGGCCGAACAGCGCGCCGCGGGCATAGGGATCCCAGTAGGGCGCGCCCAGGCCGGTAAAGGCCGGGACCAGGTAGACGCCGTTGCTGTCGGTCACCTTGGTGGCGAAGTACTCGGAATCCAGGGAATCGTTGATCACCTTGAGTTCGTCGCGCAGCCACTGGACAGTGGAGCCGCCGTTGAAGATGGCGCCTTCCAGGGCGTAGTTGACCTCGCCGCGGGGACCGCAGGCGATGGTGGTCAGCAGGCCGTGCTGGGACTGCACCGCCTTCTCGCCGGTGTTCATCAGCAGGAAGCACCCGGTGCCATAGGTGTTCTTGGCCTGGCCCGGCTCCACGCACATCTGGCCGAACAGGGCCGCCTGCTGGTCGCCGGCGATGCCGGCGATGGGAATGCCGGTGGTCTGGCCGCTGCCCAGGTGCGCCTGGCCATAGACCTCGGAAGAGGACTTCACCTCAGGCAGCATCTCGCGCGGGATGTCCAGCACCTCGAGCATGGTGGCGTCCCACTCGCGCTTGTGGATATCGAACAGCAGGGTGCGCGAGGCGTTGGTGTAGTCGGTCACGTGGGCCTGACCCTGGGTCATCTTCCAGATCAGCCAGGTGTCCACGGTGCCGAACAGCAGTTCGCCGCGGCGGGCGCGTTCACGGCTGCCTTCGACGTGGTCGAGGATCCACTTGATCTTGGTGCCCGAAAAATAGGGGTCGATCACCAGGCCGGTGGTCTTGCGGATATGGTCTTCCATGCCGTCGCGCTTGAGCTGGTCGCAGATCGCGGTGCTCTGGCGGCTCTGCCAGACGATGGCGTTGTAGATGGGGCGACCGGTGGTCTTGTCCCATACGATGGCGGTCTCGCGCTGGTTGGTGATGCCGATGGCGGCGATCTGCTCGTTGCTGATGCTGGCCTGGGCCAGCGCCTCGACGAACACCGCGCTCTGGGTGGCCCAGATCTCCATGGGATCGTGCTCGACCCAGCCGGCCTGCGGATAGATCTGCGCGAATTCGCGCTGGGCGATGGTCACCACGTTGGCGTTGCGATCCAGCACGATGGCGCGCGAGCTGGTGGTGCCCTGGTCGAGCGCGACGATGTACTGCTTGTTCTGGTCGGTCATGGTCTTGTTCCTTATTGTGATTCGCGGCGATCAGGACGCTTTGGAGGCGGAGGTCACTTCGGTGCGGGCACTGTCCTCGGCCTTGGCCGGAACGTCGCAGGCACCGGAGGCCAGGCCGGGCAGATGGCGGCAGATCAGCGCCTTGTAACCGGCGGCGCCCAGGCAGGCACCGACGATGGGGCCGAAGATGGGCACCAGGAAGTAGGGGATGTCACGGCCACCGGTGAAGGCGATCTCGCCCCAGCCGGCAAAGAAGGTCATCAGCTTGGGTCCGAAATCCCGGGCCGGGTTCATGGCGAAGCCGGTCAGCGGGCCCATGGAGCCGCCGATCACGGCGATCAGCAGGCCGATCAGCAGGGGCGCGAGCGGGCCACGGGGCAGACCGTTGCCGTCGTCGGTGAGGGCCATGATCATGGCCAGCAGGATCGCGGTGATGACGGCTTCGACGAGGAACGCCTGGCCAATCGACAGGGAAGGATGGGGATAGGTGGAGAAGACGCCGGCCAGCTCCAGGCTCGCCTGGCTGCCGCGGACCATGTTGTGGGCTTGTTCATAATCGAAAAACAGGCTGCTGTAGAGGCCGTAGACCAGGGCCGCGCCACAGAAGGCACCGGCGACCTGGGCCAGGATGTAGGCGGGCACCTTGCGTCTTTCGAAGCCGCCGAACAACCAGAGGGCGATGGTGACGGCCGGGCTGAGATGCGCGCCGGAGACCCCGGCGGACAGGTAGACCGCCATGCTCACACCCACGCCCCAGATGATGCTGATTTCCCACAGGCCGAGGGTGGCACCGCCGACCTTCGCGGCCGCCACGCAACCTGTACCGAAAAAGATGAGGAGGGCTGTGCCGAGGAATTCGGCGATGCATTGACCGCGTAGCGTTGGAGCGAGAAGAGTACTCATGGAGGAGCCTCGTGGTTGTTGTATTTATAGGTGGCCGGAGAGCCATTTGTTCGCAACCGAAAATCTAATTTCAAATATGAAAACTGTCAAAGCTCCTGAGCGCAAAAACAGTGACGACGTTCGACAATTCATTGCCGATGCGACGCCGCCTGCTATTTTGGTCATAGGACTTCTGGCGACAACCGGCCCGTTGGCAGGTCTCAAGAGGTAGCCGTCGCGGCCAGGGATCATCAGGGGTCTGGTGCCCGCGCGACGGCGACGCTCGCTGTTTTTCTTCTTCTGCTCAGGTAGCGCGCATGCCCCTAGAATTTCATCAGGTCGATGCCTTCACCGATCAGCCCTTTCGCGGCAATCCCGCCGCGGTCTACCGCCTGGAGAGCTGGCCAGCCGACGAGCTGCTGCAGCGGATCGCCACCGAGCACAATCTTTCGGAAACCGCCTTCGTGGTGCAGGAGGGGGACACCTGGCGCATCCGCTGGTTTACCCCGCGGACCGAGGTGCCCCTGTGCGGCCATGCCACCCTGGCCGCGGCGCACATCCTGTTCGAGGTCTATGGCGAAGTGGGTGACCGCCTGGCGTTCATCAGCCAGGCGGGCGTCCTGCGGGTGTTTCGGGAAGGCGATGGCCTGCTGGCGCTGGATTTTCCGGCGCTGGTGCCCACGGAGCTGGGGGTGACCCCCGAACTGGAGCGTGCCTTGCGGGTATCGCCGGTGGATGCCCTGGCGGCGGACAAGCTGCTGGTGCTGCTGGAGTCGGAACAGGCGGTGCGGGACTGCAAGCCTGATCTGGCGGCCATCGCCCGGCTGCCCTGGCAGGGCGTCATCGTGACCGCGCGAGGCCAGGAGGTCGACTTCGTGTCGCGCTTCTTCGCCCCGGCGGTGGGCGTGGACGAGGATCCCGTCACCGGTTCGGCGCACTGCAGCCTGATTCCCTACTGGTCGCGGCGACTGGCCAAGCGGATGCTCACCGCCCAGCAGCTTTCGGCGCGGGGCGGGCAGCTCAGGTGTCGGCTGGAAGGGGATAGGGTCAGCATCGCCGGGCGCGCGGTAACGGTCATGCGCGGGCAGTTGCTGCTGTGATGGGGAGACCTCGGCGGCGGGTGCTGCCGAGGTCTCTTGCTCCGGATCAGGCGTGTAGCGGCGGCTTGATGAGGAATTCGAGCAGCGCTTTCTGGGCATGCAGGCGATTTTCCGCTTCGTCCCAGACCACGGCGCGCGGGTCGTCCAGCAGGGTATGGCTGATCTCTTCGCCGCGGTGCGCCGGCAGGCAATGCATGAAGAGCACATCCGGTGCGGCGCCATCGAGCAACTCGGCGGTGACCTGGTAGGGCTTGAAGGCCGCCAGGCGCAGGCGGGTTTCCTCTTCCTGGCCCATGGAGGTCCAGACGTCGGTGCTGACCAGGTGTGCCTGAGCCACGGCCTCGCGCGGATCCCGGGTCACCCGGACGCGTTCGCCGGCACGCTCGAGAAAGCGCGGGTTGGGCTCGTAGCCTTCCGGGCAGGCGATGCGCAGATTGAAGTCGAGTTGTTCGGCCGCTTCGATATAGCTGTTGCACATGTTGTTGCCGTCGCCGATCCAGGCCACGGTCTTGCCACGGATATCGCCGCGGTGTTCGAAGAAGGTCTGCATGTCGGCCAGCAGCTGGCAGGGGTGCAGATCGTCCGACAGGCCATTGATCACCGGCACCTGGGAATGGGCGGCGAAGGTGGTCAGCATCTCGTGGGCATAGGTGCGGATCATCACGCCGTCGAGCATGCTCGACATGACGCGAGCGCTGTCCGGGACGGGTTCGCCGCGGCCGAGCTGGGTGTCCCGGGAGGAGAGGAAGATCGCCTGGCCACCGAGCTGGATCATGCCCGCCTCGAAGGAGAGGCGGGTGCGGGTGGAGGCCTTTTCGAAGATCATGCCCAGGACGCGATTGCGCAGGGGCTCATGCAGCACGCCCCGGTTGCGCAGGGCCTTGAGCTCGATGCCGCGTGCGATGAGTTGCCGGAGTTCCTCGGGGGAACAGTCCATGAAAGAAAGAAAGTGGCGAACCGTCATTTCGTTACCCTAGCGTCCCGTCCCGGTAACGGCCGTCCATGGAGGGCGCGGCGAACCTGAGAGCATGCCGTTTCAAACGGCGGAAAGACCAAAGGCGAAATGGTATAAGTTCATGTCGCATTTTACCACCATCCCAGGCTAGGCCCTTCTTTTCGGGCGGCTAGCCTGAGACGGGGTAGCGGAGGGGCGGTGCCTTACAGCAGGTCGGCGGGGACATTGCCGCCGTTGTCGGCCAGCTTCTGCAGAACGGCCTTGTGCAGCCACATGTTCATCTGGGCGGAATCGCCCATCTTGTCGGCGGGGCAGTTCAGTTCCTTGGCCAGCTCCTGGCGGGCGGTCAGGCTGCTGTCCAGGTCGAGCAGCTTGAGCAGGTCGACGATGGAGGTCTTCCAGTTGAGCTGTTCGCCTTTCTGGGCGGCCAGACCGTCAAGCTTGGCGGCGACGTCCACCTGGCTCATGGGGGTGGCGCCGGTCGGGGCGGCCGGGCTGCCGGCGGGTGCGGCGGTATCGGTCGCGCCGGTGGTGGGCGCTGCGGCGGGGGTATCCGCATGGGCTTCACCAATGCCGAGCTTCGAGAGGATCTTGCTGAACAGGCTCATGGAGTTCTCCTGGGTCTTGGATCAGGCGCACCGAGCGGCGCCTACCCTTAACCTGACCACGGCCCCGGCGCCAAAGTTTTGCCTGGCACCGCTCCGGATGGTCAGGGTGCTGGCGAACGGCCGGGTCGGAACGTGGTCGATTGCCAGGTCGAGCCGCGCCTGTCACGGGCTGGACGTCGCGGAAATCCCGGCGTTCCACCGGCCTTTCCGTTACAATCGTCCCACCGTATTAGCGAGGTGCATCGTGGACATCATCGATACCATCAAAGACCAGATTGCCAACAATCCCGTGCTGCTCTACATGAAGGGTTCGCCGAACGCGCCTCAGTGCGGCTTCTCTTCCCGTGCTGCTCAGGTGCTGATGGCCTGTGGCGAGAAATTCGCCTACGTCGACATCCTGCAGAATCCGGAAATCCGCGCCAATCTGCCCAAGTACGCCAACTGGCCGACCTTCCCCCAGCTGTGGGTCGGCGGTGAACTGGTCGGCGGCAGCGACATCCTCGCCGAACTCTATGAGAAGGGCGAATTGCAGACCCTGATCAAGCAAGCCGTGGAAACCAAGGACGCCTGAGTCCCTGGTGCATAGAAAAAGCCCGCAATGTGCGGGCTTTTTTGTGGGCGTCTGCCCGATCAATCGTCGTCGTGCATCTGCGACTGGATGTAGTTCTCGATCCCGACGCTGGCGATGAGGCTCAGCTGGGTTTCCAGCCAGTCGATGTGCTCTTCCTCGGATTCGAGAATGTCCTTGAGCATGTCGCGGCTGACGTAGTCCCGCACGCTTTCGCAGTAGGTGATGGCTTCACGCAGGTCGGCCACGGCGCTGATTTCCAGGCGCAGGTCGCACTGGATCATCTCCTGGGTGTTCTCGCCGATCATCAGCTTGCCCAGATCCTGCAGGTTGGGCAGGCCTTCCAGGAACAGGATGCGCTCGATCAGGCGATCGGCGTGCTTCATCTCGTCGATGGATTCCTTGTACTCGTGATGGCCGAGTTTGCGGATACCCCAGTCGTTGTACATCCGCGAATGCAGGAAGTACTGGTTGATGGCCACCAGTTCGTTGCCGAGGATCTTGTTCAAATGCTGGATGACGGTGATATCGCCTTTCATGGCTGGACCTGCGAATGGGGTGGGATTGCCGGCAGTCTGAGCGCGGAACAGCCCTTTGTCAAAAGCTTAAGTTGTTGAAAAATCGACGAAAATCGAACGGTAATCGGAAGCTTTTCCATCCTTTCCGTAAGCGTTTGATTAGACAATAAAAAAGCCGGACCCTGGGTCCGGCTTTTTTTACAGGGCTTGCGCTCAGGCGCGCGGCACGTCCAGCGCGTAGGCGAGCTGCTGGGCGCCGTGCAGTTCGCCGAGGGTTTCCTTGACCACCTGCTTGGCCAGGCAGGCGCACTTGCCGCACTGGGTGGCGCAACCGGTGCTTTCCCGAACTTCCCGATAACTGCAGCAGCCCTCGTAGATGGCTTCACGGATCTGCTTGTCGGTCACGCCACGGCAAAGACACACGTACATGGATCGCCTGCTGTATGAGTGGAGGTGCCGCCAAAGCTAATGACAATGAGAATGATTGTCAAAGTTGTAGGCGGCAAAATCTCATCAAAGGCAGGATCGGCGACGGACGGTCAGTCGAGATCGACCCAGCCGCCCATCTCCCGCCAGCGATTGACGATGCCGCAGAACAGCTCGGCGGTCTTCTCGGTGTCGTAGCGGGCCGAGTGGGCTTCGCGGTTATCGAATTCGATGCCGGCCGCCTGACAGGCCTTGGCCAGCACCGTCTGGCCATAGGCCAGGCCGGCGAGGGTCGCAGTATCGAAGCTGGAGAAGGGGTGGAAGGGATTGCGCTTCAGGCCGCAGCGCAGCACCGCGGCATTGAGGAAGCCCAGGTCGAAGCTGCTGTTGTGGCCGACCAGGATGGCCCTCTTGCAGCCGCTGGACTTGAGCGACTTGCGCACGCCCTTGAAGATCTCGCTGAGCGCCTGCTCTTCACCCACCGCCATGCGCAGCGGATGGTCGAGCTTGATGCCGGTGAATTCCAGGGCCGCCGCCTCGATGTTGGCGCCGGCGAAGGGTTCGACGCGAAAGAAGTAGGTGTGATCCGGATAGAGCACGCCTTCCTCGTCCATGGCCACGGTGGTGGCGGCGATTTCCAGCAGGGCATCGGTGGCGGCGTTGAAGCCGCCGGTCTCGACATCCACCACCACCGGCAGGTAGCCGCGGAAGCGACGGGCCATGGGGATGCGCGAGTCGGACATCGGCTGGCTGGCGTCCAGTTCGTCGCTGAAGGTCTCGTCCATGCTCATGCGCCCACCTCCAGGCGCCAGCGCAGGGTTTCGCCGGCGCGCAGCGGAATCACCTCGTGGTCACCGAAGGGCAGGGAAGCCGGCGCCTGCCAGTCCTCGCGCACCAGGGTGACGGTTTCGGTGTTGCGTGGCAGGCCGTAGAAATCGGCACCGAAGTGGCTGGCGAAGCCTTCCAGGCGGTCGAGGGCATTGCGGCTTTCGAAGGCCTCGGCATAGAGCTCCAGGGCGCCATAGGCGGTATAGCAGCCGGCGCAGCCGCAAGCCGCTTCCTTGGCGTGCCGCGCGTGGGGCGCCGAATCGGTGCCCAGGAAGAACTTGGGATTGCCGCTGGTGGCGGCGTCCAGCAGGGCGCTCTGGTGGGTGTTGCGCTTGAGGATCGGCAGGCAATAGAAGTGCGGCCGGATCCCGCCCACCAGCATGTGGTTGCGGTTGTACAGCAGGTGGTGGACGGTGATGGTGGCGCCGACGTTGGCCGGGGCCTCGCGCACGAAGGCGGCGGCGTCGCCGGTGGTGATGTGCTCGAACACCACCTTGAGCGTCGGAAAGCGCTGGACGATGCGCACCAGGTGCTCGTCGATGAATTTCTTCTCGCGGTCGAAGACGTCCACCTCGGCGTGGGTGACCTCGCCGTGCACCAGCAGCGGCAGGCCGATCTCGGCCATGGCCTCCAGCGTCGGGAAGAGGTTGTCCAGCGAGGTCACGCCGGAATCGGAGTTGGTGGTGGCGCCGGCCGGATAGAGCTTGGCGGCATGCACGAAGCCGCTGGCCTTGGCGGCGCGGACGTCTTCCGGGCTGGTGCGGTCGGTGAGATAGAGCACCATCAGCGGCTCGAAGCGGCTGCCGGCCGGGCGTGCGGCCAGGATGCGCTCGCGATAGGCGGCGGCCTGCTCGGCATTGCGCACCGGTGGCACCAGGTTGGGCATGACGATGGCGCGACCGAATTCCCGGGCGGCGTCGGCGACGGTCTGCTGCAGGGCGGCGCCGTCGCGCAGGTGAATGTGCCAGTCATCGGGACGGGCAAGAGTGATCCGGTCGGTCATGCGGGATTCCAGGCTGCGGGAAAGTGGGGAAATGCTACCGGAAAAGGGGGTGGCCGGCACCCGTGCGGCGGGACCGCGCTCAAGTTTTCCGCGGCCTCGACCGATAAGAACCCCAGGTACTTTTTCTTTCCGGAGTTCGACGTGCGCCCGCGTTACCTCTTCCTTTCCTGTCTGCTGCTTGCCGTGCCGGCCTGGGGGATGACCTTCCAGAGCCGGCTCGAGAGCGTGGAGTGGAAGGTGGAGGGCGACATCTTCGCCTGTCGCCTGCTGCAGCCCATCCCGCGCTTCGGCAGTGGCGGCTTCCTGCGCCGCGCGGGCGAGTCCACGGTGTTCGAATTGCGGCCCAATGGCCAGTGGTTGCCGACGGGCAGCGCCAGCCTGAAGGCGGCGGCGGTGCCCTGGAAGCCGGGGCTGGGCGATATCAGCCTCGGCTCGGTCAAGGTGGTGGAGGGCGAGCAGGCGCTGGCCACCAGCGCGCAACAGGCGCAGCGGTTGCTGGCGGGGCTGATGGAGGGGCGCATGCCCCAGGTGAGTCGCTCGGGGGCCCTGGACGACCGCGTCGAGGTGCGACTGCTGCCGGTGCGCTTCGAGCCGGCCTACCAGCAATTCCAGGCCTGCACCCAGAAGCTGCTGGCGGTCAACTTCGAGCAGATCCGCCATTCCCAGGTCAATTTCCCAGGCGGCGGCGATACCCTCGACGACCTCGCCAAGGCCAAGCTCGACCTCATCGACGAGTACCTGAACGCCGATCCGACGGTCAATCACGTCATCGTCTCCGGCTACAGCGACAACCAGGGCACCCGCCTGGACAACCGCCAGGAATCGCGGCTGCGCGCCATCGCCGTGATGGAGTACCTCAAGAGCAAGGGCTTCGCCGCGGAGCAGATCGAATTGCGCTTCTTTGGCGAGCAGTACCCTGTGGCGCCCAACACCAGCAAGGCCAATCGCGCGCTCAACCGCCGGGTGACCCTGGTGTTCTCGCGGGTCCCGCCGAGCGGCGAGCCGCCGGCTGCGCCAGCCACCAGTACCGCGGCCAATCCGCCCGAATCGCCGGCGCCCACCCCGGCACCGCCGGCCAAGCCCAAGGGCTGACCCGCCCCGACCGCATGTCGCCCAGACATCAGAGTGCGTCGCGCCCCTGTAAAAGCAGCGAGGCGACCAGTAGAATTGTCGCTTTCCGACTCAACGCAACACACGGGAGCGAACGGCATGGCGGATGTGAAGAAGGTAGTCCTGGCGTATTCCGGCGGCCTGGACACCTCGGTGATCCTCAAGTGGCTGCAGGATACCTATAACTGCGAAGTGGTGACCTTCACCGCTGACCTCGGCCAGGGCGAGGAAGTCGAACCGGCACGTGCCAAGGCCAAGGCCATGGGCGTCAAGGAAATCTACATCGACGACCTGCGCGAAGAATTCGTCCGCGACTTCGTCTACCCGATGTTCCGTGCCAACACCGTCTACGAAGGCGAGTACCTGCTGGGTACCTCCATCGCCCGTCCGCTGATCGCCAAGCGCCTGATCGAGATCGCCAACGAGACCGGCGCCGACGCCATCTCCCACGGCGCCACCGGCAAGGGCAACGACCAGGTGCGCTTCGAGCTGGGCGCCTATGCGCTCAAGCCGGGCGTCAAGGTGATCGCGCCCTGGCGCGAGTGGGACCTGCTGTCCCGCGAGAAGCTGATGGACTACGCCGAAAAGCACCAGATCCCGATCGAGCGCCACGGCAAGAAGAAGTCGCCGTACTCCATGGACGCCAACCTGCTGCACATCTCCTACGAGGGCGGCGTGCTGGAAGACACCTGGACCGAGCACGAAGAAGACATGTGGCGCTGGACCAAGTCGCCGGAAGCCGCGCCGGATACCCCGACCTATCTCGAGCTGACCTACCGCAACGGTGACATCGTCGCCCTCGACGGCCAGGAGCTGAGCCCGGCCACCGTACTGGCCGAACTGAACCGCATCGGCGGCGAGAACGGCATCGGTCGCCTGGACATCGTCGAGAACCGCTATGTGGGCATGAAGTCCCGTGGCTGCTACGAGACCCCCGGCGGCACCATCATGCTCAAGGCCCACCGCGCCATCGAGTCCATCACCCTCGACCGCGAGGTGGCCCACCTCAAGGACGAGCTGATGCCCAAGTACGCCAGCCTGATCTACACCGGCTACTGGTGGAGCCCCGAACGGCTGATGCTGCAGCAGATGATCGACGCCTCCCAGGCCAACGTGAACGGCGTGGTGCGCCTGAAGCTGTACAAGGGCAACGTCATCGTCGTCGGCCGCAAGTCCGACGAGTCGCTGTTCGACGCCAACATCGCCACCTTCGAAGAAGACGGCGGCGCCTACAATCAGGCGGACGCGGCGGGCTTCATCAAGCTCAACGCCCTGCGCATGCGCATCGCCGCAGGCAAGGGCCGTACCCTGCTGTAAGGGTCGCCCCGCACGACGGAACCCCAGCCTCGGCTGGGGTTTTTTATGGCTTACAGATCGAAGTCGTACTCGGAAATCTGCCGCTTCAGACGGCGCTCTTCGAGCATGTCGTCAATCAGCCGCCGCTTGGTCAGGTTGGTCTTGCTGACGACGGGCTCGACGGTCTCCGGGGCTTCGGCCTCGCCTTCGAAATCATCGTCTACATCGATATCGCTTTTGTCTTCGGCCATTGGTAACTCCTGCAAGGCTGGACAGGGTCACACGCACTCATCGACAGGGCTGCGGGACCTTTTCGCGCACCTTATAACGACAAAGCCGGGGTCGGTAAAAAAGATTTTTTCAATCGCCAAAGGGCTTTGGTAAGCCCTTTTTCAATCGTCAGAGGTTTTCGCCTTGTATTCGCAGAGATCCTCGATCCGGCAGCTGCCGCAGCGGGGCTTGCGCGCCTGGCAGACATAGCGGCCGTGCAGGATCAGCCAGTGGTGGGCGTCCAGCAGAAAATCCTTGGGCACCACCTTGAGCAGCTTGAGCTCGACTTCCACCACGTTCTTGCCAGGCGCCAGATTGGTTCTGTTGCTGACCCGGAAGATATGGGTATCCACTGCCATGGCGAGCTGGCGGAAGGCGGTGTTGAGCACCACGTTGGCGGTCTTGCGGCCCACGCCGGGCAGCGCCTCCAGTTCCTCGCGGGTCTGGGGCACCTCGCCGCCATGGCGCTCAAGCAGCAGCCGGCAGGTCTCGATGACGTTCTTGGCCTTGCTGTTGTAGAGGCCGATGGTCTTGATGTATTCCGACAGCCCTTCCACGCCCAGGTCCAGGATGGCCTGGGGGGTGTTGGCCACCGGATAGAGGCGGGCGGTGGCCTTGTTGACGCTGACATCGGTGGCCTGGGCGGAGAGGATCACCGCGATCAGCAACTCGAACGGCGAGGCGTAGGCCAGTTCCGTCTTGGGATCGGGATTGTCCTCGTGCAGGCGGCGAAAGATCTCCAGGCGTTTGGCGGCGTTCATGGGCGGGTCGCATTTTCCAGTGCGGCAAGACGGTGGGCGGCCTGCTGAGCGGTGCCACGCAGGGTTGCCAGTTGAGTGCTCTGCTCGGGGGTGGGCGCGCTACCGAAGGCGCGCTCGGCCTTGGTCAGCTGGGCACGCGCCAGGGTGGCGGCGATGCGCGCCTGCTTGAGGACGGCGGGGTCGGTGGCTGGCGTCGCCAGGTCCGGTACCCTGGCGGTGGCCGCCCCATGCTGCGCGTTGTCCAGGGCCACCTGGGCCTGCTTAGCGGCTTCGCGCAGTTGCTGCACCTGGGCCTCCAGGGCCGGTGTGCCGTACTGCGCCAGTTGCCGTTCGGCCTTTTGCAGGGCGACCCGGGCCATGGCAGCGGCGATCTTCAAGGGCTTGAGCGCAGCGTCCGTGGTGACCGGCGTCTCCGTCGGCGTACTGGCCGCGGGAGGCACCTGCCGCCGCTGGCGTTCGGCCTCCTGGCGCTCGCGGTCGCGCTGCAGGCGCGCCTGGCGGGCGTCGAAGCGGCGGCGGTAGTACTGCGCGCGCTGACGCTCCGCCGGGCGATCGACCGGGGCCGGTACCGCCACCAGGTCGATGCAGTCCACCGGACAGGGCGCCAGGCACAGCTCACAACCGCTGCATTCGCTCTCGATGACCGTGTGCATCAGCTTGGCTGCGCCAAGGATGGCGTCGGTGGGACAGACCTGGATGCACTTGGTGCAGCCGATGCAGTCGGCCTCGCGGATCACCGCGCGCTGGCTGGGTGTCACCGGATAGGGCGAGTCCAGGGGCAGCGCCGGGCGCTGGAGCAGGGCCGAGAGTTCGAGGATGGTAGCCGTGCCGCCGGGCGGGCACTTGTTGTGCGCTTCGCCCGCGGCAATGCCTGCCGCATAGGGCTGGCAACCGGGATGGCCGCACTTGCCGCACTGGGTCTGCGGCAAGAGGGCGTCGATGGCGGTGATGAGGTTGGCTTGGGCGTTCATGGTCATGACAGAAAGAACTGCGCCCTGAGAGCCTGCTCAAAGTCGGCTGCGCGTCGGCCAAACTGCGTTGAAAATAGCTTCGGAATGCTCATTTACGCTTTGTAAACTCCGCTTCCTCAGCCATTTTCGCCTTGCTTGTCGCTAGCTCGCGAGCCTTTGAACAGGCTCTAAGGCGCCGTCGCTATCACATCACCCGCTGGCCGGGCTTGGCGCCGCTGTCGGGGCTGAGCAGGTGGATCTCGCTGCCGCCGGGGCCGGCGGCCAGCACCATGCCTTCGGAGACGCCGAACTTCATCTTGCGCGGCGCCAGGTTGGCGACGTACAGGGTCAGGCGGCCTTCGAGCTGGCTCGGCTCGGGGTAGGCGCTCTTGATGCCGGAGAAGACGTTGCGCTTGGCATCGCCGATGTCCAGGGTCAGGCGCAGCAGCTTGTCGGCGCCCTCGACGAATTCGGCCTTCTCGATCAGGGCGATGCGCAGATCGACCTTGGCGAAGGTGTCGAAGTCGATGGTCTCGGCCAGCGGGGCCTTGGTCAGTTCGCCGTTGCCGGCGGGCTGCGGCGCGGCCTGGGCGGCCAGGTCTTCCTTGGAAGCGTCGATCATGGTCTGCACCTTGGCGGGTTCGATGCGGGTGAGCAGGGGCTGGAAGGCATTGAGCTGGTGATTGGCCAGGCGCGTGTCCAGGTCTGCCCAGGTCAGGGGCGCGACATTGAGGAAGTCCTCGGCCGCGGCGACCAGGTTGGGCAGCACCGGCTTGAGCAGGATCGCCAGCTGGCGGAACAGCTCGATGCCCTGGGCGCAGATGGCCTGGACCTCGTCCTGCTTGCCGTCCTGCTTGGCCAGGCTCCAGGGCGCCTGGTCGGCGATCCAGGCATTGGCGCGGTCGGCCAGGGCCATGATCTCGCGCATGGCACGGCCGAAGTCACGGGTCTCGTAGGCCTCGGCGATGCTCGGCGCGGCGGCGCGGAAGGCGGCTTCCAGCTCGGGTGCGGCCTGGGCGTCCACCAGCAGGCCGGCGTTGCCCTTGTGGATGAAACCGGCGCAGCGGCTGGCGATGTTGACCACCTTGCCCACCAGGTCGGAATTGACCTTTTGCACGAAGTCCTCGAGGTTCAGGTCGATGTCTTCGACGTGGCGCGAGAGCTTGGCGGCGAAGTAGTAGCGCAGGTACTCGGGATTGAGGTGGTCCAGGTAGGTGCGCGCCTTGATGAAGGTACCGCGGGACTTGGACATCTTCTGGCCGTCGACGGTCAGGAAGCCGTGGACGTTGAGCGCGGTCGGCTTGCGGTAGCCGGCACCTGCGAGCATGGCCGGCCAGAACAGCGCGTGGAAGTTGACGATGTCCTTGCCGATGAAGTGGTACAGCTCGGCGCTGCTGTCCTTGTTCCAGAAGGCGTCGAAATCCAGGTCGTCGCGGCGATCGCAGAGATTCTTGAAGCTGGCCATGTAGCCGATGGGGGCGTCCAGCCAAACATAGAAGTACTTGCCCGGGGCGTCGGGAATCTCGAAGCCGAAGTAGGGCGCATCCCGGGAGATGTCCCACTCCTGCAGACCGGCGTCCAGCCATTCGGCAATCTTGTTGGCCACCGATTCCTGCAGGGCACCGCCGCGGGTCCAGCCCTTGAGCATGTCGGTGAAGTCGGGGAGCTTGAAGAAGAAGTGCTCGGATTCGCGCAGCACCGGGGTCGCGCCGGAGATGGCCGACTTGGGATCCTTCAGCTCGGTGGGCGCATAGGTGGCGCCGCACTTCTCGCAGTTGTCGCCGTACTGGTCGGCGCTGCCGCACTTGGGGCAGGTGCCCTTGATGAAGCGGTCGGCCAGGAACATCTGCTTGTCCGGGTCGAAATACTGGGTGACCGGACGGGTGGCGATGTGGCCGTTTTCGCGCAGCTTCAGGTAGATGGCGCGCGACAGCTCGCGATTCTCTTCCGCATGGGTGGAGTGGAAGTTGTCGAAGGCCACGCCGAAGTCGGCGAAATCGGCGCTGTGCTCGCGCTTGACGTTGTCGATCAGCTGTTCGGGCGTGATGCCCTCGCGCTCGGCGCGCAGCATGATGGCCGAGCCGTGGGCGTCGTCGGCGCAGACATAGAGGCACTGGTTGCCGCGCAGCCGCTGGAAGCGCGCCCAGATGTCGGTCTGGATGTACTCGACCATGTGGCCGAGGTGGATGGAGCCGTTGGCATAGGGCAGGGCGCTGGTGACGAGAATCTTGCGGGGCTCGGTCATGGTCTTGGCTGGATCGCGACGCTGATAAGGTGACCGACCATCATAGCGAAATGGCCGGTCGGTTTCATCCGTGGGGATGGGCGTTGAAAAGCGCGAAGTCCTGCGAGCTAGCGCCAGGCAAGGCGGAAATTGCCGAAGAAGCGCAGTTTACGACGGGTAAATGAGCATTCTGAGGCAGTTTCCAACGCCGTCTGGCCGACGCGCAGCAGACTTCGAGCATTCAGATATCCGCCAGCTGCCAGTGCAGGGCACTGACCATGGCCGCGCCCAGGGCGGCGCTGCGGGCACCGTTCCAGCCGACGTCCGGACGGGGATCGTTGGCATTGTCCTTGAACGGCAATTCCAGGGTCAGCGCCAGGCAGCCATGGGTGTGACCGACGTGCTTGGTGGCGAGCTTGAGGGTCTCGCTGCCGAAGTGGCCGCGGGGATAGCCGTACTGGGTCTGGAAGTCCGGGCTGGCGCGCTGGAAGCGCTGCAGGAAGGCCCGTTGCTCGGCTTCCTCGCGCTCGCCGAAATTGGGCAGGCCGTTGCAGCCGTCGACGAAGACATAGGGCAGGGCTTCGTCGCCGTGGATATCGAGGAACAGATCGCAGCCGGTCGCGGCTATGGCTCGGCGTACCGCCAGCACCTCGGGACTGCGTCCTTCGTCCGGCTCCAGCCATTCCCGGTTGAGGTTGGCGCCGGCAGCGTTGGTGCGCAGATTGCCCAGGGCCGAGCCGTCGGGATTCATGTTCGGCACCACGTGCAGCACCGCGTGCTCCAGCAGCTTGCCGCCCACCGGATCGCCCTGGTGTTCGCCCAGGCCCAGCAGCCGGCGCAGCAGGCCTTCGACGAACCACTCGGCCATGGGCTCGCCGGGGTGCTGGCGGGCGATGATCCAGAGGTTCTTCTTGCCAGCGCCCGGCGTGCCGATGCGCAGCAGGTCCAGCGAACGCCCCAGCAGCGAACGGCCGACGGTTTCCAGACGGACGGCGGGATGCCGCTGGGCTTCGCCCATGAAGGCCAGGTGGCGGCTCTCCGGATAGGGCTCGAAATAGGCGAAGAACAGGCTGTCGTGCTCCGGGGTGACGGTCCAGCTCAGGGTCTTGCCGTCATAGCGGCTGGGGATGCGGAACCACTGCTGGCCGCAATAGCTGGCCACCACCCCATAGTCGCGCCAACCTTCGGGATAGGCGCACTCGCCGGCGTTGTCGAAGCTCAGCTGGCAGGGCAGGCCGCGGGCGCCCTCGAGACGGAAATGGAACCACTGGGTGAAGGGCGAGGCGGTGTCCGGGCGGATGCGCAGGCGGATGTCGGCGTGGTCGGCCAGGGACAGCACCTCGACGGCGCCGCTGTCGAAGGTGGAACTGATGTGCAGGGAAGAGGCGTTCACGCAGGGCTCCACGGGTGGGGGAAAGCCAGGAGTGTAGCGCCGCGTGGATAGGCTTTAGCAAGGACAGTGGGTAGCATAGGCCGCAGCTTCTCTTTCCTATCCGCTGTTTCCGGGAGTCTGCATGACCGCTCCGACTCGCGAGGCCATCGAGGCCGCGCTGCGCCAGTATCACGATCCCTATCTCGAACAGGACCTGCTCAGCGCCGGTGCCCTGCGCGACCTCGCGCTGGACGGTGGCCGGGTGCGCGCCCGCTTCGAGCTGGGCTATGCCGCGGGACTGTTCAAGGGTGGCCTGGCTCAGGTGCTCAAGACCGCGCTGGAGAACGTCCCCGGGGTCGAGACCGCCGAGATCCAGGTCGATTGCATCATCGCGCCCCACGCCGCCCAGCCGCAGCTGGAAGCCATGGGCAACGTCAAGAACATCATCGCCGTGGCCTCGGGCAAGGGCGGGGTGGGCAAGTCCACCACCGCGGCCAACCTGGCGCTGGCGCTGGCCCGCGAAGGCGCCCGGGTCGGCGTGCTGGACGCCGACATCTATGGTCCCAGCCAGGGCATCATGTTCGGCTTCGCCGAGGGCACCCGTCCCGAGGTGCGCGACGAGAAGTGGTTCATCCCGCTGCAGGCCCATGGCGTCGAGGTCATGTCCATGGCCTTCCTCACCAACGACAAGACCCCGGTGGCCTGGCGCGGCCCCATGGTCTCCGGCGCCCTGATCCAGCTGATCACCCAGACCGCCTGGAATGACCTCGACTACCTGGTGATCGACATGCCGCCGGGCACCGGCGACATCCAGCTGACCCTGGCGCAGAAGGTGCCGGTGGCCGGCGCGGTGATCGTCACCACGCCCCAGGACCTGGCCCTGCTGGACGCCAAGAAGGGCGTGGAGATGTTCCAGAAGGTCAACATCCCGGTGCTCGGGGTGGTGGAAAACATGGCGGTGCACATCTGCTCCAACTGCGGCCATGCCGAGCACCTGTTCGGCGAAGGCGGCGGTAGCCGGCTGGCCGAGCAGTACGGCGTAGATCTCCTGGCCTCGCTGCCGCTGGCCATGGCCATCCGCGAGCAGGCCGACGCTGGACGGCCCACCGCCATCGCCGATCCCGACAGCCAGATCGCGCTGATCTACCAGGAATTGGCACGCAAGGTCGGTGCCCGCATCGCTCAGGGCGGTCAGGCCGGTGGCGGCATGCCGACCATCACCGTGAGCGACGACTGATTTCGTCCGTTCGCCTTTGAGACCGCGCTGCGATCCACGAGTGTGGTGTTTCAGGAGTTCGCACAAGAGTTGGCGAGTGATTTTTTGGCTTGGGCTAGGCGCCGCGACGAGTCATAGCAAGGCTATGGCGAGGAGTGGCAACGACGCTCAAGTCGAAAAAGCGCCGCCAAAATTGTGTAGTTAACTTCTGAAACACCGCACTACAATGCGCGGTCAATTTTTTCGCCCCGGAGCCAGACCTGCCATGAGCATCAAATCGGACAAGTGGATTCGCCGCATGGCCCAGGAGCACGGCATGATCGAGCCCTTCGTCGAGCGCCAGATGCGCGGCGCGGACGACAGCCGGGTGATCTCCTACGGGGTGTCCAGCTACGGCTACGACGTGCGTTGCGCCAACGAATTCAAGGTGTTCACCAACATCCATTCGGCGGTGGTGGATCCCAAGAACTTCGACGACAAGAGTTTCGTCGACGTGGTCAGCGACGTCTGCATCATCCCGCCGAACTCCTTTGCCCTGGCACGCACCGTGGAATATTTCCGCATTCCGCGTGACGTCCTGACCATCTGCCTGGGCAAGAGCACCTATGCCCGTTGCGGCATCATCGTCAACGTCACCCCGCTGGAGCCCGAGTGGGAAGGGCACGTGACCCTGGAATTCTCCAACACCACCACCCTGCCGGCCAAGATCTACGCCAACGAGGGCGTGGCCCAGATGCTGTTCCTGCAATCCGACGAGGCTTGCGAGGTGTCCTACAAGGATCGCGGCGGCAAGTACCAGGGCCAGCGCGGCGTGACCCTGCCACGCGCCTGAGTCGACGCCATTCGAGCGAAGCCGCCTGTCTGGCGGCTTCGCCGTTTCCGGGCCTCAAGAAAAGGCGCCAGCCGCCGATAGCCTGTGACCTGACTTATCTTTGGAGTGGACTTTCCATGGCCGGCATTCTCGACACCGTCGATCAACGCACCCAGCTGGTTGGCGAGAATCGTCTGGAAATTCTCATGTTCCAGCTGTCCAGCCGGCAGATGTTCGCCATCAACGTGTTCAAGGTGCAGGAGGTCCTCAAGCTGCCGCGCCTGACCCAGATGCCCAAGCGCCACCCGATGATCTGCGGCGTGGTCCACCTGCGTGGCCAGACCCTGCCGGTGATCGACCTGGCCGCCGCCATCGGCATGCGACCCATCACGCCCGACGAGAACAGCACCATCATCGTCACCGAGTACAACCGCTCGGTGCAGGCCTTTCTGGTCGGCAGCGTCGATCGCATCATCAACCTCAACTGGGACAGCATCCAGGCCCCGCCCGGCGGCGCCGGACGGCAGCACTACCTGACCGCCATCACCCGCATCGAAGACCGCCTGGTGGAGGTGATCGACGTGGAAAAGGTGCTGGCCGAGATCGCCCCCTACAACGTCAAGGTCTCCCAGGAACGCCTGGCCGATCCGCTGCTGGCCAAGGCCCGCGGTCGCGAGGTGCTGCTGGTGGACGACTCCAGCACCGCCATCGGCCAGCTGCGCGACACCCTGGTCCAGCTGGATCTGAAATTCCACGTCGCCACCGACGGCCTGCAGGCCCTGCGCAAGCTCAAAGCCTGGGCCGACGAAGGCGTGGTGCTGACCGAGAAGCTGCTGATGGTGCTGACCGATGCCGAGATGCCGGAAATGGACGGCTATCGCCTGACCACCGAGATCCGCCAGGATCCGCGCCTCGCCGACCTCTATGTGGTGCTGCACACCTCGCTGTCGGGCAGCTTCAACGAAGCCATGGTGAAGAAGGTCGGCTGCAACGCCTTCCTCTCCAAGTTCCAGCCCGATCAGCTGGTCGAGGAAGTCCGCCGCCGCCTGGCGCTGGCCGAGGGCTGATCCCCGCGGTTTCGCCGCTCCGGCGCCTCCCTTACACTGGCGGCCTTTGTCCGCCGCCAGGAAGCCGCGCCCATGTCGCACCTCAGTGCCCTCTATCGTTATCCCGTCAAGTCGACGGCCGTGGAATCCCTCGCCCAGGCCGAGGTGGATGCCCTGGGCCTGGTGGGGGATCGCCGCTGGATGGTGGTGGATGCCGACACCGGTCGCTTCCTGACCCTGCGCCAGCTGGCGCAGATGAATCACATCGAGGCGCGCTGGCTGGCCGCCGATCGACTGCGCCTGAGCGCGCCCGGGCGGACTCCGCTCGAGGTGGCGGTGCCCGATGCCACTGGTGAGCAGCTAGGCGTGACCATCTGGCGCGACACCCTGCAGGCGCCGGTCGCCGCCAAGGCCGATGCCTGGCTGAGCGACTTCCTCGGGCGCCGCTGCCGCCTGGTGCACATCGCCGAAAGCCATGCACGCCAGATCAATACCGATTTCGCCGAGCCGGGGCAGAAGGTCCACTTCGCCGACGGCTTTCCCCTGCTGCTGACCAGCGAGGCCTCCCTGGCCGATCTGGTTGAGCGGGTGGGCAAACCGCTGGAAATGCTGCGCTTTCGGCCGAATCTGGTGGTGGACGGCACCGCGGCCTATGCCGAGGACGGCTGGAAGCGCCTGCGCATCGGCACGGTGGATTTCGCCGTCGCCTGTCCCTGCTCGCGCTGCATCGTCATCACCCAGGATCCGGTGACCGGCGAAAAGGATCCGGATCGGCAGCCACTGACCGCCCTGCGCGAATACCGCTTCCAGGACAATCGCATGCTGTTCGGCATGAACGTCATCCCCCTGGGGCGCGGCGTCATCGAGGCTGGCATGCCGGTGGAGGTGCTGGAATGAATCCCGTGCGGCGTGTGGCGCTGGTCAGTCCGGCAGGTGCGGTCAAGCAGGAGCTGGTCACGGCGGCGATCGGGCAGCTGCAGGGTGCCGGCATCGAGGCGGTCCTGGGCGAACAGGCGCTCAAGCGTCATCGCTATCTCGCCGGCACCGCCGAGGAGCGGGCCGCGGATCTGCACTGGGCTTTCAGCCAGGCGGACGTGGATGCGGTCTGGTGCCTGCGCGGGGGGTACGGCTCCGCGCAGCTGTTGCCGTGGCTGGACTGGTCGCGCCTGTCCAGCAGCAAGGGCCGGCCGCTGATCGGCTATTCCGACCTGACGGTGCTGCTGGAAGCCTTCCATCGCCGCGGTCTCACCGCCATCCATGGTCCTGGCGCCCTGGATTGGGGGCGCCGCGACGAGGATCCGGCCACCCAGGCGGCCCGGACCCGTTCGCTGGAATCGGTCCTGGAGCTGTGCGCCGGTGGCCGTCCGGCCTGGCAGCTGGAGCGCCTCGCCGGTCCGGCGCAGGTGCCTGCCGGCGAACTGATCGGCGGCAACCTGACCACCCTGGCCAGCGTGGTCGGTACCGCCGCGGCGCTGCGTCCCCATGACGGCGCCATCCTCATGCTGGAAGACGTCGGCGAGCCCTACTATCGACTGGAGCGGAGCCTCTGCCAGTTGCTCGGCAACCTCACCGAGCACCGCATCGGCGCGGTCTGCCTGGGCACCTTCACCGACTGCCCGGCGCGTAACGTCGAGCAGTCGCTGGAAGAGATCTTCGCCGAATGGCTGGCGCCGCGCGGCATCGCCCTCTATCGCGGCCTGCCCAGCGGCCATGGCCCGGACAACCAGGCCTGGCCCTATGGCGCCCGGGTGCGCCTGGAAGCGGGTCGCCTGCAGGTCCTCTAGGCCCGACCGGTCCTGGGCGGATCAGCCCGCCCAGGGCGAGGCCAGTTCCAGCTTGCGCAGCATCTGGCGCTTCTTGCTGTTGTAGCCCTGCATCCGCACCAGCAATTCATCCAGGGTGGCGACCGCCTTGAGGATGTGCGGGCCCTTGTTGAGCATCACGCATTCGGCTCGGACCCCGGTGGCGGCATCGGTGATCTCGGCGCGTGAAGGCGAACCCTTCTTGGCCAGATTCTCCAGTACCTGGGTCGCCCAGATCACCGGCACGTGGGCCGCCTCGCACAGGCAGAGGATGTCTTCCTGCAGCGCCGCCAGGCGCTCGAAGCCGCCTTCCACCGCCAGGTCGCCGCGGGCGATCATCACGCCGAAGCCGCCGCGCCGCATGCCGGCCAGCAGCAGTGCGGGAAGGTTGTCGAAACCGCGGCGGGTCTCGATCTTCAGTACCACACCCAGGTGCTCGGCCCGCAGGCGCTCGAGTTCCGCGAGCAGCGCCCGGACGTCGTCGGCGCTGTTGACGAAGGACATCTCGATGGCGTCGGCATGCTCGGCGGCAAAGGCCAGGGCCGCGAGGTCCTGTTCGCCCAGCGCTGCCAGCCGCAGGTTGCTCTGGGGAAAGTTGATGCCCTTGTCGCCCTTGAGCTTGACGCCGCCCGGCGCCTGGGTGATGCGGATGTGCAGCGCATCCTGATCGGCGCCTTCGATCACCCCGCCGATCTTGCCGTCGTCGAACCAGACCGGCTCGCCACCGCGCACGTCGGCGAACACCTGGGGCAGGGTGCAGCCCAGGGTGGCGGGTGTCAGCAGGCGACCGCCACTGTCCTGGCTGGCGGGTCGGCCGGGGGTCTGGTCGGCGGTCAGGATGAGCAGGTCGTCCTCGGCGAGGCGCAGGGCACCCGGCTGCGGGGCGAAGTCGCCGATGCGGCTGTGTCTCTTGCGCCCCTCGCGCGCGACGCTCAGGCGCAATCCGGGCGCGAGGTAGGCGGTCTTGCTCGCCTCCGCCCAGCAACCGCGGTCGCCGACCTCGACCACCGTCCAGCGTCGCTGCGCCTGCCGGGTGTCCACCAGGCGGATGCGGTCGCCCGGCTGCAGATCTTTCAGCCAGCGTTCGCCCACCTGGAGACTGGCGGCGGCCGGAGAGGGCGCCGGTCGCGGCTGGCGACGGCCGGTCAGCCAGATCCGCGCCGGCTGGCAGACACGGCCCTGGGCATCGCGTTCGGGTTTCACCTTCTGCACCGCCGCGCCCGTGGCGATGGGTCCGGTACGCAGCTTGGGGCCCGGTAGGTCCATGAACACCTTGCAGGGCCGGTCCAGCTCCGCGCTGGCCCGGCGCACGTGCTCGATCATCCGTTTCCAGCTGGCCGGTTCGTCGTGGGCGCAGTTGATGCGCACGCAATCCATATGCGCCGCGAGCAGATCCCGCACCAGCGAATAGTTGTCCGCGGCCTCGCGCGGCAGGGTGACCATGATGCGCACCTCCCGCTCGGCGGCGGGAGTGCCGAACAGCATGCGGGCGTGATCCGCCAGCGGGTTGGCGGCTCGCGCCATGGGGCGGGCCGCCGGGCTCTCGCCGAGCAGTCGCTCCAGGGTGTTGATAAGGGTTGCCACGGTCGGCAGCACCGCGGCTTCGGAACGCCCCAGCGACGACAGCCCCAGGGCGGACAGGCGCAGCTGCAGGCCGTGCAGGTCGCCCTCGCGCAACGCCAGATAGGCGAGCAGGTTCTGGGCGCTGGCGAGATAGGCAGGATTGAGCGCCTGGCGATCCAGGCGCGGATCCGCGCTGGCCTGGTGCAGGGCATCCTGGAGGGCGCGCAGTTCAGCGAGGAGGGGAGCGAGATCGTGATCGGAGGTCCGGGAACGCGAGGTCGAACGGGGCGGCACGATAGGTCTCCAGCAGCGGGGCCTGGCGAGACGCTCGCCGGGCGTTCCTGTCTCGGACCCATGGCCGCCGCAGAAGTGAAAAGCCAAGTGTTGCCAGACATTAGCGGCAGATGGCCACTCGGCGCGCAGGCCGCCGCCGGCGCCCATAGGGACTCGGCGAGGATGCTGCTATGATGCGCGGCCTTGACGACCCCCGTTTTCAGGTACCCGCCATGGTGCAGATTTCCGAACGTCTCCTGGTCCAGGCCCATCTGGCCGCCAAGCAGCCCAAGGCGCTCGGGCCGGACGAGATCGCGGCCTACAAGACCGCCATCGCCCGCGAGCTCAAGGCGCAGAACGCGGTGCTGCTCGCCCACTACTACACCGATCCGCTGATCCAGGCGCTGGCCGAAGAGACCGGCGGTTGCGTCGCCGACTCCCTGGAGATGGCCCGCTTCGGCAATCGTCATCCGGCGTCCACCGTGGTGGTGGCTGGGGTCAAGTTCATGGGCGAGACGGCCAAGATCCTCAATCCGGAAAAGCGCGTGCTGATGCCGACCCTGGAAGCCACCTGCTCCCTGGACCTGGGCTGCCCGGTGGACGAATTCTCCGCCTTCTGCGACCAGCATCCCGAGCGCACCGTGGTGGTCTACGCCAACACCTCGGCCGCGGTGAAGGCCCGGGCGGACTGGGTGGTCACCTCCGGCTGCGCGCTGGACATCGTCGAGCACCTGATGGACAACGACGAGACCATTCTCTGGGCTCCCGATCGCCACCTGGGTCGCTATATCCAGCGCGAGACCGGTGCCGACATGCTGCTCTGGGAAGGCTCCTGCATCGTCCACGAGGAATTCAAGGCGAGCCAGCTGGAGGACCTCAAGCGGCTCTATCCGGAAGCGGCCATCCTGGTGCATCCGGAGTCGCCCGAGGCGGTGATCGAACTGGCCGACCATGTCGGTTCCACCAGCCAGATGATCAAGGCGGCCCAGACGCTGCCCAATCGCCAGTTCATCGTCGCCACCGATCGCGGCATCTTCTACAAGATGCAGCAGGCCTGCCCGGACAAGACCTTCATCGAGGCGCCCACCGCCGGCAACGGCGCCGCCTGCCGCAGCTGCGCGCACTGCCCGTGGATGGCGATGAACACCCTGGAGCGCACCCTCAACTGCCTGCTCGACGGCTCCGGCGAGGTGCTGGTCGATCCGGCGCTCATCCCCCGGGCGGTCAAGCCGCTCAAGCGCATGCTCGACTTCACCCAGGCGCTGCAGCTGAAGGTCAAGGGCAACGCCTGAAGGCGCGGCCCAGGGCGCTAGCGCAGGATCTCTTCGCTCAGCTTGCGCTGGGCGATCATCTCCTGCTGGCGGGCATCGATCCGTGCGGCCAGCTGATAGTTGCTGGCGGCGCGCTGCTTGGCGAAGCCCAGTTGCTGGATGGCCTGGTTGTAGTCACCGGTGAGGGCGAAGTACTCGGCGCGTGCCTGGTGTACGCCGACCAGGTCGCCGGCCTGACCGCGGACGTCCGCCGCCTGATTCCACAGATCCGGATCGATCGGCCGCTGCTTGAGCAGCTTGTCGAGCAGTTGGCTGGCGGCCTTGGCCTGCTTGGTGCGGCCAAGCAGGTCCGCCTGGGCCAGGCTCACCGCCAGATCGTCCGGATAGAGCTCCAGCAGTCGCTGTACGCGTTTCTGGGCGTCGGGCAGGCGATTGGCGGTGATGTCCAGGTCGACCTGGGCGAGGTTGTAGCTGATCTCGTCCGGCGCCTTGCGCAGCAGCGGCGCCAGGGTGTCCCGCGCCTCGTTGAGCTGGCCCTGCTTGGTCAGGCCCATGGCCAGGCCGTAGCGGACCGCGTCGTTGTCCGGGTTTTCCTGCAGCTGGGCTCTATAGCGCTTCACCAGCAGGCCGGCGGTTTCCTCGAAATACATCTGAGCCCGCACCTTCATCAGCTGGAAGCGCTTGCTATCCTCGACGCCGCCCTTGGGAAAACGCTCGGCACGCGCCTGGGTATCGGCGATCCGGCTATCGGTGACCGGGTGGGTCAGCAGGAATTCCGGCGGGGTACGGTCATAGCGATACTGCCGGGCGAGCCGACCGAACATCTCCGGCATGGCGCGCGGATCGTAGCCGGCGCGCTCCAGATTGACGATGCCGACGCGATCCGCTTCCTGCTCGTTGAGCCGGGAAAAGCGCAATTGGCTCTGGATGGCCGCCGCCTGGGTCGAGGCGATGGCGGCGATTCCCGCATCGCCGCCGCCTGCCGCGGCTGCCACGATGCCGGCGAGCAGGGCCGCCATCAGCGGCAACTGCATGCGCTGCTGGTTTTCCACTCCGCGGGCGAAGTGGCGCTGGATGAGGTGACCCAGCTCGTGGGCCATGACCGCCGCGTACTCGGCTTCGGTCTCCGACTTGAGGAACAACCCGCCATTGACCCCGATCACCCCGCCAGGCGCGGCGAAGGCGTTGATCTCGGGATCCTTGATCAGGATGAAGACCAGGCGGTGGTCCTGCAGGTCGCTGGTCTCGGCCAGCTTGTAGACGGTCTGTTCGACGAATTGCTTGAGTTGCGGATCGTTGATGGCCGGGACCTGGCCGCGCAGCATGCTCAGCCAGGCGCGGCCCATCTGAAACTCCTGCTCGGGCGAGACGATCGAAGAGCTGGCATCGCCCAGTGACGGCAGATCGTTCGCCCCCTGCGCCAGATGGGGCGCGGCGAGCAGCGCCAGGGACAGCAGGGCGGGGCGCAGGACGTTCATGGCAAGACTCGTGGCCGCAAAAGGGCTACTTTAGCGGCCCGCCGTCTGGGTGCCTAGCAAACCCGGGCACTGACCTAGCCCCAATGGAGAATCTCATGGCCGATCTGAGCCAACCCTACACCGGTGCGGTGACCGCCCAGCTGGACGCCAGCGGCCTGAGCTGCCCCATGCCGCTGCTCAAGGCCAAGCTGGAACTCAACCGCCTGTCTTCCGGCGAGGTGCTGGCCGTGGTGGCGACCGACGCCGGGTCGCAACGCGACTTCCGTACCTTCGCCAAGCTGTCGGGGCACGCCCTGGTGGGCGAGGAGGTGGCGGGGGAAACCTTCCGCTACTGGCTGCGCAAGGCCTGATCAGGCCTTGTTCAGCGCCTGGGCGGCGGCCAGGACCTCGGCGACGTGCCCGGGGACCTTCACGCCACGCCAGATCTGACGCACCACGCCTTCCCGGTCGATGAGGAAGGTGCTGCGGTCCACGCCGATGTAGTCCTTGCCATAGAGCTTCTTCTGCCGCATCACGTCGAACAGCTGGCAGAGGGTCTCGTCCTTGTCGCTGATCAGCTCGAAGGGAAAGCCCTGCTTGGTGCGGAAATTCTCGTGGGTGCGCAGGCTGTCACGGCTGATGCCGAAGACCTGGGTATCGGCCGCGAGGAACTGCTCGTGCAGATCGCGAAAGCCCTGGCCCTGGGTGGTGCAACCGGGGGTGTTGTCCTTGGGATAGAAGTACAGCACCACCTGGCGACCGCGCAGGCTGGCCGGTGAGACCTCGAGGCCGCTGGTGGCCTGGGCCTGGAAATCCGCAAGCGGTTGGTCGAGGGTCACGCTCATGGGCAGCTCCTTGGGGGGTCCGTCAGTTGCTCTGCGGCCGCCAGGGCTCGATCAGGGCATCGAGGTTGAGGGCGTCGGCGAAATCCAGAAACTGGTCGCGCAGCCAGCTGATCTGGGTACCGGCAGGCAGGGTCACGGTGATGGTGGCGTTGAGCATGGTGCCGCCGGTCTGGGGCGCCTGGTAGGAATCGCAGACCAGGTTCTCCACTTCGATCTTGTGGTCGGCGAAGAACTGGCAGAGCTCGTTGAGGATGTCCGGGCGATAGGCGGCGCTGACATAGACGACGTACGGCAGGGCCTGGGGACGATTCTCCAGGGCGGCGCTGCGGGTGACGCCGACGGTGAAGCCGTGACGCTTGCCGAGGCCGGCGAGGCCGCCTTCGAGGCGCGCCAGGCCGTCCCAGTTGCCGGAGACCTGCAGGATCAACGCGCTGTATTCCCCGTGCCGGCTCAGCCGGCTGCTGACCACCGCGCAGCGGTTGTCCATGCAGCTGCGGTAGAGCACGTTGGTCAGCTCCATGGGGTTGGCGCCCAGCGCGCTGATGACGAGAAATTGTTCGCGAATCGGGGGGGTAGCGGACATTAGGGTTCCTGGCAGGAGGGAGATACAGACTGACAAAGGCGAAAGGGTAGCGAAAAGCGCTCGCGGGGGGAATGCCCGTTGGGGGCGCGTTGCTTGTGCTGGCGCAGAGGCGTCAGTACCATTACCGCTCTCTTTTTCCGGCAGGAGCGGTTGCATGATTGCGGGGAGCATGGTGGCGCTGGTCACCCCTATGGACGCCCAGGGGCGTATCGACTGGGACAACCTGACCAAGCTGGTGGACTTCCATCTCGCCGAAGGCACCGACGCCATCGTCGCGGTGGGCACCTCGGGTGAATCCGCCACGGTCGACGTCGACGAGCACGTTGCCGTGATCCGTCATGTGGTCGAGCAGGTCAAGGGCCGCATCCCGGTCATCGCCGGCACCGGTGGCAATTCCACCCGTGAGGCCATCGACCTGACCCGCGCCGCCAAGGACGCGGGCGCCGACGCCTGTCTGCTGGTCGTGCCCTACTACAACAAGCCGACCCAGGAAGGGCTGTACCAGCACTTCCGCATGATCGCCGAAACCGTCGCCATCCCGCAGATCCTCTACAACGTGCCGGGCCGCACCGCCTGCGACATGCTGGCCGAGACCGTCGAGCGCCTGGCCAAGGTGCCGAACATCATCGGCATCAAGGAAGCCACCGGTGACCTGACCCGCGCCCGTGACATTCTTTCCCGTGTCGGCAAGGACTTCCTGGTCTACTCGGGCGATGACGCCACCGCCGCCGAACTCATGCTGCTGGGCGGCAAGGGCAACATCTCGGTGACCGCCAACGTCGCGCCGCGCGCCATGAGCGAACTCTGCGCCGCCGCCATGCGGGGCGATGCCGACACCGCACGCGCGCTGAACGAACAGCTGATGCCGCTGCACAAGAATCTGTTCATCGAATCGAATCCGATCCCGGTGAAGTGGGCCCTGCATGAAATGGGCATGATCGACGCCGGTATCCGCCTGCCACTGACCTGGCTGAGCTCGCGCTGCCACGAAGTGGTACGTCAGGCCCTGCGTCAGGCGGGAGTGCTGGCGTGATTAGGAAGCAGTCGATGAAACGTGTTCTGGGTTTGACGACGCTGGGTCTGGCCGTGGCCACCGCCAGTGGCTGCAGCTGGGTGTGGGGCGAGCATGGTTATTTCCGCGATCGCGGCAATGACTATCTCGAAGCCCGCGAAACCGGCCTGATGCAGGTGCCGACCGATGTCCAGGCCAAGCCGATGGATCCGCTGCTGCCGATCCCGGCCAACGTGGCCGATACCCAGAATCGCTCCTATGGCTTCGAAGTGCCGAAACCCCAGGCGCTGGCCGTCCAGGGTAGCGGTAACGAGCAGTTCAGCGTGCAGCGCAGCGGCAATGCCCGCTGGCTGGCCGCCCAGAAGGTCCCCGCCAGCGTCTGGCCGGTGGCCCGCCAGTACCTGACCGACAACGGCTTCCGCATCGCCGAAGAGCGCCCGCAGACCGGCGAGATCATCACCGCCTGGCAGGCGCCCACCGAGTTGTCGACGCCACTGGCCCGCAGCCTGAGCACCAACGGCCGCCTGCAGCCGGGCAACGAGCTGCGCACCCGCCTGCGCATCGAGCCGGGCGTGCAATCGGGCAGCAGCGAAATCTTCATCCAGACCCAGACCCGCAGCCAGGGCAGCTCCAGCGAGCCGTCCTGGTCCAGCAGCCAGAACAGCTCGGCGCTCGATGACGCCCTGCTGAATCAGGTGCTGGCCGGCCTGGACCGCAGCGAGCAGGGCAGTGGCTCGGTCTCGCTGCTGGCCGCTGGTGGCTACGACACCCCCGAGCGCGTGACCTACGAGGTCGACGGCAGCGGCGTGCCCATGCTGGTGCTGGAAAGCGATCTGAATCGCGCCTGGTCCAGCGTGGGTCGCGCCATCGAAGGCGCAGACATCCGCGTCGACGACATGGATCGCAGCCTGGGCGTCTACTACGTGAACATCGCCGAAGGCGCGCAGAAGCCCGAAGAGCGCAAGCCGGGCTTCTTCGGCCGCATGTTCGGCAAGGGCGAGACCAAGGAAGAGGAAGACGCCCGCGCACGGCGCTTCCAGGTGCGCCTCACCTCGGTAGGCAACACCGTCCAGGTCACCCTGGACAAGACCATCAACACCGCAGCACCCCAGGACATCGCCGAAGGCGTGCTGAAAAAGCTTCAGACGAGCATGCAGTATGCGCTTCGCAATCCTGGGCAGCGGCAGTCGGGGCAACTCGACCCTGGTGCACAGCCATAACAGCTATGTGCTGATCGACTGCGGCTTCTCCCTGCGGGAAGCCGAACGTCGTCTGGCCCGGCTGGGCGTGGTACCTGCCCAGCTGGACGCCGTCCTGGTCACCCACGAACACTCCGATCACGTGCAGGGCGTCGAGCTCCTGGCGCGCAAGCACGGGGTGCCGGTCTATTACAGCGCCGGCACCGGGCGTGGCCTGCGCAAGCCGGTGGCCGCCCAGGGCCTGCTGGTGGACGGCGAACGGCTGGTGCTGGATGCGCTGGAAGTGACCGTGGTGCAGGTGTCTCATGACGCCCTGGAGCCGACCCAGTTCGTCTTCGACGATGGCCGCAAGCGCCTGGGCGTGCTCACCGATCTCGGCGAGGCCACCCCCGGGGTGCTGGCGCATTACCGTGGCCTGGATGCCCTGGTGATCGAAGCCAATCACGACAGCAACATGCTCGCCGCGGGCCCTTATCCCTATCACCTCAAGGCACGGGTCGGTGGGGTGCGTGGTCACCTCAACAACCGCCAATCGGCCGAGCTGGTGATGGAGCTGGCCTGTCCTGGACTGCAGCATCTGGTGCTCGCCCACCTGAGCGAGAAGAATAACAACCCCTGGCTGGCCCGCGCCTGCTTCACCAACGTGCTGGGTTGCGATGCGGACTGGCTGCAGATCGCCGATCAGCAGCAGGGGCTGGAGTGGCAGGCCATCGCCTGAGGCGCTGACCGGCTTTTCTTTCGCGGTCGGGCGCTGCTGCACGGCCAAAAGATCCACGATCCTATGTAAACTGCGCTTCCCGGCTGTACTCGTCCCGAACCGGTCGTCTCACCTGCGTTCGTCCACAGCCTGCAAGCCCTTCGAACCGGAGTCCAAGATGGAAAAACGCGCAGAACTCTACCGTGGCAAGGCCAAGTCGGTATTCACCACCGACGATCCCGATCGCCTGGTCCTGTTGTTCCGCAACGACACCTCTGCCTTCGATGGCGAGCGCATCGAGCAACTCGAGCGCAAGGGCATGGTGAACAACAAGTTCAATGCCTTCGTCATGCAGAAGCTCGAAGCCGCCGGCATCCCCACCCAGTTCGAGCAACTGCTGGGCGACAACGAATGCCTGGTCAAGAAGCTCGAGATGATTCCGGTGGAATGCGTGGTGCGCAACTTCGCCGCCGGCAGCCTGGTGCGCCGTCTGGGCGTGGAGGAGGGCCTGGAGCTGACGCCGCCGACCTTCGAACTCTTCCTGAAGAACGATGCGCTGCACGACCCCATGGTCAACGAAAGCCATGTCCAGGCCTTTGGCTGGGCCACCCTCGACCAGCTGGCCGAGATGAAGGCGCTGACCTTCCGCATCAACGACATCCTCAAGCAGCTGTTCGACGATGCCGGCCTGCTGCTGGTGGACTTCAAGCTGGAATTCGGCCTGTTCCACGGCAAGGTCGTGCTGGGCGACGAATTCAGCCCGGATGGCAGCCGCCTGTGGGACAAGGAAACCCGCAAGAAGATGGACAAGGATCGCTTCCGCCAGGGTCTGGGCGGCGTGATCGAGGCCTACGAAGAGGTCGCCCAGCGCCTGGGCGTCCCGCTCTAAACGCAAGCCGCTGATACCAGAGCTTTTTTTGCAATTGCTTGTTCGCTTTTGTCCGCATGACTGGTATCATGCGCCGCGTTGGAGAGATGCCGGAGTGGTCGAACGGGACGGATTCGAAATCCGTTGAGTCAGCAATGGCTCCTAGGGTTCAAATCCCTATCTCTCCGCCAAATACGGAAAACCCCGAGTGTGCCAGGCACCTCGGGGTTTTTTATTGCCTGCGGATTGGCTAGTCGACCTTGCGGGTAGGGGACACCGCAGGCATCTGCGCGGTCTCTGCATCGGCTGGGCGAGGAGCGGAGAATTCCTGGATCCGCTGGTAATGGGGCAGCCAGAAACCCAGCTCCAGGGCCTGGGTCTTCTGCTCCAGGGGGGAGAGGGCGTTCAGGCCCTGGCGGATGGCCCGTTCGGCATAGTCGATGGCCGCCAGCTTGCCCGTCGTACGCGCGGGACAGTTTCTGATGGCGTAACGGAGCGCCTCTTGTCAGTCGCTATCCAGGCCAGTCATAAAAGGTCCTTGAGTGGATGAGGGCGTCGTCCAGGCGCTGCCCTGGATAATCACGGCAGCTCCAGGCGCGGCTGCCTGGGCGTCGAGACCGTCCAAGTCCTTGTCAGAGCTGCGATTTCGACCCCCCCCCCTGGCGATTAAATTTGGCCGAATACTAGTTCGCCGCAATCATCTTGCGCAGCCAATATCGGCCCGCCTGATGGGCGGTACCAGAACTTGTACCCTTGTTGTATCCCGCTCTGGAATGGCGGTCTTGCGTGATCTCGAGGCGATAAAGCGGCCGGCAGGCCCAGCGTCCTCTTGTATGGAAGTTGGACGAAGCCGCGGCGCCTCATGACGCCTCCAGGGCCATTTGCGGTAGCTGCGCACCGTCGAGCGGTAGGGGCCAGCGCCCGGGAATGGCTGGACGCCTCAGGCAAATGGAGCGATGCTGGAAAGGCACGCCTCAGCGCGTGCGACCTCCGATGGCCGAGCGGCACGTGGCAGCCATTGGACGGTGGCTTCGGCGCATAATAATAAGAGGAGTCGAGCGATGTTCTACAAGGTCAGCGTGTATTCCCGGCCTGAAGATCGTGGGCTGTTGGTGTGGCGGTGGAAGAAGCAGTTTCTCGGTGAATGGGTGGAGTCGCGTCAGGAGTTCGAGGACTGCGACCATTGCGTCCACCATGCCCTGCAGGATGCCAAAGGGCAGAGCGTTCACCTCGAGACCGATCGCTGCACCCTCTATCGTTACCGCTTCGAAAGCATGCTGCATCAATATGGCAGCTGCTATTGCCTGAGCGGCGGCCGCTCGGCTGAAGCCGTCCTGGATCTCATCGCCCAGATCGAAGAGCGCCACAATGTCATCGTCCTGCGCGACGGCCAGCCATTCTTCGCCCACTATCGAGCGGACCTGCAGGCCGAAGGTACGCTGGCGCCGGAGCTCTGGCAGGGCATTGAATGGCGGGGGCTGGAGGGGCGTTTCGAGTACGTGCGCAACCGCCACTCGCCCTGGTTACGGTAGCGCCGGCCGGTCGGCGGCGACTCAGAAGGGCAGCAATTCCTGCCGCATGACGCTGATGTCGGTCGGCGCCTGGATGCCTACCTGCACGCGGTCGCCCTGCACCTTGAGGATGCGGATGTTGATGCCGCCATTGAACAGCAGATCCAGCACCTGTTCTTCATCGGCCCCCGGTTTCAGGGAAAGATTGATGATTTCGTCGGTGCGACGGGTCAAGACCAGATAAGACATGAGCATCCCTGCCATGATTTCAGGGCGGCGATGATAACCAGTTCCGTCCCTGGTGAGAATCAGTAGGCAGATTGTTGGACTCCGCCGGCTATCTGGCGCGCTGTACGGAGCGACCCCGGCGCCCCAGTTGCCAGCGCCGTCCAACGAACCCCAGAGCGCCCGCGAGGATCACCAGCAGGTTGATGGCATTGGTCGGACCGCTGCCGTGATAACCCGCGAGCAAGGCGATCAGGGTGGTCAGCGCCCAGACGGAGATGGCGGCGGCGACGCCGGCAGCCATTTCGTTAAAATCGGAGTGCCCCACCGGTTTCGAGCAGGGGTGCGGATCGCTTTCGTAGTCTTCTGGCATGGGAAGCTCCGGCTGCTGTTCTTGTTGGAGAGTATCGCCGTGAGTCTTATCGACTGCTGATGAACAGTCTGGATGGGATCGATAGCGCGATCAGCGATTTTTTCCGCCGAACGGACGAGAGGTAGCGATTAGAGCCCCGGGTGGTCAGCGCAAGCGGCCCTGGCGCCGTTTCGTCTCCGGACAGCTCGTCTGACGGCGGACAACTGCCGCGAGCAGGCCCGGTCACTGCAGTGTTCGACGTGACTAGCCTGGAGACCACCATGAGCGACGCCAAGATCACTCTCACGACCCGCCAGGGTCATCCGGTACGGGACAATCAGAGCCTGCGCAGCGTGGGCGAGCGGGGCCCGGCCACGCTGGAAAACTACCAGTTCATCGAGAAGATCACCCATTTCGACCGGGAACGGGTGCCCGAGCGGGTGGTGCATGCCCGGGGTACCGCCGCCCATGGCTGGTTCGAGGCCTATGGCACCATCGGCGACGAACCCGCCAGCCGCTATACCTGTGCCAAGGTGTTGACCAGAGCCGGGGTGAAGACGCCGGTCTTCCTGAGATTTTCCACTGTCATCGGGGCCAAGGAGTCGCCCGAGACCGCGCGCGATCCGCGGGGCTTCGCGATCAAGTTCTATACCGAGGACGGCAACTGGGATCTGGTGGGCAACAACCTGAAGGTGTTCTTCATTCGCGACGCCATCAAGTTTCCCGACATGATCCATGCCTTCAAGCCCGACCCCATCACCAATCGCCAGGAGCCCTGGCGCTTCTACGACTTCGTCCAGCATCACCCGGAAGCGCTGCACATGGTCACCTGGGTAAAGAGCCCCTGGGGCATCCCGGCGGACTATCGGCACATGCAGGGTTCCAGCGTGAACACCTACAAGCTGGTCAACGACCAGGGCGTGGCGGTGCTGTGCAAGTTCTCCTTCGAGCCCAAGCAGGGCATCCGGAATCTCACCAGCGAGCAGGCGGCCGAGATCCAGAAATACGACGTGGGCCATGCCAGTCGCGACCTCTACGACGCCATCGAGCGGGGTGACTATCCCGAGTGGGAGATGTGCGTGCAGATCATGACGGACGAGGCGCACGACGAACTGCCCTTCGATCCCCTGGACGACACCAAGCGCTGGCCGGAAGACCAGTTTCCCCTGCTGCCGGTGGGCCGGCTGGTGCTGGATCGCAATCCCTCGAACGTCTTCGCCGAAACCGAGCAGGCCGCCTTCGGCACGGGGGTGCTGGTGGAGGGCATCGACTTTTCCGACGACAAGATGCTGCAGGGGCGGACGCTGTCCTATTCCGATACCCAGCGCTATCGGGTCGGCGCCAACTATCTGCAATTGCCGATCAACGCGCCCAAATGCCCCTACGCCACCAATCAGCGCGATGGCCAGATGGCGCTGCAGGTGGATCGCAGCGGGAGCAATCCTCACGTCAATTACGAGCCCAGCTCCCAGGGTGGCCTGAGCGAGGCGCCGCGGCCGCAGCACGAGTATCGTCAGTGGATCGAAGGCCATCTGGGGCGCTATCAATCCCGCAAGACGGCTGCCGACTACCAGCAGACCGGCGCGCGCTATCGCAGCTTCGAAGACTGGGAAAGGGACGATCTCATCGCCAACCTGGTCGCCGACATGCAGGCCTGTCCCGAAGACATCCAGTTGCGCATGGTCTGGCACTTCTGGCATTGCGATCCGGACTATGGCACCCAGGTGGCCCAGGGCGCCGGCATCGACCTGGAAAGGGCCAGGGCGCTACCGAATCTGCCGGGCCATCCAGCGCCCAACGAGGACGTGGCTGAACCCACCTACCAGGGTGGCGAACGGGAAAGCCGTTGAGGGGGGGCGCCGTCGCCTGCGGCTGAACTCGAGGCGACCCGGCGGACAGGCGCCGCCGGGGTCCGGCCCGCTCAATTCAGCGTTCTATCGCGTTCGAACCGCGCCCAGCAGCGGTCGAAGTCGGCCTGCCAGTCCGGCAGGGCGTTCGGCAGGACCGCTTCGACCTTGCTGCAATCGAGACACGAATAGAGCGGTCGCGTCGCCGGCGTGGGGTAGTGTGCGGTCGTGGTGGGATAGAGGCGGGCGCGCAGTTCGCCGCGTCGCTCCAGGCGCGCGGCGATGGCGGCGGCGAAGCCGTACCAGGAGGTCTGGCCTGCATTGGTCAGGTGATAGAGACCGCCGACATCGCCGTGTTCCAGCAGACGTTCGACCAGCTGGCGGGTGGCCGTGGCGATCGTGGGCGCCCAGGTGGGGGCGCCGAGCTGATCCTCCACCACATGGAGTTCGTCGCGCTCGGCCAGCAGCTGGCGCATGGTGTTGAAGAAGCACTGGCCATCATGGGAGTAGACCCAGGAGGTGCGCAGCACCAGGGCGCGGCCACCGGCCGCCAGTACCGCCTGTTCGCCTGCCAGCTTGGAGCGGCCATAGACGCTCAGCGGCGCCGGCGCGCAAGCCTCGGTATAGGGCTGATGCCCGCGGCCATCGAAGACGTAGTCGGATGAATAGTGCACGAAGGGGATATCCCGCTCACGCGCCAACTCGGCCAGGATTTGCGGCGCCCGGGCGTTGATCGCCTCGGCACGCTCGATTTCCTCTTCAGCCTGATCCACGGCGGTATAGGCGGCGGCGTTGAGGATGAGGTCGGGTTCCAGCCGGTCGAAGGCCGCGCGCAGTTGCCCGGTTTGGGCCAGATCGAGATCTGCCTGACCCAGCACGGTCAATTGATGGGTGTTACCGAACTCGCGCTGCAAGGCGCGCGAAACTTGGCCGGAACGGCCAGTGATCACAATATTCATGAAAGCATGCCTGAACGTCTTCAGCGGAAGACGTACGTCCTGTCGGTCGATTCCTGAAAAGCCTTGGGCTTTTCCCACACGAGTCAACGTCTGCCGCGCGAGGCGACAAAACGAGGATTCCGGTCATCTTTCCTAGGAAAGATGGCAGCCGCTGGCTATGGCGGAGTGGGCATCGACAGGATGGACAGGGTGGTCATGCTGGGACTCGAGCAAGGGTACGCGGCTAGGACTGCCGTCTGTCGGCAGAGTTCAGCGGGGTACCAGGGACAGTGGCAGCAGCTTGCCAAGCCGGAGTCCTGACGTCGAGGCAGTTAACAGTGCGGTATGGAGAACCTGTTCAAGTTCGCGGATGTTTCCCGGCCAGGGATAGGCGATCAGCGCGGCTTCGTGCTCGGTCGTCAATTCCGGAGGTGTCCGGTCGAGACGTTCGGCATGCAGCCTCAGGAAATGCCGGGCAAGGGGGAGCAGGTCGGCCGGTCGCTCGCGCAGCGGCGGTACCGCCACCTGTCCCGGTGCGAGGCGTTGCCAGAGGCGTTCGTCGAAGTGGCCGGCTGCGACGGCCAGCGCCAGATCGATACTGGAGCCGGCGATCAGGCGGACGTCTACCGCGGTTCGCTGACTGCTGCCCAGCCGCAGGATGCTTCCGTCGGACAGGACCTCGACCAGCTCCTCCTGCAGCGGGCGGGAGAGGTCGGCGATCTCGTCGAGATAGAGGCTGCCCTCGTGGGCGGTACCAAACCAGCCCACCCGGCTGCCCGAGGTGCCGGCATAGGCGCGTGGGACATAGCCAAAGAGTTCGGCCGCACCATGCCGACGACTGAGCGAGGCGCAATCGAGGCTGCTGAACAGGCCGGTGCGGCCGCTGCGCTCGTGGAGCCGTCGCGCCAGCAACTCGCGTCCGGTGCCCCATTCGCCCGTCAGTACCACAGGGGAGGAGTGCGGCGCCAGGGCATCCAGATGCTCGAGCAGCTGCCGCGAACGCGGGTCGGCGAAGGCCAGGGCCTTGGCCCGGATGGTCAGGGAGCTTTGTTGCTCCGCGGGCACGATCAGGAGGTCGGAGGAGAGCGTTGGCATGGCGATATCGCGGGCAGTCAAAGCCTCATCCTAGTGGCTATTTCATATATCTAAAAATAAGCGTTAGCTATTTTTTAATATCAATTAGTTTTTTGGGGCGAACGCGACTCCCTGGCACTCGGCAAGCGGGGAATCCCGGTGCCGGCGAAGAGGTCTCTTGAAGGGCTGGGAGGCTGACTGTCCGGGCGTTCTGGCATGTCGTCCACTCGGCGTCGCCGTCGTCAGGGTGAGGCGATTGGCGCTATCCTGCCGCTCCGGAACGAGAGGAAAAGACGTCACATGGCTTCCTTGCGTGCGCCTTGTCCGCCTGGCGTCTGTACCTGCAAGCGCGACGCCGTGCTGGCCGATCCGGCTGCCGATGCGCGGGCGCTGTTGCTCAATCGCCAAGAGGAACAGCGGCTGCTGGAGCGCCTGGAAAACGTCGCCAGCGTGGCCGATCTGCAGCGCCTGCAACAGCGCCTGCTGGAGCAACTCGGCATCCACCTGGAGATCGAGCCGGGACCGGGAGAGGTACGCAGCGCGCGCGGCATGCTCATCGAGCTGCAGCCACGACCGGGGCTGTGTCGCAAGCTTCATCAGACGATACCGGCGGCGGTGCGCCGCGGTCTCAATCAGCGTCCGGAAGTGCTCTTCGCCCTGCTCAACGCCAACGACCTGCTGCGCGACGCCTGAACGCCTTCAGCCAGGCGCCTTGAAGCGGATCCAGGTCGGCGCATGGTCGCTGGTCTTTTCCAGGTCGCGTACCCAGCGATGCACCCCGGCTTCCTGCAAGGATTCCTGCAGCGCCGGACTCAGCAACAGATGATCGATACGCAGCCCGGCGTTGCGCTGCCAGCGTTGGCGGAAATAGTCCCAGTAGGTGTAGATCGCCTCATCCGGATGGCAGGCGCGCAAGGCGTCCAGCCAGCCCTGGTCCAGCAGCCGTTGGAAGCAGGTGCGACTCTCGGGTTGCAGCAGGGCGTCCTTGCGCCAGGATTTCGGGTCGTAGATGTCATGGTCGGTCGGTACCACGTTGTAGTCGCCTGCCAGCACCACGGGATGCCCACTCGCCATCAGTCCCTGGGCATGCTCGATGAAGCGCTCGAACCAGGCCAGCTTGTAATCGAACTTGGGGCCCGGCCAGGGATTGCCGTTGGGTAGATAGAGGCTGGCGACGACCACGCCCTTCACCGCGGCTTCCAGATAGCGGCGCTGCGGATCGTCGGTCATTCCCGGTAGGCCCCGGCGAACCTCCAGTGGCTGGTCATCGCGCGCCAGGATGGCGACCCCGTTCCAGGAGGGCTGGCCGTCCCAGAGCGCACCGTAGCCCGCAGCTTCCAGTTCCGCCTGCGGGAAGTCGGCGGACTTAGCCTTCAGTTCCTGCAGGCAGACGATTTCGGGCTGCTCCCGCGCCAGCCACTGCAGGAGGATGGGCAACCGGGCACGAATGCCGTTGACGTTATAGGTCGCGAGGGTTAGGGAGGTCATGACGGACTCCGGAAGCGGTTATAGCCATGACCCGAACGAGATAAGGGCAGTTCCTCAGCCATATTTTTGTGATCTGTTTCACGTTAATTTGCGACTTACTTTTTTTGGCACCTTCGGGAACTTTTGGTCGGTTGTCGGGTTGTTCCGGAAATAAATTTGACGGCGGACTTGAATCGGCGCGCTGATGATTAGTGGTGAATGGATTCACCCATCGGAGCCGATGAACGGTAGTTATAGAAAAGCCTTTAAAATCAAAAGCTTTTTAAACTTACCAATGATGTCTAAATAGTGGCCATAGTTAGGCACTATGAAGTTGGCATGTGGCTTGTATAGCTGGACATGCCTGGAGGCAACGTCGCGCTTGGCAACATGGCGCGACTCTTCTCTCACTTCATATCGGCCAGTGTTCAGGGAGCGGGCTGTCGATTTAGCGCAGTTGGTGATGATGAATCCATCCTTCCTGAAGTTTTCCCGCAGAGCAGCCCAGGTGCTGCCCTTCGTTGCCGCCCTGACCCTGGCTACCGGTGCCAAGGCCGAGCAGGTCAATCTGGTCGGCCTGAACCTGTCCGGCGCCGGTTTCGCTGGCCAGGTACTACCGGGCGTCAACGGCACCCACTACATCTTTCCCGTCGAGGCCTACTTCAAGCAGTGGAGCGGCAAGGGCATCAAGCTGATCCGCTTCCCGATCATCTGGGAGCGCCTGCAACCAGTGCTGGGCGGCCCGCTGGACCCGACCTATGCGGCGCTGGTGGACCAGACCTTCGCCAATGCGCAGAAATACGGCATGCGCATCATCCTCGATCTGCACAACTACACCTTCTATCGCGGATCGGTGATCGGCAGCGCAGCGGTTCCCTATGACCGCTACCAGGAGATCATGACCCGGATCGCCCAGCGCTGGAGCAGTCAGCCCTCGCTGTACGCCTACGACATCATGAACGAGCCCCACGATTCCATGGCCCAGTGGCCGATCGCCGCCCAGTACGGGATCAACGGGGTTCGCGCGGTCGACAAGACCAAGCCGATCATGATCGAAGGCAACGGCTGGTCGGAAGCGACCCGCTGGCCGCTGTGGAACGACTCCCTGCTGGCGCTCAAGGATCCGTCCGACAACCTGATCTTCCAGGCGCATTCCTATTTCGATGAAAGCGCCGGCGGCAACTACACCGGCATCGATGTCGGCAAGCTGAGCCAGGACTATGGCGTGGAGCGGGTCCGTCCCTTCGTCGAGTGGCTGAAGAAGAACAAGAAGAAGGGCATGATCGGCGAATTCGGCGTGCCGGATAACGATCCCCGCTGGCTGCCGCTGATGGACCGCATGCTGGCCTATCTCAAGCAGAACTGCATTCCCGCCACCTACTGGGCCGCCGGCCCGGGTTGGGGCAACTATTTCCTGTCGGTAGAGCCGATCAATGGCGTCGACCGGCCGCAGTGGCCGACCCTGAAGAAGTACATCGATGACAGCAGCTGCACCGCCATCGGCCCGCTGGCCAGTGGGTCCGGCAGCACGCCAGCCAGCGGTACCGGTGCCACGGGCGGCTCCAGCGGCTCCACCGGCAGCAGCGGTGGCTCCACCAGCGGCAATACCGGCTCGAACAACGGTGGCAGCTCGGGCACCGGCGCCTCCGCGGGCACCGGCAACACCGGCGGCTCGACCACGACCGGGGTGACCACCTCGATCAACGATTTCACCAACGAGGACTGGCTGCACGGCGTCTATCGCAAGGCGGCCGGCTTCTCCATTCCGGCGTCGGCGGCCAACGTGGGCGCCTTCAAGGTGGGCGCGCAGATCACGCCGGCCGATGGCAAGAGTTACAAGGTGACCTATGCCCAGGTCGTCGGCAGCAACATGAGTGTCTTCATCGAGAGTCCGCAGCTCGATGGCAATGCCTACGGCTATCCCAAGACCCTGAAGACCGGGACCACCACCTCCGGCACGTCGACGACGGTGCCGGGGACCACGACGGGCTCTACGGGCAGCACCGGCAGCACCGGCAGCGCCAGTTCGGGCAGCAACTCGGGCAGTGCGACGCCGGCCGTGACGACGCCAGTGGCCGAGGTGAAGCCTGCGACCGGCAGCGGCAGCACGGGCTCCTCGGGTGCCACCACGCCCGCCACCGGTTCGACGACCACACCCACGGGATCGACCGGCACGCCCGCCAACAGCGCCAAGCTCAACCTGGTGGGGCTGAATTTCTCGGGTGCCGCCTTTGCACCCCAGACGCTGCCCGGGGTTCTCAACGTCAACTACATCATGCCGGGCGAGGCGAATTTCCAGCAGTGGAGCGCCAAGGGCGTGCGGCTCATCCGCTTCCCGGTGATCTGGGAGCGCCTGCAGACCCGCTTCTTCGGTAGCCTGGAAGGAGCCTACACCCAGCAGGTCACCCAGGTGCTGGAGCTGGCCAAGAAGTACAACATGAAGGTGATCCTGGCGCTGGACAACGGCGGCCGCTACAAGGGCACCCTGATCGGCACCGGTACCGTCACCAACTTCAACTACTGGGATCTGATGTACCGCCTGGCCTACCAGTGGGGCAACCATGCCGCGCTCTATGGCTATGACATCATGGGCAAGCCCAATGGCGCCGACAGCAGCTGGCCGGTGACGGCCCAGTCCGGCATCGACGGCGTCCGCACCATGGACCGCACCCACCCGGTGATCGTCCAGGGCAATGCCTGGGGTAGCGCGGCCAACTGGCCCGGGGTGAGCAATGCCTTGCTCAATCTGAAGGATCCGGCCAACAACATCGTCTACGCGGCCAACGTCTACCTCGACGAGGACGGCAGTGGCACCTATGCCACCCAGAATCCGAGCACCATCGATCCGCAGGTCGGGGTCAATCGGGTCAAGCCCTTCGTCGAATGGCTCAAGCGCAATGGCAAGCGGGGCATGATCGCCGAGTTCGGCGTACCCGCAGGCGACAGCCGCTGGCTGACCGCCACCGACAATATGCTGGCCTATCTGCAGCAGAACTGCATGCCGCTGACCTACTGGGCGGCAGGTCCCGGCTGGGGTGCTTCCGCGCTGGCGGTGGAGCCGGTCAACGGCGTGGAGCGTCCGCAGTGGCCGACGCTGAAGAAATATGTCGATGCCAGCAACAGCTGCACGGCGGTAGGCCCGCGCTAGTTTTCGCTGCGGCTGTCCTGAGGGCGACGAACCTGCCCGGGTTCGTCGCCTTTTTTCTTGACCGCTCGGTGAGGAAAGACACGCCTTTCACGCCTGACCAGGACGCATTCGCGAGACGAAACGGCTCTGTGGCGGCGGTTTGAGGGACGACGAACGGCTATAGCTTGACTTGTCAGGGCACGGTTAGAGTCCATTTGACACCCCAAGCACAAGGAGTAGGTGCCATGACGCAAACCACCCAGGAGCGGCTGCAGACTCTCGAGGAGCAGATCCGCAGTCATCGACAGGACCTCGCCCGGAGCCGACAGCGCTTTCAGGAGCAATTCGTCATCTACACCCGCCAGTTCGCCCGGCTGAGCGTGCTCGAAGCCCAGCTCGAGTTGGTGCGCCGCAATACCAAGACGCCGAGCTAGAGTCGGCCAGGCCTCAATCGTCGCGTGTCAGGACTTCCAGCAATTCGATTTCAAACCTCAGGTTGGCATGTGGCTTGATCAGCGCTCCGACCTGGCGTTCGCCATAGGCGAGCGCCGCCGGTACCTCCAGGCGCCGCTTGCCGCCGACCCGCATGCCCATCAGGCCTTGATCCCAGCCCTTGATCACCCGCCCGGTGCCGATGACGCACTGGAAGGGCCGTCCCTTGGCGCGGGAGGAATCGAACAGGGTGCCGTCGTCCAGCCAGCCTTCGTAGTGGGTGGTGATCAGGGCGCCCTTGACCACCGCCTTGCCGTCGCCCACCACCAGATCCTCGATCCGCAATTCGTCACTCATCGCCAAGCTCCAGGCAAAAGCTAGATTCTAGTCTGGGCGCGGCGTCCTGGCGGGGCGACTCACTCCGGTACGTCACCGAACAGACCGGCCTGGTAGTCGCGGATCGCCTGACGGATCTCCTCGGCGCTGTTCATCACGAAGGGGCCGTGGGCGACGATGGGCTCGGCGAAGGGCGCCGCATGGCCATAGAGCAGCACGGCGCCGTCGCGACTGCCGATGTCGATGTGGTCGCCGTCATCGGCGAATTTGAACAGCTGCCACGGCGCTTCGTCCTGGCCGGCGATCTGCACGGTGCCGCGCACGCCATAGCAGAACACCGTGGTACCCGCGGGGGCGGGCAGGGTGACGCGGCCACCCGGGGCGATCTCGACGGTCATCAGGGTGATGGGTGTCGGGGTGGCCACGGCGCCCTGGATACCCTCATGGCTGCCCGATGCCAGGTGCAGGCGTACCCGGCCGCTATCGGCCTCGATCAGGGGCATGTCCGTGGCGGAAACGCCGTGGTAGGCCGGCGGGGTGAACTTGAGGCGGGCGGGGAGATTGACCCACAGCTGCAGGATCTCCAGGTCGCCGCCGTCGCGCTTGAAGGCGGCGGGCGAGAGTTCGGCATGCACCAGGCCGCTGCCCGCGGTCATCCACTGGATGCCCCCGGCTTCGATGACGCTCTCATGGCCGCCGCTATCACGATGGGCCAGCGAGCCGGAGAGGATGAAGGTCACCGTCTCGAAGCCGCGATGGGGATGAGGACCAAAGGGCAGGCCGCCATTGTGCGGTGGATAGATCTGGGGACCGTGGTGATTGAGGAACAGGAAGGGGTCCAGATGGGGCAGGCCGGGGCCGGGTAGCGGTCGCCGGGTCTGGAGGTCGCCGATGTCGTCACGCCGGGCGGGATGGCGGTGCAGCAGGGTACGGGCGGTCATGCGCAGGCCTCGCGGAGCAAAACCCCAGTGTAAGGCGCCCCGCGGCCTGTCGGTACCCCGCCGGGTAGGACCACCCCTCAGATGGAGAAGCGGACCTCGCGTTCCGGCCGGGGCGCGAGCGGCCGGCGGTGATTGACCACCAGTTCGCCGATACGGATCAGGTGGGCGCGGGTGACGTTGCGGCTCAGCCCCAGCAGGCGGGCGGTGTGGACCTGATTGCGATGGCAGAAGCGGTAGGCGGCGCGGACCAGGGCATCTTCGACGCGCTCGTGCAGGGCCTCCGGTTGCTCTTCGAACAACTGGGCGAAGGCGTCGGTCAGCAGGCTGTCCACCGGCGCCGCCTCGGTCGGGCGCGGCGCCGCCGGGACCAGGCTGGGACGCTGGACGAACGACAGGTCACCGGCATCCAGCAGGCCCTGGGGCTTGAGCAGCAGGGCGTGCTGCAGGGTGTTCTCCAGTTCGCGGATATTGCCCGGCCAGGGGTGCTCCAGCAGGCGCCGTTCGGCCGCGGGACTCAGGGACACCGGAGCCTGGGCATAGGCGTGGAGGAAGTGCCGGGCCAGCGGCAGGATATCGCCCTGGCGCTGGCGCAACGGCAACAGCGGCAGGCTGACCACATTGAGGCGGTACCAGAGGTCTTCGCGAAAGGTGCCTTCGGCCACCGCCCGCTCCAGCGGGACGTTGGTGGCGGCGATGATCCGCACGTTCAGCGGCACGCTGCGGCGAGAGCCCAGTCGCACCACCTCGCGCTCCTGCAGGACGCGCAGCAGCTTCACCTGTACCGACAGCGGCAGGTCGCCGATCTCGTCGAGAAACAGGGTGCCGCCGTTGGCCTCCTCGAACCAGCCGGCGCGCGCGGCCAGGGCGCCGGTGAAGGCGCCCTTTTCATGACCGAACAACTCCGCCTCGACCAGGCTCTCGGCGAAGGCGCCGCAATTGACGGCGACGAAGGGGCCGGCATGGCGGTGACTCAGCGCATGGATATGTTGGGCGATCAGTTCCTTGCCGGTACCGGTTTCGCCGATCACCAGCACGCTGGCCTCGCTCGGGGCGATCTTTTCCAGGTGGGCGAGCAGGTCGCGCGACTTGGGGTCGGCGAACACCTGGGCCGTTGCCCGGTAGCGGGGCACCTCGGGTGTACGCGTCAGGGTCAGCAGGGTCATCGCGGGCTCCTCAGGAGTAGAAACTGGGGGTGGGCAGGGTGTCGTTGAGGGCCCAGTCGCCCAGCTCGTGCAGCTTGTAATCGACCGGATCGTGCAGGGTCTGGGTGCGCAGGTTGCGCCAGTAGCGATCCAGGCGCAGGGCACCGGCAGTGGCGCGGGCCCCGCCGACCTCGAACAGGCGGCTGGCGAGATCGAGGCCATGACGACTGGCGGCGACCTTGGCCGTGGCGATGGCGATGGCCAGTTCGCCCCGGGCCGCGGCGGTCAGCGCCGTGCCCTGCTGCCAGGCCTGGGCGAAGGCGCCGTTGGCGCGCTCCACCAGCAGCCGGCTGCTTTCCAGGGCCACCCAGAATTCTCCGTAGTGGCGCAGGATGTAGGGGTCTTCGCTGGCGCTGGCCGCTGTGGACTTGAACCAGGGGCGGGCCTGGGTGGTGGTGTAGCGGCGCGCCTCGGCGAAGGCGCCTTCGGCCAGGCCGAGAAAGATGTTGGCGAAGATCAGCTGGGCCAGCAGCGGCCGCAGGCAGGCGAAGGGGGTGCTCAGCGGACCGGGATCGAGCAGCCATTCCTGGTGTTCGACCCGTACCCCGTCGAAGCGCGCGCTGCCGCTGTCGGTCTGACGCTGGCCGTTGTTGTCCCAGTCGTCGAACAACTGGATGCCGGCACGGCCGGTGGGTACCACGGCGATCAGCAGGCGTCCGCTGTCATCGTTTTCCAGCGCAGAAAGCAGCAACAGATCCGAATCCAGGGCGCCACTGCAAAAGCTCTTCTGGCCATCCACCTGCCAGGCATCGCCGCTGCGGCGGGCGAGGGTACGGCGATCCAGGGGATTGAGGGCATTGCCCCAGAACAGGCCATCGCGCGCGGTGCCCTCCAGCCAGGGTCGCCACTGCGCGGGCTGGCCGAACAGCTGGGCGGTGGCCAGCAGCAGGTGATGGAAGCCGAAGACGTGGGCCAGGGAGCTGTCGACCCGGGCCAGTCGCCGCACCGCCTCCAGCGTCTGATCCCAGGAGGCGCCGAGGCCGCCCAGTTCCGTGGGAATGCTCAGGGCCAGGAGGCCGCTCTGGCGCAGGGCATCGCGCTCGGCCTTGGGCGTGCCGCCCTGACGATCGCGTTCCGCCGCGGTGGCGGCGAAGCGCTCCAGCAGGGGAGTGAGGGGGGCCAGCAGGGAATCGGACATGGGGGACTCTTGCGGTGGAGAGAGCAGACAGGCGTTAGAACGTAATGCCGGCCAAACCCTGAGTTGAAATATTTTTTTGTTATTAGTTAATGGCCCGCCGCCATCCATCTTTTATTCCGGACGTCTGGTCATTGTCCTGCGGACGGCATTAAAGGCCTGACTAATCCCGGTCGATACAGCGGTAACCTAATCTCCCAAGCAGGGGCGTGTCATGTTCAACAAAGGCCTAAAACAAGAACTGCAGCGCCTCCGCGAGCAGGTGGACTCCTTTAAGCGGCTGAAGGCCGAGCTCGACGTGGAAATGCTGGGCCTGGAACTGGATGGCCGCGGCTGCATCTCCGCGGTGAACGCCAACTTCGAAAAGGAGATGGGCGTGCGCGCCGCGGATTTGCTGGGACGCCCCCTGGCGGACCTCATTCCGGCGCACGTCCGCAACCAGGAATACAGCCGCCGACTGCAGCAGGCCCTGAGCCGCGGCGAGCCCTATAGCGGTGCCCTGCATCTCTTGCGTGGCGACGGTCAGGAAGCCTGGTTGCGCGGCATCCTGCACCCCTTCCATGACAGCCAGGGCCAAGTGACGCGCTTCCGACTGTTCTGCAACAACCTGACGCGAACCATCGAGACCTCGCGCGAGCACGAAAGCCTGCTCAAGGCGCTGCGCCGTTCCACGGCGGTCATCGAGTTCAACCTCCAGGGCGAGGTGCTTGATGCCAACGACAGATTCCTGCAGGCCATGGGTTATTCCCTGGCGCAGATCAAGGGCAAGCACCACCGGCTGTTCTGCGAGTCGGCCGAGGCCAATTCCGAGGCCTACGAGCAATTCTGGGCGCGCCTGCGTCGTGGCGAATTCGTCGTGGATCGCTTCAAGCGCCTGGATGCCCAGGGCCGCGACGTCTGGCTGGAAGCCTCCTACAACCCGGTGATCGATGCCCATGACCGGCTGTACAAGGTGGTCAAGTTCGCCACCGTGATCACCGATCAGGTCCAGCAGGAGCAGGCTGTGTCCGAAGCCGCCAGCGTGGCCTTCGAGACCTCCCGGCACACCGACGACACGGCCCGCAAGGGCGCGGCGGTGGCGCAGCAGACGGTGGAGGTGATGCGTGCCCTGGCCACCCAGATGCAGGAGGCGGTAAAGGGCATCGAGGCGCTGGACAACCAATCCCAGGTGATCGGCACCATCATCAAGACCATCAGCGGCATCGCCGAACAGACCAACCTGCTGGCGCTCAACGCGGCCATCGAGGCGGCCCGGGCTGGCGAGCAGGGTCGTGGTTTCGCCGTGGTGGCCGATGAGGTCAGGCAGCTGGCGTCGCGCACCAGCAAGGCGACCGAGGAGATCGTCGGCGTGGTGCAGCAGAACCAGCAACTGGCCGGCGAGGCGGTGACGGTGATCGAGAACGGTCGGCGCCAGGCCGAGCAGGGCCTGGAACTGGCGGGGCAGGCCGGCCAGGTGATCGTGGAGATCCAGGACGGCGCCCAGCGAGTGGTCGGCGCCGTGGGGCGTTTCGCCCGCCAGCTGTCGAACTGATCCAGCGCGCTGAATGCACAACGGCAACCCCAGGGTTGCCGTTGTGCATTCTGGTGGTCAGCCCTGCTTGCTGCCGCCGCCGATCTGCCAGACGAAGGGCGGTTCGCTGCCGTCGATCTCCCAGGCGCCGACGATGCGCTCCTTGTAGATCAGCGGATTGTGCGAGGCGGCGGTACGGGCGTTGCGCCAGTGTCGATCGAGCCCCTTGCGGGTGCTGGTGGCCGACGCGCCCAGGGCATTGAACAGGTCGCTGGTGGCCCGCAGCACCAGCTCGGCGACCGCCGACTGCGCCTGGGCCGATTCCAGCTCCGCCGCCACGTTGGCCCTGTGCTCGGCGGCGGCATCCCCGGCATAGCGGGCCTCGAAGGCGGCCTGGGCCGCCGCGGCGGCGGCCAGGGTCGCGGCTTCGGCGGCATAGACGAAGGCCGAGGCCTTGCCCACCACCTGCTGCACCTGGGGATCGGCACTGGCCGCGCTGGCATTGCCATGGCTGTAGACCCGCGTGCGCCCGCGCACTTCGCCGGCGAATTCGCGCACCGCCGCCTGGCCGCTACCGGTGATCACAGCCAGCAGCACCAGCTGGTAGAAGGCGGTCTGGTATTTGAAGCGGGTGGCGAAGTCGATGAGATTCTCGGGCGCCACCCGCACGTCCTCGAACACCGAGGTGCCGCTGGCGGTGGTGCGCTGGCCGAAGCCGTCCCAGTCGTCGGACTGGCGCACGCCCGGCTGGTCGGTGCGGATGGCGGCGATGACGTCGCCGCCGGTGTCGTCGCGCTGGGCATAGACGTCGATCCAGTCGGCGAACAGGCTGCCGGTGCTGTAGTACTTGGTGCCGTTGAGGCGCCATTCGCCGTCCCGCTGGCTGACCCGGGTGATGACCTCGCCGAGCTTTACCGTGCCGATCTCGGTCCAGGCGTTGCCCACCAGGTCGCCGGCGACGAAGCGCTCGAACCAGACCCGCTGGGAGGTGCTGGCATGGGCGTTGAGGCGGTCCTCGACAAAGGCGAAGTGGCCGCGCAGGGCCTGGGGCAGATTGCTGTCGGCGGCCGCCAGCTCGATCAGCAGCCGAACCAGTTGCGGCAGGCTGGCACCGCTGCCGCCGAATTCCACCGGCACCCGAACGGCGCCGAAGCCGGCGTCCTTGAGCCAGGCGACGGGCGCATAGGGCAGGGTGCGGTTGCGTTCGCGTTCCAGGGCGCCTTCGGCGATGCGCGCAAAGAGCGGACGGAAGCGGGCGGCCAGTTGTTCGTAGTCGGGGCTGGGCGCAGGGCTGGGCGGCAGATGGCGAGCGGGCAGATTCATGGTGAGCCTCGGCGATTGGAAGGTCGACGCCAGAGGCTTTGCAAGAGCGCTGCCAGGGCCTGAAAGGCCGTTTTCTCGGGGGTTGCGGGCTCCGGGCTGCCTGGCCAGCAGCAGGAGTGCCTGGCCACTGTTGCCCGGGCGACAGTGGGGCGGCCGCGCTAGACTGAGCTTTTGCCCGGAGCCCCCATGGACCTCCTGTTTCTCGGCACCTCGGCCGGGGTGCCCACTCGGCGGCGGAATGTCTCGGCCCTGGCCCTGATCGAGGACCAGGGCAGGGGCTGGTTTCTCGTCGATTGCGGCGAGGCGACCCAGCACCAGCTGCTGCGTACCCCCTTGTCGGCCGCGGATCTGCGCGCCATCTGCATCACCCATGTCCATGGCGACCACTGCTATGGCCTGCCGGGCCTGTTGGCCAGCGCTGCCATGACCGGACGCAGCCAGCCGTTGGTGCTGATCGCGCCCCGGGCGGTAGCGGACTGGCTCGCCGCTACCCAGGCCCTGACCGCGCTGCACCTGCCCTTCGAGCTGCGCTTCCACGCCCTGGAAGACTTCACCGGCGTCTCTGTCGGAGCCTGGGATATCGACGCCTTCGCGCTTTCCCACCGGGTGCCCAGTCACGCCTTTCGCTTCCGCGAGGCCCGCCGACCGCAGCGCCTCGATCCCGCGGCCCTGGCGGCGGCCGGGGTGCCGCGTGGCCCGTTGTGGGGGCGGCTGCATGGCGGCGAGGATGTGCTGCACGAAGGCCGCCTGCTGCGCAGCGCCGACTTCCTGCAGGCGGCCCATGGCGAACGACGGCTGGTGGTGGCGGGGGACAACGACGCGCCCGCCTTGCTGACGGAAGCCTGCCGGGACGCTCAGCTGCTGGTCCATGAAGCCACCTATGCCCAGGCGCAGATCGACAAGACCGGGCAGAGCTGGGGCCACAGCAGTGCGGCGGGCGTCGCCCGTTTCGCCGAGGCGCAGGCGCTACCGGCCCTGCTGCTCACGCATTTCAGTCCGCGCTACCAGGCCGAGGCGGGGCGTTCGCCGTCCATCGACGACCTGCGCCAGGAGGCCGCGGCCTGTTACCACGGCAACCTGCAGCTGGCCGAGGATTTCGCGCGCTTTCGCCTGGATCCCCAGGGCCGGCTGAAAGCCCTGGACCAGAGCGGTGGGGCAGGGGCTGGCGACCGGCACCCGAGAGGAGTTTGAACGCTTTCGGTCTTGTCTGACCTTTGCGCCTTGGGCATAGTGCGAACGTTTATCATTCCAGGATCGATCCGATCCCTCGCACCTCGTCCCTAGGAGAAGCAAATGGCGGTGTCTTTCAACAAGGTCTCGACGCTGGGCGCCATGGCGCTGCTGTCCCTGGCAGTGGCAGCCTGTTCCAATCGCCCGGAGGCACCGACGCCACCGCCACCCGCGCCGGCGCCCGTCGCCGCGCAACCGGCCGCGCCCCAGGCACCGGCCGAACTCAAGCGCATCGAACTGGGCTATGGCGTCTATGAGCTGGCCTACAGCCCGGCCAAGCAGTCGGTTTATGCGGCGACCGCCCAGTTGACCAAGGGCGTCACCGGCGGGGTGATCTATCAGCTGGATCCGGCCACCCTGGCGATCACCGGCCAGATCCACACCGATCTGAAGAACTTCGCCCTGACCACCGATGCCAGCGGCGAGACGCTGTTCGTCACCAATTCCCTGGACGGCGGTCTCAGCCGTATCGACCTGCGCACCGGCAAGGTGGAGAAGCGGCTGAAATTCAACGAGATGGGCCGTGACGGCCATCCGGTCAATCCGCGCCAGGTCATCCTCCACGACGGCATGCTGTACGTCGGCGGGGTCGGCGATCCGGGCGTGATCTGGGTGGTGGACGCCAAGACCCTGACTCTCAAGGCGCGCATTCCCAATGCCGGCAAGTGGGTGACCGGCCTGCTGTACTCCGAGGACACCGGGCGCCTCTATGCGGCCAACGGCAGCGGCGAAGTGCTGGTGATCAATCCGCGCACCCGCAAGATCGAGCACCGCTGGACGCCGGGCGATGGCGGCAAGTACCTCTTGCTGAACCTGGCCGAGGATCGCGCGAACCACCAGCTGTTCGTGACCGACAACTCCGAAGCCAAGACCGTGCTGGTCTTCGATCTCCGCAGCGGCAAGGTGATCAAGCGCCTGCCGGTGGGCGACGCCCTGGCCATCAAGCTCAACACCACCCGTAACGAGCTGTACATCACCCAGCGCGAGACCGGTCGGCTGCTGATCCTCGACGCCACCACCTATGCCGAGAAGAAGGCCTACGACCTCAAGCCCAATCCCAACAGCCTGCTGGTCAGCCCGGATGGCCAGACGCTGTATGCGACGGTGAAGACGCCCTTCGACAAGGAATACATGAACACCGCGCCGGAAAGCGTGGTGCGCATCGACCTCTCCGCGGTGAAGTAAATCGCGCCGCCTGGGCTGCCGCAGCGTCCTGCTGCGGTGGCCACGGGCTTCCCAAGTCCGCCGGCTTGCTCTTGAATGCGGGAGTCCCCCACCCAGGAGCCGCCGCCTTGTCCGCCACCGATCTCAGCCTGCTGCCACTGCTGGACGCCTCCTACCGTCTCTGGCTCGGCCAGCCGCTGCCGCGTCCTGCCGGCTTGCCTGAGGCCGACGTCCCCACCTGGCTGCATGAGCGGGCACCCTATGCCCTGCTGGCCCACGGTACCGAAAGCGATCCGCTGTTCTGCTACGCCAACCGGCAGGCGCTGAGCTGCTTTGGCTATCCCCGCGCCCAATTCATCGGCCTGCCTTCGCGTTACAGCGCCTCGCCTAGGGACCGGGACGAGCGTCAGCGCCTGATGGAGGCGTTAGGGCGCCAGGGCCATGCCTCAGGCTACGAAGGCTGGCGGGTCGACAAGGCGGGGAAGGCCTTCCAGATCCATGCGGGTGTGGTGTGGAATCTGGTCGATGCCGAAGGTACGCGGCGGGGACAGGCGGCGCTGTTCTGGCCGGACCCGCAGCGGATCGGGCAGCTGGCGTGAGGCCGGATGGTTGGGCTCGGCTGCGCGCGGAAGATCAAATTCGTGGACAAGGCTGCGCCGTTGTCCACCCTACGCATGCCTCCACCGTAGGGTGGAAAACCGCGTAGCGTTTTCCACGCGTGGTTAACTGCCCCCTCTCCCTTGGGGAGAGGGTTGGGGTGAGGGTCGTTGCGCTCCGGCGACAACTGTTGGGCTTCGCTGCGCTCAACCCAACCTACGCAGTGAACCGGACCGCCCCCTCCCCCTTGGGGAGAGGGCTGGGGTGAGGGCGCAAAGCCTCATTCATCCTCGACGATCAGTACCACCAGATCCTTGGGCCCATGGGCGCCATAGGCCAGCACCTGCTCGATATCGGCCGTCTTCGACGGACCCGAGATCAGCAGGGCGTTGGTTGGCATGCCGTCCTGCCAGCGGTGCCGTTGCTGCAACTCGTAGAAGTTGTCCACCACGGTGCTGGCCCTGAGCAGGGCGATGTGCAGCGGAGGCACCAGGCTCATCAGGCGCGGCTCCTGGCGATCCGGCCAGAGCACCAGGCTGCCGGTGGCGGCCAGGGCGCCCAGGGTGCCGGTGAGGCTGGCCGGGGTGTCGTTGAACAGCTCGGCCTTCCATTCTTCCACGGGGCGATCATAGGCCTTCCAGCGCGGTGAGCCGTCGCCCTGCCAGCGCTCCACCAGGCGCGCGCCGTGGGGCGTGCCGGGGGCGATCAGTAGTTGGTCCAGGCCCCGTTCGGCCAGGACGCGCTCGACCAATGCCGGCCAGTCCGCCGTGGTGGTCAGGTGGGTTTCGGTGTGCACCGTCTCCATCAGGGTGCGCAGGCGGGCGACGCGTTCTTCGGGCGGATAGCGCCAGGGTTCGGTCACCAGGGCTTCGTCGAAATTGTCCGCCAGCGGCTGGGTGCCCTGCAGACTGCCGCGCAGCTTGGCGAGGATGTTGTCGCGGGCGCTCATGGGCGTTTCTCCAGGTGTTCGCGGGCCAGTTCGTGCAGCGAGCGGGCTGCCGGCCTGGGCGCGCTGTGGTGCTCTGTCCAGGGGCCGAGCTGGCCGGGGGTGAAGCGGCCGAAGCGGGTGGCCAGGTAGCTGAAGCCGCGATAGAGCAGCGGCGAGGTGTAGAGGTTCTGCCAGGCATGCCAGGTCCAGCGCTCCCGGGCGGAGAACTTGCTGCCCTGGCCGCGCAGCAGGTGCGGCTCGGCGTCGGGAGCCTTGACGTTTTCCTCGCGCAGGCGCCGCAAGAGTGCCGGAATCGGGATCTTGACCGGACAGACTTCACCGCAGGCGCCGCACAGCGAGGAGGCGCTGGGGTGATCGGGCGCGCGCTCCAGACCGACCAGGTGCGGGGTGATGATGGCGCCGATGGGACCGGGATAGACCTCGCCATAGGCGTGGCCGCCGATGCGGGTATAGACCGGGCAGTGGTTCATGCAGGCGCCGCAGCGGATGCAGTTGAGGGTCTGGCGCAATTCGCTGTCGGCGAAGGCCTGGCTGCGGCCGTTATCCAGCAGCACCAGGTGCACCTCGCGCGGGCCGTCCAGTTCCTCGGCCTTGCGCGGACCGGAGATCATGTTGACGTAGGTGGTGATCGGCTGGCCCAGGGCGGAGCGGGTCAGCAGCGACAGCAGCGGCACCACGTCGCGCAGATTCTCCACCACCTTCTCGATGCCGGTCACGGCGATGTGCACCGGCGGCACCGTGGTGGACATCCGCCCGTTGCCCTCGTTTTCCACCAGCAGCAGGGTGCCGGTCTCGGCCACGGCGAAGTTGACCCCGGAGATGCCGATGTCGGCCTCGAAGAATTTCTGCCGCAGCACCCGCCGACCGGTCTGGATGAGTTCGTCGACGTCGGTGGTGTAGGGCTCGGCCAGGTGCTCGTGGAAGAGGGTGCCCACCTGCTGCCGGTTGAGGTGGATGGCCGGCATGATGATGTGCGACGGCTTCTCGCCGGCGAGCTGGATGATGTACTCGCCCATGTCCGATTCCAGGCAGTCGATGCCCTGGGCGCCGAGGACGTGGTTCATGTCCATCTCTTCGCTGACCATGGACTTGCCCTTGATCAGCAGTTTGGCCGCATGGCGCTCGGCGATCTGCTGGACGATGGCGTTGGCCTCGGCGGTGGTCTCGGCCCAGTGCACCTGGACGCCATTGCGCGTCAGGTTGGCCTCCAGGCGTTCCAGCAGCTCCGGCAGCTTGGACAGCGCCCGGGCGCGGGTGCGATTGCCCAGTTCGCGCAGCCGCTCGCGCTCGTCGGCATCGCTCATGCTGGCCAGGCGCTTGGTCATCAGCGAATCCATGGCCGTGCGGAAGTTGCGCCTGAGCTGGTCGTCGCCCAGGGCCTGCCGCGCACGGGTCCTGAAGGGAGGCGCTTCGCTGAGGTCGGTGAGGGGGATCTTCAGCATCTCGTTCATGCGGCACCTCCGATACGGCGCCAGAGAAAGCTCGCCAGGTGTTCGCCACGCAGGGCGGCGCGCTGCTTTTCCAGGGCGCCGTTGATGTTCATCAGGCATCCGCAGTCGGCGGTGAGCACCTGGGCCGCGCCGCTGTCCTGCAGGGCACGGATCTTGTCCGCCACCATGGCGCCGGAGATGTCCGGCATCCGCACCGAGAAGGTGCCGCCAAAACCGCAGCATTCGCTTTCGTGATCATGGTCGACGCGCTCCACGGCCTTTAGCTGGCCGAGCAGGGCGCGGCCGTGCAGATGGGTCTGCATTTCGCGGCGGGCGCTGCAGGAGGTGTGCAGCGCCACCTTGGTCGGGGCGCCGCGATCCTGGTAGTCGACCTGGCAGACGTGCAGCAGGAATTCCGCCAGTTCGTAGGTGCGCTCGGCCAGATCCTGCACCCGACGCAGGGTCTCGGGTTCGTCGGCGAACAGCTCGGCATAGTGATGACGCAACATGCCGGCGCAGGAGCCGGAAGGCACCACCACCGGCCAGGGCTCGGCGAACAGCGCCAGTTGGGTGCGGGCCACGGCGCGGGCCTCCTCGGTGTAGCCCGAGGTGTAGGCCGGCTGGCCGCAGCAACTCTGCGCCTGGGGAAAATGCACGCGCAGGCCTTCGCGCTCCAGCAGGCGGATGCTGTCCATGCCGGCTTCGGGATAGAAGAGGTCCACCACGCAGGTGCCGAACAGATAGACCTGGGTCGGCTTCTGCTGCGGATAGGTCCGCGGCGGCGCCAGCGGTGGCGCGGTGCGGGTGGCGTTGGGGGCGGCGTTGTGGAAGAGGTCGTTCATCAGGCTACTCCGGGTTGGCCCGGTTAAAAGAAGACCGGCAGCGACCGGAGCCGCCGCCGGGAACCGCGCGATCAGTGCACCAGCATGCCGGTGAACACATAGGCTTGCGCCAGGGTGATCAACCCGACCAGCACGGCGAAGCCGATGCTGTGGCGCACGGTGAAGCGGAACAGGTCGGACTCCTTGCCCACCATGCCGGTGGCGGCGCAAGCCACGGCGATGGATTGCGGCGAGATCATCTTGCCGGTCACGCCGCCGGAGCTGTTGGCCGCCACCAGCAGGGTGTCGGAAACGCCGATCTGGTGCGCGGTGGTGGCCTGCAGCGAGCCGAACAGGGCGTTGGACGAGGTATCCGAACCGGTCAGGAACACCCCCAGCCAACCCAGCAGCGGCGAAAAGAAGGGAAACAGCGCGCCGGTGCCGGCCAGCAGCAGGGCCAGGGTGGTGGACATGCCCGAGTAGTTGACGACGAAGGCGAAGGCCAGCACCAGTCCGATGGACAGGATCGGCTTGCGCAATTCCACCAGGGTTTCCTTGAACACGCCCAGGGCGGTCGAGGGCTTGATGCGGAAGATGGCCATGGAGATCAGCGCCGCGATCAGGATGGCGGTGCCGGAGGCCGACAGCAGATCGAGCTTGTAGACCGCTGGCATGGGGGTCGGGGTCGCCACGATGGGCGCCGCCTTGATGACCAGTTTGTCCAGATAAGGCACTGGTACGTTGATTACCAAGGCATAGAGGGCGCCACCGCTGGCGAACAGTGCCTTGAAGGCCTTGGTGGTCCAGATGGTGACGATTACGGTCAGGATCAGGAACGGCGACCAGGCCTTGATCACGGTGCCCAGGGAATGCTCCGGCGGCAGCCGACCGCCGCTGCCGAAGCCGGTCCCACCGCCCAGCATGGCGGCGCCGCCACCGCTACCGACTACCGCTGTGGCACCCGCGGTGGCGTGCTGCGGCTGGCGCAGCTTGAGGTAGCCGGTGAGGGCGATCATGGCAGCCAGCGACGAGGTGATGTCGGGCAGTTCCGGGCCAAGGAAGTTGGAGGTCAGGTACTGGACCACGGCAAAGGTGCCACCGCAGATCAGCGCTGGTTTCCAGGTTTCCCGCAGGCCACGCATGCCATCCATCATGAACATCAGCCAAAGCGGTATCAGCAGCGCTAATAGCGGCAGCTGACGACCGGTCATAGCGCCGATCTTGAAAGCGTCGATGCCGGTCACCTGACCGGCGACGATGGTCGGGATGCCCAGGGCGCCGAAGGCTACCGGTGCGGTGTTGGCGATCAGGCACAGGCCCGCCGCTTTAAGTGGGTTATGCCCCAGGCCCACCAGCAGCGCGGCGGTGATGGCCACCGGCGCGCCGAAACCGGCCGCACCTTCCAGAAAGGCACCGAAGCAGAAGCCGATCAACAGTACCTGCAGACGCTGGTCATCGGTGATCGACAGCACCGAGCTGCGGATGATGTCGAACTGGCCGCTCTTGACCGTCAGCTTGTAGAGGAATACCGCCGTGACGATGATCCAGGCGATGGGCCAGAGACCGTAGAGGAAACCGTAGCCGGCCGAGGCCAGCGCCTTGTCCACCGGCATGCGGTAGACGAACAGGGCGATGAGCAGGGCGATCGCCAGGGTGATGGCGCCCGCCACATGGCCCTTGAGTCTCAGACCGGCGAGCGCGACGAAGAAGAACAGAATGGGCAAAGCGGCGACGAAGGCCGAAAGGCCCAGGCTGCCAAGGGGGAGATAGATCTGTTGCCAGGTATCCATCGGGTGCTCCTTGATTGTTTTTGTAGGGAGGCGGCAGGACGGGGTTGCACAAGGTCGCGGCCTGTGGCAAAAATTGGTAAGACCAATTTACAAGAGCGACTTCACGCACGTTAAGCGGGGTCTTTGCCTCTGTCAAACCCCTCGATGTGCGACTTTCGTCGGCCCATCCCTTCCGCCTGGCGGACGGCCGCTGCTGTCCACAGCATTTTTCGAGGTTTTTCATGGGGTTCGAACCGGTCAAGCAACGTCGTCTGTCCGACGACATCGTCAAGCACCTGGAAGCGCTGATCGCCGAAGGCTCGCTGCGCCCTGGCGAGCGTCTGCCGGCCGAGCGGGTGCTGGCCGAGCGCTTCGGGGTGTCGCGACCGTCGCTGCGCGAAGCCATCCAGAAGCTGATCGCGCGCGGTCTGCTGCTGAGCCGGCAGGGCGGCGGTACCTACGTCACCGAGGCGCTCAACAGCGCCTTCACCGATCCCCTGCTGCCGCTGCTGGAAAGCCGCGAGGAAACCCGCCGCGATCTGCTGGAATTTCGCCACACCCTGGAAAGCGCCTGTGCCTACTACGCCGCCCAGCGCGCCACGGAGCCGGACCTGGCGCGGCTGACCCTGGCCTGGGAGCGCCTGGAGGACTGCTACCGCTGGCGCGAGACCCTGACCCGGGAAGAGGAGGGCGAGGCCGATGCGGCCTTTCACCTGGCCATCGCCGAGGCCAGTCATAACGCCGTCTACCTGCACAGCATCCGCAGCCTGTTCGAATTGCTGCGCCATCACATGGTGACCAACATCGGCGGAATGCACGCCCAACGGGGTGAGACCCGCGAGCGGCTGCTGGAGCAGCACCGAGCGCTGTACCAGGCGATCGTCGCCGGGGAAGCGGAAAAGGCACGCGAGGCGGCGAGCCGCCATCTGGGCTATGTCAGAGAGGTTTTGGAGGAGGCCGGCGCCATGGCAGGCCGTCTAGCACGGGCGAAACGGCGGGATGAGCTCTAGGTAAATCTGGCGGAAAACACTGTAGTGGCACTATGCTATGGCAATAAGTTATCTGTCCGTGGCTAAAGTTTAGCGTTCTAGAGCTGATAACCCGGTCACACCTTCCCGCCTTCGCTGGCGTCTAGACCGGTACATTCCTGTGGAACACGCCTCTTCTTCGCCCTCGCTCGTCGACCTTACATTCACCCCTGCATTGCTCGGTGCCTGCGGTACCGGTGCGATCCTGTACACGGGCGGCGTGACGTCGACCACCTTGACTCTGAGTGCTATTCAGGTGGTGCTGGCCGCCGGCCTGGGTTTCTGGCAGGTGCGTCGTGCCCAGGCGCGTCAGGCCGAGCGTTCCGCTGGACAGGCCGTGAGCCAGAGTCCCGCCAGCGGGCGGGACGAGGCCCTCGAAGCCCTGTGCGTGGCGGTACTGCCGGTGTGGTCCGAGCAGATCGAAGCGGCGCGCGCCCATACCGAGCAGGAAATCGTCAGTTTGACCAGTCGCTTCGCCGAACTGGCTGGCCGCATCCATAGCGTCGCCGGCTCCGATCAAGGCAGTGGTGATCGCTTGGTCAATCTGATGGCCAGCAGCCAGAACCAGCTGGATGGCATCCTGCAATCGCTGCGCGAGGCGCTGTCGAGCAAGGGCGCGCTGCTCAACGAGATCAATGGCCTGGCCGGCCTGACCGAACAGCTCAAGAGCATGGCCAAGGACGTTGGCGACGTGGCGCGTCAGACCAACCTGCTGGCGCTCAACGCCGCCATCGAAGCCGCCCGTGCTGGCGAAGCCGGGCGCGGTTTCGCGGTGGTTGCCGATGAGGTCCGCAAGCTCTCCACCCTGTCCGGCGATACCGGGCAGAAGATCGGCGAAACCGTGGAAACGGTGAACGGCGCCATCGCCCGCACCCTGGAGCTGTCGCAGCTCCATGCCGAACGCGACACCGGCACCCTGAATCAGTCCGGCGAGACCATCGAACAGGTCATCGGCGCCTTTGGCGGCACCACCCGCGACGTGGTCGAGCGCAGCGACGCTCTGGCCGAGAACGCCACTGCCGTCGGTGGCGCCATCGCCGAGGTACTGGTCGCCCTGCAATTCCAGGATCGCGTCAGCCAGATGCTTGGCCACATCCGTGACGACCAGGCCCGCCTCGAGCGCCTGGTGATCGACCGTCGCGCCCTGGCCGCCAGTGGTCAGCCGCTGCCGACCCTCGACACCCGCGGCTGGCTCGCCGATCTGGCCCGCACCTACACCATGGCCGAGCAGGTCGCCGTGCACCACGGCAAGCGACCGGCCGCCGCCCCCGCCGACTCCGATATCACGTTCTTTTAAGGAAAGCTGTCATGAGCAACAAGACCATTCTGATCGTCGACGACTCCATCTCCATCCGCCAGGTGGTGTCCATGACCCTGAAAAGCGCGGGCTACGACGTCATCGAAGGCTGCGACGGCCGCGATGCCCTGACCAAGCTGGACGGTCGCAAGGTGCACCTGATCATCAGCGACGTGAACATGCCCAACATGGACGGCATCACCTTCGTCACCGCGGCGAAAAAGCTGCCGGCTTACAAGTTCACCCCGGTGATCATGCTCACCACCGAATCCGATGCCGCCAAGAAGGCCGCCGGCCAGGCCGCCGGCGCCAAGGCCTGGATGGTCAAGCCGTTCCAGCCCGCGCAGATGCTGGCGGCGGTTTCCAAACTGATCATGCCCTGATGGCCCTGGAGGCTGCCCCCATGAACGATGTCGTTCGTACCCGCTTGCCCCTCACCGGGCCGCTGACCATCTACACCGCGGCCGACAGCAAGCCGCTGCTGATGGAGCCCCTGACCGCCGGGGTCACCGTGGCGCTGGAGCTGGCCGAGGTCGATGAATTCGACTCCGCCGGTCTGCAGCTGCTGCTGCTGGCCCACCGGGAGGCGCAGCGTCTGGGCGGTAGCCTCGAACTGGTCGACCCCAGCCCCGCCGTTACCGAGTTGCTCGAGCTGGCAGGTCTGACCGACTTCTTTACCGCGGCCGCCGCGGAAGGTGTTGCCGCATGAACATGGACGAGATCCTCAAGACATTCATCGCCGAGAGCGAGGAATTGCTGCAGCAGATGGAAGCCGCGCTGTTGCAGATCGAGCAGGCGCCGGATGACGTCGAGCTGATCAATGCCATCTTTCGCGCCGCCCACACCATCAAGGGTTCGGCCGGGCTGTTCGGTCTGGACCATGTGGTGGCCTTCACCCATGTCGCTGAAAGCGTGCTCGACCGCATCCGCAGCAATGAGCTGGCTTTCGACGAGACCCTGTCGGCGCTCTTCCTGGAGGTTTGCGACCACCTCAACGGCCTGATTGCCCGGGTGTCTTCCGGCAGCGAGCCGGAGCCCGACTTCCAGGCCGCCGGCGCCGTGCTGGTGCAGCGCCTGGAGCACTATCTGCAGCCGAGCGCCAAGGCCGCTCAGCCGGCTGCCGCCGCCCGTAGCCTGGTGGCGCCGGTCGACGGCGTGGCCGCCGGTCACTGGCACCTGTCGCTGCGCTTCGGTCCGGACATGCTGCGCAACGGCATGGATCCGCTGGCCTTCGTGCGCTACCTCAACACCTTTGGTCGCATCGTCAACATCGTCACCCTGACCGATGCCATTCCGGCCGCGGCCGACATGGATCCGGAGACCTGCTACCTGGGCTTCGAGGTCGCCTTCGACAGCGACGCCGACAAGGAGACCATCGAGGCCGCTTTCGAATTCGTCCGCGAAGACAGTCAGATCCGCATCCTGCCGCCGCACAGCCGCAGCAGCGACTACTGCCAGCTGATCGACGACCTGGCCGAAGAAGATCTGCGCCTGGGCGAGATCCTGGTGCGCTGCGGCACCCTGACCGCTACCGAACTGGAAGAGGTGCTGCGCCGCCAGGCCGATCCGGCGACGCCGCGCCAGCCCATCGGCGAAGCCCTGGTGGAAGCCCAGCTGGTCAATCCGCCGGTGGTGGATGCGGCCTTGAACAAGCAGCGCAAGATCAAGGAGCAGCGCGCGCCGGCGGGCGAAGGCCAACTGATCCGCATCGATGCGACCAAGCTCGACCAGTTGATCGACCTCATTGGCGAGTTGATCATCGCCGGGGCCGGGACCCAGCTGATCGCCCAGCAGAGTGGCCTGGCGGCTCTGGTGGAATCCACCGGGGTGCTGTCGCGCCTGGTGGAAGAGGTGCGCGACACCGCCCTGACCCTGCGCATGGTGCAGATCGGTACCACCTTCAACCGCTTCCAGCGCGTGGTCCGCGACGTCTCCAAGGAGATCGGCAAGGACATCGCCCTGCGCATCAGCGGCGGCGAGACCGAGCTGGACAAGACCGTGGTGGAAAAGATCGGCGATCCGCTGACCCACCTGATCCGCAACGCCATGGACCACGGCATCGAGTCCGCCGAGTTGCGCCTGGCGCGTGGCAAGCCGGCCCAGGGCACCGTGGGGCTGAACGCCTACCACGAGGCGAGCAGCATCGTGATCGAGGTCACCGACGACGGCGGCGGTCTGTCGCGCGAGCGCATCCTGCGCAAGGCGACCGAGCGCGGCCTGATCACCGAAGGCCAGGTGCTGGCCGACAAGGACGTGTTCAACCTGATCTTCGAACCGGGTTTCTCCACCGCCGAGCAGATCAGCAACCTGTCCGGTCGCGGCGTCGGCATGGACGTGGTGAAAAAGAACATCACCGCCCTGCGCGGCAGCGTCGACCTGACCAGCGAGGAGGGCCGCGGCACCACCGTGACCATCCGCCTGCCGCTGACCCTGGCGATCATCGACGGCTTCCTCATCGGCGTCGGCAAGGCCACCTATGTGGTGCCCCTGGAGGCGGTGGAGGAGTGCATCGAGTTGACCGAGGCGGCCAGTGTCCAGGCCAACGGCAACGACTACCTCGACCTGCGCGGTGAGGTGCTGCCGGTGCTGCGCCTGCGCCAGCTCTTCGCCATCGAGGAAGCGCCGCCGCGGCGGCAGAACGTGGTGGTGGTGCGCTATGCCGGCCAGCGCGCCGGTCTGGTGGTCGATCAGCTGCTCGGCGAATTCCAGACCGTGATCAAGCCGCTCGGTCCGCTGTTCGGCCACAACCGCAGCCTTGGCGGTTTCACCATCCTGGGTACCGGCGCCGTGGCGCTGATCCTCAACGTGCCCGGCCTGGTTGGCGAGGCCGCGTCCACCGGCGCCGCTGCGCCGGCTCACATTCCCGCGCTGACCTGACCGACAAGGATTTAGAATCCATGACCGTTACCAAACGCATGTCCCTGCTGGTCCTCTCCGCGCTGCTGGGGATCATTCTCCTGGCAGGGCTGGCCTACTATCAATTGCACCAGGTCTTCGAGCGAGCCAATTTCGGCAACAACGATACCGTGCCGGCTATTTTGGGCATCGACGCCATCGACGCCCATTCCGCCGACGTCATCACCAATATCTATCGCCACCTCGCCGCCGACGGCGAAGCCGCCACCCGGCAGGCCGAAAAGGAACTCACTGAATCCCAGCGGCTGACCGACGAGGCGCTCAAGGCCTACGAGGGGCAGATCTCCGACGACACCGACAAGCGTCTGTGGGAAGACGACAAGCAGGCGATCGCCGCGCTCAACCAGCTCGCCGCCAAGGTGATCCCGCTGTCGCGCGCCAGCCTGGATGACGAGGTCAAGCGGCTGCTGGGCGAAAACCAGGAGACCATCACCCATGTCGGGGATGTCCTCGACGCCCATCGTCTCTACAACCAGAAGCTGGGAGCCGAGCAGTCCAACCTGGCGGAGGGCACCCTCACTCAGGCCACGCTGCTGTCGGTCGGCATCTCCCTGGCCACCCTGCTGCTGATCGGCCTGCTCGGCTTCTTCATCACCCGCAACCTGCTGCGCCAGCTCGGCGGCGAGCCGGCCGAGGTGGCTAAGGTCGCCAACCGCACCGCCGCAGGCGACCTGCCTGACGATCTGCAACTGCGCGCCGGAGACGACTCCAGCCTGATGGCCGCCATGCAGCGCATGGTGGTGACCCTGCGCGGCCTGGTGCAGGAGATGAGCACCATGGCCCGCGAGCACGATCGCGGCGAGACCGAGGCCCGCATTCCGCTGGAGCGCTTCCAGGGCACCTTCCGCAACGTCGCCGAAGGCGTCAACGCCATGGTCGCCGGCCACCTCAGCGATTCGGCCAAGGCCATGGCCTGCGTCAAGCGTTTTGGCGAGGGCGATCTGGCCGCGCCGCTGGAGCGTTTCCCCGGCAAGAAGGCGGTGATCAACGACAACCTGGAACAGGTTCGCGACAACATCCAGCTGCTGGTGGCGGAGATGGTGCAGCTATCCGCCGCCCATGATCGCGGCGATACCGATGCCCGCATCCCCGTCGAGCGCTTCCAGGGCACCTTCCGTGGCATGGCCGAAGGCGTCAACGCCATGGTCGCCGGCCACCTCAGCGATTCCGCCAAGGCCATGGCCTGCGTCAAGCGCTTTGGCGAAGGCGATCTGTCGGTGGCGCTGGAGCGCTTCCCTGGCCAGAAGGCGGTGATCAACGACAACCTCGAACAGGTCCGCGGCAACATCCAGCGCCTGGTCGAAGACGCCAATCAGCTCAGCCAGGCGGCCATGGCCGGGCGTCTCGACACCCGCGCCGATGCCAGCGCCCACCAGGGCGACTTCCGCCGCATCGTCGCCGGTATCAATGGCACCCTGGACGCCATCGTCGCCCCGGTCAACGAAGCCATGGGCGTCATGGCCGGGCTGGCCCAGGGCGATCTGAGCCGCACCGTGCGTGGTGACTACCAGGGCCAGCTGCTGGAGCTCAAGGAGTCGATCAACGGCACCGTGGGCAAGCTGAACCAGATCATCGGCGACGTGCGCCAGTCGGCCGACTCCCTGGCCAGCGCCTCGGAAGAGATCTCCGCCACCGCCCAGAGCATGAGCCAGGCCAGCACCGAACAGGCGGCTTCGGTCGAGGAGACCAGCGCCAGCGTGGAACAGATGTCGGCTTCCATCGCCCAGAACACCGAGAACGCCAAGATCACCGATGGCATGGCCGGCAAGGCCGCGCGGGAAGCCGGGGAGGGCGGTCAGGCGGTCGGCGAGACCCTGGTGGCCATGAAGACCATCGCCGACAAGATCGGCATCGTCGACGACATTGCTTACCAGACCAACCTGCTGGCGCTCAACGCGGCCATCGAAGCGGCCCGCGCCGGTGAGCACGGCAAGGGTTTCGCCGTGGTGGCCGCCGAGGTGCGCAAGTTGGCCGAACGCAGCCAGGTCGCCGCCCAGGAAATCGGCACCGTGGCCAAGAGCAGTGTGGCCCTGGCCGAGCGCGCCGGCACCCTGCTGGAGCAGATGGTGCCGTCCATCAGCAAGACCTCCGACCTGGTCCAGGAAATCGCCTCGGCCAGCGAAGAGCAGAGCAGCGGGGTGAGCCAGATCAACGGCGCCATGCTGCAACTGAGCCAGATCACCCAGCAGAACGCTTCGGCGTCCGAGGAGCTGGCCGGCACCGCCGAGGAAATGAGTACCCAGGCGGAGCAGCTGCAGCGCCTGATGGGCTTCTTCAATACCGGCGAAAGCCGGGTGGTACAGGACCTGGAGCGCGCGCTGGAGGCCTCGCCCAGGGCCATGCGGGTCCCGGGCAAGGCTCTGCGTACGGGTACCTCGGGCGTGCCTGACGGCTACGTCCCCTTTGAATCCTGACCCTTATCCAACGGCCACCTGCAGGTGGCCTTTTTGAGACCATCGACATGACCGTCATCAAGAAAATGTTGCTGCTGGTGCTGTCCGCGCTGTTGGGCATCCTGGTGCTGGCCGGCACCGGGCAATACGAGATCGACCAGGTGTTCCAGGCGGCCAACTACGGCAACGACAACACCGTTCCTAGCCTCAAGGCGCTCGGGGATGTCAATGACAGCCGCTCCGACTACGTGGTGAACATCTATCGCCATGTGCTATCGACCAGTCCCGAAGCCATGACCACGGTGGAGCAGGACATCGCTGCCGCCAAAGAGCGTATCGGTCAAAGCCTCGACAAGTACGAGGCGCTGGTCTCGGATGATCGGGATCGCGCGCTGCTGACAACCGATCGGGCCGCCTTCAATGCCCTGTTCGCGCTGGGCGAGCAGGTCGTCGCCCTGTCGCGGCAGAATCGCAACGACGAGGCCCAGACCCTGATGCGCAGTCGTGGCGAGGTGATGGCCACCATCAACAAGGCCCTCGACGAGCACGTCAGCTACAACCAGACCCTCGCGCTGCAAGGCGTGAAGGTCGCTGAGAAGACCAAGGTCGAGGCCACCTGGCTGGCCCTGTCCATCGCCCTAGCGACCCTGCTGGCGGTGGCCCTGCTGGGCTTCTTTATCACCCGCAATCTGCTGCGTCAGCTGGGCGGTGAACCCGCCGCCGTGGCGGCCCTGGCTGGCCGCGTGGCTGCTGGGGATCTGCCCGACGACATCCGGCTGCGCGGCGACGACAAGACCAGCCTGATGGCGGCCATGCAGAACATGGTCACCACCCTGCGCGGCCTGATCAGCGAAATGAGCAGCATGTCGGCGGCCCACGACCGCGGCGAGACCGTGGTGCGCATCCCGGCCGAACGTTTCCAGGGCGCCTATCGCAACATGGCCGAAGGCGTCAACGGCATGGTCGCCGGCCACCTGAGCGATTCCGCCAAGGCCATGGCCTGCGTCAAGAGCTTTGGCGAAGGCGATCTGTCGGTGGCGCTGGAGCGCTTCCCCGGCCAGAAGGCGGTGATCAACGACAACCTCGAACAGGTCCGCAGCAACATCCAGCGCCTGGTCGAAGACGCCAACCAGCTCAGCCAGGCGGCCATGGCCGGTCGTCTCGACACCCGCGCCGATGCCAGTGCCCACCAGGGCGACTTCCGCCGCATCGTCGCCGGCATCAACGGTACCCTGGACGCCATCGTCGCCCCGGTCAACGAAGCCATGGGCGTTATGGCCGGGCTGGCCCAGGGCGACCTGAGCCGCACCGTGCGCGGTGACTACCAGGGCCAGTTGCTGGAGCTCAAGGAGTCGATCAACGGCACCGTCGGCAAGCTGAACCAGATCATCGGCGACGTGCGCCTGTCCGCCGATGCCCTGGCCAGCGCCTCGGAAGAGATCTCCGCCACCGCCCAGAGCATGAGCCAGGCCAGTACCGAACAGGCGGCTTCGGTCGAGGAGACCAGCGCCAGCGTCGAGCAGATGTCGGCTTCCATCGCCCAGAACACCGAGAACGCCAAGGTCACCGATGGCATGGCCGGCAAGGCCGCGCGTGAGGCCAACGAAGGCGGCGAAGCGGTGGGTGAGACCCTGGTGGCCATGAAGACCATTGCCGAGAAGATTGGCATCGTCGACGACATCGCCTACCAGACCAACCTGCTGGCGCTCAACGCGGCCATCGAGGCGGCCCGCGCCGGCGAGCATGGCAAGGGCTTCGCCGTGGTGGCCGCCGAGGTGCGCAAGCTGGCCGAACGCAGCCAGATCGCCGCCCAGGAAATCGGCACCGTGGCCAAGAGCAGCGTGGCCCTGGCCGAGCGCGCCGGGTCACTGCTCGACGAAATGGTACCGTCCATCAGCAAGACCTCCGATCTGGTACAGGAAATCGCCGCTGCGTCCGAAGAACAGAGTAGCGGAGTCACTCAGATCAATAGCGCCATGCTGCAACTCAACCAGATCACGCAACAGAACGCCTCGGCCTCGGAAGAGCTGGCCGCGACCGCCGAAGAAATGAGCGGTCAGGCCGAACAGCTGCAGCGCCTGATGGGCTTCTTCCACACCGGCGACGGTCGTGCGGTCCAGGACCTGGAACGTGCCATCGAGCAGACGCGCCCGGCCGCCAGCCGCACGGCCCAGCCAGCCCCACGTCGTCCGCAGATGGCCGCGGGCGGCCTGCCGGACGGTTACGTCCGCTTCCCGGAGTAATGGCTTCATGACTGCCCTGACCCTTGGCGACATCGCCCACGAACACCTCGGCCATCAGCACCTGACCTTCGTGGTCGATGGGGAAACCTATGCGGTGGATACCCTCGCGGTGCGCGAGATCATCGAGTTCGGCCAACTGACCCAGGTCCCGCTGATGCCGGCCTGCATTCGCGGGGTGATCAATCTGCGCGGCGCCGTGGTTCCGGTGGTCGATCTGGAAGCCCGCTTCGGCGGGCGACCGACCCGGGTCGGCCCGCGGACCTGCATCGTGATCCTGGAAGTGTGCGCCGACGAAGACACCCAGGTGCTGGGCGTGGTGGTGGATGCAGTGAGCGAGGTGCTGGAAATCGCCGCGGCGGACATCCGTCCGGCGCCGGCCTTTGGCAGTCGCCTGGCACCGCACTTCATCGCCGGCATGGTCAAGTCCGAAGAGGGCTTCGTGACCCTGCTCGACGTGGCCCAGGTGCTGGACGTACAGGAGCTGGCGAGCCTGGCTCAGGCCGCCGGCTGAGAGACCCTGCGTTGCCACGGGCGTCTGGTACCGGCGCCTTCTTAACCATACAGTCGTAACCGGCGCCGGAGGCGCTTTCATCATGCTGAATACACTTCGCGTCTCTACCAAGCTGGCGATCGGTTTCGGGACTGCCATCCTGATGCTCTTGCTGGTCATGGGCGTCGCCCTGCTGAACATGGGCACCATGAAGGACTCGGCCGACAACATGTCGAAATTCCGTTTCCCCATGACCGTCCAGGCCAATACCCTGGTGCGCAACACCCTGGACAACGGGCGGCTGCTGCGCAACCTCCTGCTGCTGGACGACGAGCGCGCCGTGGCCAAGACCAGGGAAGACATCGCCAAGCTGCGCGCGAGTAATAGCGAAATTCTGGCCGATCTGCAGAAGAAGATCGTCAGCGATGAAGGCAAGCAGAAGCTGGCCGCAGTCCTGGACGCACGTCAGCGCTTGCAGGACAAGTACGTCGAGTATTTCCGCCTGCTGGATACTGACCGCAGCCAGGCCCGGGATTACCTGCTGAACGTCTTTGCCCCCAACAACACCGACCTGGTCACCGCCCTTGGCGTCCTGAACGACCTGCAGGCCCAGCGCATGCAGGAAGCCGGCGAAGCGGCGACCGACGCCTATCTGGATGCCCGCAACCTGATGCTGGTGATCGGCGCCGTGGCGGCCCTGATCGCCATCCTGCTCGGCTACCTGATCACCCGCAGCCTGACCCGGCAGCTGGGTGGCGAACCGGCCTATGCCGCCGAGGTGGTGCAGCGTGTCGCCCGCGGCGACCTGAGCGTCGAGGTGACGACCCGCGAGGGCGACACCACCAGCATGCTGGCCTCGGTGCGCACCATGACCACCACCCTGGCGCAGATCATCAGTGACGTGCGCAGCTCGGCCGACGGCCTGGCCAGCGCCTCGGAAGAGGTCTCGGCCACCGCCCAGAGCATGAGCCAGGCCAGTACCGAGCAGGCGGCCTCCGTCGAGGAAACCAGCGCCAGCATCGAGGAGATGTCGGCCTCCATCGCCCAGAACACCGAGAACGCCAAGGTCACCGACGGCATGGCCGGCAAGGCCGCGCGGGAAGCGGACGAGGGCGGCCAGGCCGTGCGCGAGACCCTGGTGGCCATGAAGACCATCGCCGACAAGATCGGTATCGTCGACGACATCGCCTACCAGACCAATCTGCTGGCGCTCAATGCCGCCATCGAAGCGGCCCGCGCCGGCGAGCACGGCAAGGGTTTCGCCGTGGTGGCCGCCGAGGTGCGCAAGCTGGCCGAACGCAGCCAGGTCGCCGCCCAGGAAATCGGCACCGTGGCCAAGAGCAGCGTGGCCCTGGCCGAGCGCGCCGGGTCCCTCCTGAGCGAGATGGTGCCTTCCATCAACAAGACCTCCGACCTGGTGCAGGAGATCACCGCGGCCTCCGAAGAGCAGAGCGCCGGGGTCGAGCAGATCAACGGCGCCATGCTGCAACTGAGCCAGATTACCCAGCAGAACGCTTCGGCATCCGAAGAGCTGGCTGCCACCGCGGAAGAAATGAGCGGCCAGGCCGAGCAGCTTCAGCAACTGATGGAGTACTTCACCCTGAGCGGCTCGCCGGTGGCCCAGCAGGTCGCTCGTCCCGGCGCCAACCGCTCGGGTCCGAGCCTGGCCGAGCGCACCTCGGCGCTGATCGACTCACCCCGTCGCGCGGCCCGTGGCAGCGTGCCGGCCGGTTTCGCCCGTTTCGAGGAGCAAGCCTGATGCTATTGCGCCAGTTTCTGACCTTTCAGCTCGCCGGTGATCTCTACGGCGTGAACACCGGTTGCGTGCGGGAAATCATCGAGTACGGCGCGGTCACCTCGGTGCCCATGCTGCCGCCGGCGATCCGTGGCGTCATCAACCTGCGCGGCGCCGCCGTACCGGTCATGGATCTCGGCGTGCGCTTTCGCAACGAGGTGACCGAGACCTCCCGCCGCAGCTGCATCGTGGTGCTGGAGATTCAGGTCGACGGCGGCCCCCAGGTGTTCGGCATCGTGGTGGACGCGGTCTGCGAGGTGCTGGAGATCGCCGCCGATGGCATCGAGCCGGCGCCGCGCTTCGGCGCCACGATCCGGACCGACTTTATCCTCGGCATGGCCAAGCAGGGCGCCGGTTTCGTCATCCTGCTCGACATGGATCGGGTCCTGGGCGCAGACGATCTCGCCCAGCTCGCCGCCATGACGGCTGCCTGAGTCGCGAACCATGGAACTTCCCGCGCTGACCGACAGCGAATTCCGCCAGTTTCGCAGCTTCATCTTCCGGGTCGCTGGCATCAGCATGTCCGATGCCAAGCGCCCGCTGGTGAGCGGGCGCCTGGCCAAGCGCGTGCGCCAGCGCGGCACGCCCAGCTACGACGCCTATTTCCAGCTGATCCAGCGCGACCAGGCGGAATGCCAGATGGCGGTCGATCTCTTGACCACCAACGAGACCTACTTCTTTCGCGAGCCCAAGCACTTCGACTTCCTGCGCGAGCAGGTGCTGCCGAACTGGGACAGACGCCAGCCGCTGCGGCTGTGGAGCGGCGCCTGCTCCTCGGGGGAAGAGCCCTATACCCTGGCCATGACCCTGGCCGAAGGGCTGGGCGAGCGCCCCTGGGAAATCGTCGCCTCCGACCTCAGCACCCGGGTGCTGGCCAAGGCACGCAACGCCCAGTATCCGCTCGCCGAAGCCGAGAACATCCCGCCGGCGCTGTTGCGACGCTATTGCTTCAAGGGCGTGGGCGACAACGACGGCACCTTTCTGGTGGATCCGCGGCTGACCGCGCGGATCGCCTTTCGCCAGATCAATCTCAATAACTCGCTGCCGGAGCTGGGCACCTTCGACATCATCTTCCTGCGCAACGTGATGATCTACTTCGACGTACCCACCAAGCGCCAGGTGGTGGCCCGGCTGATCCGCCATCTGCGGCCCGGTGGCTATTTCTTCGTCAGCCATTCCGAGAGCCTCAACGGGGTGACCGACGCCCTGAAAATGGTCAGTCCTTCCATCTATCAACGTCCGCTCTAGCCATGGCAGCCGCGCCGGAACTGTTCCTGCGTCCTGGCGAATGGTATTTCGGCCAGGGCGAGTTGCGGATCCGGACCATCCTGGGCTCCTGCGTGTCCTTCGTCTTCTGGCACCCGCGGCGGCGCCTCGGCGGCATGACCCATGCGCTGTTGCCCACGCGTCAGCGCCCCGCCCCCGGTGCGCCCGCCGATGGCCACTATGTCGACGAATCCCTGCAGCTGATGCTGGGGGCCATTGCCCGCCACGGCGGCGATCTGCCTGGCTACCAGGTGCACCTCTACGGCGGTGGCAACATGTTTCCCCAGCTCCTGCGCGATCGCGTCCGCAACATTGGCGACGTCAATGTCGACGCGGCGCTGGCGCAGCTGGCCCAGGCCGGTATCCACTCGGTGCGGACCCATGTCCGCGGCGCCGGCCATCGCAAACTGTCCCTGGACCTCGTCGACGGCCGGGTGCTCATGCAACAGGTGGAGCTACCCTATGTTCCGCCGCTTACGAGACTTACTCCATGAACAAGATCAAGGTCCTTATCGTCGACGACTCCGCCGTGGTGCGGCAGGTGCTCGCCCAGAGTCTCGCGGAGGATCCGGCCATCGAGGTGCTGGGGGTCGCCGCCGACCCGGTGTTCGCCCAGGACAAGATGCGCAAGCAGTGGCCCGACGTCATCGTGCTGGACGTGGAGATGCCGCGCATGGACGGCATCACCTTTCTCAAGAAGATCATGGCCGAGCGCCCGACCCCGGTGGTGATCTGCTCGACCCTGACCGAGAAGGGCGCCGCCACCACCCTGCAGGCCATGGCCGCCGGGGCGGTCAGCATCGTCACCAAGCCCCAGGCCAACCTCAAGCAATTCCTCAAGGACGCCTCGGATGACCTCACCAGCGCGATCAAGGCCGCCGCCCGGGCCAATCTCAAGCGCCTGGCGCCGCGTGGTGTGCCTGTGGTGCCGACGCCCAAGCTCAGCGCCGACGCCATCCTGCCAGCCGGCGGCAGCCCGGCCATGGCGCGCACCACCGAACGCATCGTCGCCCTGGGTACCTCCACCGGTGGCACCCAGGCCCTGGAAGCGGTGCTGACCTCGCTGCCGCGGGTCTGCCCCGGCATCGTGGTGGTCCAGCACATGCCCGAGCGTTTCACCGCCGCCTTCGCCGAGCGCCTGGATCGCCTCTGTGAGCTGGAAGTGCGCGAAGCCCGGCATGGCGATCGGGTCCTGCCGGGGCGGGTGCTGATCGCGCCGGGCGGTCGCCACATGCTGCTCAAGCGCAGCGGTGCCCAGTACCAGGTGGACGTGGTCGACGGCCCGCCGGTCAGTCGTCATCGCCCCTCGGTGGACGTGCTGTTCCGCTCGGTGGCGCGGGCCGCGGGCAGCAATGCCCTGGGGATCATCATGACCGGCATGGGCGACGACGGCGCCCGTGGCCTCAAGGAGTTGCGCGACGTCGGTGGCCGTACCCTCGGCCAGGACGAAGACAGCTGCGTGGTCTACGGCATGCCCAAGGAAGCCATGAAGCTCGGCGCGGTGGAGCAGGAGATCGGCCTCAACCAGATCGCCGCCGCCATCCTCAAAGGTGGGGTCTAGACGAACTTGCGGGGCAGGCGGGACTCCAAGCGCGAGCACGCGAGGAGAGCCCCATGTTCGACATCTGCCACTGGATCAACGAGCCTGAAACCTGGCTGGCCGAGCCCGAGCGGCTGCGGGTCATCACCGATCGCCACAGTAACTTCTGGAACCACACCCACGACGGCGGCGAGCGCCACAGCGGCCACTTCTTCGGCGCCCGGGTTACCAGCGGCTTCACCGCCCAGCTGCGGGTGGCGGCGCGCTGCAAGAACCAGGGCGACCATGCCGGCTTGATGGTGCGGATCGACGAGCAGCACTGGCTGCGGGCCGGCATCGGCTACTTCGATGATACCCCGCAATTGCTCAGCGTCCTGACCCTGGGACGCTCGGATCTGGCCGTAGGCGCACCGCTGGGCGAGCGCGAAGAGCTGTGGCTGAGGATTACCCTGACCCAGGGCACCCTGCGGGTCCAGGCCTCGCTCGACGGTCAGCGCTGGCCGCTGCTGCGCCTGGCCAGCCTGCCCGTCGCCGCCGAGTACCGTGTCGGCCCGGTCTGTGGCACCCCGGAGCGGGGTGGCATGGAGGTGGCGTTCAGCGACTTCAGTCTGCAGGCCCCGCTGCAGCGAGGCCTGGCCGATCTGAGTTGAGGTGGTGTTGCTAAGCTATGTTTTACGATCTAGCGAGCTAGAGCCAAACAAGGCAAAAACGCCTGAGGAAGCGGATCGGACTCGCGCTCGAGTTTACAAATGGTAAATGAGCATTGCGACGGGGCCGCCCAGGCGGAGCTGGCCACCCAGGACGTTTTTAACGCAGATAGGCCGACGCGCAGCAGATCGTTGCTGAACATCAGCCGACGGTGACGGGGGGCAGTTCCACCTGCTGCACCTGCACCGGCTTGCGCGGGGCGACCACCTTGGCGACCCCATCGACGACCTTGTCACCGTGCTGGTTGAAGACCCGGGTTGCCAGGTTCACGCGAAACTTCGGCAGCTTTTCCAGCACCTCGATTTCCACCGTCAGGGTATCGCCCAGCTTGACCGGCTTCTCGAAGGTCATGGTCTGGTCGACATAGAGGGTGCCCGGGCCCGGCAGGTTGCAGGCCACCGCGGCGCTGATCAGGGCGCCACTGAGCATGCCGTGGGCGATGGGCTCGCGAAACAGCGTCTTGGCGGCGAATTCGGCGTCCAGGTGCAGCGGATTGCAGTCCCCGGAGAGGGCGGCGAACAGCAAGACGTCGCGCTGCTCGATGGTGCGGGTCACGGTCACCTTCTGGCCGATCTCGAGGGCTTCATAAGGGATGTTTTCGGTCAGGCTCATGACGCGCTCCGGCAGCTGTGACAAGGCGGCGGACGCCGCGAAGCCGGGCATTCTACCCAGGCTCGCCGCCCGAGGCTAATCGACGCCGGGAAAAGCCCCGGGAGAAGGTGACCACAATTGACTATTTGGTCATTAGGTGACGTTCAGGGCGGATATTGATGCTGTTGCGGGCAGGGCAAAGCTGCTAGGCTCGCAGGGCCGGTTCAGCGCTGATCACGGCACTCCAACGAACAATAACCATAGAGCGGGAGCGGGCTGCATGATGCCGAATTTCTGGAGTGACAAATATCCCGAGGGCATCCAGACAGACATAGACCTGGACCGTTATCGCAACGTCCTGGCGGTATTCCGCGAGGCCTGCCAGACCTACGCTGAGCGCCCGGCGTTCAGCAACCTGGGTCGCACCCTGAGCTACCGCGAACTCTATGAGCTGTCCGGTCAGTTCGCCGCCTACCTGCAAAAGCATACCGACCTGCAACCCGGCGATCGCATCGCCGTGCAGATGCCCAATGTGCTGCAGTACCCGGTGGTGGTCTTTGGCGCCATGCGCGCCGGCCTGGTGGTGGTCAACACCAACCCGCTGTATACCGCCCGCGAGATGCAGCACCAGTTCAAGGATTCCGGCGCCCGGGCGCTGGTCTGCCTGGCCAACATGGCGCACCTGGCCGAACAGGTGCTGCCGCAGACCGACATCCGGCACGTCATCATCACCGAGGTCGGCGACCTGCTGCCGACCTTCAAGCGCCTGCTGGTCAACGCCGTGGTCCGCCACGTCAAGAAGATGGTGCCGGCCTATCGCATTCCCCACGCCATCCGCTTCGTCGATGCCATGACCAAGGGCGAGCACGTCGATTTCGTCGACGCCGACCCGGCGGCCGAGGACGTCGCCGTGCTGCAGTACACCGGCGGCACCACCGGCATCGCCAAGGGCGCCATGCTGACCCACCGCAATCTGGTGGCCAACATGCTGCAGTGCCAGGTGCTGATGACCAAGTACCTGGGCGGCGGCGCCCAGGTGATGATCGCGCCCCTGCCGCTCTACCACATCTATGCCTTCACCATTCACTGCATGGCCATGCTGATCCAGGGCAACCACAACGTCCTGATCACCAATCCGCGCGACCTGCCGGCGCTGGTCAAGGAACTCAGGCAGTGGCGCTTCAACGGCTTCGTCGGCCTCAACACCCTGTTCGCCGCCCTGTGCAACAACGAGGATTTCCGCCAGCTGGATTTCTCCCAGCTCAAGGTGACCTTTTCCGGTGGCATGGCGCTGCAGCAATCCGTGGCCCTGCGCTGGGAAGAGGTGACCGGCTGCGGCATCTGCGAAGGCTACGGCATGACCGAGACCAGTCCGGTGGTGAGCTTCAATCCCCTGGAGCGGCGTCGGCTAGGCACCATCGGCGTGCCGGTGCCAGGCACCGACTGCAAGGTGGTGGACGCCGATGGCGTGGCCCAGGGCTTCGATACCCCCGGCGAACTGTGCGTCAAGGGCCCCCAGGTCATGAAGGGCTACTGGCTGAGACCCGAAGCCACCGCTGAGGTGCTGGACGCCGAGGGCTGGCTGCGAACCGGCGACATCGCCGTGATCGAGCCGGATGGCTATCTGCGCATCGTCGATCGCAAGAAGGACATGATTCTGGTGTCCGGCTTCAACGTCTATCCCAACGAGCTGGAAGAGGTGCTCTCCCAGTTGCCCGGGGTGCTGCAGTGCGCCGCCATTGGTATCCCCGACGAGGTGGCGGGGGAGAAGATCAAGGTGTTCGTGGTGCCCAAGCCCGGTGCGTCCCTCACCACCGAGCAGGTGCTCAAGCACATGCACGACAATCTCACCGGCTACAAGCGACCCAAGCTGGTGGAATTCCGCGACAGCCTGCCGACCACCAACGTCGGTAAGATCCTGCGTCGCGAACTGCGTGACGCCGAACTCAAGAAGGCGTAACAGGCCTTCACTGTGTCCCCCGCGCCGCTACCTCTCGTCGACTGGTAGCGGTGCCGCGGGTGTTCAAGCATGGTTTTCGCAAGAGGTTCGGGTATAAACCGCAGGCGGCATTTTGCCGTCACCTCTCCGACCTCTTTCCTCGAGGACACACCATGCGAATTAGCGTACGCCAGGCCTTGCTGGGCCTCTTCCTGCTGGGCTCCAGCGTGCTCGGTCAGGTCCAGGCCGGTGAACCCATCCGCGTCCTGTTCGTGGGCAACAGCTATACCTTCGTCAACGATCTGCCGGCGATGGTCCGTCAAATGTCCGTCGACGCCGGTCAGTCGCGCCCGCTGGACGTCAAGCATGTGACCTTCAGCGGCGCCAGCCTCGAGGAACACTGGAAGCGCCACGACGTGCAGGACGAGCTGGCCAAGGCCAACTACGACTACGTGGTGATCCAGGACCACAGCATGATGCCGGTGAAGAATCCGGACCTCACCCGTCAGTACGTACGCCTGATCGCCGACCTGGCGCGCAAGGACGGCGCCCAGCCGATCCTCTACCTGACCTGGGCGCGGCAGAACAACCCGACCATGCAGGCGCAGCTGGACAGCGTCTACACCCCCCTGGCCAAGGAAACCGGCGCGCTGCTGGCCCCGGTCGGCCAGGCCTGGCAGAAGGCCCTGGCCGATCAGCCGCAACCGGGGCTGTTCCTGCCCGACGGCAGCCACCCGTCCTTTACCGGCACCTACCTGACCGCCTCGGTCTTCTATGCGCTGATCTACGGCACCCGTCCGCCGCTGCCGGCCGCCGGCGAAAAGATCAAGTTCGATCACGCCGACCCCGCCGATCTGCAACAGGACGCCTGGAAGGCCCTGCAGTCCCTGGACATGGCCCTGCGCACGCCGCCGGCCAAGCTGAACGTGGCCAGCGTCCAGGCCAAGCGCTGAGAGACTGCTCAAAGACTGCTGCGCGTCGGCCAAACGGCGTTGAAAGTGGCTTCGGAATGCTCATCTACTGATTGTAGACTCCGCTTCCCCAGCCACTTTCGCCTTGTTTGTCTCTAGCTCGCTAGCCTTTGAACAGCCTCTGACCCCGTGTTGCCCCTACGCGACCAGACGTCGCGTAGGAGCGGGTAATCCCGCCGTTTTCCGCCCGCCGTTCTTGTAAAGCCCCGCCGCATCCCCCAACTCTTTTACACTTACCGGTCCAAGCGACCGCCGTCGAAAGAGTTTCATGACCGATATCCCCTCCGTTGCCCGTCTCGCCGCCAACCTGGATCAGGCCTTCAACGCCGATCGCCATCGCCTGAGGCGCCAGCTCCAGGCCCTGCAGAAACAACCCGATCCGGCGCGTGAAGCCCAGTGGCTGGAGCGTTTCCAGGCCTCTTGCGCCAAGGTCGAGGCGCGGCGCGCCAGCGTGCCTAACATCCGTTACGACGACGCCCTGCCGATCGCCGCCAAGCGCGAGGAGATCAAGCGCGCCATCGCCGGCCATCAGGTGGTGGTGATCGCCGGCGAAACGGGCTCGGGCAAGACCACCCAGCTGCCCAAGATCTGTCTGGAATTGGGCAGGGGTGTGCAGGGGCTGATCGGCCACACCCAGCCGCGCCGGCTGGCGGCGCGCAGCGTGGGCGCCCGGGTGGCGGAGGAACTGGGTTCGCCGCTGGGCGAACTGGTGGGCTATCAGGTGCGGTTCGAGGATCAGAGCACCGATGCCACCCTGATCAAGCTGATGACCGACGGCATCCTGCTGGCCGAGACCCAGCACGACCGCTTTCTCGAACGCTACGACACCATCATCGTCGACGAAGCCCACGAGCGCAGTCTCAACATCGACTTCCTGCTGGGCTTTCTCAAGACCCTGCTGCCGCGCCGCCCCGATCTCAAGCTGATCATCACCTCGGCCACCATCGACCTGGAGCGCTTCTCCCGGCACTTCGACGGCGCGCCCATCGTCGAGGTGTCCGGGCGGACCTATCCGGTGGAGACCTGGTACCGGCCGCTCAGCGCCGAGGTGGACGAAGACGGCGAGCGCCTGGTGGACGACCTCTCGGTGGACCAGGGCATCCTCCAGGCGCTGGACGAGATCGAGGCCCACGAGCGCAGCGTCGGTCAGCGTCCGGGCGATGTGCTGGTGTTCCTGCCCGGCGAGCGCGAGATCCGCGACTGCGCCGAGGTCCTGCGCAAGGCCCAGCTGAAATTCACCGAGGTGCTGCCGCTCTATGCGCGGCTGACGCCGGCCGAGCAGCAGAAGATTTTCCAGCCGCGTCCGGGACGCAAGATCGTGCTGGCCACCAACGTCGCCGAGACCTCGCTGACCGTGCCCGGCATCCGCTACGTGATCGACAGCGGCACCGCGCGCATCAGTCGCTACAGCTATAGAGCCAAGGTCCAGCGCCTGCCCATCGAAGCCATCTCCCAGGCCAGCGCCAACCAGCGCAAGGGCCGCTGCGGCCGGGTCGAGCCGGGTATCTGCATCCGCCTCTACAGCGAAGAGGATTTCCTCGGTCGCCCGACCTTTACCGATCCGGAGATCCTGCGCACCAACCTGGCGGCGGTGATCCTGCAGATGCTGCATCTGCGTCTGGGTCGCATCGAAGACTTCCCCTTTATCGAGCCGCCGGATGGCAAGGCGATCAAGGACGGCTTCACCCTGTTGCAGGAACTCTCGGCGGTGGACGTCGAGGGGCGCCTGCTGCCCCTGGGGCGGCAACTGGCGCGCCTGCCCGTCGATCCGCGCCTTGGCCGCATGCTGCTCGAGGCGACCGAGCAGGGCAGTCTCGCCGAGGTGCTGATCGTTACCAGCGCCCTGTCGGTGCAGGACCCGCGCGAGCGCCCGGCCGACCGCCAGACCCAGGCCGATCAGGCCCATGCCCAGTGGAAGGACCCGGATTCGGACTTTGCCGCCCTGGTCAATCTCTGGCACGGCTTCGAAGAGCAGCGCCAGGCGCTGGGTTCCAACGCCCTGCGCAGCTGGTGCCGCAAGCACTTTCTCAACTACCTGCGGCTGCGCGAATGGCGCGATGCCCATCGCCAGCTGACCCTGCTGTGCCGCGAACTGGGGCTCCAGGCGCGCAAGGCCGACAGTCCGGCGCCGGCACCGGCGGAAGTCGGCAACCGGCCTGCGCCGACCACCGACAAGCACGTCAACGCCAAGGCCCAGCAACAGGCCGAAGCCAGCGAGGCGGCGGTACGCGCCCGTGGCTATGCGGCGCTGCACAAGGCCATTCTCGCCGGCCTGCTCAGCCAGATCGGCCAGAAGAGCGAGGACGGCGATTACCTAGGGGCGCGTCAGCGGCGCTTCTGGATCCATCCCAGCAGCGTCATCGGCCGCAAGAAACCCAACTGGATCATGGCCGCGGAGCTGGTGGAGACCACCAAGCTGTTCGCGCGCATGGTGGCCAAGATCGAACCGGACTGGATCGAGCCGGTAGCGGGCCACCTGGTCAAGAAGACCCACCTGGAACCGCACTGGGAGAAGAAGCGTGGCCAGGTGGTGGCCTATGAGCAGGTCACCCTGTACGGGCTGATCGTGGTCGGCCGCCGCCCGGTGCATTTCGGCCCCATAGATCCGCCTGCCGCCCGCGAGCTGTTCATCCGCGAAGGCCTGGTGCGCGGCGAGATCAACAGCCGCGCCAAGTGCCTGGCCGCCAACCGGGCGCTGCTGGAGCGGCTGGACGAACTGGAGGCCAAGGCCCGCCGCCGCGACATCCTCGCCGACGAGGAAACGCTGTTCGACTACTATGCCGCGCGTCTGCCGGCGGACGTCTACCAGACCGCCACCTTCGACAGCTGGTATCGCCGCGAGAGCGCCCGGCAGCCCGATCTGCTGATCATGCGCGAGGAAGATGTCCTCGCCCGCGAAGCCAGCGAGGTGACCGCCGCCCAGTATCCGGACACCCTGCGCCTGGGCGAGCTGATTCTGCCGCTGTCCTACGAATTCGACCCGACCCATCCGCGCGACGGCGTGACCCTGCGGGTGCCGGCGCCGCTGTTGCCGCAGCTGCCGCCCCAGCGCCTCGACTGGCTGGTGCCGGGGTTGCTCTATGATCGCTGCGTGGCCCTGGTGCGCAACCTGCCCAAGGCGCTGCGCAAGAACTTCGTGCCGGTACCGGATTTCGTTCGTGCGGCGCTGGACAAGATCCCCTTCGGCGAGGGCTCGCTGCACGAGGCCCTAGGGCGCGAATTGCAGCGCATGACCGGCGCCCGTATCCCCGACGAGGCCTGGCCGGAGGCCGAAGCCGGCCTGGATCCACACCTGCGCATGAATCTCGAGGTGGTCGATGCCCAGGGCAAGCCGCTGGGCGAAGGCCGCGACCTGGCCGAGGTGACGGCGCGCTTCGCCCAGGAAAGTCAGGCGGCTCTGGCCCTGCCGACGCAGAAACGCCAGGAGCAGCGCCCGGTGGAGGCCAAGGCCTTCGCCGAGGTGGCGGCCAAGACCCAGCAGCAGGTGGCCGGCCTTTCCATGACGGTCTATCCGGCGCTGGTGGACGAGCAGGGCACGGTGCGCGAAGGCCGCTTCGCCACCCAGGCCGAAGCGCGCTACCAGCACCGCCGCGCCCTGCAGCGATTGCTGCTGCAGCAGCTGGCGGAGCAGGCCAAGTTCTTGCGCGGCAAGTTGCCCGGGCTCACCGAACTGGGCCTGCTGCACCGCGAACTGGGTCGGCCAGAGGCGCTGGTGGAAGACATCCTGCTGGCCAGCCTGGACGCGGCCATCCTCGCCGACCAGGCCGAGCTGCCCCGCGATGGCGCCGGCCTGGCTTCACTGGCCGAGCGGCGCAAGGGCGGCTGGACCGAGCAGGCCGAACGGATCGCGCGCCTGACCCTGGAAATCCTCAAGCTCTGGCATGGCCTGCAGAAGAAATTCAAGGGTCGCATCGACCTGGCCCAGGCGGTCGCCTTGAACGACATCAAGGCGCAACTGGCCAGCCTGGTCTATCCCGGTTTCGTTCGGGATACGCCGCTGGAATGGCTCAAGGAGTATCCGCGCTATCTGAAGGCCATCGAGCAGCGCTTCGACAAGCTCGGCAGCCAGGTGCAACGCGATCGCGTCTGGAGCGGCGAACTGGCCGGACTCTGGGAGCAGTATCGCGCCCGCGCCGCCAAGCATGGTCAGGAGGGCAAGCGCGACGCCAACCTGGAGCTCTATCGCTGGATGCTGGAAGAGTATCGGGTGTCGCTCTGGGCCCAGCAGCTGGGCACGCGGATGCCGGTGTCGGACAAGCGGCTGAACAAGCAGTGGAGTCTGGTGGAGGCCTAGCACGGTCATCCATCGGAACCCTCTCCAGGCCCGGGTCGGCCGCTGGCATAGTGAAGCCATGACCCAGGCTAGTTTTCGCTTCCACGGCGCCCTCGAACGCTTTCTGGCCCCGAGCCGTCGCGGCCGGGTGATCCGGGTCGAATGCGCCGCGGTGGCGAGCGTCAAGCATCAGATCGAAGCCCTCGGTGTGCCCCATACCGAGGTGGGTCTGCTGCTGATCAACGGCGAGGCGGCCGTGCTGACGCAGCGGCTGGGGGAGGGCGATGAGGTCGTCGTCCATCCCGCGCAGGTCGAGACGTCGGGCGAATCCGCTGCGGGTCAACCGGAAGCCGACCGTCCGCGCTTCGTCGCCGATGCCCACCTCGGCGCGTTGGCGCGGCGTCTGCGCATGGCGGGCTTCGATACCCTGTACGACAACGCCTATGCCGATCCGGCCCTGGCCGATCTCGCCCGGCGCGAGGGACGTATCCTGCTCACCCGGGATCGCGAATTGCTCAAGCGACGGCAGGTGCTGCATGGCTGCTATGTCCATGCCCTGCGCCCGGAGGCGCAGCTGCAGGAGCTCTATCAGCGCCTGGGTCTGCGTCCCTGGGCGTTGCCCTTTTCGCGCTGTCTGGCCTGCAACTCGAGTCTGCAGGCAGTCAGTCTGGCGGACGTCGCCGACCGGCTGCCCCCGCGCGTGCGGGAACGCCACCGGCATTTCCTGCACTGTCCGCACTGCGACAAACTGTTCTGGGAAGGCAGCCACTGGCGCGCCATGCGCGAGCGGCTGGCGCTGGTCTAGCGCGGCAATACCTGGCGCAGCGAGCCGCCCACGTCCGGCAGGTCCATCTCGATGCGCCGCCACCAGGCTTCCGCGAAGCTGTAGAAAGCGAAGGCGATCAGACCGAGGCCGACCACGGACAGCACCAGTCCGCCAAGGGGCAGATTCTGCAGGCCGTTCAGGGCATCCTTCATGCCCGGCGGATGCAGCGCCTGGTAGCGCGAGCCGCTGACCACCAGCAGGACGGCGATCTCGACGAAGGCCACACCCCGGGCGATCAGGCCGAAGCGGCCGATGGGCCGGATCAGTCGCAGCTGCTCCGGACTGGCTTCCAGGTAGCGCTCGAAGCTGGCCTTCCAGCCCTTCACGAAATGGGCGAGACCCACGCCCAGCGGAATCAGCGCGGCGACGTACACCAGCAGGTTGGAATAGCGCCAGCTCAGGATCGTCTGCAGCAGGTCGCTGCTTTCCCCACCCGAGCCACCGCCCTGGCGCAGACCGCTGACCAGCAGGCCCAGGGCGAAGAAGGCCAGGGCGCCATAGGTGATGCCACCCACCAGCAGGCCGGCGCGGATCACTAGGCCCTTGGGCTTACTGCCATGGTCATCTACATCGCGGATGGCCTGGAGGATGCGCCAGGCCGCGAAGGCGACCAGGCCGACCACCACCAGGCCGACCAGGAAGTGGCCGAAGGGTTGGGCGAGGAGGGCTTCCAGGCTGTCATGGCTGTCCGCCGGCTGGCCGGAGCCCCGTGCGGCCAGCAGCGCCAGTACGCCGATGATGAGATAGACGAGACCGCGGGCGGCATAACCGCCGCGGGCCAGAAGGGTGAGTCCGGTAAGGGTGCGCATCTGTTATGTCCTGTTACATCCTGCCTTGTACTGACCGGCGGCCCGCGTACGGGTTCTGGCGTGCAGACAGGCGCACCGGGGATGCTGGCGGGACGCGGCGTTTAGGCCTTAGGCTCGTTACGGAAAATGTCTGCGCTCGGTGATGCTTCGTTGAAAAAGGCTTCGGAATGCTCATTTACCAGTCGTAAACTCCGCTTCCTTAGCCTTTTTCGCCTCGCCTGACCTTCGCTCGGCGACTTTTCGTACCGAGCCTCGGCTCGCACCCTTTGCCCCGGCGACAGTTTCATGGACAAAGCTCGACTGCTAAACCTCATTCTCCAGGCGCTGGAAGCCGACCGCGAGGTCATCAGCCAGCAGCTGGCGGCCAGCCATGAAGCGGCTACCCACAGCGAAAGCAAGGCCGAGAACAAGTACGACACCCGCGGTCTGGAAGCGGCCTACCTGGCCGATGGCCAACGCCGGCGTCTGCACGGGATCGAACTGGCCCTGGCCGCCTACCGCGCGCTGACACCCGTGGCCATGAGCGACGGTGTCCGCGTCGGCGCCCTGATCGAACTCACTACCGCCACGGCCAGCCGCTGGCTGTTCCTCGGCCCGGATGCGGCGGGACTCAAGGTCAGGCTGGACGGCCAGGAGGTGCTGGTGATCTCCCCGCGCGCGCCCCTGGGTCAGGCATTGCTCGGGCGGGAGGAGGGCGACGAGGTGGCGGTGACCGTGGAAGGCAAGGTGCACCGGCAGGAGATCCTGGCGGTGTATTAGCGTAGGGCAGAGGTAACGTCCTATCTCCATTGTGGCCTTGGCCCGCTCCTATGGACTGGGCAATGGCGGCGGATCGTGCGCTTGCCGGTGCCGATGGAGAAGAATGCCCGCCCGGATAGCTCCTCTCCCCCTCGGGAGAGGGTTGGGGTGAGGGTGCCCTTCGCCACGAATCCCCAGTGGAAAAGGCTACGCGGTTTTCCACGCTACGATGCTGGCGGTTTTCTGAGCCTCAGGCTGCTCCCAAGGATCACCGTAGGTTGGGCTGAGCGCAGCGAAGCCCAACAGCTTTCGCTCTGGTACGGCCCCGTTGGGCTTCGACGATGGAACCGTCTCAATCCAACCTACGATTCTCGCCGCCGGATGAACCCCGTAGATACCATCTCTCCCACCAATCACAACAGGTCCTCTAAAGGGCCTGTCGTGGTTGATAAGGTCGCTGCGTCTTGAGCACGCCATAGGCAATCTGCAGCAGTTTGCGCATGGCGGCGCCCAAG
>NZ_NKID01000018.1:0-48161 GCF_002256045.1 Pseudomonas sp. PGPPP4
CAGCACCAAACCTGCGGCCTCGCGCTTGAACTCGGGCGTGAAAGAACGACGTTGTTTGCTCATGGAACACCTCTGTGTGGCGATCATCTTCGCCTAAAAAGGTGTCCGGGGTGAGTGGACCACTACAATTGAGCATCGCCTTACCAACGCTTTCTGTGGTCACGATTACTCCAGGTGCGATCCAGCGGACGAGCGAGAGCAACGGTCTGGCCAAGGCGTAAAAATAGCGGTAGGACGGCGTCTTTGAGCGGAGTCCATGGAGCGGTTCAATCACACCTGGGCGAAACAGGTAGACACCTTTGAAAGGAAGTCTCTGCAAGGCGTTCTCCGTTCTGCCTTTCACGCGAGCCCACATGCTCTTCCCCTTTTCGCTACTGTCTGTTCCAGCTCCAGATACGTATACGAAGGTCATCTGGGGATTCAAGCGTGCGAGTAACTCAGCTACATGTATAGTCAACCCATATGTGATCTGGCTGTATTGCTTTTCGTCCATGCCTGAGGACGACACGCCCAGGCAGAAAAAGCAGGCATCGTAACCCTCTAGCTCAGTCGCTCTACGCTCCAGTGTCATCAGGTCAGCTTGCACGAGCTGTCTGAGTTTGGGGACATCCAGTGGAAGCCGCGAGCGGCCGACGGCAGTGACACTGCTGACGTCCGTCGCCAGAAGACTCTCGCGTAGCACCCCCTGGCCTACCATGCCTGTAGGGCCGAAAATCAAGACCTTCATTCTGTAATCACCTTCTGATTTTCTTCACGCCAACTCGCCGGGGTACTGTCTTCCCACTGCCGGAAAGCACGAAAGAATGAATTCTGATCCTCGTAGCCCAGCATGTAGGCCACTTCTACAAGACTCAGCGTTTGGTCAGCCAGGTATTCCAGCGCTAATTGATGGCGTGTCTCGCCAAGTAAACCCTGAAAAGTCACGCCCTCATCGGTTAGCTTGCGCTGCAATGTACGCCCGCTCATGGCTAGTTCGGAGGCGACCGAACGGATGTCGGGACGACCCGCCGTCAGCCTCTTTCGAAGTACCCACTTGGTCTGCTCGGCTAGGCTTGCACTCTGCGAATGTTGCTCCAGACGACGATCTAATTCTGGAAGCAGTATTTCCAGAAGCTCCGCGTTATAACTTACAAAGGGTTTATCAAGATCACTGCCTCGAACCGTAAGACAGTTACGCTTGGCACCAAACCTTATCTTGCACCCATAAAAGCTTTCGTAAATCTCACGAGAGCTCTCGGAGCGCATCAGTTCTACTGATACGGCGTTTAACTTTTGAGCGGTCCCACGCCGCCCTAGCTCAAGCAGCGAGCTTAGTGTGGCGTCAGCTAGAGCAGGAGCTACGTCCCGCTCTTCGGCATGCAGCCAATGCACCTCGATTTCGCAGTTCTGGTCTACCTCCTTGAGCAGCAACTCCTCAGGTGCACACAGGCGTTTGAAGCGTGCAACTCGCTGCAGGGCATCGCGGAAGTCTCGAGCGTGATAGGCCGCAAGAAAAGAAGGTGGCAAGGTGCTACCTACCAAGGCACTGGTAAGTCGCAAACCGATGACAGGGTCACCACTGATGTCTACCAATGCTCGCCAAAGAGCACAGAACTGTGCCGTCAGAATCGGTGCCCCATCGCGGATAGTGGCAATAGGAAGATTTACAGCGCGAGCCACTTCGGCCCGGCCAATTCCAACGGCTTTTAGCCCTACCCACAAGGCTTCGGGAATCTTGATTTTGTCCGGCACAGTATTTTTCATACGATTACTTCGCCTGGAAGCCACCATCCACGTTCAAAACGTGACCGGTCACGAAGCTGGACTCTTGAGCCAGCAGCCAGCAGATCGCGTTGGCCACCTCGTTTGGATTGCCTACTCGCTGCATCGGGTGCATGGCTTCAAGATCGGCAAGGTTATTGTCCAGCTGATCGGCAATGATATCGGTACGGATCGCCCCCGGGGCCACGGCGTTGACGCGAATGCCCTGAGCAGCGTGATCCAGCGCAGATGACTTGGTCAGGCCGACCACAGCATGTTTGGTCGCCGCGTAGGTGCCACCCCAAGGGATGCCATTCAGGCCCGCGATTGATGCCAGATTAACGATGGAGCCGGCACCCTGCTTGAGCATTTGGGCGACTTCAAACTTCATGCAGAAGTACAGGCCCATTACGTTGATGTCGAGCATAGCGCGGAAATTGGCGCTCTCAGACTGATCTACCGTGCTGTATTCGTTGAAGATGCCTGCGTTGTTGACTGCCATGTCTAAGCGTCCGAACTCAGAAACGATGGCCTGAATCATCTCTTTTACAGCGTTCTCGTCGGAGACATCATTACGGATGAACCGCACCTGAGCGCCATTTTGAGCAACTGCGGTGATCTCCGTGACGGCTGCATCCCCAGCTTCTTGGCGACGGCCACTGATGACCACGGTAGTGCCTTGAGCAGCGAGTTTGAGAGCAACAGCCTTGCCGATGCCGGTTGCACCACCGGTAATGAGGGCGACTTGATTTTGCATTTGAGGCTCCATTGAAGTTGTGAGGTAGGTCGCTCCAATCTATCAAAGGCATTCATTGGTGATATGCGCAAGGCGCCAAGACGCATGCAAATCACGCCTCTGTTCTGCCTATAGAACGTCTGTACGGCGCGCTTGAAACGGTTGGCGTTGTCCATGTGCAGTTCCACGCTGTTAAACAAGGCACTACCTGCGGATTCACGTTGGGCCGCGGATCCTGCCTACCCTAGAGTTGATTAGGTAGCCGGGGAGACACGAGGTGGAAGGTGACTCTTCGAGCAGCTTCACGCAGTGGGGCGACTTTTCTGCCATTGCTCGGCCCGGGGCGACAGGCCCACGCTGAGTGGGTCCTGTCTCCCGGCAGCTTCACGCTGAGGGCGGCGAAATTTTTGAGGAGGCCCTAATAGGGGATCTGGTCGTCGAAGTCGTCACCAATTGAGGCTGGAGCGCGGGCAGGCGCCGTGCTGCTCGGGGCCGGTCGCGCCTGACTTTGCCCCGTGCCCTGGCCCAAGGTGATGGATTCGATCCGCTGCGGCAGGAACGCGATCCGGTTGGCCTGGACCTTCATCGCCGCTTGCTCGACACCGTTGCCGTCCTTCCAGGTATCCAGGACCGCTCGCCCTTCGATCAGCACCCGCATTCCTTTCTGGTATAGCCGGCTATAGTTTTCCGCGTCGCGGTGCCAGAGCTCGACATTGGCCCAGAAGCCGCCGCGATCTTCGTAGCTGCTATCGGGCAGGCGGATGCTGTTATCGAAATACACGTTCAGCCGAAGCAGGTGCCGCGGATCCTGATTGTCCTTCTGGAAGCGCTTGTACTCGGGTGCGGAGCCGATGTTGCCTTCCCATACTACTGCTGTGCCCATGTCAGGCCTCCTGTTGGGATGCGGCGTCTTCGCCGCGGGATTGGATGATCTGTTGCAGCTGTTCGGTGTAAACGGCATCGGCCTGGGCCATCTTCTCGGCGCACTCGGCGGCCTGCCGGCCGATGGCATGGACCAGGCTGATCTGCATATTCAAAGCAATACGCTGTAGCTCCATGGCGTGCAGGTCCTGGAGCAGTGTTTCGGTGACCAGGTCGTGGCGGCACAGGTCCGCCCAGAGCCCCACGCCCATCTTTCGTGTCCCACTCTGCTGCCAGCGCAGAAAGACTGTGCCAGCTGAGGTGTGCTGGTGGGTCATCCGGATCGGCAAGAGCGTGAAGGGGAAGCGCTGGGCCTGGGCGAGAATCCGCTCCCGGGCCAGGGTGTTCAGGTCAGCTTCAAGGGAACAGCACTGCTCGGCTAATTGGTCCAGTGCTCCCTTACCTTTAAAGGGTTTTAAAAGCCCTTTGTAGAAGGGAGCGTGTTGCAGGTTCGCGAAGACTTCCTGTTGCAGGGGCTGGAAGGCCGCCTGTTGCAGGTCTGCTTTTTTCGCGCCTTGAGTGGACTGTTGCAGTGCCATAGCGATCAGGCCTCACTCATCTCGGTGACGGGGTGGGCGCTGGCCATAGCGTCCAAATGCTCATCCTCGTCGGCGGAGTCGCCATCGAAGCCGTCGTCTCCACCGCTGGAAGTGGCCGGGGCGTCACCTGGACGCTGAATGGCCGGGGCGAACTTGCTCCGGCGGGTCCCTTCCAGGACGTCCTTGGGCATTTCCAGGAAGCTGTACATCTGCTGGGCATTGATGGCGCGGGCATTGTTGGCGGCGATGTCGTCGCGCGATGCACCGCTGTAGCCCTTGTAGCGTTGGCCGACGCCGTACAGGCGACGAAGCACGGCGGCGCCCTCATCCAGCCAGGCCTCCTTGGAGCCGTTGTCGATCAAGCCGATGTGAGCGGCCAGCAGGATCCGGCGTACCAGCTCGTCATAGCGGGTAAGCAGGTACACGCCCTTAAAGGCCAGCGGCGAATTCAGGTACAGCGGCAGCTTGAGCGGCTGGATTGAGAGATTGGTGCCCACGTCGAGCTGCTTGGGCAACATGGCCATGACCTGGTCCAGTCGCTCATCTATGGCGGTCAGCTGCTGCTCAGCCTCCTCGATCTTGTCCTCAATGATGATGAGGAAGAGATCGGAATAGGGATCGTCCTTGGCGGCGCCGGCGGAGATGCGGTTGATGATGTTGGAGAAGCCGGACAAGCCGATCATGCCGGGCTTATTGTCGGAGCGCTGCCGGCCGAACCAGAGGCGGGAAGCGTGATGGGTATGCAGGGTGAGATTGACGCTCGATCTGAGCGAGCCCAGGTTGAGCTGGAAGGTATCAGCCATGAGAAAGATTCCTTGGGTTGTGAGATGACGCTCGGGCAGGGTGCCGAGACTGGCGCTGGAGGGCAGCGGAAAACCGTATTTGGGTGCGAGGAGGTTGTTGGATAGCTTTATGGATGCCCAGCGGAGGCGTGATCCGCTGACCACCAATTGCCGGAGTGTTGCCAGTGGCAACACCCTGGAGCTTCACGGCCGGAGTGTTGCCAGTGGCAACACTCTGGAGATTCACGGCTGGAGTGTTGCCAGTGGCAACACCCTGGAGCTTCACGGCTGGAGCATTGCCAGTGGCAACACCCTGGAGCTTCACGGCTGGAGTGTTGCCAGTGGCAACGCTCTGGAGCTTCACGGCTGGAGTGTTGCCAGTGGCAACGCTCTGGAGCTTTACGGCTGGAGTGTTGCCAGTGGCAACGCCCTGGAGCTTCACGGCTGGAGCATTGCCAGTGGCAACACCCTGGAGCTTCACGGTTGAAGTGTTGCCAGTGACAACACTCACGGCCGTCGAGGTGAGGGTTTTGCGGATCAAATGATCATTAATCATTCAACGCCTCCACGCCCCATCAGCTTCCTTAGGCCTTTCAGGGCATTACGGCCAGTCTGAGCATCGGCAACAGCCCTTGGCTGGACAGGGGCTGGCTCAAAACGCGGAATTGTTGGCGCCGAAGGGGCCTGGGTTGGCATGGCTGGAGCGGCGGATTGAACTGCGGTTGGCTGCCAATCGGCGTTGAAGTCACCGGTCTGGGCCTTCTGGATGAGTTTCATCAGGTAGCCAAAGGGCTTCGCTACCCCGCCCGAGGCGCAGCGAACGCCCCATTGCTTGACCAGGGGCGCCCGGATGTCAGAGCGAACAGCCAGGATTGCGAGTTGCGCCCGCTTCTGCTGCTCCCAGGTCATCCGCTGATAGGCACTCGGCCACACAAGGTCCACGTCTGCCTGCTCGCGCAGTACAGAGCTTTTAGATACATCAGTATTTGTATTCGTATACGTACTAGATGAGTTCGGATTCCGAACTAAGGGTGAAACCCCCTGATTTGCACTCAGTTCGGAATCCGAACTGAGGCTCAAGACCTGATCAACAGTGCTTTTTTGACTGAGTTCGGAATCCGAACTCAGGTGATTCATAGCTGCCAAGACCGGCGTTCGGAATCCGAACTCTGCGGGAGGTGTCGCTGCACGTGCCGGATCTTCGAGCCCCTGGGCACGAAAGCGCTCTCTGAATACCTCTACTCGAGTGGGCAGGTCCTGGGTCTCGCTGACCAGCATCTCGTCAAAGGTCAGGCCGGCGATCTCGCGGACTGAGGTGTTGGTGTGCTCGAGACCATTAGCCACGAGTGGCAGAAAGTCGTGATCGAGTTGGATGGCCTCGGAGTAGGCCACGGGCTCGTCGTGCAGAATGTAGATATTGCCCTGGACCTGACCGGTAATCGCGTCGCGAACACGGCGGCCAAGGCTCAGCCAGCGAGTCAGGCGCAGTACGGTCAATGCCTTGGCCACGGTCTCACGCGAAGCAGGACGGCCTGGGTTGTTGCCCAGGTAGGGGCGCAGCTGATCGTAGGTCGGGAACGCAGTAACCCCATCACCGTTCATGAGTAGGCGAAACACCTGCCAGGCATTGCGCTCTAGGGGCGAGAGCCGATCATCGAGCAGCAGTCGGCGAGGAACGGTTTCGTGAGGGTTACCACTGAAGACGATGCCGGCGAAATCCTTCGGTAGGTCTTCGCCGGTTTTTTGTTTGTAGTCGCGCTGGGCTTGGACATGGACGTTCAGGTGTGACGCTGCAACGTCCAGGGCGCGACCGAGTAGATGGGAGCCACGTGGAGCAGTGGTTTTCACCTATTGTCGCCTTCTGCCGAATCCAGTTCGATCAAGCTCATTTGCCCAAGGGCAGCGGACTGATCCTGTTCTTGCGCCTGGGGCAGAGCATTGCCGACGGCCTGCTCATCACCGAGTTGCCGATCTCGCCGCTTACGGGCGTCAGAAATCAGCAAGAGCGGCGCCCGGGCGATCTTGGGCGGGTATAGGCCTTCGTTGAGCCAGGTCTGTACGAGATTCCAGATGAGGCCGAGGGTGATCTGGTCGTGCTTGTCCTTAATGGACTCGAATGGACCGTTGAGCTCTTCAGTGATCATCATGCAGATGTCGAGCAGGGCGATAGCGTCCTTGTGATCCACCTCATGAGCGCTCATCAGATCGAGAAAGCGATACCAGACCTGATCGGTATCGTTAAGCCCTGCCACCCGGCCGGATCGGCCGGGGACGTTCAGGAGCTGGCGCACCACGCTGATCTCGCTGGGGGCCATGCCGAAGAACTCGCGGATCATGCCGTTGGTGGCACCCAGCTGGATGGCGCGATGTACGAGGCGGGTCTCGCGCTCATCGCGTTCGCAGTTCTCCAAAAGCTTCTTGACCATGTCGAGATCGATCTGGATTTTGCACCAACGCGCCGGGGCATTTTTCAGGATGCTGTGAGCCTGCGGCTGACGTAGCAGGTTCAAGACTTCAACGTCCAGGCCAATATCTAGGCAGCGCTGGACCTGACCGTTGCGCAGGTGATGGAGGATCAGATCCATCAGCGCCTGGTTCATGGGGTTGTACTTCGTGGACATATGCGACTTCCTAATGCAGGTCCAGAAGGTGACCGGGCTACTGCCCGGCCTCGAGTTCGATCAGCCGGCGGGCGAGACGGATTACCCGGAACAGCTTCACGACGGCGGCATCGGTCATGCGGCCTTCGGTGCTGGCTGGCTTGCTATCGAAAAGGGGATCGCCGAGGAGCAACTGGCCCAGGTTGAGGGCAAACGTCGCGTTCTCTTCCGCAATGCTTGCCTTCAGCTCCTCGGCAGTCTCGGGATCACGCGACACCACGTAGCTGTACATGCCCGTCAAGGACTGCAGGAATTGCCAAGACGTTTTTCCGCGTGCGGTCAGCTCTGACTGAGGGGTAGAAAGCGTGAAGCCGAGTGCGAAATCGGTGGGCTTGAGCAGCTCACCAGGAACGTCGCAAAGCTGGGCAATTTCGAAGACCAGCGCTCGCAGGACCTTACGCAACTCCTCAGTGGTATCAGTGTTGCGCTCGATGTACCAGACATCCGAGATGGCATGCAGGCCGCCGGCCTGGACAGGGATCGCGCGTAGAGCGTCACTGTTGAAGTCAGGCAGGATCTCGCCGTGCTCGGCCGCGATGCGGCGCTGAACGTCCCTTACCTTCTGGCCGATGCCATCGGGCGTGACGATGTGACCGTTCAGGCGAGCGGCACGCTCCTGTTCGGAGAGCTGCTCGGGATCCGGCGGAGTGTGCTGTGGCGGAGTGGTGTCGACTGCGCCGGAGCCACCGGTACGCTCAGGTAGTGACGGTGGTTTGGAAGGGGAGGCAGCTCCCTGCTTCTGCTTGCTGGACGTTACTGGCGGCTGTTCCAGCGTGGGACTGTTGCCAGGGGCTGGAGGTATGACACCGGTTGCAGGAATCTGCGGAGCTTGACCGTCAGGTACCTGAACACCCACAAGCTGCGAGCGGCGGCTGCTGTCCTGATGGTCCAGAACTGCCTTGAGAACTTCCTCATAGCCGACATTTTGAGTCCTTCGGATTTGACCGATCAGTTCGTCCTGGATGGTCTCGAATACGAAGTTGTCAGTGGGGCCGTCGAAGCTGTTGAGGACATCCTGGTAGAGCATCTCGAAGTCAGCTTCATCACCGTTAAAGCTGATCCAAGCTTTGAGAGCAGCACTGCGCAAATTAAGCAGCTTCTCAATTTGCGGCTTACCCAGCCCTGAATAAAGCAGCCCAGGGATTGCCGGCAATAGAGTGCGGAGTGTCTCCTGCATACGGCTGATATGGGAGTTGGAAATCGAGTAACCGTCTTCCTTCAGCAGTCGCGCTAACTCACGTTGGGAGATGTCCTTCCCTGCCTCCTGGGCATAGAGCTCTCGCGCTGCGTCAATGCTGACAGCGCGCTCGATGAACATCAGGTTGCCACGCAAATCATTCTCAGCAAGGTGCCCGGTCAGTGAGACGATCTCGCCACGGTCTGTCCAAGGACGGAACAGGCAATGGATGCGGTAGTAGCGCTCGTCCCTGGTTTCCTTCCAGAGTTCATTGAGGATGGCCAGGCGGGTGTTGCCGCCGGTTCGAATAATGAAGTGCTCTTCACCAGGCCGTCTGGTCACGGGGGGAGGTGTGTCCAATCCCCTAGCCTGGATGGATGCTTTGATCTCATCGTGCTGCGGGTTTCGGGTGGTTCGGGGGTTGCGGTTATAGGGCGCCAGTTCGTCCAGCGTCAGAACCATGGGCGTTTCCTTGATCGGATCTGCCAGACGCGCGACAAGAGCGTTTGATCCGGCAAAGCCGCCGGCCAACAAACGTTGAGTGACTGCTTCGTTGCTGGGCTTGCTCATGCGTGGATCTCCTGAGCAGCACGACTCACCGGCCGGGTGGGCTCATCATTGGCGGCCAGCAGTTGGTCGATGACGCGCTGCAGGCGAAAGACCTCATCTTCGAGCTCGAGCGTGCGGCCCATGCGGCTGATGATCTCGGCGTTCATCGAACGATGAGCCTGCTTGGCGGCCTCGGCGATCTGAGGACGGAGCCCCTTGGGAAAGCGAACGACGAACTTCTCATCCTCTGTTGCAGATTTCCGTACGGATGGCTTGCGCTTGGTTGCGGTAGTCATAGGGTCTGGTCCAATTCGTTCATAGGCTGGGCACGGCGCAGCAGGGCGCGGGCATTGAGGCCGGCGCGGCGATCGCTGGGCGTGAAAGATGTGAAAATGGGGCAGTAGCCGACTTTCAAGAACTTGACGTGGCCGCCCTTGGTACGGGCGACGATCCAGCCCTCGTCCAGAGCGAACGCCACCAGGTCCTGCAGGTTCTTGTTGGCACCACGTAGCGCATGGGCGGGCGTCGTCATATGCGGCTACCCCCTTTCACGTACCCCACTTTGAAAGGCAGGCGATGCGCCCGGGCAAGGGCATGACAACGCTCCAGGGGCTGCTGTAGGCGCTTGGACGCTGTGCGTAGGGTGTCCCCGAGCAAGGCGCGGGCTCGCAGGAGCTGTACCAGGTTCTCATCGGAAACTTCGGTTGCCGGCTCCGCCTCGGCCAGCAGGCGCAGCTCCTCGCGCTGCGCGCTGATGACGAAACTCGGGCCACCGGCGGCGCGCTCGGTCGGCTTCACTTCGACGACCTGGCCACCATTGGCCAGGAAGTCGTTCAGCGCTGCATCCAGCATCCGGCGGTCACGTTCGCGACCGGTATGAGAGGGGAGATCCTGTTCCGGGGTGTGATAGGGGAGCATGTCATTGGCCTCCCGCCCGTTGCTGGAGCTGGTTGCCCGATTCGATGGCGACGATCTCGGCCAGACCATCGTCCTTGAACAGCAGGTCCAGGGTCTTGATCAGCCCTGCCGCGTCATTGCGAGAGCCGGCGACGCGGAATACCACTGTGGTTTCGTGGTAAGGGCCAGGCTCGGGCTGCTCTACAGGCTCCAGGGGCTCTACATCGAACGAATGGCATACGCTGCAGACGAGGAGCTCATCTGGGGTGAGGGAGCGACGGCAAAAGTGATGGCCGCAGTGGCGGCATTGGTGAGTAACCCCAGACAACATTGCTTGCGGGCTCATCGAGCAGCTCCTTGCCGGCTCCCGCCGGCGAACGATCGAGGGGAAGGGCAGGGAAGAGGGTTGCGACTCATCGGTAACGGACCCGAGTGCATAGGTCTGGAGGGTCATGCGTTCATCTCCTGCCAGGCCTGCGCGCTTAGGTTCTCGAAGCGCGTCTGCTTGGCGATGAAGGCGGCACGGACCGTGCCGACTTCGCCGTTGCGGTGTTTGCCAACGATCAGCTCAGCAATGCCCTTGAACTCGGTATCCGGGTGGTAGTACTCGTCGCGGTACAGGAACATGATCACGTCGGCGTCCTGCTCGATCGCACCGGATTCACGCAGATCGGCTAGGCCAGGGCGCTTGTTCGGCCGAGACTCCAGACCTCGGTTGAGTTGGGAGAGCGCGATGACCGGGCACTTCATCTCTTTGGCGAGCGCCTTGAGCGAGCGAGAGATCTCGGCGATCTCGTTGGCGCGGTTCTCTTGGCCTTCGCAGCGCATCAACTGCAGGTAGTCGACCAGGATAAGCGCGGGCGGGCCGAAACGACGCGCGGCGCGACGGGCTCTGGCACGCAGCATCGTAGGGGACAGGCCAGCCTGGTCATCGATGACCAGGCGATCGCCAAAGCCGTTGATGGTGTTGACGGCCATGGTTAGCTTCGGCCAGTCCTCGTCCTCCAACTGCCCAAGCTTGAGCTTCGTGGCATCGATGTGCCCGATGATCGCCACTAGCCTGAGCATCAGCTGTTCAGCCGGCATCTCCAGGCTGTAGACCTGTACCGATTTGCCAAGCGCATGGTGGAGCGCTTTGGTGATGCAGTTGAGCAAGAAGGCGGTCTTGCCCATGGCAGGACGGGCACCAACAATGATCAGGTCGGTGTCCTGCCATCCCGATGTAAGAGTATCGAGGTCGGTAAGACCTGAAGGAACACCCGTCACCGGCGTAGGGTTATTGAAGCGCTCGTCGATAGTGTCGATCAGCTTGCTCAACGTTGCAGTGACGTTGCAGAACTCGGCGCCCTTGCGGTCTTGTCCGAGCGCGAACAGCCGCTGCTCAGTCTGCTCCTGCACTTCGGCAGCATTGGCACCTGGTGTCGAAGCCTCGCGGCTGCTGGCAAAGCCCAGCAGGATCAGGCGGCGCAGGTGCGCTCGCTGGGCGACGATCTCCGCGTACGCGACGATGTTGGCCACCGAGGGAGTGTCCTTGGCCAAGGTCCCCAAATAGGCAAGGCCGCCCACCTCTTCGACGTCGGGCATCACCTCCGCGAGTGTCACGACATCGAAGGGCCGCGACTGCGAGGCGAGCAGGGCGATTCGCCGGAATATGAGCTGGTGGTGCCGGAAGAAGAAGTCTTCCTCCAGCAACACGTCAGCGATCAGGTCCCAGGTGCTGTTGTCGAGCATCAGTCCGCCTAGGACCGACTGCTCGGCTTCTTGGGAGTGAGGCGGGACCAAGCCGGCTGCTACGCGCTCAGCGTCTGAGACATGCACGGTGTGATCGTGGGCGGGGGCTTCCAGGAGCTGAGCGACGCTCATGACCGGCCTCCCAGCGCTACCTGGTCACGGCGCTGGCCAACGCCGCGGTGGAGCTGCGCTTGAGTCCCCAGCTCGTAGCCCTGGTAGCGCGCCCGCACGTCGTGGCCTTTGGCCTCGAGGTGCTCGAGCTCCACGGTGGTCAGGTCCGGATGGTGAACGGCCAGGTAGGCGTCAATGACGCGCTGGGTCTCATCAGGCTTGCCCTTGGCGAACTGGTGGACCTTGACGCTGACTGCTTCGATCCAGCCTTCGGCGAAGACCTGGCCGCGGCGGCGTTTAGTGGCCAGCTTGCAGCGAGTTTGACTGCGGACGAACACCCTGCGCGCGGCCAGGAGCTGCTGGTGGAGCGCGGAATAGGCGTAGCTGGCCATTTCAGGCCCGACACCGATACCAACGAACTTGAAAGCCCAACCCAGGCGCTGATCGCGAAAGGCCAGAGGATCGCAATCGAAGGCCTGGGCACACACCAGTGCGAGCTGGTGAAGCCAATGGCCGGGCGCTTTGCGGGTGCCGGTGGCAAGGACTGACTCGCTGGCCAGCACTGCCTGGACGTCAACGTCCATGAGGTTGTGCTGCTGCATGAGCTTGCGCGCTTGACGCAGCGCGATCTCAGCTTCGTTCGGCGCGGCGCCGGCGTCCTTGGCCAGAGCGAAGCACTTGGCGACGCGTTCCAGGATCTTCTGCTTGTTGACGTCCATTAGGCGGATCCCTCCTGCGAGGAGGTGATAGACGTCGCTGGACCGGAGGCCTGTGCGACTTCCAGCAGCGCTTCGGTCCAGACCCTGATGGTCTCCTGGGCGCTGGGATTCGAAAGTTTTGCCTCCCGTACCTCAGTGATTCGCTTCTTTAGGGACTCCAGCCGCTGAGAAGGAGACTGGTCCACGAAAACAAGGTGATTTTCGACTGAGGATTTCAGGTCTGCGATGAGGCTGGTTACCTGGTCAAGGCGCCATTTCTTGGTGGTTGTCCAGCTTGGAGCTGGAGACTGCATCATGTCGCGAAGGCGACCATCTTCTTTCAGCAGCCAGCCATCGGTGATGGGCCTGATTGTGATGTACAGCCTCAGTACTTCGATCTGCTGCTCGACTGTCGTGGTTGGCAGCGGGAAGTGCTGGGTGACCAGCTGCTTCGCTTGTCGCTCGCGCTGCTCACGAAGCTTGGCGGCAGCCTTCTCCTCGCGCGCCTTCCGTTCCTTGGCGTGCTCGACGTTGTACTTCACCGAGTCCAGTAGGGCAGCAGCGTTGCTCAGCAGCTCGCGCTGCTCGTGGGAGAGCTGTGCACCGAGGCGGCCGAGGAGCGTGTTGTTGTAATGGGTCAGCGCACGAAGCTCGCGGGCAGCGCTGGAGAGCCCGGTCTGCACCTTGCGGAAATCCTTCGCGTCGTAGAAGTTTCCCTGCTCCAGCACCACATCTGCAGTGATGCTTGTGGCCTGGGTCAGATCATGATTTTGGGTCGTGGCCATCTCACTTGCCCTCTCTCACCAGGGCATGCACGACCGACTCATTCATGGCCGTGAAGCGATCAGCCCACTCAGGGAAGAGTTCGATGGCGAGGTCACGTATGACCTGCAGTGCCGCTGGGGCCTTGCGGTCAGAAGGCTGGCGGTATTCAAGGCGATGAGCTGGGATGCCACGAGTCGCGGACTCACGGTAGACGACCGCCTTAGGAATGATGGTGCTCGTGACCTGAATGTCGGGATGATCTCTGAAGGTCTGGCGGATCGTCGCATCCAGCTGGCGAGCGTCTGAGGTGAGATCAAGGCCGTTCACGACGGCCTTGATGGGCGGTATCGGCAGTCCAAGGCGAGCGTAGGGCCGAAGCCCCTCCAACATCTGGAGAGTGCCGCGGTTGAATTCACGGGCGGACAGCATTTCAGGGGGGAGGGGGGAGACGGCGAGATCCGAAGCGAGCATCACCATCTCGAGTAGCACGGTACGGGCGCCCTGCGTATCGATCAGCACCAGGTCGAAGTCATCCTGGAAGATGTCCTTGAGATGAGCCAGGCGAAGCCGGCCATCAGGTGCCTGCAGGAGGAGGTTGATCAGGTGGTTGTGCGGATCGTTGGAATAGATCAGCGACAGGTTCTGGATATTTGTCTTGGAGACAATGCGATCGAGGCGAGTCTCGTTGCTGGCGATCAGCTCGAAGACGCCGCAGGGGGCGGGCTCGACCAGGTCGTAGTACGAGGAAAGGGAAGGCTGGACGGGGTCCAGATCGATCAGTAGGGTGCGGAGCCCGGCATCGGCGCAGAAAGCGCCTAGGTTGGCTACCGACGTGGTTTTTCCGGTACCGCCCTTGCCCGAAATCTTGGATGTAGTTTTCAAATTTGCAGCCTCTAATGGGTTCATTAGAGGCCGCTTGTTTTCACTGAGAGGTGCGTCGCGCCTGGGTGTAGCGGTGGATCAAAAGCAATTGGCTTTTAACCAATTGGTCGTAGGTTCGAATCCCACACGACCCACCATCTTCACCAGAAACCCTCCGCAAGGAGGGTTTTTGCGTTTCAGGCCTATGTCCAGGAAAACTAAAAGGCTCTCCCGGCTGCGAGGAGTCCTTGCCCTGAGGTGTAATCGCCCAGTCAGGCGTGCCGCTGGCCTTGGGTTGTACGCTAGAAGGCCGGGCCTGCTGCCAACGCGGAAACGTATCTCGCACTAGGCGCTCAGAGGGTGCCCCCTCGCCTGGGGTGGAGCGGCTACCGGTACGATAGTCGCCGAGAAGGTGCCCGGCGCCTGAGGGACGGTTGGAGATTGCCGGACAGGCAGCGTCACCTCGGGCGTCTGGACCGGCGCGGATGTCAGCGCCACGCCGGTGGGCACGGATTCGACTGCGACAGGGGAGAGGTGTTCGGTAGCGGAGGCGTCTTGCGCCCTGGCGTCGCGAAAGGTCGGCTTCATATCGGCAAAAAAAAGCCCCCGCGCAGGGCGGGGGCAGATTCAGTCTGAAGCCTTCAGATAAGCCAACCTGAAAGATGAGCTGGAGCACTCTCTTAAGCTGACTGCGCCATCAGTTTACGGTTCAGGCCAGGCAGCCAGGACGTGCGCAGCGTCACTGTTGAATCATGGTGGCCGCCCGCTGCGTCGCTTCGGACGTGCGCGTCGCCAGCTTGCGAACCTCGTCGGCTACCACCGCAAAGCCTCGTCCGGCCTCGCCGGCTCGTGCCGCTTCGATCGCGGCATTGAGCGCCAGCAGGTTGGTCTGGGCGGCGATGCTCTGGATAGAACTGACGATATCGGTAACGTTCTTAAGGTTTTCTTCCATCTCGCGATGCTGGGCCTGCTGAGCATCGCGAAGGGCATTCTGCTCGTAGGTGGCATGGATATCGGTCAGGGCGCCCACCACCCGTATGGGCGTTCCGTCCTGGGCGCGTCGGGTCTGACCCCGTGCCCGGAACCAGCGGTAGCTGCCATCCTTCAGTTTCAGGCGGTAGGTGATATCGAAGCCCGTCTTGCCACTGCGGTCATTGAGGTGGGCACCAAAGGCCTCGATGCTGCGTTGCTTGTCCTCGGGATGCAGACGGGACGCCCAGCTGTCGAGAACATCGGGAAATTCTTCGACTGTCTCGAATCCCAGCAGACGGCGGAACTGGGGCGACCACCAGAAGGGATTCTGCGGATTGACCGGATCGCCCGCTATCACCTCCATATCCCAGAGACCATCGTTGAGCATTTCGCGGGCAAGCTCGAAGCGCGTCAGGGTCACCTCGAGTTCAGCATCGCGCTGGCGCTGATCATGGATGTCCCTGAGAGAGCCTGCCACACGCAGCGGCGTACCCTTGGCGTCGCAGAGGGTCTCGCCGCTCGCACGGAACCAGCGATATTCGCCGCTTCTGGTCGCTACCCGGTACTCGATGTCATAGGGGGTGTTGCCGCTGCGATCATTCAGGTGCCGGGCGAATGCGTCCAGAGTCGGTTTGCTGTCCTCCGGGGGTAGCCGATTGGCCCAGCTTCCCAGCTCGTTCGGGAAGTCCTGCTCGTTGCGAAAGCCCAGCAGGGCACGAAACTGATCCGACCACCAGAACGCATTGCGCGGGTTCACCGGATCTCCGGCGACCACTTCCATATCCCACAGGCCTTCACTGGTAGCGCGATTGACCAGGTCGAAGCGGGTTGCCAGGCGCTCGACCGCGGCCTCGCGCTCGGCGAGGCGAGCGGTCAGCTGTTCGATCTCACCCTGCATCTCGTGCAACTGGGCGTTGAGGGTCCCCTGGCGCGCCAGCAATACCTTCAGGCCTTCAGCTACCCTGCGCACCGGGGCTGGCCCGGTGAGCGAATCAAGCCTGGCTGCGGCCTCGGGTTGCTCGACAGCGGCAGCGATTACGTCTAGGCCCAGCATGATGGACAGGTGCTGAAGGATGGACATGGGGCAGCTCCAGGTAGGTGATATGGCCGGACATGTGATGTCTGTTTGATATCAACTGTTGGCACGAGCGCAATTATCTTTAACGCGATATTCAAACTGGAGGTGCAGGTCGGACGTGTGGCCAAAAGGCAGCAACGGCTGAGCTGCCTGCCAGCTCAGCTAGCTCGGTAAAGGCGATGTTCACTACCCAGGGCAGCAGCTGAGGTTTCTAACGTCCGTTGAAGGCAGATTCGGGTAGCAGGCGGGTACGATTGGTGAGTGCCCTGAACGAGAATGTCGTGGAGTTGACGACATTCCACGTCGACCTGCATAGGCACACGCCGGTCTTGAGGCGAGTGAAGGATGCCGTGTTTCCCAAAGGGACGTACGCCTGGACCTGCAGCGGCGTCACCGAACTGGCATGTGCGAGACTACTCGGAGATAAACCGCATCGCCGTGCAGGGATAAACGTTGCCGCTCCCGGCTGTTCGGCCTGATGGCCCTGCTTTTGCTGGGCCTCGCTCGGCCAAATGTGTTGGGGTTTTAGCGGCTGTGAAAGCGCAGCGGACTTTTCGTGAGGGCGTTCTTTCTTGTCTCCAGCATGGCATCGCCGGCAGAGTGTCGGCTACGCCTTGTTCGGATTGCGGAAACGGATGAAGGGCTGCAGCGCTCAGGATCGGATGGTCAGGTGAGCACTCATGCATTCGCCTCCACGAACCCTGGGTGTAATCTTTTCAACCCATTCAGGAAGCACCGTGATGAAGTCAGATGGTAGCGAAACTTCAGCAGGCTACCTCTTGCTGGGCTACGTCGACGCCCGCCTGTTGGCGCTGTACCAGGCCGGGATAGTGCCCAGTCTCGAACTCGCGCGCACCCAGGCTGCACTGACCGCTACGGGCCAGGGCGACGAAGCGGCGGTCCCTCTGTACATCCCGCAGGGCGCTGCGCACGACGGCCTGCCCAAGTCGGGCCGAGGCGAGTTCGATCACGCGGTTGACGTGGATGAGCCGGCGTCTGTCCCTTCTCTGGACAGCCTGGCCCGCCCTGTCGCCGAGGGGCGCGCCGAGGATGCCGAATGGCATTCCTTCAGTGCACTCGAACAACAGCTGGAGCTGCCGGACGAGGAGGTGGAGGACTACTCCTTGGACGATCGGCTCGAAGCCACCCGCCTGGCGTTGGCGGAGCTCGAGGCGGGAGAGGATGTCAGTGTTCCGCTGCTCAGACAGGTCACAGCAAAGTAATGGCAAATAGCCATGTATAGGGCTAATGTTAATAGTCTTAACCCCAGTCTGTGTCATCCTAAGCACCTTCTCCGCCGTTTCTTGCACTATGACCGCCTCACGAAGACCTCCTCGCGGTGCAGGCCGCACGGCCAAGCCCGATTCCCTCCGCGCTGCTCACGAGCAGATCACCCGCAACAGCGGCACCCTCGCCGATATCGCCAACCTGATCGAGATGGAAGGCAAGTCCAGGCCCGGGCGTGAGCAGCCTGCGCCCGCCACGCGCTCCCGTGCCGACGCCGGCAACCCGGCAGCGGCGCCCAAGGCCAAGGCGGCCGGGCAGACCGACCCTGGCCACTTTCTGGTGCAGCCCGTGCTGGGGATACCGCTAGTGGCGTTGCTGGTCTGCGCCCTGATCCTGGGCGCTGCGGTGGGGGTGCCGCTCGGCGTGGTCACCTACGGGACCGCGCTCTACACGGCGGTCCTGGATAGCCTGGCGATCTTCTAAACGGGCCGGCGGCCGCTCTGTAGGCTGCCGTCTTGGGGTGAGCGGGTGGCCAGCGGCCGTGCCTCAGGCCTCCAGGGACGCCATCAGCTGCAATTGCTGACCGCTCGGCGCGGCCGCGGGCCTGCCCAGCAGATAGCCCTGGGCGAGCCGGACCCCCAGTTGCTGCAGCAGCGCCAGTTGTTCCGGGGTTTCCACGCCTTCGCAGAGCACTTCCAGCTTCATGGCCTTGCCCAGCAGCAACAGGGAGCTCAGCACCTCGCCCCGCTGTTCCTCATCCTGGATCGCCAGGATCCGCCGATCGATCTTGATCAGCTGGAAGGGCAATTCGAGGATGGGGCCCAGGCCGGCGAAGCCACTGCCGAAGTCATCCAGGGCCATGCGAATGCCCAGTAACTGGAGGAGGGCGAAGGACTGGCGGGTCCGGGTGTCTATGACCAGTTCCACCCCTTCGGTGACCTCCAGCACCAGGCGATTGGGCGCCAGGCGCGAGAGTCGGAGGGCCGCGGACACCCGCTCGTGCAGCATGGGATCGGCGAATTGCAGCGGCGAAAGATTGATGGAGACGCTCAGGTGCGGGGGCCATTGACTGGCCGCAAGACAGGCCTCCTTCACCACCCATTCGCCCAGGGCGATGATGAAGTTGCCCTGTTCGGCCAGCGGGATGAACACCTCCGGCGAGACCAGGCCCAGGGTCGGATGCTGCCAGCGCAGCAGCGCCTCGTAACCCGTCACCTGCTTGGGCTCGACGCGGTAGATGGGTTGGTAGTGCAGCAGGAATTCATTGCCCACCAGCCCCTTGCGGACATCTTCCGGCGTGAGCAGCTCGGCATGGTCCAGGGGTGCGCCGAGGATGGCATCGATGCCGCCCTCGAAGACCCGGTCACGGCCATCACGCTTGGCGCGATAGAGGGCACGATCCGCACAGTCCAGCAGGTCTTCCGCGGTACTCAGGCCGGCAAGACCGCTGCGGGCGATGCCGATGCTGACGGTGACCTGGCTCTTGTCATCCTGGCGGCCCTGGTGCGGGATCTGCAGGTCGCGAACGCGCTGCAGGATGTTCTCGGCCACGTCCAGCGCGGTGGCTGGATCGACCCGGTCCAGCAGCACGACGAATTCCTCGCCGCCATAGCGACCGATCCTGTCACCCGGGCCCAACCCGACCGCCAGTGCCCTGGCCACGGTGCGCAGGCAATCATCCCCGGCAAGGTGGCCGTAGTAGTCGTTGTAGCGCTTGAAGTGATCCACGTCGATCAGTAGCACGGCCCCCTGTTCGCCGGCCAGGCGTCGTTGCCAGAAGGCCTCCAGCAGCAGATGCAGCTGGCGCCGATTGGCGAGGCCGGTGAGGGAATCCGTTTCCGAGAGGATTTGCAGGTCCTGGTTGGCCGAATTGAGTGACGCCAGGCGGACTTCTTCACGCAGCTTATAGAGATAGGAGCGACGGCCTTCGACGTTGAGCCAGTAGCTGGCCAACAGCGAAAAGAACGCCATGACGATGGCGTTGGTCATCATCAGCCCACCCACGATCGGTGACACCGGCGCTTCATGGACGGCAAGGGCGATCATCGACAGGGCGAAGCCGTTGAACACCAGGGCCGGCAGCAGCGGACTCTTCATGCAGGTGTTAACGAAGGCCAGCATCAGCGGCCAGGTGAAGATGAACAGCGTCTGATTCATCTCCCTGCCCGGGGGGCCGTTGATCACCATGTTGTAGACCACCACCAGGCCGACATAGAACGGCAGCGACGCCAGGGTTTCGCGCCAGCGCGTCGGCACCACCTGCAGCAGCAATACGACCAGCAGCGCGAAGGGGGTGGCGATCCCCAGCATCTGAGTGGCAGCCCAGGGCAGGGCGTCCTGTAGCAGGAGCCACCACCAGATCAGAAAGCTGTCGTAGCTCAGGGTGCCGATGAGCAGGCAGCGCGTGAGGTGACGGGTGCGCTGCTTGTGGATGTCCAGCTGGAACAGGCGCTCCAGTACCGAGGAGAAGGCAAAGGGCCCTACCGGCTCGGCAAGTGCTTGATCGACGAGCCGACCCAGCTCTGGTGAGGTTTTCATGGCAAGCCCGGGCTGACAGAGTGGGTAACGACGTCCGAAGATAGACGTGTAATGTCAATATGATGGCATTTTGTGACCGCCTTCTCGTTTGGAGATTCGTCCCAGATGACCAGTGGTTGAGTTGGAGAACCTGACGGTCCGAGCCCCTGCCACAGACCGCTATGGCAGGGGGCTCGGGCGTTTTCAGACCTTGAAGCGGGTGGTCTTCTCTTGCAGGCTTACGCCAATGCGGGCCAGCTCCATGCTCGAGGAGGCCGTCCTTTCGCTGGCGCCCGCGGTCTGGTCGGAAATGTCGCGGACATTGATGACGTTGCGACTGATCTCTTCGCCCGCCGCATCCTGCTGTTGCTGCGCGGCGCAGGCGATCTGATCGTTCATCGATTCGATGTCCTTCACCGAGCGGGTGATGCGCTCGAGCATCCGCCCGCCTCACGCGACAGGCCGACGCTGCTGTCGGTCAACTGCACATTGAGTTCGAGCGCCGTCGCCATGCGATCGGTGCTCTGGTGCAGGCCGGTGATGAGCTGGGTGATCTCGTCCGTCGAGGAACGGGTGCGCTGGGCCAGGCCGCGGACTTCGTCGGCGACCACGGCAAAGCCGCGGCCCGCCTCGCCGGCGCGAGCGGCTTCGATGGCCGCATTGAGCGCCAGCAGATTGGTCTGCTCGGAGACGGCCTTGATCACGTCGAGCACGTCGCCGATGCTGTCGGCATGGCGGCGCAGGGTAGCCATGGCCGCCTTGGTGGATGCCGTCTCCTGCGCCAGCAGTTCGATCTGGGCGACGGCCTTGTCGACCGCCTGGTCGCCCTGCTGGGCCTGCTGACTGGCCTCCTGCGCCGAGCGGGCGGCTGCCCCGGCATTGCGCGCCACCTCGTGGGTGGTCGCCGTCATCTCCTGCATGGCGGTGGCGATCTGATCGGTCTCGATCTTTTGCGCCTGTACGCCAGCGCTGGTCTGCTAGGTCACCGCCGACAGCTGCTCGGCGGCACTGGCGACCTGGACGACGCCGTCCTTCATCTCGCCAATGAGTCCGCGCAGGTTCCTGGTCATCTGCAACATGCTGAGCTGCAGCGCGCCCAATTCATCCTTGCGGGTCACCTCCAGCTGATGGGTGAAGTCGCCGTGAGCGACCGTCTGGGCCAGCAGGACGGTGTCCTTCAGGGGGCGGACGATAGAGCGGGTGATCAGCCAGGCGCCGCCGGCGGATCGAGGTTCCTGGCAACTTGCCAATTGTCCGGGTCGAGAACTACTGTATAAAAGAACAGTTAAGGAGCCTGCGCTCATGGCCCAGAGCCAGCCATCCCCATTGACCTCCTATGATCGCCTGACGATGCGGGTGTCGCGGCTGGTGAACAACGCGCGCGGGGTCATCGACAAGCACGTCCATGTGGAGCGCCTGGAAGCGAGCAGCGAGGACTGGGAACTGTTGCTTGAAGCCTTTGGCGAGACCGAAGGGCTGATCGTGGCCCATCGTGATGACGGCAGCATCGATCTGTTCTGGAAGGTCAGCTACGACGAATTCTGAGCCGTCGTGACCCAGCGTGTCCGCCTTGGCTTCAGCCAGCGTCTTGTTGTTGGAAAAGGAGATTGGCCATGAATATCCAGCGTCTGGGGCCTACCTGGGCCCCTGCCTACCGGCAACTGATGCTGGACGCCTATGCCCGACATCCGGAAGCCTTCACCTCCAGCCCCGACGAGCGCGCGGCGTTACCGCTCGACTGGTGGGAGCGTCGGTTGCGAGAGGGCGACCAGGCGCAAGAGCGTGTCTGGGGCTTGACCCAGGGCACCGATTTGCTGGGCGTTGTCGGCCTGAGCTGCACCATGCGGGAAAAAGTCCGGCACAAAGCGACTCTGTTCGGATTGTACGTACCCGATCAGCACCGGCGTTTGGGTTTGGCGATGCGCTTGCTGGAGGAGTTACTTGCCCAGGCGGCGCTGCAGGCCGAACTCAGAGTCATTCAACTCACGGTGACCCAGGGCAACCACGCCGCTCTGGCGCTATATGAGCGGGCAGGCTTTACCGTCTTCGGCAACGAGCCGCTTGCGGTCGCCATGGGGAACACCTTCCTCGCCAAACTGCATCTCTGGTATGACCTGGAGAATTCACGCCGCGCCTCGCGCAGCCTTACCGCCCGCTAGGGGAGACGGTAGCTGTCTGCGTTGGGGGCTCCAGGCGGCGGTTCTACGCGCGATAGGATGTCGTAAAACTGCCTTTAAACAGCCGCCATAGCGTCACATCGCCACTCTAGGCTCGCCGCCCAAAGACAACTTGTAACAAGTTGTATCCATGGGGATAAGGGGAAAAGTTGGTGAAACGTTCAGGTAACAGACCCGCAGTGGTGGCCGTTGCATTCACAGCGTCGCTGTTGGCGCTTTCGGTGCAGGCAGCCAGTCGGGCGAGCAGTAATGCCACCAACGGTATCGATCTGCTGTCGGGTTACAGCAAGCTCTGGACACCAGGGGCGACTTGGAACACCGGTTCGCCGACTGCTCTAGGTGCGCCCATTCTGCAGCGCAACGTGCAGTACGTGATCGATCTGTCCCATACCCGCACCCACGATCAGGAGGTGGCGGCCTACTATGACGACCGTCGCGATCAGAGCTACAGCTTGATCAGCGGCCTGGGTTCGCTGGCTGAGGCCTATCGCGCCGGCTCGGGGGCTTTCACCACCATTCCGGTATTCGATGATTCGACTCAAAGGGTGAAGTACGAAGACCAGGGCAACGGCTCTGGTGACGTCAATTCCCGTTTGGGCAAGGTCGCCCAGTTGGTCAAGGCGATTCGCGATGATGCCTCTACCAGTTCGGCAAAGAATTTCTATCAGTATCCTCGGCCCTGGCGGCAGACCAGCGAAGACATCGTGGCGCCTTCCCTGCATCCGGCGCGAGGCCAAACGCCACAAAGCGACGGCGGCTTTCCCAGTGGCCACACCAACGCCGCCTATCTTGCCGGGATCGGCTTCGGCTATGCCGTGCCCCAGCGCCTGGGCGAGGAACTGTTCCGCGCCTCGGAGCTAGGCAACAACCGCATCGTCGCCGGCATGCACTCGCCGCTGGATGTGATCGGCGGGCGCATCACCGCCACCTATTTCGCCATCGACAACCTGGTCAACAACGCCCAGCTGCGCAGCGAAGCTTTCGCCCAGGCCCAGGCCTACTTCGCCCAGCAATGTGGCGGCGACATCAACAACTGCGTGGACAGGATCGATCCGGCCACCGATCGGCAATCCCAGCATGCCCAGGACAAGGCGCTGTACACCACCCGCATGACCTACGGCTTCGCCCCCGTCGGCCCGACCCACCTGGCGCCGGTGGTGCCCGTCAACGCCGAGGTCTTGCTGGAAACGCGCTTCCCCTATCTGACCGCCAGCCAGCGCCGCAACATCCTGGCCAGCACCGAGCTGTCTTCGGGCTATGTGGTCATCGACGAATCCAACGGCTACGGCCGCCTCAATCTGATGGCCGCGGCTGACGGCTACGCCGCCTTCAATGGCAATGTCAGCGTGAGCATGGATGCGAGCCAGGGTGGCTTCAACGCCCGCGATGCCTGGCGCAACGACATCGGCGGCAGCGGCAGCCTGACCAAGAACGGCAGCGGCGAACTCACCCTCAGCGGCTTCAATAGCTACAGCGGCGGCACGCTGATCAATGGCGGTACCCTACGCGGTTATGCCCGGGCCTTCGGCAGCGGAGACATCACCGACAACGCCACCCTGGTGCTGGATCAGTCGGTCAACGACAGCCTGGCCAACAACCTGCACGGCAGCGGCAGCCTGGTAAAGACCGGGGTCGGCTCCCTGAGCCTGACCGGCAACGGCGACTTCTCAGGCACCACCCGCGTCGACCAGGGCCGCCTGGCCATCAACGGCAACCTCGGCAATTCGGCAGTCACCGTCAACTCGGGTGCCACCCTGGGTGGCAATGGCAGTCTCGGCAGCCTGCGCGTGGCCCAGGGCGGCATCCTCGCGCCCGGCAACTCGGTGGGCCAGCTCAACGTCAACGGCAACGTGACCCTCGACCAGGGCTCGATCTACCAGGTCGAGACCGATGCCAGCGGCCGCGCCGATCGCCTGGTAGCCACGGGCAGCATCACCGTCAAGGGCGCTACCCTGGCATTGGTTTCCAGTCCCTACTGGCAGCCGCTGGGCAGCTATCAGCTGCTGAGCGCGGGCAACGGCCTGAGTGGCCGCTTCGGCCCCATCCAGTCCGACTTCGCCTTCCTGACCCCGACCCTGAGCTATGGCGCCAACCAGGCGACCCTGAGCCTGGCGCGCAATGGCGTGGCCTTCGCCGACCTGGCCGAGGGTCGTAACGCCCGGGCCGCCGCTGCGGGCCTGGATCGCGCCGGCGCCGGCAATGCCCTCTGGAACCAGGTCGCTGCGACCAATGCCGCGGGTGCAGGCTCGACGTTCCAGAGCCTGGGCAACGAATTGCACGCCTCGACCAAGACCGTGCTGGTGGAAAACAGCCGGCTGGTGCGCGCTGCCATGAGCGATCGCCTGAGCGATGCCCAGGACGAGCTGCCCTTCAGTTCCGGCATCCAGGGTCTGGCCGGCAGTCGCGAGCGCGGACTGGTCTGGACCCAGGCCCTCGGCGCCTGGGGCCACAACGACGGCAACCACGACGCCAGCAGCCTGGACAGCCATAGCCATGGCCTGCTGATCGGCGCCGACCTCCCGCTGGACAGCGGCTGGCGCGCCGGTGGCCTGGTGGGCTTCGGCCACAGCGATCTGGATCTGCGTGACGAGTCGGGCTCGGCCACCAGCACCGACTACCATCTGGGTCTCTACGCCGGTAACCTGTGGAATGCGCTGAATCTCAAGCTCGGCCTGGCCCATACCTGGCATTCGGTGGAAGCCCGCCGTGATCTGGCGATCCTGGGGGCAAACCAGCACCTGGCGCCGGACTACGACGCCGGCACCACCCAGGCCTTTGGCGAGCTGGCCTATCGGATCGACGCGGGAAGCCTGAATCTTTCGCCCTTCGCCAACCTGGCCCATGTGCACCTGCAGACCGACGGCTTCCACGAGCGTAGCGGGGCGCTGGACCTGGACAATCCGCGGCAGAACACCGACGTGACCTTCAGCACCCTCGGCCTGCGCCTGGTGAGCAAACCGCTGGGTGACTGGAAACTGGTCCCGAGTGCCACCCTGGGCTGGCGCCATGCCTTCGGCGACACCACCCCCGAGCATGAAGCGGCCTTCGCCGGCGGTCCGGTGTTCAAGGTGGTGGGGGCGCCCATCGCGCGTGACGCGGCCGTGGTGCGCGGGGCGCTGGACCTGGCGCTGAGCGAGAGGGTCTCGCTGGGCCTGGGCTATGACGGGCAACTGAGCGGTCGGACCAGAGACCAGGACCTCGACGCGCGACTCAGCTGGCGCTTCTGAAGATAGGCGTCCCGAGTGCCCGAGCGAGTCGGGCATCTGGTACTGGAGACGGGCGAGGCCACCGGAGACGGATGGCCTCGGTTGCTTTCCGGGCTAGAAGGACGCCAGGTTGTCCGGCGTGATCAGCTGGAAGGGGACCCGGGTGAGATTGCTGCTGGTGGAGCCATTGGCCAGGCGCAAGGCCATGTCCACCGCGCCCTGACCCTGGCCCTTGGCATCCTGCAGCACGCTGACGGCCAACTTGCCCTCGCGCATCTCCTGCAACCCGTCGGGCGTGCCGTCGATGCCGCCCACCAGAAACTTCGCCAGCGGCTTGCCCGCCTTTTCCAGACCACGGATGGCTCCGATGGCCATCTCATCGTTGTTGGCGGCGACGATGTCGAAGGCCACGCCCTTGTCGACCCACTGCAGGACGCGTTCGGTCGCCTCGCTGCGCTGCCAGTTGGCCGAGGCCTTCACCACCACCTGCATGTCGGGATACTTGGCCACTACCTTCTCGACGCTCTCGGTGCGCAGCTTGGTCGCCGGGTGACCCGGCTCGCCCATGAGGATCGCCACCTTGCCCTTGTAGCCGGCGCGACGCGCCAGCTCCTCCATCTGCATCGTCGCGGCTTCCACCTCGTCGGAGCCGACGAAGCCGGCATAGGCGGGCAGGGGAGAGACGCTGGGACGGTAGTTGATGAACACCAGCGGCACCTTGCTGCTCATCGCCAGGGACAGCATCTCCTGGGTGTTGCTGTCGTCGATGAGATTGACGATGACCGCATCGACGTGGGCGGCGATCAGGTTGCGGTACTGGCGCAGCTGCAGGGCGCTGTCACTGTTGGCGTTTTCCAGGAAGAGGTCCGCGTCCAGGGTATGGGCGCGCTCCTCGACGTTGTTGATCAACAGGGTGCGGAAGTTGTCGCGCTTGGAGGTCAGGACGCCGATGAGCGGCGCGCTGGCCTGGGCCAGGTTGACCCAGGTGGCCGCCAGGACGAGACCGGCGAGAAGACGAAGCTTGGGCTTGAACATGAGTCGGTCCCCGATCAGACACTGAAGCGTTGCAGCAGCTCGCGCTGCCGGCTGGCCATGAGCGAAAGGTCCTCGCTGCTGCGGGCGGCGCTGTCGGCGCCTTCCGCGGCGCGGAGCGCGGCGTCGTTGATCTGCACCATCATGCGACTGGTCTCCTGAACGGTGGCGCTCTGTTCTTCGGTGGCGGCGGCGATCTGGGTGTTCATCTCGCGGATGGTGCCGACTGCCTGGCTCATGCTCTGCAGGGCTTCCCGGGCGGAGGAGGCCAGTTGCACGCACTCGCCGGACTGAGCGCGACTCACCCCCATGATTTCCACCACCGAGTGGATCTTCTGCTGCATCTGTTCGATCTGCTGCTGGATCTCGCTGGTGGAGGCCTGGGTACGACTGGCGAGGGAACGCACCTCATCGGCGACCACGGCGAAGCCGCGGCCCTGTTCACCGGCGCGAGCCGCCTCGATGGCGGCGTTGAGGGCGAGCAGATTGGTCTGCTCGGCGATGTTGCGGATGGCATCGACGATGCCGTCGATGCTCTGGCCATAGCCCTGCAGCTCATCGGTGGCCTGGGCGGCGACCTGGATCTGCCGGGCCTGGCGCTGGATGCTGTCGATGGTCTCGGCGACGGTGGTGCCGGTCGTGGTGCTCAGCGCGAAGGTGTGGTCGACGGCATCCTTGGTGTCGAGGGCGCGCTGGGCCACCTCGGCCACGGTGCTTTCCATCTGGGTCATCGCCGAGGCGGCGGAGCCGAGACGCTCGGTCTGCTCCTCCACGGCGCGGGTGGTGCTGGCACTGATGTCGGCATTGGCCTGGGCGGTACCCCGGAGGTCGTCGGCCGACTGGGTAAGGGTCTGCACCGTGGTCTGCAGCGAGCGGATCAGTTCATTGAGATAGCCGCCGAGTTCGCTGAATTCGTCCTTGCGGCGCACATCGAACTGGACCCGCAGATCGCCGGCGGTGACCTGACGCAGCGACTCGCGGAAAGCCAGCAGCGGGCGCCGCAGACCACGCGCGACCCAGACGCCGATGATCAGGGCCGCGCCAATCGCCAGCAGGGCGACGATGGAGAGCACCTGGCGGCTGGTGGCCACGGTGGCGTCGGTATCATTCTTGGCCTGCTGGGCCACGGCCACGGCGCCGGCGCTGAGGGTGCGCAGGGCGTCCAGGGTCGCCTGCAGGGCGGTGCCGGTGCGCTGGCGCTGGGCGTCGAACTGGCCTTCGGCCGAGGCCTGTCGCTGGTAGGCCTGGCGCAGGCCATCGGGCGCGGTCATTTCGTGCAGGAGGCGCGTGACCATCACCCCGACGATGCGCGCGCTGCGCTCGTCGATGGCGGCCAGGGCGCGCAGCCGATCGGTAATGACATCCTGCTGCTGGTTGAGCACCACATCCAGCCCTGGCAGATCCAGGCGTGCCGCCTGGGCGGCAAAGGCGGCGTAGGTCTTGTCCGTTTCGATCAGCAGCATCTGGGCGGCGCGGACGGCGGCGGTGGCGCCTTCGGCCTTCTGTTGCGCGCTGTAGGCCTGCAGATAGCTGGACAGCCGATTGGCCTCCGGCGTGGCATAGCCCTGCAGGGTGCGGGTTTCGCGGCGGATGGCGACCAGCTGGCGGTAGCTGTCGATGAGGGTCTTCGCCTGGTCCCCATAGGCATTGCCCAGCTTCTGCTCCTGATCGAGCGCCTGGGTCAGCTGGTCATGGTCGCGCAACAGCGCTGGCAGGCGCTGGTGCAGCTGCAGATAATCGGCGAACTGCTGCTGGAATTGCTTTTCACGCGTGGCGATCGCCGCGGCATCGGTCTCGGCCAGCAGACCGAGCAGGGTCTGGTTGGCCCCTAGCAACTGCACGTTGATCTCGCTGACGGCCTGGCCGAGCGGGGCGGACTGCTCGGTGATGACCATCAGCCGCTCATGGATGGACTGGGTACTGTTGAAGCTCACCGCGACGATGCCCAGCAGCAGGAACACCAGAAGTGCAATGCCGCCGACCACACGTTGAAGAATCGTCATGCTGGTTCCCTGCTTTTGTTATCGATGTCGAGGCAGGAGGCCATCAGCGCCGGGACCTGATCGAGCGTCCCGCTACCGTCCATGGCCAACGTGCTGTCAGCCTAGTCCTATCACCGGACCTACCCGCATCGTCCACGGACGTGCGGCTCTGGTCAGGCGATCAACTGTCGTCCGCCACCCGTGCCAGAGCCTGGCGCGCCGGTTTGCTCGTGCGGCACGCAGCGAGGGGGGGGGCTGGCGACCCTTAGCTCGCCACGTCCATGCATGCGGCGCGCGTTCCGCCGTGGCCGCGGTGCGACGGACACCTCAGGTCGCAAAGCCGGCGCGGCGGGCCAGAAACCAACCCGTGCTTCTCCAGGTCCCTGAAAGGTCTCTTTTCTCAGGAATACCCGATGTCCAAAGCTCTGCTGTGCTCCCTCGTACTGGCTACCGCCGCAACCCTGACCGCGTGCGACAAGACCTCCGAAGACCATGCTCAGGACGCCCGGGCCCATAGCCAGAAGGCCCAGGAGAAGGCGGCCGAGGGCAAGGTCGAGCGGGCTTCCCAGGAGCAGGCCAAGGCGCAGGAAGACCGGGCCCAGGCCAATGAGGCCGCGGCCACCGAAGGGCGCAACACGCCCCCCGATTCCGCCGTGCCCGGCTATATCAAGACGCCCAGCAAGGAAAATCCCTGACGTAGGCTCTGCCTCCCTTGGCGGCCGGCAGGGGGCGCATTGCCGCGCTGCTCGCGGCCGCTGGGGGCCGGGTAGGGCGGCCACCGTTGCCGGTGGCTCAGGCGGATGACGAAGCCCGCCGGCTGCCGCGCCCCGGGATCCCGGGGCGGATGGTCAGGGTGGCGCACTGACGGGCTGCCAACCGGCGGCCGTTGACGAGCCGACGACAGCTGTCGTCCAGGCGAGCAACGGCTGTTTACATCCGGGCCAGGACGATTAGAGTAGGAGCCACTTCGCCACTATTCGTCCACCCTCCGGAGCCGCCATGAGCCCTTCGCGACCGATCCACTGGTATCGTGCCCGCAGCACGTTCGAAATCGTCGCCCTGGGCCTGGGGGTCATCGCCCTGGTGGTGGCGCTCGATCAGGGCCTGCGCAATTCGCCCTCCGAGCACCTCGCCGATTACCACGCTGCAAGGGTGACGGTGGTCTGGCGCGGATGAATGCCATCGGCGAAATCGTCTGCCGGCTGCCCAGTCCGGTGATTGGTCAGGTAGCGGCCAAGACGCCGGCGGTTTCCGGTCTCTAACGACCGCCGGGCTTCTCCCTCCGGCCCACTCACGGCTGGCCTGCGCTCGTGATTGGACCTTCCCGGTCCGGTCGATCCCTCTTTTTCCGCATCCTTTCCTGATGCCGTCCTGACCTCCGGGCGTGGATCACGGCTGCCTGGCGTTGGCAATGCGAACAGCTATTGCTTAACGTAACATTTGATAATGAGAGTTTTTATCATTTAAAGTGCTGGCCCTCGCGCGACGACGCGAACAGCAGCCTTCCAGTGCACGGCGTCGGCTGCAACGCCACGGTCACAAGGATCACCATGAACACCCAAGGAACCCTCTGCCAGCCTGTCCGCCTTTGCCGCGGGGCTCTCCGTCAGCTGCTTCTGATCGGCGCGCTGATTCCCTTTCCGTTGACGGCGCTGGCCGCCACGGTGGCCGAGCAGAACGCCACGGAACTGGACACCCTGACCATCGAAGGCAATCGCCTCTACGACATGGCGCCCTCGGAACAGACCGGCGGCTATACCGTGGATTCGGCGACCGTGGGCACCAAGACGCCGGCGGCCCTGCGCGACATCCCCCAGTCGATCACCTCCTATACCAGCGACTACATCAAGGATCGCAACTTCAACACCCTGGACGAGCTGGCCAAGTCCACCGCCGGCCTGCGGGTGTTGACCAACGACAGCGGGCGCTCCTCCATCTATTCGCGTGGCTACGAATACGACGAATACAACATCGACGGCCTGCCGGCACCCATGACCAGCATCTTCGGCACCGTGCCCATCCTCTCGCCCTTCGACCGGGTCGAGATCATGCGCGGGCCCTCGGGGCTGTTCAATAGCACCAGCGAACTGGGCGGCATCGTCAACATGGTGCGCAAGCGTGGTACCGAGGAGTTCCAGGGGCACATCACCGGACGCTACGGCTCCTGGGACACCAACTACCAGGAGATCGACCTGGCCGGTCCGCTCACCGAGAGCAAGAACGTGCGCGGTCGTTTCGTTGCCTCCCGCGCCGACACCAATGGCGAGGTGGACTACAACGCCAACACCGACCAGAGCTACTACGGCGACCTGGACATCGACCTGTCCGACGCCACCCAGATCTCCTTCGGCCTGATCCATCAGGTCAAGAACGTCACTCCGCACAACGGCTATCCCACCGATGCCCAGGGCAATCTGCTGGACTTCAGTCAGTCGCGTTTCCTGGGGGCGGACTGGAACTACTTCGACGGCAAGACCACCGACGGCATCTTCGAGCTGACCCACAAGTTCGATAACGGCGGCTACGGGCGCATCGCCGCCCGGGCCTCGCACCGCGAGGCGGACTACCTCTATGCCTTCACCGGCGGGGCGGTGCAGGCCAATGGCAATGTAAACATCAACGGGACCACGCGCAGCTTCGACCAGGATGCCTATTCGTTGGATGCCAGCTATAGCCAACCTTTCGAGGCTCTGGGGCAGGTCAGCGAGTTCGTCGTGGGAACCGACTACAAACACTATGAAACCGACTACAAGAGCGGCAACTACAACGGCTCGCCCACGGGAGCACCGCGGCTGGCTACCGTAAACGTCAATACCTATCGCCCTGACTCCATTGCCAAGCCGGCACGTGTCTACCAGACCGACTACAGCGGCGAGGATCGTGAATTCGGCCTCTATTCCAAGGTCACCTTCCGCCCCATCGAGCGCCTGGCGCTGATCGGCGGTGCGCGCGTTTCCTGGTACCGGGGCGAGGCCTATACCACCACCCTGGCCAGTGGCGCCGAGGCGGGGGAGAGCCAGAAGCACAGCGGCTTCGTCACTCCTTATCTGGGTACCATCTACGACCTGGACGACTACCACTCCCTCTATGCCAGCTACTCCAAGGTCTACAAGCCGCAGAGCGAGCTGGACGCCCAGGGCAAAGCCCTGGATCCGCGGGAGGGTGACCAGTACGAGGTCGGCATCAAGGGCAGCTACTTCAACGGCGACATGAATGCGCGGCTGTCGATCTTCCAGCTGACCGACGAGAATCGTGCAGCTCGGCCTTTCGATGCCAATGGCGTGGCCATCACGGACTATTCCGACAGCTCGGGTAAGACGCGGGTGAAGGGCGCCGAGATCGAGGTCAGCGGCAAGCTCACCGAGCAGTGGGAAATGCTCGCCGGCTACACCTACATGGATACCCAGAACCTCAGCGGCGATGGCAACACCCTGTTCGAAGCCATGCCCAAGCACATGGCCTCGCTGTGGACCAAGTACACCCTGGCGGGCGGTCCGCTGACCGGCCTGAGCATCGGTGGCGGGGTGACCGCCATGAGCGATTTCTCCCAGACCAACCAGACCTCCGGCGTCACCGTCTCCGCCCCGGGCTATGCCACGGTGGATGCCAAGTTCTCCTATCCGGTCACCAAGCAACTGACCGCGACCCTGGACGTGAACAACCTCCTCGACAAGGAATACTGGTCGCGCGTAGGTTCGGTTTCCACCTTCAACTTCCAGGGCCCCTCGCGCAGCGTGATGGTCGGGGCGCGCTACGACTTCTGAGTCCTAGGCCGACCCGGGCAGGGCCCAGGTCGGCCGGCGCGATGCAGGCCATGACGATCCTTGCGACGATGTACCTTGATGCGATGAAAGATTCACTTTTCCAGCGAGACGACGTGGGCAGCGAGCCCTGGTGGCAGGCCGTGGCCTGCCGTGGTACGCCGCTGATCGAACCCACTGCAGACGGACGCTATCGCCTGACCTTTGTCTGGCGCGATCCGGAAGGGCTGGCCGGGCGCTCCGGCACCCAGCGGGTCTGGCTCAACATCACCGGGGTCACCGACCATCATCAACCGGGCCTGCCGCAGAGCCTGCGGCGCCTGCCAGGCACCGATGTCTGGGCTTGGGAAACCGAACTGGATGGCCGCTGGCGCGGCAGCTACTGCCTGATCCCCAGCGGGGAGCCGGCGCCTTTCGAGAGCGAGGCCCAACCCGACCCCCAAGGCATCCGCCTCTGGTGGCGCAGCGTCTTTCCCCTGGCCCAGGCCGATCGGCTCAATCCGCGGCGTGCCTGGCAGGGTGGGCGGGGGCTGGCGGTGTCGGGCGTCCACCTGCCGGAGGCACCTGCCCAGCCGGCCTGGGCGGCCTTCGATGCCGACCGCAGCCTGGCGCCAGCGGCGTGGCCGAGTCTGCAACAGTACGAGTGGCAGAGTACGCGGTTGGGCAACAGCCGCCCGGTATGGGTCTTTGCTACCGGCAATAACACCCCTATAGAGCGGCCGCTGGCCATTCTGCTGGATGGGCAGTTCTGGGCGCAGACGATGCCCATCGGCGCGCCGCTGCAGCAGCTTACCGAGGCCGGGCAACTGCCGGAGGCGGTCTATCTGCTGATCGACAACAGCGACCGCGCCCTGCGTGGTAGCGAGTTGCCCTGCAATGCGGAATTCTGGCTGGCGCTGCAGGAAGAACTGCTACCCCAGGTGCGCGACTGGGCGCCCCATGCGCAGTCGCCGTCCTCGACCGTGGTCGCCGGGCAGAGCTTTGGCGGACTGGCGGCGCTCTATGCCGCGTTGCACTGGCCGGAGCGCTTCGGCTGTGCCCTGAGCCAGTCCGGGTCCTTCTGGTGGCCGCAGCGAGGCGCGCCAGGACGGCTGTTCGAAGCATTGGCGAGCGGGTGGGGAAGCACCCGCCCCTTGCGGCTGTTCATTGAGGCCGGGTTGCGCGAACCGGCCATCCTCGAAGCCTCCCGGGCCCTGGTCCCGCGCCTGCGCGAGCAGGGCCACGTGCTCGACTATCGGGAGATCGATGGGGGCCACGACGCCCTCTGGTGGCGCGGCGGGCTACTCGATGGCCTGGTCCAGCTCTGGCGACCGCTGGTCGCCGCCGACGCCTAGCGCTAATCCCTATTGCCAGGAGGTCCGATGGACACCCCCAACCCCTTCGACGATCCTGCCCAGGTGCTGCTGATCCTGCGCAATGCCCGAGGTCAGTGCAGCCTCTGGCCGGAAGCCATGGCCGTTCCCGCCGGCTGGGAGCCGGTGTTCGGACCGGCGCCGCGCGCGGCCTGCGACGACTGGCTCACCAGCCACTGGCGCGATATCCGCCCGGTCGCCTCCCTGCTTTCCTGACTGGAGTTCCTGTGTCCTCTACGCCGCTTTCTCTTTCGCGCCCACTGCCCCTGGTCGCCGCCCAGCCCGGTATCTGGATGGCCGATCAGCTGTCCCCCCATGCCAATGCCTTCGCCGTGGCCCATCTGGTCGAGTTGCGCGGGCCGATCGATGCCCAGGCGCTGCAGGCGGCCATCGTCCAGGGCCTGGGCGAGCTGGACAGCCTGCAACTGAAGTTCGCCGAGCGCGAGGGCGAGCTGGTGCAGTGGATCGACAGCGACATGGTCATCCCTGCGCCCGAGTGGCTGGACCTGCGTGGGGCAGCCGATCCGAATGGCGCGGCGCGGGCAGCCATCCGCGCCGACCTCGACGGCGACCTGAGAGCCACCAGTGGCGGGCCGCTGTGGCTCAACCGGATCTACCAGCTGGGTGACGATCACCTGTTCTGGTATCAGCGCTATCACCACCTGCTGATCGACGGCTATGGCTTCGCCGCCCTGGCCAAACGGGTGGCAACCCTGTACAGCGCCGCGGTGCGCGGCGAGACCGCCGAGGCGTCGCCCTTCGTCTCCTTTGCCGAGGTGGTGCGTGAATACCAGGATTATCGGCAGTCGCCCGTGCGCGAGCGTGACGAAGCCTTCTGGCGTGAGCGCGGCGCGGCCTTGCCGCCGGCGGCCTCCATGGCACCCGGTGGCCTGGCGGGTCAGGTGCCCACGCCGCGCGTCGTGGAAGCCCGCGCCCGGGTGCCCGCCGCAGTCTTTGCCGGGCTGGCCGAGCAGGGCAAGGCACTGGGCGTGACGCCGGCCGATCTGGCCGTGGCCCTGGCCGCCACCTGGTTCGCCCGTCTCAGCGGCCAGCCGGCCTTCAGCGCCGGCTTCATCTTCATGAGGCGCATGGGGTCGGTGGCGCTCAAATCCGGCGGCGCGACGCTCAACGTCCTGCCCCTGGGCGTGCATACCGACTCGACCCAGACGCTGCCGCAACTCGCCGCCGTGCTGGCCGCCGAACTCAAGAAGGTGCGTCGCCACCAGCGCTACGACGCCGAGCAGATCGCTCGCGATCTCGGCCGGCCGGGTGATGCCGAGCCCCTGACCGGACCGGTCATCAACCTCAAGCTGTTCGATTTCGCGCTGGATTTCGCCGGGGTGCCGGGCATCACCCACGAACTGGCCTCGGGGCCAGTGCGCGACCTGGAGATCGCTCTCTATCTGGAAGGCGGTGGCGCCCTGGATATCAAGCTGCTGGGCAATGCCGAGCGCTATGCCGCCGACCTGCTGCAGGGACACGCCGAGCGCTTCGCCCTGTTGGCCGAGCAATTCGCCGGGCAGCCCGGCCTGGCCTTGGGCGAGGCGGACCTGCTGGCGCCGGCGGACCGCACGTGGTTGGCCGCGATCAACGCCACCGAACGGTCGCTGCCCGAAGCCACCCTGGCGACCTTGCTCGCCGACCAGGCAGCGCGCACCCCGGATGCACCGGCGCTGGCCGATCTGCAGCACGCCTTTACCTATGAGGAAACACGCCAGCAGGTGCTGGCCCTGACCCAGCGCCTGAGCCAGGCCGGCGTCGGTCGCGGCGACATCGTCGCGGTGGCCCTGCCACGCTCGGTGTTCCTGTCCCTGGCGCTGCTGGCGACGATCGAGCTGGGCGCGGCCTACCTGCCGCTGGACAGCGGCTATCCCGACGAGCGCCTGCAACTGATGCTCGACGATGCCCGGCCCCGGGTGCTGGTGACCGATGCCAGCCAGCGGGGACGTTTCCCGGGGCTGCGCGAGGAGCAGGTGCTGATTCTCGATGCGCCGCTGGAGGGGTTGGACCACGAGCCCACATTCGAAGGGCCGCGTCCCGGTGATCCGGCCTATCTGCTCTATACCTCCGGCTCGACCGGCCGGCCCAAGGGCGTGGTGGTCGGGCATGCGGCCATCGTCAATCGCCTGCTGTGGATGCAGGACAGCTATCCCCTCGGCGCCGGCGACACCGTCCTGCAGAAGACGCCGAGCAGCTTCGATGTCTCGGTCTGGGAATTCTTCTGGCCGCTGCTGGTGGGCGCCCGGCTGTACCTGGCGCCGCCCGAGGCCCATCGCGATCCCCTGGCGCTGCAGGAGCTGTTCGCCCGCGAGCGGGTGACCACGGTGCATTTCGTGCCCTCGATGCTGGCGGCCTTCGTCGCCAGCCTGGACGAGCCGGCCGCGGTGGCCCGCTGCGCCAGTCTGCGTCAGGTGTTCTGCAGTGGCGAGGCGCTGCCCACCGAACTGGCTCGCACCTGGGAGCGCCGGGTCGGCGCGCCTCTGCACAATCTCTATGGCCCCACCGAGGCCGCGGTGGACGTCTCCTATCATCCCGCCCATGGCGCCGCCCTGGCGGCCGTCAGCGGCAGCAGCGTGCCCATCGGCAAGCCGGTGTGGAACACCGGGCTGCACATCCTCGACGAGCGTCTGCGCCCGGTACCGCCGGGTGTGGCCGGCGAGCTCTATCTGAGCGGGGTGCAACTCGCCGATGGCTACCTGGGCCGTCCCGAGCTGACCGCCGCGCGCTTCATCGCCGCGCCGGACGGGCAGGGCGAGCGCCTCTATCGCACCGGTGACGTGGCGCGCTGGCTACCCGAGGGCGTCGTCGAATACCTCGGCCGCAGCGACGACCAGGTCAAGTTGCGCGGGCAGCGCATCGAACTGGCGGAAATCGACCACGCCCTGCTGGCGCTGCCCGGCGTGGCCCAGGCGGTCACCCATGCTCGGGTGCTGGGCGAGGCGGCCACCGCCACCGGCGGCGATGCCCGCCAACTGGTGGGCTATCTGGTCGCCCAGCCCGGCGCCGCGCTGGACCTGGAGCGCCTGCGGGCGCGCCTGGGCGAAAGCCTGCCGCCGCACCTGGTGCCGGTGGCCCTGGTGGAGCTGGACGCCTTGCCCCTCGGCGCCACCGGCAAGCTCGATCGCAAGGCCCTGCCGGCGCCCCAGGGCGTGGCCAGGGCCGCCAGCCGGCCCCTGGCGCCCGGATTGGAAAGCGACCTAGCGGCGGCGTTTTCCGAGGTGCTCGGCTGCGCCATCGTCGGTGCCGACGACGACTTCTTTGCCCTGGGCGGCCATTCGCTGCTGGCCATGACCCTCGCCGCCACGCTGCGCCGGCGCCTGGGGCGGCCGGTGTCCATTGGCCAGATCATGGTGGCCTCCAGTGTCGCCCGCCTGGCACGACAGTTGGAGCAGGATGCGGCCAGCGCGACCCGCGCCGGCTTCGAGACCCTGCTGCCGCTGCGTCCGGGCGACGGCCCGACGCTGTTCTGCTTCCACCCGGCCTCGGGCTTCGCCTGGCAATTCAGCGTGCTGGCGCGGCACCTGGATCCGCGCTGGTCGCTGCTCGGCATCCAGTCGCCACGGCCGGACGGCCCCCTGGCCCAAGGCGCCGATCTGGAGGCCGTCATCCAGCGCCATCTGCGCACCCTGCGCGAAGTGCAGCCGCAGGGGCCCTATCATCTGCTCGGCTACTCCCTGGGTGGCACCCTGGCCCAGGGCCTGGCGGCGCGACTGCAGGCGGCAGGGGAGCAGGTCGCCTTCCTCGGCCTGCTCGACACCTATCCACCGGAAACCCAGAACTGGCAGGATCGCGAAGGCCAGCGCGAGCTGGACCCGGAGGTGCTGGCCGAGGTCAATCGCGAGCGCGAGGCCTTCCTGGCGGCCCAGCAGGGCCTGGCCGATCCCGCGCTGGGGGAGGGGGCGGAGCTGTTCGCCACCATCGAGGGTAACTACGCCGATTCGGTGCGGCTGCTGGCCACGGCGCGCAGCGCGCGTTTCGATGGCGAGGCGCTGATGTTCGTCGCCCGGCGCACCCTGCCGGCGGGCATGGACGTCAAGGCCACCTGGGCGTCCTGGATCACCCGCCTGCAGGCCCACGAGGTGGATTGCGCCCACGTCGACATCATCGCCCCGGCCCAGCTGGCGCAGATCGGCCCGGTGCTCAATCGGGCGTTGAAGGCGCTCTAGGCTTTGCCTGAAAAGTGCCTGCACTCGGTCATGCGGCGTTAAAAATGCGCTGGATCGCCAGCCCGGTCGGAATGCTCATTTACCACTCGTAAACTCCGCTTCCTCACGGATTTTTGCCTTGCCTGACCTTCGCTCGGCGACTTTTCAGAAAAGCCTTAGACGGCCGAACGCCGCGCCAGGGGCACCACCATGGGCGTGCCGGCCACCGGATCGTCGATGATCAGGCAGTCCAGGTCGTAGACGGCCTTGATCAGCGGGGGGGTGACCACGTCGCGCGGGCGGCCGGTGGCCAGCACCTTGCCGTCGCGCATGGCCACCAGGTGGGTGGCGTAGCGACAGGCGTGGTTGAGGTCGTGCAGCACCATGACCAGGGTGTGGCCCTGCTGGCGATTGAGGTCTTCCAGCAATTCCAGCAGGTCGATCTGGTGGGTGATGTCGAGCCAGGTGGTGGGCTCGTCGAGCAGCAGCAGCGGGGTTTCCTGGGCCAGGGCCATGGCGATCCATACCCGCTGGCGCTGGCCGCCGGAGAGGGTGTCCACCGCCCGGTCGGCCAGTTCGAAGACACCGGTGGCCTGCATGGCGTGAGTCACCGCGCGCTCGTCCTCGGCGCGCACGCCGCCGAACAGCGTCTGGTGCGGATAGCGCCCGCGGGCCACCAGGTCGCGTACCGAGATGTCGCCCGGGGCCTGGGAGCTCTGCGGCAGCAGGCCCAGGCGCCGGGCCACCTCCTTGGTGCGATAGCTCTGGATCGCCTGGCCGTCCAGCCAGACCTGGCCCTGGCTGGGCGCCAGCAGTCGGCTCAGGGTACGCAGCAGGGTCGACTTGCCGCAGCCGTTGGGGCCGATGATGACCGTCAGCTCGCCATCGGGGATGGTCAGCGACAGGTCTTCGGCGATCAGCTTGCGGCCGTAGCCCAGGGTCAGGCGCTCGGCGTGCAGGCGCGAAGCGGGGGCGTCGTTCATGAGCGGCGGGACTCCCAGATGAGCAGGCCGATCAGGTAGAGCCCACCCAGGCTCACCGTGACCAGGCCGACCGGCAGGACATAGGGCAGGAACAGGCGCTGGGCGAGCAGGTCCGCGCCCAGCAGCAGGACCGCGCCGGTAAGGGCGGCGGCGGGCAGCGCCAGGCGCTGGGTGCCGGTCAGGCGGCGGGCGATCTGCGGCGCGGCCAGGGCGATGAAGGAGATCGGACCGGCCACCGCGGTGCCGGCGGCGGTGAGCACCACGCCCAGGCCTAGCAGCGACAGCCGGGTGCGCTCCACCGGCACGCCCAGGGCGCAGGCGGTGTCGTCGCCCATCTCCAGCAGGAACAGCCGGCGACTCAGCGCCAGGCTGGCCGCACCCGCCAGCAGGATGAAGACCACCGCCGGCCAGGCCTTGGCCCAGGTGATACCGTTGAGCGAACCGGCGCTCCACAGGCCGGCGCTGAAGGCGGCTTCCAGGGAGGCGTGGACGATCAGCCAGGTATTGAGCGCCATCAACAGGGCGCGCACGCCGATGCCGACGATGATGAGTCTGAGGGTATCCACACCGCTGCCGCGCCAGGTCAGGGCATAGACCAGCGCCGCGCTGAGCAGGCCGCCGATCAGGGCGGCGGTGGTGCTCCAGAGGATGCTGGCCTGGAACAGCACCAGGGCGACCAGCACCCCGCTATAGGCGCCGGTGTTGAAGCCCATGATATCCGGGCTGCCGAGAGGATTGCGCAGCAGCGACTGGAACAGCGCCCCGCTCAGGCCCAGGGCGGCGCCGATCAGCAGGGCCAGGGCCACCCGCGGCAGGCGCCACTGGGTGACCACCAGTTCGATGCCGCGCGGCGCCTCGCCGAGCAGCGCGGCCAGCACCTGGGCGGGACTCAAGGCGAGGCTGCCGCTGCCCAGGGCGAGCAGGGCCAGCAACAGGGCGCCGCCGAGCAGGGCGAGCAGCACCCCAGGCAGGCGCAGGCGACTGGGACGGTTCATGCCCGACCTCCCTGGCGCTGACGGCGGGCCAGCCAGATCAGCAGCGGCGCGCCGAGGAAGGCGGTCACCACCGAGACGCGCAGCTCGTTGGTCACCAGCAGGCGGCCGACGATGTCGGCGGTCAGCAACAGGCTGGGGGTGAACAGCAGGACGAAGGGCAGCAGCCAGCGATGATCTTCGCCGATGGCCCAGCGACCCAGGTGCGGCACCATCAGGCCGACGAAGGCGATGGGGCCGACCGCCGCGGCGGCGGCCCCACAGAGCAGGGTAATGGCCAACAGGCCAAGCAACTGGGTCTGGCGGACCCGGGTACCCAGGGCCACGGCCAGGTCGCTGCCCAGGCTCAGGGCATTGAGCGCCGGTGATAGCACCAGGGCGATGATGACGCCGCCCAACACCGGCAGGCTGGCACTACGCAGCAAGTCGAGCTGGCGCACATCCAGGGAGCCGAATTGCCAGAATCTCAGCTGATCGTAGACCTGGGGATCGAGCAGGGCGATGCCCGAGCTGACGCCTTCGAGCATGGCGCCCAGGGCCACCCCGACCAGCACCAGGCGCATCGGGTTGAAGCCGCCGCCACCGGCGATGCCGGCCAGCAGCACCACCAGGCTGGCCAGCAGGGCGCCGCCGAAGGCGAAGCCTAGGTACTGTTCGGGACCGCTGGCACCGAACAGGGCGATGCCCAGCACCACGGCGAAACTGGCACCGGCATTGACGCCGAGGATGCCCGGGTCGGCGAGGGGATTGCGCGTCAGCGCCTGCATCAGGGTGCCGGCCACGCCCAGCGCCGCTCCGGCGAGCAGCCCGGCGAGGGTGCGGGGCAGCCGCGCCTCGCGCACGATCAGGCAGGCCGGCTCGCTGCAGCCCTGGCCCAGCGCCTGCCAGACTTCGGCCAGCGAGATGGCGGTAGCGCCGAGCGCCAGGCTGGCAGCCATCACCAGGAGCAGCAGGAGCGCGGCGCAGCCGAGGATGAGGAGGCGGCGCGGGGTCATCCGCGACGACCGAAGGGGAGGGGAGTGGATGAGAACAAGGCGTATTAACACATGATAGTCTGTATTACATGCTAACAGCCTTGCCCCGGCGGCTCGATAGCGTCCCCTGTGTTTTTCCGGTGATTCATGTCCAAGACGTCCTTCCTGCTCGACTTCGGCCTGCTCAGGTCCCACGCCGCCTTTCGCACCCTGTTCATCGCCCGGCTGGTCTCCGTGCTGTCCCTCGGCCTCCTGGCCGTGGCCATCCCCATCCAGGTCCAGGCGCTGACCGACTCGCCGCTCAAGGTGGGCCTGGCGCTGAGCATGGCCGGCATCGGCATGTTCGTCGGCCTGCTCACCGGCGGGGTACTGGCCGACCGCCTGGAGCGGCGCCGGCTGATCCTGGCCGCGCGTTCCATCTGCGGCCTGGGCTTCATCGGCCTGGCGGTCAATGCCAGCCTGCCCGAGCCGTCGCTGACCGCCATCTACCTGCTGGCGCTGTGGGACGGCTTCTTTGGCGCCCTGGGCGTCACCGCGCTGCTGGCGGTCACGCCGATCCTGGTCGGCCGCGAATCCATGGTGCAGGCCGGCGCCCTGAACATGCTGAGCGTGCGGGTGGCGGCCATCGTCGCGCCGCCGCTGGGCACCCTGCTGATCGCCCAGAGCGGCGTGGCCTGGAACTACGGCCTGACCGCCGGCGGTACCCTCATCACCCTGCTGGTGCTCTTGCGCCTGCCGCCGCTGCCTCCACCGGAGCAACCGCGCGAGACGCCTTGGCAGGCCCTGGGCGGCGGGATCGCCTTCCTGTTCGAGAATCGCCTGCTGGGCGCGGTCGCCCTGGTCGGCGCCCTGGTGACCATGGCCAATGCGGTGCGGGTGCTCTATCCGTCGCTGGGCGAGGACTGGGGGCTGGATACCGGACACCTGGGCTGGCTCTATGCCGCCGCACCCCTGGGCGCGGCCATCGGCGCCCTCACCAGTGGGCGACTGAACCAGGCACCACGCCCCGGCCGTACCCTGCTGATGACCGCGGTGGCCACCTTTCTGGCGGTAGCGGTGTTCGCGCTGCTGCCCGGCTTCTGGCTGTCAGCGCTGTGCCTGGTGCTGTTCGGCTATCTGGGCGCGCTCAATTCCCTGGTGCAGTACGCGCTGATTCAGCGCCTGACCCCGGATCGCCTGCTGGGGCGCATCAATGCGCTGTGGACGGCGCAAAACATCGGCGGTGAAGCCATCGGTGCAGCGCTGTTCGGCGGCCTGGCCAGCCTGATGCTGCCGGCGCAGGCGTCCTGCGTCTTCGGTCTGGTCTCCACCGGGGTAGCTGCCCTCTGCTGGGCGCTGGCCCGCGGCCTGCGCCGGGCGGAAAGCCTCGGCGCCTGATCGGCTTCAGGGCGTCTTGCGTAGCGTGGAAAACCGCGCAGCGTTTTCCACTGGGGCTCATGACAGGGACAGGTGGACAAGGCTGCGCCGTTGTCCACCCTACGGGTGCTCAAGGCCTGGCGTAGTGTGGAAAACCGCGCAGCGTTTTCCACTGGGGCTCATGGCAGGGACTGGTGGACAAGGCTGCGCCGTTGTCCACCCTACGGGTGCTAGAGGTCCGGTGTAGCGTGGAAGCCGCGCAGCGTTTTCCACGATTGCCCGGTTCAAGGCTTGGCGTAGCGCTGTTCCAGGCGATCCAGCAGCAGGTTGGCGCTGTAGGGGTCGAGACGGAAGGTCTCGGCGCCCAGGGCTTCCACGCGGTTGTCCTTGACCGCCGGCAGGTGCGTCAGCAACGGATTACTACGTACTGCCTCGGCTTCCTTGGCGTCCGCGGCGAACAGCAGGAAGGTCTGGCCCGTGAGACCGGTGGCGACGTTCTCGCCGGCGAGCTGCAGGATGTCGTGGCGCTGCCCCTGGCTATGGCCGGTCTCCAGCCCCGCCGGCAGCGCCGCCAGTTTGAAGCCCAGGCTTTCCAGCAACTGGCCCTGGGAAGAGGCGGCGGTCCAGAGGTTGGCCTGGCGGGTCGCCGGGTTGTAGACGAAGGCGGACACCGGTTGCGGCGGCAGCTGCAGGCGCGCCTTGAGATCGGCGACGCGCCGGTCGAAGTCACCGACCACCTTGCGGGCGGCGTCCTCGCGGCCGGTGGCCTGGCCGAGCAGTTCCACCACCTGTTGCCAGCTGCGATTGTCGTAACCCACCACCAGCACCGGGGCGATGGCTTTGAGTTGCTCGACCAGGCGCAGCGCCGAGTCGTTGCCGGCGGCGCTGACCAGGATCAGATCCGGCGCCTCGGCGGCCACGGCCTCGGCATTGGCCTCGCCGATGTACAACCGCTTCACGTCGCGCTGCCTGGCGACCGCGCCCCACTGGCGCAGGAAGCCCTGGTCATCGGCGAATCTGTTGTTGGGCGAGGTGGCGCCGCTGGCCACCACCGGCGCGCCGATGGCGAGCAGGGAGCCGGTAAGGGTGACGCTGGTGGAGACGATGCGTTGCGGCTTGGCCGGCAGGGTCACCTGGCTGCCGTCGGCGCTGATCTGCCGCGGCCAGTCCGCCGCCTGAGCGGGGCCACCCAGGGCCAGGCTGGCGACCGCCAGAGTGGTGAGAATGCGAAACACTGACAACAAGCTGAACATGGACGCCTTCCAGTTGTAAGATAATCACTCTCATTTTCAAAGAACCAGCCCCTGGGCAGCAAGTCGTTCCTTTCCCGTAGCCGACAGGGCCAGGGGAGGAGGCGCGGAGCCGGTACCTGCCGGCGCTCTGCCCAGTGGAGATTCAATAGGGATTTCAAGGGGTTGCTAGCCATTTGGCGAGATCGTTCGGTCCCTAACGAATTGACTTTCCGGCAGGCAACCTTTAGCTTCTGCTTATTGATAAGCATTATCATTCGTGTAGAGGTCCATCGAAATGACGAGCAAGAGGGCTGAGGTGGTCGGCGGAGTCGCCGCCGATCGTCGGGAACAGGCCGCATTTCTGTTCCAGTCGGGTGATCGCGTCCTGCAGGGGCGGGGCATCTGTGCCCGGGTCGAGACACCGGCCAGTGGCGGCGCGCACCGGGACAGCCTGTTCCTGCACGCCGTGGATGAGGCCTTCGCCCGTGCCCGCCAGGCCGGCATCGCCGAGCCGGTGATCATGGGGGCCATTCCCTTTGATACCACCAGGCCCTCCTGCCTCTATGTGCCTCGGGAACATGCCTGGACGGCGCGCCCGGCGCCGGTCAGCAGCGCAGCGGTCGCCCCGGCGCAGGTGCGCGAGGTGCGCAACCTGCCCAGCGCGGACGGCTTCTGCCTGGCGGTAGAGGAGGCCATCGAGGCCTTCCGTCGCGGCGAGCTGAGCAAGGCGGTGCTGTCGCGCATCCAGGAAATCCGCCTGGCCGAACCGGCCGACGTGGAGGCCATCCTCGCCAATCTGGCGCGGCAGAATCCCACCGGCTATCAATTCCGCATCCCCACCGCCGAGGGCGGCGAGCTGGTCGGGGTCAGCCCCGAGTTGCTGGTGCGCAAGCAGGGTGCCCAGGTCCATACCAATCCCCTGGCCGGTTCGGCCAGGCGTCGCGCCGATCCGCAGGAAGACCAGCGCGTCGCCCGCGAGCTGCTGGAGTCCAGCAAGGACCACTACGAGCACCGTCTAGTGATCGAGGACATCCGCGAGCAGCTGGCGCCGCTGTGCAGCCGGCTGGACGTGCCCGAAGGCCCCTCGCTGCTCAGCACCAACGCCATGTGGCACCTGTCCACCGCCATCGACGGCGAGCTGGCCGACAGCCGCACCTCGGCGCTGCAACTGGCCTGCCGCCTGCATCCGACCCCGGCGGTCTGCGGCTTTCCCACGGCCGCGGCGCGCCAGTTGATCCAGCGCATCGAGCCCTTCGACCGCGGCCTGTTCACCGGCATGGTCGGCTGGTGCGATGCCCAGGGCAACGGCGAGTGGGTGGTCACCATCCGCTGCGGCACGGTGCAGGGCGACTGGCTGCGGCTGTTTGCCGGCGCCGGCATCGTCGAAGCCTCCGACCCCGCGGCCGAGTGGGCCGAGGTCACCGCCAAACTGGGCACCATGCGTGCCGCCTGTGGCTTGCTCGACGAGGAGAACCCCACGTGAGTCTGGAATTCACCCCCTGGCCGGACGACCTGGCGGCGCGTTATCGCGCCCTGGGTTACTGGCCCGATCTGCCGATGACCGAGATCCTGGCGCGCAGCCGCGCGGCCCTGCCGGATGCGCCGGCGATCCTCTGCGGCGAGCGGCAGCTGAGCTATGCCGAGCTGGACGAGTGCTCCAGTCGCCTCGCCGCCCACCTGCAGGCCGCCGGGCTGCGCCGCCACGACACGGCCCTGGTGCAGCTGCCCAACGTGGCCGAGTTCTATGTGGTGTTCTTTGCCCTGCTCAAGGCCGGCATCGCTCCGGTCAATGCGCTGTTCAGCCACCAGAAGCTGGAGCTGCTCGCCTATGCGCAGCAGATCCAGCCCCGGCTGCTGATCGCCTCCCGCGAGCACAACCTGTTCCGTGACGACAACTTCCTTGCCGAGTTGCGCGACGTGGCGCCGGGCCTCGGCGAGGTACTGCTGGATGGCGCCGACGATGCGCGCAGTCTGCAGCAGCGCCTGGATACCCCGCTGGACGGTTTTCAGCTGACCCCCACCGCCGGTGGCGAGGTGGCCTTCTTCCAGCTATCCGGGGGTAGCACCGGCACGCCCAAGCTGATCCCGCGCACCCACAACGACTACTACTACAGCCTCAGACGCAGCGTCGAGATCTGCCGCCTGAGCCCGGCGACGCGCTTTCTCTGCGCGCTGCCGGCGGGCCACAACTACACCCTCAGCTCCCCAGGCGCCCTGGGCGTCTTCATCGCCGGTGGCTGCGTGGTCATGGCCCGCGATCCCGAGCCGCTGCGCTGCTTCGCGCTGATCGAACGCCATCAGGTGGACTGGGTGGCCCTGGTACCGCCGGCGGTGGCGCTCTGGCTGCAGGCCGCGACCGCACCCGAGCAGCGTGCGCGACTCGCCAGCCTGCGCGTGGTGCAGGTGGGTGGTGCCAGCTTCGCCGAAGCCCAGGCTCGCCGCGTGCCCGCGGAACTGGGTTGCCAGTTGCAGCAGGTGTTTGGCATGGCCGAAGGCCTGGTCAACTACACCCGCCTGGACGACGAACCCGAGCGCATCTTCACCACCCAGGGCCGGCCCATGAGCCCGGACGACGAGGTGCGCATCACCGACGAGGACGGCAATCCCGTGCCCGAGGGCGAACCCGGCCTGCTGTCCACCCGCGGCCCCTACACCTTCCGCGGCTACTACCGCAGTCCCGAGCACAACGCCCAGGTATTCGACGCCGAGGGCTTCTATTTCTCCGGCGACGTGGTCCAGCGCGATGCCGCCGGCTACCTCAAGGTGGTCGGGCGGGTAAAGGACCAGATCAACCGCGGCGGCGAAAAGATCGCCGCGGCCGAGATCGAGGGCCTGCTGCTGCGCCATCCCGGCATCACCCACGCGGCCCTGGTGGCCATCGCCGACGACTTGATGGGCGAGAAGAGCTGCGCCTGCCTGGTGGTGAGCGATCCGGCGCTCAAGCCGGTGGCGCTGCGCCGCTACCTGCGCGAGCAGGGCGTGGCCGAGTACAAGTTGCCCGACCGTTTCCAGTTCCTTGACCAGCTGCCGCTCACCGCCGTCGGCAAGATCGACAAGCGCCGCCTGCGCGAGCAGCTGCAGACCCCATCCACCGAGCGTCCCTAAGGTTTCCCATGGCTATTCCCCGTCTTGCCTCCTATCCCTTGCCCCAGCCCGACGGCTTTCCCGCCAACAAGGTCGACTGGATGCCCGTGGCCGATCGCGCCGTGCTGCTGATCCACGACATGCAGCGCTATTTCGTCGAGTTCTATGGCGACAACAGCCCGCTGATCGACCAGGTGGTGGCCAACATCGCCGCCCTGCGCACCTGGGCCGATGCCCAGGGCGTGCCGGTGGTCTACACCGCCCAGCCCACCGACCAGCCGCCGGCCGATCGCGCCCTGCTCAACGACATGTGGGGTCCGGGCCTGACCCAGGCCGATCCCGCGCTGCAGCAGGTGGTGGACGCGCTGGCGCCCAGGGGCGACGACGTGGTGCTGACCAAGTGGCGCTACAGCGCCTTCCACCGTTCCAACCTGCAGGACCTGATGACCGAATGGCGACGCGATCAGCTGATCGTCTGCGGCGTCTATGCCCACATCGGTTGCCTGACCACCTGCACCGATGCCTTCATGAGGGACATCCAGGCCTTCCTGATTGGCGACGCCGTGGCCGACTTCAGCGAAGAAGAGCACCGCATGGCGCTGCGCTACGTGGCCACCCGCTGCGGCAGCACCCTGAGCACCGCCCAGGTCACCGGCGCGGGTGCGGCCGTGCTCGACGAAGCCTGGCTGCGCGCCCAGGTCCAGCCGCTGCTGGACGCCGACGACGAAGAACCGGCGCTGGACGACAACCTCACCGACTTCGGCCTGGATTCGGTGCAGGTCATGACCCTGGTGGGCGAGTGGCAGAAGCGCGGTCTGCCTGTGACCTTCGCCGATCTCGCCGCCCAGCCGACCCTGCAGGGCTGGCTGGCTCTGCTGCGCGCTCGCGCCTGAGGGACTCGCTGATGACGCAACTGGATTTCACCGGCAAGCGCGTCTGGGTGACCGGCGCAGGGCAGGGCATCGGGCTGCAGGTGGCGCGGCGCTTCCAGGAAGCGGGTGCCGAGGTGATCGGCCTCGACCGGCAATTCGCCGAAGGCAGCTATCCGTTCCGCACCCAGTTGCTGGACGTCGCCGACGCGGCCCAGGTGGAGGAAGTCTGCCAGTCCCTGTTGGCGGAAGAACGCCGCCTGGACGTGCTGGTCAATGGCGCCGGCGTGTTGCGCCTAGGCACCAGCGACAGCCTGAGCCTGGACGACTGGCAGGCGCTGCTGGACGTCAACGTCTCCGGCCCCTTCTACCTGTTCCGCCAACTGGTGCCGCTGTTCAAGGCCCAGGGCCGGGGCGCCATCGTCAACATCGCCTCCAATGCCGCCCATGTGCCGCGCCTGCAGATGGCCGGCTACTGCACCTCCAAGGCGGCGCTGGTGTCCCTGAGTCACTGCGTGGCCCTGGAACTGGCCGGGTCCGGGGTGCGCTGCAACGTGGTCTCGCCAGGGTCGACTGCGACGCCCATGCTGGCCGGCATGCTCGGCTCGCCCGAGGGCTATCAGCGCCTGGTGGACGGCCTGCCGGAAGACTTCAAGCTGGGCATCCCGCTGCGCAAGATCGCCCAGCCCGACGAGATCGCCAACACCGTGCTGTTCCTCGCTTCGGACCTGGCCAGCCATATCACCATGCAGGACATCGTGGTGGACGGCGGCGCGACCCTGGCGGCGTGAGGGGTTTCGTCGGTTGGGTCGAGCGCCAGCGAAGCCCAATGCGGCGGGTTCGACTTCGCCTGTTGGGCTTCGACGATGGGGCTGCCTCAACTCAGCCTACGGCTCGCCTCGCAACCGATCCCGGGCTTGCCAGGGCGTGTAGTGGTCCACTCACCCCGGACACCTTTTTAGGCGAAGATGATCGCCACACAGAGGTGTTCCATGAGCAAACAACGTCGTTCTTTCACGCCCGAGTTCAAGCGCGAGGCCGCAGGTTTGGTGCTG
>NZ_NKID01000006.1:0-284217 GCF_002256045.1 Pseudomonas sp. PGPPP4
CAGCACCAAACCTGCGGCCTCGCGCTTGAACTCGGGCGTGAAAGAACGACGTTGTTTGCTCATGGAACACCTCTGTGTGGCGATCATCTTCGCCTAAAAAGGTGTCCGGGGTGAGTGGACCACTACATCTCCCCTCGAGAGAGGGTTGGGGTGAGGGCGCCCTTGGCCCTCAAGGCCCCATGGAAAAAGCTGCGCCGTTTTCCACGCTACGAAGATACTCTGACTGTACGAGCAACTGACTTATTGCAGCCATGGGCCGCGGCACGCTTCGTAGGAGCGGCCCATGGCCGCGATCAGCTGCATAGCGCAAGTAATGGCGAAGCCTTATCCACTCTTCGAAGCGCCCTGCCTGGGGACCAGGCTGCGCGGGTTTCACGCTATTAATCGCGGCCATGGGCCGCTCCTACATGAAACGGATACTCCTGTAGGAGCGGCCGTATCGGCGGACCGCATGGCCGCGATAAAGGCAGTTGCTCCTACCGGATGTCCCTAACCGCGCGCCCGCGCCTTGAAGCTCCAGGTAAAGAAGAATTCCGCCACCTGCTCACCGCTTTCGTCGGTGCCGACGCTGCGCAGCTCGACCTGCTGCGGCGCACCGGTCTCCCGCGCCAGCCGCAGCGCCGCGGCGATGGCCGCGCCCTGGTCGCAGCGAAAGACGATGGTGCCCACGGCCTTCTTGCTGAAGGTCGCGCTCATGGCCACCACCAGCATGGCGTAGCGGCTGCCGGAGCGGCGGATGTGCCGGTCGGCGAGGATGCCGGTGGAAAATTCCGCCGCCATGCCCTCCACCGCCCAGAACATGCTCTTGAACGGATTCTGGTTCAGCCAGCCATGGGTGACCTGCATCTGGCAGCCGGCCTCGTCCAGCTGGCGCAAGCGCAGGCCGGCGATCTTGGCGATGGGCACCTTGGTCCAGACAAAGAGATTGAACAGCAGTCGATTCATGGCGAGCGCATCCGGCAGCCTGGCCGGAGCGCCAGGTGCCCGCAGCTTAGCGCTTCACCCCGGGCCGCTCCACGGCTCGCGCGCGCGGCCCGGTAGACAGTTCGCGACCCCCGGGTCGCGCGGCCGGGGCGCCTCGCCGAGGAGGCGCCCGCAGGCCTTACAGCGGATTGGCGTTGAGCTGCTCGGCGTAGCGCCGGGTCATGAACACCGCGAACAGCAGGCCGGCCACCGCCAGGCTGCCGCCCACCAGGCCGACGTAGGGCATGCCGACATGGGTCCCCACCACGCTGCCGAGCAGGGCGCCGCCGCCGATGCCGACGTTGTAGATGCCGGAGAACAGCGCCATGGCGACGTCGGTGGCGTCCTTGGCCAGGGCCAGCACCTTGGATTGCAGCGCCAGGCCGAAACTCATGATGGCGATGCCCCAGATGACGCTCAGGCCCTCCAGCATGAAACTCTTCCAGGCGAAGGGCAGCAGCAACAGCAGCGACAGGGCGATGCCGGCGATGGCCGCGATCAGGAAGCCGTTGGGGAATCTGAGGCTGTAGCGGCTGAACAGCAGCGAGCCGATGACACCGGAGCCGCCGAACAGCAGCAGCAAGGCGGTGATCTGCATGCCGCCCATGCCCGCCACCTCCACGGCGAAGGGCTCGATGTAGCTGTAGCCGGTGAAGTGGGCGGTCACCACCAGGGTGGTGAGCAGGTAGATGCACAGCAGCGCCGGGCGCTTGAACAGCACCGGCAGGCTGGCAAGGGAGCCGGAGTTCTCGCTGGGCAGCAGCGGCAGGTTGCGCGCCAGCCAGAGCACCGTGCCCACCGCCAGCGCCGCGATGGCGACGAAGGTGTAGCGCCAGCCCAGCAATTCACCCAGCACCCGACCCAGCGGGATGCCCAGCACCATGGCCAGGCAGGTGCCGGTGGCCAGCAGGCCGAGCGCCTGGGTCTGCTTGCCGGCCGGGGCGATGCGCACCGCCAGCGAGGCGGTGATCGACCAGAACACCGCATGGGCGAAGGCGATGCCGATGCGGCTGGCCACCAGCACCTCGAAGCTCCAGGCTACCCCGGACAGGCCGTGGCAGGCGATGAACACGATGAAGACGAACACCAGCAGCCGCCGCCGCTCGACGGAGCGGGTGGCGAGCATCATCGGCAGCGACATCAGGGCGACCACCCACGCATAGATGGTCAGCATCAACCCGACTTGCGAGGGGCGCATGTCGAAGCTGCGCCCGATGTCGCTGAGCAGCGCCACCGGGACGAATTCCGTGGTGTTGAAGATGAAGGCGGCCAGGGCCAGGGCGATGACACCGGACCAGCTGGGCTTCCGGGCTTCGGCGGTAGCATCCATGGGGGGTCTTCTACTCCAGAGCGAAAGGGTGGATGGCGACTCTCGGTCAGAAAGCCGACGACAAAAACCCACGAGCAAAGGCCTGGCCCGCCTGCGACGCCGGGTCGCGAGCGAGAAGTCTGCTGTAGGTAGGAATTGGAATTGAATGTAGTAAAAATTCTACGCTGTCGATTCGGACCATCACAACCTCCCGCAGTTGCGCCTGACGGCGGCAATCGCCTGGTGGAGGCAGCCAACCGCCTGATCGGTGGCGCTTTTTTAGCCGGGAGCAGCACGCCGATCGCCTGGCGCTGCGACAAAACATCGCGAAACCTTTTGCCTGGACGAAGCTCCGAGCGAAACGCGCCGGACGATTGACCTTACCCCAGGGGCAAGCTCTAGCCTCGGCGTCACCAGCCCAGTCAGGAGCCTTCCCCATGCGTATCGTCCTCTCCTCCACCCTGCTCGCCCTCGCTCTGCTCGCCGGCGGCGTCGCCCAGGCCGCCGAGACCCAGCATCCGGCCCACCAGGACATGCAGAAGAGCATGGAGACCATGCACCAGGGCATGGAAGAAGGCCTCAAGGCCAAGGATCCGGACCTGGCCTTCGCCAAGGGCATGCTGGCCCACCACGAAGGCGCCGTCGACATGGCCCGCTACCAACTCCAGCACGGCAAGGACCCGGAGATGCGCAAGTTGGCCGAGGACATCATCCAGGCCCAGCAGAAGGAAATCGACCAGCTCAATCGCTGGATCAAGGCCCACGGCAAGTAATGGCGCACCCCGTCCGGGACTGGCACAGTGAGACGCCAGTCCCGACGCGGAGAACGCCATGCTGATCGACCATCTGGATCATCTGGTCCTGACCACCACGGACCTCGCCGCCTGCGAGGATTTCTACACCCGGGTGCTGGGTATGCACCTGGAGACGTTTGGCGCGGGGCGCAAGGCGCTGCGCTATGGCAACCAGAAGATCAATCTGCACGAGCGGGGGCACGAATTCGAACCCAAGGCACACCTGCCGGTGCCGGGCGCCCTCGACCTCTGCTTCATCGCCCGGGAGCCGCTACCAGGTGATCGCCCACTTGCAGCGCGAGGGCTGGCCGATCATCGAAGGCCCGGTGGCTCGCACCGGCGCCAGCGGACCGATCCGCTCGGTCTATGTCCGCGATCCCGACCTCAACCTGATCGAGATCGCCGAGTACGCGGCCTAGCGCGGCCGACCGAACACCTGGGTCCAATAGAGGCTGTGGGTGCTCCGCGGATTCAGGGCATAGGCCGCGCCCATTTCGGTAAATTCCGGATTCATCAGATTCGCGCAGTGGCCCGGGCTCGCCAGCCAGCCCTGCATGGCCTGGGTGACCGAACCGGCGCCGGCGGCGATGTTTTCACCGATGCGGGTCCAGCCGTAGCCCTGCTTGCCCACCCGCTCGGCCACGGTGCCGCCGCCGGGCGCGGTGTGGGAGAAGTAGTCGCGACCGGCCATGTCCTGGCTGTGGGCCAGGGCGGCATTGGCCAGCGCCGGATTCCAGCGCAGCGGGGTGGTCGCGGCGAAACGCCGGGTGCCGCAGGTGCGCGCCTGGGCCCGGGCGCGATTGACCTCGGCCAGCACCGCCTTGCCGGCGCTCTGCCAGTCGCCCAGGCCGGCGCTCACCACCGGACGCGCCAGCACCAGCTGCCAGCGCGGACCCTGCTGACTCACCCCGATCTGCGCATAGTCGCTGCTGGCCAGCGGCCGGCAATACTGCTGGCGCAGCCCGGCCATGGCCGCCTGGGCGGTGGGGGCGCCCGCCAGCATGATCACCTGCACCGCCGATGCCTGATAACCCGCGGCGCGCAGATCGCCCTGCAGCCGATCGCGACCGCTCAGGCGCACCGCCGCCAGGCGATTGTCGGCGGCGAGCGGCGCCGCGGCGCGGGTGCCCGGGCACCCCTGGGGCGCGGCGCGATAGGCGTTGATCAGGCTGACCAGACGCGCCTCCTCGGGCGTCGCGGCGAGGGCGGCCTGGGTCAGCAGGGTCGAGGTCAGCAGCAGGGACAAGGCGGAGAGACGAGGCATGCGCGAGCGGATCCGGAAAAGACGGAAGCGCTATGTACCCGGCCTGAATCCAGGGCGCAAGCCAGACCGGTGGCCAGCCGAGGAACGGATGGCAGTTTGCTTGCAAGGGTGATTGGAGTAGGCTCGCCGGCTCATTCAACAGGAGTCTCTCCCATGGCCAAAGCCTCTGCCCGCCACATCCTGGTTTCCAGCGAAGCCAAGTGCAACGAACTCAAAGCCGCCATCGAAGGGGGCGCCGACTTCGCCCAGGTGGCCAAGGAGAACTCCAGCTGCCCCTCCAGCCGCCAGGGCGGCGACCTGGGCACCTTCCGCCCGGGCCAGATGGTCAAGGAATTCGACACCGTGGTGTTCAGCGCGCCGCTGCATCAGGTCCAGGGTCCGGTAAAGACCCAGTTCGGCTATCACCTGGTGGAAGTCACCAGCCGCGAAGATTGATCGCGCCAGTGCTCCCGCTCGCAGCGGGGGCACCTCCCTTCCCTGCGCCCACCGGCTATCCTGCAGACCTCCTGTCTCACGAGGATAGTGCCATGTCCCTTCCCCTCGAACGTCACGGTCAGTGCCTGTGCGGCGCCGTCCAGCTGGATTGTCGCCTCGACAGCAACAACGTATCCGCCTGCCATTGCCAGACCTGTCGCCGTTGGGGCGGTGGTCCGCTGCTCGCGGTGGAATGTGCCCAGCCGCCAGTGATCGGCGGTGGCGACGCCCTCGGTATCCACGCCTCGTCGGATTGGGCGGAGCGCGGCTTCTGCATCCACTGCGGTACCCATCTCTTTTATCGCCTCAAGGCCGAGCCGCATTACGCCATTCCAGTGGGCCTGCTCGAAGGCGAAGACTGGACCCTGGCCAGCGAGGTTTTCATCGAAGAGAAGCCGGCCTGGTACTGCTTCGCCAACCAGACTCGCCAACTGACCGGTGCGGAGCTGTTCGCCGAGCATGAGCAGTCCGGCGCAGACTAGAGGTGCGTCGCTCGGCGACGGCGGTCGACCGATAGGCGGCAACTAGCCGAGGCAGGCGCATTTCCCACGAGGGCCGTGATCAGGCCTAGCACGGCAGGCTGTTAAGGTACTGTCTCAGCAGATCGGCCGCGCCTGCGCTCAGATCGTCCCGCGCATAGGCATAGCGCACCAATCCGGTAGCCTCGGCGCGTAGCAACGCCCCGGCTGAGGTACCGGCGTGCAAGCGCGCCTGCTCGATGGCTTCGGCAGTCCATTCGCGAGCCGTTTCGTCCTCCAGGTAAGCCAGCGTGGTCTGAACGGCTTCGGGCAGCGCTGGGAAGTGCACGGCAAGCTCTCGCACGATGACGGCCGGCGGTAGCTCGATTGACGAGCGCTCACGATCGGGAAACCGTTGATCAAGGATCGAGAGGTTGGCGGTCATGGTGTCATCCTCGGAATGAGAAACGGTTTCGCACTTACATCCGGGCCGGATCTCGGGCATGGATCGAGGGGTGCCGACATCGCTCCAGGCCTGGCTACTGCCAGGACCAGGCAAGCTCACGCCACGGAGCCGGAAAAGCCAGGCGCTACCTGGTTGCCGTCGCAACGTCGCTCCATCCGCAGGAAAGTCGCGCACGCCAGGCGTCAGCACGGCGTGCGCTGCCCTGCTAGCGGTACACCGGGAAGCTCTCGCACAGGCGCTCGACCTGACGACAGGCTTTACCATGCACGGCGGCATCGGTAGGTGCATGCAGCAAATCGGCGATCAGATGCGCCAGATCGGTCGCCTGCTCCTGTCGGAAACCCCGGGTGGTTATGGCGGCGCTGCCGACGCGAATACCGCTGGTGATGGTGGGGCCCAGCGGGTCGTTGGGAATCGCATTCTTGTTGAGGGTGATCTTGGCACTTTCCAGCAGCGCCTCGGCTTCCTTGCCATTGAGGCCCAATGGCTGCAGGTCGACCAGGAACATATGGCAATCGGTACCACCGCTGACGATCCTCAGTCCACGCTGTTCGAGCGTCGCGGCCATGACCGCTGCGTTCTCGATAACCTGGCCCTGGTAGGCGCTGAACGAAGGAGCGCTGGCTTCCTTGAAGGCGACGGCCTTGGCGGCGATCACATGCATCAATGGTCCGCCCTGTAGATTGGGGAAGATAGCCTTGTCCAGCGCTGCTGCGTACTGCTCGCGGGCCAGAATCAACCCTCCTCGCGGGCCGCGCAGGGTCTTGTGGGTGGTACTGGTGACGAAGTCCGCATAGGGAATCGGCGAGGGATAGCGGCCCGCGGCAATCAGCCCAGCGTAGTGCGCCATATCAACCATCAGGTAGGCGCCGACCTCGTCGCACACCTGACGAAAGCGAGCGAAATCGATGTGTCGCGAGTAGGCCGACGCGCCCGCGATGATCAGCTTGGGTCGGTGTTCATGCGCCAGCTGCTCCAGCTGCTCGTAGTCGAGGCGCTCATCGCCGGCACAGACGCCATAGCTGACCGCCTTGAACAGCTTGCCGGAGAAGTTGACCGCCGAGCCGTGAGTCAGATGACCGCCGTCCGCCAGCGACATGCCCATGATGGTATCGCCGGCTTTGAGCACGCTCAGCAGCACCGCCTGATTGGCTTGGGAACCGGAATGGGGTTGTACGTTGGCGTACTCCGCACCGAATAGCGTCCGGGCGCGTTCGATGGCCAGACTTTCGACGTCGTCGACGATCTGGCAACCGCCGTAGTAACGCCGCCCAGGGTAACCCTCGGCATATTTGTTGGTCAGCACCGAGCCCTGTGCCTGTAGCACGGCCTCGCTGACGTAGTTTTCCGAGGCGATCAGCTCGATGTGCTGTTCCTGACGATGCCGCTCACGCTCAAGCAGACGTGTGATGGCAGGATCTCTGGCTTCATGGTTCATGGCGTACTTCCTTTATCAGACTGGCTGGTGCTGGATGGCGGGCGCTGAGGTAGCGGTGTCGCCGCACATGTAGAGCTGGGTGTCCTTGAGCCCACTGCCGGTAATCAGCAGGAGCGCGCTAGCCGCCTCCCCTGGATGCGTGGATACCCACTGGCGAAGACCAGCGTAGGCAGCGGCGGCTCCTGCTTCGGCGAATACCCCCGTGCGCGCTGCCAACGCTTGGGCGGCGTCAGCGATCGCCTGATCAGAGACGCAGATGAACTCACCGTCCGTGGCTCGCACTGCGCGCATCGCCTTCAGGCGATCACGAGGGAACGCCACGTTGATACTGCTGGCACGACTGGACGGTGCGACTCTGGCAACAGCATCCATCGGCCCTTCGCTACGCCAGGCGCGATACAGGAAATTACTCGCTTCGGCCTGGACACCGATCAAGCGCGGCATGCGTTCGATCCAGCCCATTTGCAGCAAATCGAAGAAGCCTTTGAACACCGAGCCGAGGATGCAGCCATTGCCGACCGGAACGAAGATCAACTCGGGAAGGACCCAATTCGTTTGCTCTGCAATCTCGAAGGCGACAGTCTTCTTGCCTTCGGTCATGTAGGAATTGATGCCAGTCGTACGGTTGTACCAGCCATGCCTGTTGCAGGCCTGCTGGCACTGATCGAAGGCCTCGTCATAAGCACCATCGACCAGCACCACCTCAGCGCCAAAACCGGTCATCTGCGCAAGTTTTGCCGAAGGTGTTGTACGGGGTACGTAAATCACAGTGTGCAGGCGGCGGTCGGCCGCCATTCCGGCCAGCGCAGAGGCAGCATTACCCGTACTGGCTACCGCGATCACGCGCGCATCCGCTTGCAAGGCGAGACCGACTGCCAGTGCACTCGCCCGGTCTTTGAGCGACCCGGTGGGCTGGCGTGATTCATCTTTGATCCAGACCGTCAAGCCTGGCTCGTAATCGATCAGCCCCGATCGTCGATACAGTGGCGTGTTACCCACCAGCAATCCAGGTCTGAAGGAAGGTGCAACCTGGGGCAGCAACGCATTGAAGCGCCACATTCCCTCAGCGGTGCGCGAGGCCAAGGCATCTCGGTCGAGTTGGCTGGCCAGTGACCTGTAGTCGTACAGCGTATCCAGTGCGCCCGCCTCGCCACAGGCGGGGCAGCAGTAGCCGATGCCCTTAGGGTCATAGCACACGTGGCAGTTGAGGCAACGTAGGGAGTAAGTTGGATTTGTCGCGTTCATGACGCACTCCGGCTGGTATCAGAAAGCAGCTGAAGAGCCAGGCGCGAACGCCCGGCCAGGCCTCAGAACGCCATGATCGCGTCGATGGCAACCAGCGTATTGCGCGCCAATGCACTGGCACCTGACGTGGTACGCGCCGGATAGGGCTTGCTGAAATAACGCTCCATCACCCTGTTCAGGGTCGGGAATTCACCAATGTCGGTGATGAAGGCGTTGACTTTCACCACGTTGGCCAAGGAGCCCCCACAGGCCTCCGCCATGGCTTTGAGGTTATCGAGCGTCTGCACCAGTTGCCCCTCGAAATCCTGAGCCAATACCTCGTTGCTTTTCGGTTCGACCGGTGTTTGTGCAGAGAGATAAACGGTGTTGCCAACTCGTACCGCCTGGGAATAGGTACCCAAGGGAAGCGGCGCGTTGTCGGTGAAGATGATTTCGTAGTTCGCGACGGGGCTGAACTGGGCTTTACTGTTCATGAGGTACGTTCCTTGTGGGGTTGGGGGAAAACGCTATTGAAGCTGCGCAACCGGCTTGAGCGATTGCGTAGGCAATTGCCCATCACGGCAACGCGCCGGGCTGAACGGCAACGGGCTCAACCCGGCCGCGACCAACGCTGGAGGAAGTGCGGCCTGGCGTGCCAAGGCGCTGCATAGCTGCGCGGCCGCGGGTGCAGTCTGGATGCCATAGCCACCGAGCGCCGCGAACCAGACGAATCCTTCGGCCTCAGGGTCGGTCCCCAGCACCGGCGTGCGATCGGCCACGAAATTCCGCAACCCTGCCCACCGATTGACGATGCGTTTGGGGCGCAGCACGGTCGCCTGCTCCAGACGCTCCATCGTCACCGCCAGATCGAACTCATCAGGCGCCGCATCGCAGGGTTCGCTAGGGGTTTCATCACAGGGCGAGACAATCAGCCGCCCCGCCTCTGGCTTGATGAAGATGTCTTCATCCAGCGTGCCTAGGTACGGTGTGTGCTGCAGCTCGCAGCTCGCTTCGACCGTCAACACCGTGCGCCGCAGTGCTTGCATCCTGATACCTGGAACGCCACAGCGGCTGGCGCATTCGTCAGCCCAACTACCCGCGGCGTTGATCACCACACCGGCATGCAGCACGCCGCCCGTAATCGTGAGTTGCCACTGCCCATCGAGGCGCTTTCCTGCCAACAACTCAGCGTTACGTCGCACCTCACCGCCATTGCGGCGCAGTCCCATCAGGAAAGCCGCGTGAATGGCGTGGACATCCAGATCGAAGGCGCTGGGCTCGTAGATACCCGCCGCCCAGCGTTGCGCACTGAGGTAAGGCGCCAGCTTGAGCACCTGCTGGCGATCCAGCAGACGTACAGAGGGCACCTGCTCTACCACCGCCGCGAAACGCTGGCGTAGCTGGGCCTCGCGCGCCTCGGTGGCCACGATCAGCGCGCCGCGCGGGCTGCAGAGAGGTACGTTGGTCAACCCCGCCGTTGGCTGCTCGAAAAAGGCCCGCGATGCACAGGTCAGCGCACGAATATGCCGGTTCCCGTAACTCTCCATCGAAATGGCGGCAGACCGTCCAGTGGTGTGATACGCCAATACGTTCTCACGCTCGAGCAGGCACACCCGCCCGTGCTGGCTAAGCTCATAGGCAACGGCGACACCGCCGATGCCGCCCCCGACCACGACGAAATCAAAGGCAGCGCTCATGGTTGACGCACCTCGGCGACGGCCGGGACGGGTCTACTGAAGGTCAGCACCCCATAGGCGGCGATACCGAACACGAGCCCCCAGAAGGCAGCGCCCAGCCCCAGAAAACTCATGCCCGACGCGGTCACCAGAAAGGTGATCAAGGCAGGTTCACGCTGTTTGTCGTCCGCCATGGCGCCCACCAGCCCCCCGGAGATGGCGCCGAACAGGGCCAATCCCGCCAAAGCTGCAATCAGCTCTTTGGGAAGCGCGGAGAAAACCGAGGCCAAGGTAGCGCCAAAGGTGCCCATCAGCAGATAGAACAGGCCACAAGCCACCCCGGCGATGTAGCGCTTGCTTTTATCCTCGTGCGCTTCGCGCCCGGTACAGATGGCTGCCGTGATGGCCGCCAGATTGAACCCATGGGACGCGAAGGGTGCCAGCAGCACCGAGCCGATGGCGGTGACGGCCACGATGGGTCGTGCTGGCGTCTGATAACCCGCCGTACGCAGCACGGCGATGCCCGGTACCGATTGCCCGGTGAGAGAGACCAGCGCCAGCGGCAGGCCGAGATTGATGAGCGTATGCAGATCGAATTCAGGGGTGGTCCAGACCGGCACTGCGGCTTGCAGCACCAGCGCCTGGCTGTGCAACTGTCCGGTCAACGCAGCCACGGCACAGCCGACGACCAGCACCGAGACAACGGCGTAGCGAGGTGACAGCCGCTTGCACAGCAGATAGGTGGCCAACATCGCCAGGACCAGCAGGGGTTGGCCGCGCAATGACGTGAACAGGTCAGCCCCGAAGCGAAACAGAATGCCGGCCAACATCGCTGCGGCAATAGCTTTCGGCAATCGGCTCATCAGCCGGTCGAAGGCGCCGCTCAAGGCCACGACGGCGATCAGCAACGAGGCGACGATGTAGGCGCCAATGGCCTGCGGGAGACTCAGGCCAGGCAAGGTGGACACCAGCAACGCGGCGCCAGGAGTGCTCCAGGCGGTAATCACCGGGACGCGCAACCAGAGACTGAGGAGCAAGCCGGTCAGCCCGCTGCCAATGGAGATGGCCCAGATCCAGGACCCTATCAGGTCATTCCCAAGATGCGCCTCGTGCGCCGCCTGGAACACGATGATCAGCGGCCCGGCATAAGAGATCACGACCGCAATGAACCCGGCCACTACGGCCGAGAGAGAGGTGTCTTGCCTGATTGTACTCATCTAGCTTTCCCTTTTGATCGACCCAAACGAATCAAATTGATTCCATTCAATTCAACATATTTGGAGAAATCAGACAAGTCAAGTAACATTTTCTCCCAGGAATCGCCGCTGAAACGGCTTTCTCTATCCGGTTAACGACCTATGCAACGAGGCAAAAATTGCATCGATTCATCTTTGGATCGAGATGGTGTAATATCCCGCGCATCAACCTCTCGACACGGTAGTACTCCTTCATGTGGGTTCCCGAACTCAGTGACCCTCAGCAGCCGGTCTACTTGTCCATTGCCGATGCGCTAGAACGGGATATCGCCAGGGGATGCCTGCAGCATGGCGAGCGCTTGCCTACGCTGCGCGAGCTTGCCAGCGCCCTGGACATCACCCCTGGCACCGTCAGCCGCGCCTATATCGAGGCTTCACGCCGCGGGCTGACTCAGGGTGAGGTAGGGCGTGGCACCTATGTCCTCAACCCGCATGCCGATGTCGCGTTACCTCCCAGAGCTGCGGAGGTCGAGTCACTGCGCAGCGAGCTGCTCGACTTGTCGATCATCAAGCCGCACAGCGAGTCGCCCCAGCCATGGCTACGCGCAGCCCTGGTATCGCTGACGGACAGCCCTAACCTGGAAGCTGCCTTGGACTACACCCCGGACGGCGGTCACCCCGCGCACCGGCAGGCGGCTGCACAATGGCTGCGGCAGTGGCTACCCGAAGCGCAGTGGCAACAGGTGGTCATCACCAGTGGCGCTCAACATGGCCTGATGGTCGCTGTCAGCGCCCTGACCGATAGCCGCGACCTGATCCTCTGCGAAGCCCTGTGCTACCCGGGCATCATCTCGGTAGTACATGGCACCGGCCGGCGTCTGCGCGGCGTGCCGATGGACGAGTACGGCATCATTCCCGACGCGCTGCGCGAGTTGTGCAAACAGGAGCGCCCAGCCATGCTGGTGTGCGTGGCGACCTGCCAGAATCCGACAACGGCCACGCTGCCCAACTCACGCCGGGCCGAGATCGCAGCGATTGCTGAAGAGTTCGATTTCCTGCTGCTGGATGACGACATCTACGGCTTTCTGTCCGCGGACCCTGCCATCCGCCCGCTGGCGACCTTCTCCCCCGAACGCGCGGTGTACCTGACCAGCGTGTCGAAATCGATGTCGCCGGCGCTGCGCATCGGCTACCTCTACAGCCCACCCAGGCTGTTGTCGCGCTTGACCTCCATGGTACGCAGTAGCGTGTGGATGCCCTCGCCGCTGAGCGCCCAGATAGCCAGTGAGATGCTCAGCAGCGGCGCGCACCAGACGCTGACGCAACGCCATCGAGACGAGGCGGCGGCTCGCCAGGCCATCGCCCGTGAAGTGTTCGCCGGCCAACGGCTGTTTGCCCAACCCTTCAGCTATCACGTCTGGCTGCACCTGCCCTCGCCGTGGCGCAGTGATGAATTTGCCGTGCTGGCACGCGCCAACGGCGTACTGGTGATGAGCGCCAGCCAATTCGAAGCCGAGCGCGGCAGCCCTCTGCAAGCGGTACGACTGGTCTTGATGTCGCCCACCAATCGCACGGAGCTGCGCTTTGCGCTAACCAAGCTGGCGAGCCTGCTGGAAGGGGGCGACCCCAAGCGATTCTATTGATCACCCTGGCCCGCTGGCGCCAAGCCAAACGTGCCGGGCACTGTTCCCAGCCGTTGCAGCTGTCGACCTGGCCCTCACGCGACTGGCACGACCGAAGCGCCTGGCCTTGCCAGTAGCCGTTGACCGCCAGGACCTGGTGTAAGGGTAGGCCAACCCAGGGGCAGCCCGGGATAAGCAATTCACCACGAACTCGGGCCGAGCCAGAGAGTGGATACCGATGCCAGCCCTGCCCCCGCTTTACCATCTCCATCGGCAACCACCTAGACCGCCACGACCGCTCGTCGGCACCGACCGGCCAGTCACCTGCCTCGCGCACCGGGCGATCGCGACCGGCGCGCAGCACCGGTGGTGAAGGAAATACCTCTCCCCTGACCGCAGGGTCACGGCCAACGCCGTGGCTTGCGACCCTCTTTTGGCCTGTGTCGCGACCGAAGAGTCAGCAATAGACGCCCAAAACCCGCTCCCGGCCGCCTCTACGACTTTTGTAGTGACTATACGAAAGCACTACAAAACTCAGTTGACGACGCCCTTATCTCCTGCAAATCTCTAGCTGCACCGGACGCGAACCCCCTATCAATGCGGGTCGCGCCTGGGCTCCGGGTGACCCTCGGGCCGTCTTGCGTAGTGATGCTCAAGAGGCACTACAAGAGAAGACGACTGAAATGCCGCGCTGCTCGAGGCAGCGTCGCCAGAGGTGACGTCCGGATCCATGCAGGCACGTACGGCGACATGACTCGACAGCTGGGCTGACCTTTCGCCTTCGCGACCGGCATCCGGGTGGCAACCGCCATCCCGCTGCCGGACGTTGGGAAAAGACTGGTACCCAAGCCAACCTCATCGAGAAGGATCGACTCATGTCCGCTTACGAGAACGACGTTCAGGCCATCGCCGCCCTCAAGACCAGCACCGGCAATCACTGGAGCGCCATCAATCCGGAGTACGCCGCACGGATGCGCCTGCAGAATCGCTTCAAGACCGGTCTCGACATCGCCCGCCATTGCGCGGCCATCATGCGCCGGGACATGGCCGCCTACGACGCCGACAGCAGTGCCTACACCCAGTCGCTGGGCTGCTGGCACGGCTTCATCGGGCAGCAGAAGCTGATCGCCATCAAGAAGCACCTGGGCAGCACCCAAGGCCGCTACCTCTACCTGTCCGGCTGGATGATCGCCGCGCTGCGTTCGGAATTCGGCCCGCTGCCGGATCAGTCCATGCACGAGAAGACCAGCGTGCCGGCACTGATCGAAGAGCTCTACACCTTCCTGCGCCAGGCCGATGCCCGCGAGCTGGGCATGCTGTTCCGCGAGCTGGACGCCGCCCGCGCCGCCGACGAGAACGCCAAGGCCGCCGCCATCCAGGCCAAGATCGACAACCATGAAACCCATGTGGTGCCGATCATCGCCGACATCGACGCCGGGTTCGGCAACGCCGAGGCCACCTACCTCTTGGCCAAGAAGATGATCGAAGCCGGGGCCTGCTGCATCCAGCTGGAAAACCAGGTCTCCGACGAGAAGCAGTGCGGCCACCAGGACGGCAAGGTCACGGTGCCCCACGAGGACTTCCTGGCCAAGATCAACGCCGTGCGCTACGCCTTTCTCGAACTGGGCGTGGACGAGGGCGTCATCGTCGCCCGCACCGACTCCCTGGGCGCCGGCCTGACCAAGCAGATCGCCGTGAGCAAGCAGCCGGGCGACCTGGGCGATCAGTACAACAGCTTCCTCGACTGCGACGAGGTGGACGCCAGTCAGCTGGGCAACGGCGATGTGCTGATCAGCCGCGGCGGCAAGCTGCTCAAGCCCAAGCGCCTGGCCAGCGGCCTGTTCCAGTTCCGTGCCGGCAGCGGCGTGGACCGGGTGGTGCTGGACTGCATCACCTCGCTGCAGAACGGCGCCGACCTGCTGTGGATCGAGACCGAGAAGCCCCACGTCGGCCAGATCAAGGCCATGGTCGACCGCATCCGCGAGGTCGTGCCCAACGCCAAGCTGGTCTACAACAACAGCCCCTCCTTCAACTGGACCCTGAGCTTCCGCCAGCAGGTGTTCGACGCCCTGCAGGCCGAGGGCAAGGACGTCTCCGCCTACGACCGCGCCAAGCTGATGAGCGTGGACTACGACGACACCGAACTGGGGCGCCTGGCCGATGCGCGGATCCAGAGCTTCCAGCGCGACGCGGCGCGCGAGGCGGGCATCTTCCACCACCTGATCACCCTGCCCACCTACCACACCGCGGCCCTGTCCACCGACAACCTGGCCAAGGGCTATTTCGCCGAGGAAGGCATGCTGGCCTACGTCAAGGGCGTGCAGCGCCAGGAGATCCGCCAGGGCATCGCCTGCGTCAAGCACCAGAACATGGCCGGCTCGGACATGGGTGACGACCACAAGGAATACTTTGCCGGCGAGGCCGCGCTCAAGGCGGCGGGCAAGGACAACACCATGAACCAGTTCCATTGATCACGGCCACCGCGGAGGACACGCTCATGAACCTGAACGACAACCCCAGCCTGGACGATCTCAAGCAACTCTTCGGCCGGCTCAAGGACAAGAACCACAACCACATCCTCTGGGTCTGCGAGAGCGGCGCGGTGCACGTCGACCGCCTGCCCGGCGGCGAGACGCCCGAGCAGTTCGAAGAGCGCCATCCCAGCCTGCGCATCCGCTTCAAGACCTACAACAAGGGTGGCGGCTACGTCGGCAAGTCGGCGGCAGCGGACGACAACTTCATCAGAAGCGTCCACGCCGCCCTGCAGGAACACTGGCGCCTGGCCGGTCGGCAGCAGCAGCCGGCCTACGTGGATCGCTACTGCTAGCCATGAAAAAGGGCGCGACGGGTAGCTGACCACCCGCCGCGCCCTGCCCCACCTCTGAGGCGACTCGCCTGATCCTGGATGGCCCTCCGGGATCGAGCGAGTCGCCTCTTCTGTTTACAGCACGAACAGATCCACGAAGCGATGCACCGGGGTGGCTTCCAGGCCAGCCTGGTCCTTGCACAGCTGGAAGATCTGCGCGCAGCGACCGGCCGGGAAGCGCGTCGCCAGGTTGCTCTGAAATTTGCGCTCCAGCAGCGGAATGCCCTCTTCGCGGCGCCGGCGATGGCCGATGGGATATTCCACGGCGATCTTCTCGGTGCTGCTGCCGTCGGTGAAGAACACCTGCAGGGCGTTGGCGATGGATCTCTTGTCGGCTTCCAGGTACTCGCGGCTGTAGCGCTCGTCCTCGACGATTTCCATCTTCTCGCGCAACTGGTCGATGCGCGGATGGGCCTGGTGGAAGGCGTCTTCGTAATGCTCGGCGACCAGATCGCCGAACAGCAGCGGCACGGCGATCATGTATTGCAGGCAATGGTCGCGGTCGGCGGCGTTGGCCATGGGCCCCTGCTTGGAGATGATGCGGATGGCCGATTCGTGGGTGGTCACCACGATCTTCTCGATCTGATCGACGCGGTCGCGTACCTGGGGATGCAGGATCACCGCGGCCTCGGCGGCGGTCTGGGCATGGAATTCCGCCGGGAAGCTGATCTTGAACAGCACGTTTTCCATCACGTAGCTGCCGAAGCCCTGGGGAAAGCGGAACTGGCGCTGGTCGGCCGGCTTGGTGGCCAGGTCCTTGTTGGTGTGGCTGAACAGCACGTCGTAGAAGCCCCACTGGGGCGCGCTGAGCACGCCCGGGATGCCCATCTCGCCGCGCAGAGCGATGTCGGCCAGGCGCACGCCGCGACTGGAGGCGTCACCGGCGGCCCAGGACTTGCGGCTGCCGGCGTTGGGTGCATGGCGATAGGTGCGCAGCGCCTGGCCATCGACGAAGGCATGGGACAGCGCCGCCAGCAGTTGCTCGCGGTTGGCGCCCATCAGCTTGGCGCTGACCGCGGTGGAGGCCAGCTTGACCAGGAAGACGTGGTCCAGGCCGACGCGGTTGAAGGAGTTCTCCAGGGCGAAGACGCCCTGGATCTCGTGGGCCATGACCATGGCCTCCAGCACCTGGCGCATGGTCAGGGGCGCTTCGCCCTGGGCCACGCGGCGCTGGGAGAGGTGGTCGGCCACCGCCAGGATGGCGCCGAGGTTGTCGGAGGGGTGGCCCCATTCGGCGGCCAGCCAGGTGTCGTTGTAGTCCAGCCAGCGAACGATGCAGCCGATGTCCCAGGCCGCCTTGACCGGATCCAGGCGATAGCTGGTGCCCGGCACCCGCGCGCCCTGGGGCACCACGGTGCCCTCCACCTGGGGGCCGAGCAACTTGGTGCACTCGGGAAAGCGCAGGGACAGCAGGCCGCAGCCGAGGGTGTCCATCAGGCAGTTGCGGGCGGTGTCCAGGGCCTCGCGGGAGGTGACCTGGTAGGTCAGCACGTAATCGGCCAGGTCCTGGATGACCTGGTCGTAATCGGGTCGGTTGTTGAGATCGACGTTGGCGCTCATGGGGGTTCCTTTTATATAGCGTCTTATCGCGGTCATGGCGGTCCGCCGATGCGGCCGCTGCTACGGGGTTAGGTCCATCGCGGCCATGGGCCGCTCCTACAGGACGCTCCCGCCCTCGTAGGAGCGGCCCATGGCCGCGATCAAACAATCAACGGTTGGCGATAGGGGTGAACGGCCGCTGCTCGACCCCGATGTAGTCCGCGCTGGGGCGAATGATGCGGTTGTCGGCGCGCTGCTCGAAGACGTGGGCGCACCAGCCGGCCGTGCGCGAGCAGACGAAGATCGGCGTGAACAGCGGCGTCGGGATGCCGAGGAAGTGATAGGCCGAGGCGTGGTAGAAGTCGGCGTTGGGGAACAGTCCCTTCTCTTCCTTCATGGTGCGGTCGATGGCTTCCGAGACCGTGAACAGCACTCTGTCGCCCACCTCCGCCGCCAATTGCCGGGCATAGTCCTTGATCACCTCGTTGCGCGGATCGCTGTCGCGGTAGATGGCGTGGCCGAAGCCCATCACCTTTTCCTTGCGTTCGAGCATCTGCTTGAGGCCGCTGACCGCCTCCTCGGGCGAGGCGAAGCGCTCGATCAGCGCCATGGCCGCCTCGTTGGCGCCGCCATGCAGCGGGCCGCGCAGGGAGCCGATGGCGCCGGTGACGCAGGAATAGAGATCCGACAGCGTCGAGGCGCAGACCCGGGCGGTAAAGGTGGAGGCGTTGAATTCGTGCTCGGCATAGAGGATCAGCGAGACGTTCATCACCCGGGCATGCAACTCGCTGGGCGCCTTGCCGTGCAACAGGGTGAGGAAGTGGCTGGCGATGTCTGGGGCGTCGCTCGTGCAGTCGATGCGGGTGCCGCTCTGGCTGAAGTGGTGCCAGTAGAGCAGGATCGCCGGAAAGGCGCCGAGCAGGCGATCGGCCACCTGCTGCTGGTCGGCGAAGCTGTGCTCCGGCTCCAGGGTGCCCAGCAGGGAGGCGCCGCTGCGCATCACGTCCATGGGGTGGGCGCTGGCGGGGATGCGCTCCAGGCCTTCCTTGAGCGGCTGCGGCAGGTCGCGCAGGGCCGCCAGGCGCTGGCGATAGGCGTCCAGTTGCGCTTGCGTCGGCAGCTCGCCATAGAGCAACAGGTGGGCGACTTCCTCGAAGTCGGCCCCGGCGGCCAACTCACGGATGTCGTAGCCCCGGTAGGTGAGGCCGGCGCCGGTCTTGCCGACGGTGCAAAGCGCGGTCCGGCCGGCGACCTGGCCACGCAGGCCGGCGCCGCCGAGGGTTTTGCTGTCTGCCATCGTCTCGCTCCTCTTGGATTTGTTAGGCGAAAAAGCGGGCGTTCAGGGTGGAGCGTCAGTGTTTCTGTTGTTGGAACAGGCGGTCCAGCTGGTCCTCGTAGCGGTGGTAATCGATGCGGTCATAGAGCTCGGCGCGGGTCTGCATGGTGTCGACCACCGCCTGCTGGCTGCCGTCGCGGCGGATCGCCGTGTAGACGTTTTCGGCGGCGCGATTGGCGGCGCGGAAAGCCGACAGCGGATAGAGCACCAGGCCGACCTCGGCCCTGGCCAATTCCTCGGTGGTGAACAGCGGCGTAGCACCGAATTCGGTGATGTTGGCCAGGATCGGTACCCCCACCGCCTGGGCGAACTGGCGGTACATGGGCAACTCAGTGATGGCCTCGGGAAAGATCATGTCGGCGCCGGCCTCGACGCAGGCGCAGGCGCGGTCGATGGCGGCCTGCAGGCCTTCCACCGCCAGGGCGTCGGTGCGCGCCATGATGACGAAGTCCGGATCGGTGCGGGCATCCACCGCGGCCTTGATCCGATCGACCATCTCCTGCTGGCTGACGATCTCCTTGCCCGGCCGATGACCGCAGCGCTTGGCACCGACCTGATCCTCGATGTGCATGGCCGCCGCGCCGGCCTTGATCAGGGCGCGGGTGGTGCGGGCAACGTTGAAGGCCGAGGCGCCGAAGCCGGTGTCGACGTCCACCAGCAGTGGCAGGTCGCAGACATCGGTGATGCGGCGGACGTCGATCAGCACGTCTTCCAGGCCGCTGATGCCCAGGTCCGGCAGCCCCAGGGAGCCGGCCGCGACCCCGCCGCCGGACAGGTAGATGGCCTGGAAACCGGCGCGCTTGGCCAGCAGCGCATGATTGGCATTGAGGGTGCCGACCACCTGCAGCGGGCGTTCGGCGGCGACGGCGGCGCGGAATTTCTGGCCGGGACTGACGGCAGGCATGGCGTTACCTCGACTGGTCTTGGACTTGGGGATGGTGCTGCAGATTGCGCTTGGAGGCGGCGATGTGGCGGCGCATCAGCAGCTCGGCCAGTTCGCCGTCGCCCTCCGCCAGGGCATCGAGGATGCGATGGTGCTCGGCGAAGGCCTGGCGCGGACGATTGGGAGTGGCGGAGACCTTGAGCCGGTACATGCGCACCAGGTGGTAGAGCTCGCCGCAGAGCAGCCGCACCAGCATGCCGTTGCCGCTGGCCTGGATGATGCGGTAGTGGAAGTCGTGGTCGCCTTCCTGCAGGTAGTAGCCGGTGCCGGCCTGGAACGCCGGATCGCGCTCGTGGGTGTCCAGCAGCTGGCGCAATTCGTCGATGCCCTGGGGGATGAGGCGCTCGGCCGCCAGGCGGCAGGCCATGCCTTCGAGGGATTCGCGGATTTCGTAGAGCTCGACGAGTTCGGCCAGGCTCAGGGCGGCGACCCGGGCGCCGGCATGGGGCACCCGCACCACCAGGCGCTGGCCTTCCAGCCGGTGGATGGCTTCGCGCAGCGGCCCGCGGCTGATGCCATAGGTGCGCGCCAGCTCGGGCTCGGAAATCTTGCTGCCCGGCGCCACGTCACCGCGGACGATGGCCTCGCGGATCCGGCGGAACACCTGCTCGGAGAGGGTCCCGCTGTCGGTCTCGGGCGCTTCGGCCTGGAGGGGGCTATCGATCATTGTCGACACCTTTTGTGTTTATGGGCTGAATAACTACGCCTGAACGCCTTTCTCGTCAATCTTTGTCGACAATCCAGCTGTGACAGCCTGTATCTCGCCCCGCCAGAGGCGGTTCGCTACACTAGCGCGCCGTCTCTCCCAGCCGACCTCGCCATGCCCCTCTGCCATCTGCATCCCCTGCCCTACCACGCCGATCCCACGGCGCGTTTCGCCCTGCTGCAGGGCGAGCCCGGCGCGGTGCTGCTGGATTCCGGGCGGCCGGTGGCCGAGCGCGGTCGCTACGACCTCATGGCGGCGTGGCCGCTGCAGGTGCTGCAACCCGCTTCCGGCGAGACGGGGCGCGCCTTTTTCGCGCGGACGCGCGCCGCCCTGGCCAGCCTGGGTCACGCCGACCTGCCGGAGGGTGCAGACCTACCCTTCGCCGGCGGCCTGCTGGGCTATCTCGCCTACGATTTCGGCCGACGCCTGGAGCGGCTGCCGGACGGTGCCCGTGTCGATCTGCAACTGCCCGACGCCCGCCTGGGGCTCTATGCCTGGGCGCTGATCTCCGACCACCAGGCACGGACCAGCCAGTTGGTCTGCCATCCGGCACTGGACGCAGGAGAGCGCCAGCGGCTGATCGCCCTGTTCGACGCCGGGGCGGCGCCCGAGGCCGAAGGCTTCCGGCTGACCGCCCCCTTCGCCGCAGACATCGACGAGTCCACCTATCGCCAGCGCATCGAGGCCATCCAGGCCTATATCGCCGCCGGCGACTGCTATCAGGTCAACTTCGCCCAGCGCTTTCGCGCCCCCTTCCAGGGTTCGCCCTGGACCGCCTACCAGGCGCTGCGCGCGGCCTGCCCGACGCCCTTCTCCGGCTATCTGGCGCTGGAGCGCGGCGCCCTGCTCAGTCACTCACCGGAGCGCTTCCTGCGGGTCAGCCGCGGTCAGGTGGAAACGCGGCCGATCAAGGGCACCCGGCCAAGGCGCGCGGAGGCCGGTGCCGATGCCGCCGAAGCCCGTGCCCTGCTGGCCAGCCCTAAGGATCGCGCCGAGAATCTGATGATCGTCGACCTGCTGCGCAACGACCTGGGCCGCAGCTGCCGGATCGGCTCGGTGCGGGTGCCCGAGTTGTTCGCCCTGGAGAGCTATCCCAACGTCCACCACCTGGTCAGCGCCGTCACCGGTGAACTGGCCGCCGGGCTGGACGCTCTGGACCTGTTGGCCGGCAGTTTCCCCGGCGGCTCCATCACCGGGGCGCCAAAGATCCGCGCCATGCAGATCATCGACGAGCTGGAAGAGACCCGCCGCGGTCCCTACTGCGGCTCGCTGCTCTATCTGGACGTGCGCGGCGAGAGCGACAGCTCCATCCTGATCCGCAGCCTGCTCGCCGAAGACGGCGTGCTGAGCTGCTGGGGCGGCGGCGGCATCGTCATGGATTCGCACTGGGCCGACGAATACGCCGAGTCCCTGGCCAAGGTGCGGGTGCTGCTGGAGACGCTGGCAGCCCACAGCTGATCCGGCTTTGCTACCATGGCCTCATCCCTTACCCGGCTGGAGCCCGCCATGTCTCTCGATCTCGCCCGCATCAACGCCGACCTCGGCCGCGACCCCGAAAAGCTCGTCGCCTGGGCCCTGGGGCTGGGCAAGAGCGCCATCGTCACCACCAACTTCCGGCCCTTCGAGGCGGTGATCCTGCACCTGGTCAGCCAGGTCAAGCCGGACATCCCGGTGGTCTGGATGGACAGCGGCTACAACACCCCCGCTACCTATCGCTGCGCCGACGAGATCGTGCGCAAGCTGAACCTCAACCTGGTGACCTACCTGCCCAGGCGCTCCCGCGCCCACCGCGAGGCCATCGAGGGCCCGGTGCCGGGGCTGGACGATCCGCGCCACGCCGCCTTCACCGAAGAGGTCAAGCTGGAGCCCTTCGCCCGCGCCCTGCGCGAGACGGCGCCCGAGGTCTGGTTCACCGCCCTGCGCGCCACCGACACCGCGGTACGCGCCCAGATGGAACCGGTCAGCGTCAATCCGGACGGCCTGATCAAGGTGGCACCGCTGCTGCACTGGACCTCCAAGGATCTCTACCAGTACCTGACCGCCCACGACCTGCCCAACGAATTCGACTACTTCGACCCCACCAAGGGTGACGAGAATCGCGAGTGCGGCCTGCACCTCGCCCACTGAGTCGACGACTCCTGCGCGCCCAATCCCGGGCGCGTACCCTGCCCCGCTGAACCACCGCCCATGACCGCTACCCGCCCAACCCACTCCCGCAAGGGCGTCTTTGCCGTTGTGCTCGGCAACGCCGTGGAGTTCTTCGATTTCGGCGTCTACGCCACCTTCGCCGTGCTCATCGGCCAGGTGTTCTTTCCCTCGGAAAACGCCTTCGCCAGCCTGATGGCCAGCGTCATCACCTTTGGCGTCGGCTTCGTCGTGCGACCGTTGGGCGCCATCTTCATCGGCGCCTGGGCCGATCGCGTCGGCCGCAAGCCGGCGATGCTGCTGACCATGGTGCTGATGGCCCTGGGCACCGGCGGCATCGCCGTGCTGCCGGGGTACGAGCAGATCGGCATCGCCGCGCCCATCCTGCTGGTGCTGACGCGGCTGCTACAGGGCCTGGCCTGGGGCGGTGAAGCGGGACCGGCCACCACCTACATCCTGGAAGCGGCACCGCTGCACAGAAGGGGTACCTACGCCTGCTGGCAGGTAGTGGCCCAGGGGCTGGCCGCGGTGGCGGCCGGACTGATCGGCTACGGCCTGACCCTCTGGCTGACGCCGGAGCAACTGCTGGCCTGGGGCTGGCGCCTGCCCTTCCTGCTGGGCCTGGTGATCCTGCCCATAGGCCTCTATATCCGCCGCGGCCTGGTGGATACCCATGAGGGCGAGACGCGCGGAACCAGCGCGGTGCTGCGCGAAGTGATGACCACCCAGCGCCGGCCGTTGCTGTTGGGCCTGCTGATCCTCTCGGGCAGCACCATAACCCAGTATTTCCTCAACTACATGACCACCTTCGCCCTGGTGGAACTCAGGCTACCTGCCAGCACCGCCATGCTCGCCACCCTGGTGATGGGCGCGGCCATGGCGGTCTGCTCGATCATCGGCGGGGTGCTCAGTGATCGCTACGGCCGGCGCATCGTGTTGATCCTGCCGCGCCTGCTGTTGCTGGTACTGCTCTATCCGGCGCTGGAGCTCATCATCCAGGCACCCGGACCGGGCACCTTCCTGCTGACCCTGGCGGTGCTCTCCGGGCTGCATGGCATGAGCGGCGCCGCGCTGATCGTGCTGCTGGTGGAAAGCTTTCCGCAGCGGGTGCGAGCCACCGGCTTCTCGCTGGTCTATGCGCTGGGGGTGGCGGCCTTCGGCGGCACCGCCCAGATCGTGGTGACCTGGCTGATCGGCGCCACCGGGGATCGCATGGCGCCGGCCGGCTATCTGCTGGTGGCCAATCTGGTCTGCCTCGGCGCCGCCTGGTTCGCCGCCGAGACCTGTCCGGGGCGTCAGCCGGCGGAACGCTCCGCGGCGTAATTCTCTTCCCGACGGCTCTTGCGCTCCAGGCGGGTGTAGACGATGCCGGTCAGCAGGAGGCCGAACACCAGCACCGCGGCCAGCAGATAGAGCCCCGAGGCCAGAGTCCCGGTCGCCGCCTTGAGCGCGCCGATGCCATAGGGGCCGAGATAGCCGCCCAGGTTGCCCACCGAATTGATCAGGGCGATGCCGGCGGCGGCACTGGCCCCGGCGAAGAAGCGTCCGGGCAGGGTCCAGAACAGCGCGGTAAGGGAAAACAGGCAGAACGCCACCACCGACAGCGCCGCCAGTTGCAGCACGGCGGTGCCGAACCAGGCGCTGCCGGCCATGGCCAGGGCGCCCACGGCATAGAGCACGGCCAGGTGACCGTAGCGATCGCCCAGGCGATCCGAACTGCGCGGCACGATGAGCAGGCCGAGAATGCCGAAGGCATAGGGGATCGCCGAGATGAAGCCGGTGGTGAGATCGCTGCCGCCGAACTGGTGGATCAGCGTCGGCAGCCACAGCCCCAGGCCATAGATGCTCAGGGTCACCGGCAGATAGTAGAGCGCCAGCAGCAGCACCCGGCGATCCTTGAGCGCATGCAGGGGGTTGCCATGGCGGGTCTGGTCGAACAGGTGCAGGTCCTTTTCCAGCTCCGTGGCCAGCCAGCGCTTTTCCTCGGCATTCAACCAGGCGACCTGTTGCGGACCATCCGGCAGCCGGGTCAGGGTCGGCCAGGCCAGCAGCACCGCCGGCGCGCCGATGCAGAGGAACAGCCACTGCCAGCCGTGCAGGCCGAGCGCGCCATCCAGTTGCAGCAGCATGCCCGACAGCGGCCCCGTCACCAGCATGGCGATGGGTTGGGAGAGGATGAACAGCCCCATGATCTTGCCGCGGTGGCGCACCGGGAACCACTGAGTGAGGTAGTAGAGCACCCCGGGGAAGAAGCCGGCCTCGGCCACCCCCAGCAGGAAGCGCATGACATAGAAGCTGGTGGGGCCCTGGACGAAGGCCATGCCCATGGTGATGGCGCCCCAGGTGATCAGGATGCGGGCGAACCAGCGCCGGGCACCGAAGCGCTCCAGCAGCAGGTTGCTGGGTACCTCGAAGAGGAAGTAACCGATAAAGAACAGGCCGGCACCGAGGCCGTAGGCAGCGTCGCCGATGCCGACGTCGGCGCCCATGTGCAGCTTGGCGAAGCCTACGGCAGAGCGGTCGATGTAGGCGACCAGATAGAGCAGGACGAGAAAGGGAATCAGCTTGCGCGTGATCCGGCGAATGAGGACGGATTCGGGGTGCATGGCGTTCTCCGACTTGTTGTTTTTGTGCGGTTGAAGCGCAGATCGCCCTAAAGTCTAACGTAATATCATTGAGACGTTAAATAGCCAAAAGCCGCCATTAATCGGCCATTAAGGTAAATTTGGTACTATTAAAATAATGTTACGAAGTAGGAAATCTTACCTCTTGATTTCCACTGATCCCCATTACAGAGCCGCCTGGCCCGCGATCACATTGGTTATCGCGCTGATGGTGTTATAGTGATGGCACGACGACTTCGGATGCCTTTCGATGAATTACAAGACACCGCTGCCGCGCAAAAGCAGACACGCTCGCATCGTTCATGAGCTCGGTACCCAGATCGTGTCTGGACACTTTCTGCCAGAACAGCGCCTGCCCCCCGAGGCGCAGCTGTGCGAAGAGTACGAGGTGAGCCGCCCCGTCCTGCGTGAGGCCACCCGGGTGCTCGTGGCCAAGGGCCTGGTCAGGTCCAAGCCCAAGGTCGGAACCGTGGTCAAGCCACGCAACGAGTGGCATCTGCTCGATCCGGACGTGCTGCATTGGCTGCTGGAGAGCGATTCGCGGCATAGCTTCTACGAGACCCTGGTCAAGGTGCGCAACATCATCGAGCCAGAGGTCGCCGCCATGGCGGCTGCCAATGCCCAGCCCGAAGATGTGACGGCCATCGAAGACGCCTACGAGCGCATGGAGCAGGCAGCGGACATCGCCGACATGGCCGAGCCGGACATGGCCTTTCACCTGTCCATCGCCACGGCCACCCACAACGAATTGCTGACTCACCTCTACAGCATCATGTTGCTGCCGGTGCGGGACTATCTGGAGCGTTCCTCGGCGCTGTTCGCCGCCGGCGAAAGCCTCAACCTGCTGGTCTCCCGGCACAAGGCGATCCTCACCGCGATCCAGCACCGCGACCCGCTGACCGCTCGCCACGCCGCCATCGCCCAGCTGGCCGGTGTCAACGACATGGTCGCCGAGGCCTTCCGGCCGCAGCCCTTGTCTGAAGGTGAAATTTCGTATGATCATTAAGGGCAAGAACCCACTCGCGGTATGCCCTCATGTCCAGCAGCTACCATGCCTCTACCGTAGAACAACTCGGCCAGCGTCTCGCGGCCGGGCAATTTCCACCCGGTAGCGCCCTCAAGGTAGAGGCAGATCTCTGCCAGGAGCTGGGCGTCAGCCGCACCATCCTGCGCGAGGCGATCAAGACCCTGGCGGCCAAGGGCATGCTGGAAGTCGGCCCCAAGGTCGGTACCCGGGTCCTGCCGCTGAGTCGCTGGAATCTGTTCGATACCCAGGTGGTGGGCTGGCTGGCCACGGGCGGTCTGCCTGCCCATTTCGTCAAGGATCTGCTGGATCTGCGCCACGCCATCGAGCCGGCGGCGGTCCGCTGGGCCTGCGAAAGAGCCACTCCCGAGCAGGTGCAGGCGATCCAGGTCGCCTACCAGCACCTGGAAGAATCGCTCAACGGCGGCGACTACAACACCGCCGACCAGCGTTTCCACGAGTGCGTCCTGGCGGCCAGCCACAATCAATTCATCGAGCAGATGGTGCCCGCCCTGGGCGCCCTGCTGGCGGCCTCCTTTACCCTGTCGTCGGCCGATCCCGCCGAATTGCGACGTACCCTTCCCCTGCACAAGACCCTCGCCGACGGCATCGCCTCGCGCGACGCGGCGCGCGCCGTCTGGGCCTGCATGATGCTGATCGACAGCGCGGCCGTGACCCTGGCGCGCTATACGGACTGACGTCTCGGTCGGCAACCTCGGCGTCGCTGCAGGTTCCCATGCCTGGATTTCCCGTACTGCCACAACAAGAGAGGTGAACGATGGATTGGCAGCCGCTGCTTCCCCAGCGCTTCAAACTGGCCGAGGGCCCCTTCTGGGACCAGGAGACCCAGGCGCTCTACTGGGTGGACATCGCCGGCTTCAAGGCCTGCCGTCTGCGCGGCGAGCACTATCAGGAATGGCAACTGGACCGGCCCTGCTCCGCCTTCGTGCCCACGGTGCGCGGCGACGCCCTGGTGACCCTGCCCGACGGCGTCTTCCGTCTTGACCTGGATTCGCCACCGGACCGTCCCGCCCTGGAACTCTTCTGCGTCGCCGATCCCGATCCGGGCAACCGTGGCAACGAAGCCCGCTGCGACGCCCAGGGGCGTCTGTGGCTGGGCACCATGCAGAACAATCTCGATGCCCAGGGCGGCGACGTGGCCATCGACCGGCACTCGGGCGGGCTGTTCCGCATCGATCCGGACGGCAGCGTCAGTCGTCACGCCAGCGATCTCGGCATCGCCAACACCCTGGTGTGGAGCGCCGCGGACAACCACGTCATCAGCGCCGACACCCTCAAGGACACCCTCTATCGCTATCCGCTGGACGCCCGCGGCAACCTGGGGACCCCCACCGTCTGGGCCGGTCCCCACGAGCGTGGCTCGCCGGACGGCTCGGCCATCGACAGCGAAGGCTGCGTATGGAATGCGCGCTGGGATGGCAACTGCCTGCTGCGCTTCTCGCCGGAGGGCGAGCTGCTGGAGATCGTCGAGCTGCCCGTCCAGCGCCCCACCAGCTGCGTCTTCGGCGGAGCGGATCTGCGCACCCTGTACGTCACCAGCGCCGCCGCCGAGGGTAGCCTCGACGGCGCCCTGCTCAAGGCGACCGCACCGGTAGCCGGCATGCCCTGCCACAGGTTCGCTGGCTGATTCATCCTACCGACCCGGGCGCCCCTCTGCGGCGCCTTTCCGCTCCAGCCCCTATGTAACAGCTTGGTGACAGAGGTGGCGAAAAATCTCGTCACCTTTTCCTTGCACCCGCCTCCATCCAATCATAATATCAATGAAGAGCGGTGTCGTCTGACCTCCACGACGGCAACCCGCCGCCTCGCATTGCCTGGCCACACCAATAAAAACAAGGAGTTCCAGCTATGTTCCGTGTTCCGGGAGTTCGTTCTCTGCTGCGTGCCGCCCTCGCCGCCGGTGCCGTCAGCCTGTCTCTCTCCGCTTTCGCTGCCGATCCGGTCAAGATCGGTTTCCTGGTCAAGCAACCCGAGGAACCCTGGTTCCAGACCGAGTGGGCCTTCGCCGAGAAAGCCGCCAAGGACAAGGGCTTCACCCTGCTCAAGATCGCCGTGCCGGATGGCGAGAAGACCCTCGCCGCCATCGACAGCCTGGCCGCCAACGGCGCCAAGGGCTTCGTGATCTGCCCGCCCGACGTCTCCCTCGGCCCGGCCATCGTGGCCAAGGCCAAGCTCAACGACCTCAAGGTCATGGCCGTGGACGACCGCTTCGTCGACGCCAAGGGCAAATTCATGGAAGACGTGCCCTACCTGGGCATGGCCGCCTTCGAGGTCGGCCAGCAGCAGGGCGCCGCCATGGCCGCCGAGGCCGAGAAGCGTGGCTGGAAGTGGGATGACACCTATGCGGTGATCAACACCTACAACGAGCTGGACACCGGCAAGAAGCGCACCGACGGTTCGGTGGAAGCCCTGAAGAAGGCCGGCCTGCCCGCCGACCACATCATCTTCGCGCCGCAGAAGACCCTGGACGTGCCCGGCAGCATGGACTCCACCACCTCCGCGCTGGTCAAGCTGCCCTCGGGCGCCAAGCACCTGATCATCGGCGGCATGAACGACAACACCGTGCTGGGCGGCGTCCGCGCCACCGAAAGCGCCGGCTTCAAGGCCGAGCAGGTGATCGGCATCGGCATCAACGGCACCGACGCCATCGGCGAACTGAAGAAACCCAACAGCGGCTTCTTCGGCTCCATGCTGCCCAGCCCCCACGAAGAGGGCTACCAGACCGCCAGCATGATGTACGAGTGGGTCACCACCGGTAAGGAACCGCCCAAGTACACCGCGATGGACAAGGTCACCCTCATCACCCGCGCCAATTTCCAGCAGGAGCTGGAAAAGATCGGCCTCTGGAAGTGATGACCCCGGCGGCGCCTCGGCTGGCGCCGCCCTCCTCTTTCGTCTGACAGGAGTGCCCCATGGCAGCCCTGGAACAAACCACCGCCCAGAGCGCCGACAGCCTCGGTTTCGTCGGCATCGGCAAGACCTTTCCCGGCGTCAAGGCGCTCGCCGACATCTCCTTCAACGTGCGTCCCGGCTCGGTGCACGCCCTCATGGGCGAGAACGGTGCCGGCAAGTCGACCCTGCTGAAGATCCTCAGCGGCTACCACGCCCCCACCACCGGCCACCTCAACATCGACGGCCAGGAGCTGGTGTTCAAGAGCACCGCCGAAGCCATCCGGGCCGGCGTCGCCGTGATCCAGCAGGAGCTGCAGCTGGTGCCGGAAATGACTGTCGCCGAAAATCTCTTTCTCGGGCACCTGCCGGCGCGCTACGGCATCGTCAATCGCGGCCACCTGCGCCGCCAGGCCCTGGACCTGCTCAAGGGCCTGGCCGAAGAAATCGACCCCAACACCAAGGTCGGGCGCCTGTCGCTCGGTCAGCGCCAGCTGGTGGAGATCGCCAAGGCGCTCTCCCGGGGCGCCCGCGTCATCGCCTTCGACGAGCCGACCAGCTCGCTGTCCGCCCGCGAGACCGATCGGCTGATGACCATCATTGCCCGGCTGCGCGACGAAGGCCGGGTGGTGCTCTATGTCTCCCACCGCATGGAAGAAGTCTTCCGCATCTGCGACGCGGTGACGGTGTTCAAGGACGGCCGCCACGTGCGCACCATCGAGCGCCTGGCCGACATCACCCCCGACCAGCTGATCACCCTGATGGTCGGCCGCGATCTCGCCGACATCTACGACTACCGCCCGCGCGAGATCGGCGGTGGCTGCCTCAAGGTCGAGGGTCTGCTCGGCCAGGGCCTGCAGCAACCGGTGGGCTTCGAGGTCTGCCAGGGCGAGATCCTCGGCCTGTTCGGCCTGGTCGGTGCCGGTCGCACCGAGCTGTTGCGCCTGCTGGCGGGGCTGGAAAAGCACAAGGCCGGCAGCCTGAGTCTCAAGGGCGCCCCGGTCAGCCTAAGGTCGCCGCGTGACGCCATCGCCGCCGGCATCCTGCTCTGCCCGGAAGATCGCAAGAAGGAAGGCATCGTGCCCCTGGCCAGCGTGGCCGAGAACATCAACATCAGCGCCCGCGCCCATCACGCCAGTCTCGGCTGCCTGATCCAGGGCCGCTGGGAAAAGGCCAACGCCGAAAAGCAGATTCGCGCGCTGAACGTGAAGACGCCCCACGCCGGGCAGAAGATCAAGAATCTCTCCGGCGGCAACCAGCAGAAGGCCATTCTCGGGCGCTGGCTGTCGATGCCCATGCAGGTGCTCTTGCTCGACGAACCCACCCGCGGCATCGACGTCGGCGCCAAGTCGGAGATCTACGCCATCATCCATGACCTCGCCGCCCGCGGCATCGCCGTGGTGGTGGTGTCCAGCGACCTGATGGAAGTCATGGGCGTGGCCGATCGCATCCTGGTGATGAGCGAAGGCGCCATCACCGGCGAGGTGGCCCGCGCCGAGTTCAACGACGAGCGCCTGCTGCAGCTCGCCCTACCCCGTACCCGGGCCTGATGAAAACAAGAAAAGAGGTCACGTCCATGTCCGCCCAACCCCACAGCCTGACCCCGCCGCGCCGCGGTTTCGACACCCGCCGCTTCCTCGACGACTGGGCCATGATGCTGGCCGCCGTCGTCATCTTCACCCTCTGTGCGCTGTTCGTGCAGAACTTTCTCTCGCCGCTGAACATGCGCGGTCTGGGCCTGGCGATCTCCACCGTGGGCATCGCCGCCTGCACCATGCTGTTCTGCCTGGCCTCCGGCCACTTCGACCTCTCGGTGGGGTCGGTCATCGCCTGTGCCGGGGTGGTCGCCGCGGTGGTGATGCGCGAGTTCGACAGCGTCTTGCTCGGCGTCGCCGCCGCCTTGGCCATGGGTCTGGTGGTGGGTCTGATCAACGGCCTGGTGATCGCCAAGCTCAAGATCAACGCCCTGATCACCACGCTGGCGACCATGCAGATCGTGCGCGGCCTGGGCTACATCTTCTCCGACGGCAAGGCCGTGGGCGTCTCCCAGGAGCAGTTCTTCGTGTTCGGCAACGGCCAGCTGTTCGGCCTGCCGGTGCCCATCGTCATCACCCTACTGTGCATCCTGTTCTTTGGCTGGCTGCTCAACTACACCACCTTCGGCCGCAACACCATGGCCATCGGTGGCAACGAGGAAGCCGCGCTGCTGGCCGGCGTCCACGTCGATCGCACCAAGATCATCATCTTCGCCATGCACGGGGTGATCGGCGCCCTGGCCGGCGTGGTGCTGGCCTCGCGCATGACCTCCGGCCAGCCGATGATCGGCCAGGGCTTCGAACTCACGGTGATCTCTGCCTGCGTGCTGGGCGGGGTGTCCCTGGCCGGCGGCATCGGCATGATCCGCCACGTGATCGCCGGCGTGCTGATCCTGGCGATCATCGAGAACGCCATGAACCTGAAGAACATCGACACCTTCTACCAGTACGTCATCCGCGGAACCATCCTGCTGCTGGCCGTGGTCATCGACCGCTTCAAGCAGCGCTAAACCCAGACTCTGCCCTCCCCCGCGGCGCCACGGGCGCCGTGCCGGGGACCGCTTTGCCCGTGAAATGCCCGAGGACAAGACAATGACCACGCCCAAACGCCCGCTCCGCTCCGCCCAGTGGTTTGGCAGCAACGACAAGAACGGCTTCATGTACCGCAGCTGGATGAAGAATCAGGGCATCCCGGACCACGAATTCCAGGGCAAGCCCGTCATCGGCATCTGCAACACCTGGTCCGAGCTGACCCCGTGCAACGCACACTTCCGCAAGATCGCCGAACACGTCAAGCGTGGCATCTACGAAGCTGGCGGCTTCCCGGTGGAATTCCCGGTGTTCTCCAACGGCGAATCCAACCTCAGACCCACCGCCATGCTGACCCGCAACCTGGCCAGCATGGACGTCGAAGAAGCCATCCGCGGCAACCCGGTGGACGCCGTGGTGCTGCTGACCGGCTGCGACAAGACCACGCCGGCGCTGCTGATGGGCGCCGCCAGCTGCGACGTGCCGGCCATCGTCGTCACCGGTGGCCCCATGCTCAACGGCAAGCACCACGGCCGCGACATCGGTGCCGGCACCATCGTCTGGCAGATGCACGAGGCCTACAAGGCGGGCGCCATCGACCTCAACGAATTCCTCTCCGCCGAAGCCGGGATGTCGCGTTCGGCCGGGACCTGCAACACCATGGGTACCGCCTCCACCATGGCCTGCATGGCCGAAGCCCTGGGCACCTCGCTGCCGCACAACGCCGCCATTCCGGCGGTGGATTCGCGGCGCTACGTGCTGGCCCACCTGTCCGGCATGCGCATCGTCGAGATGGTGGAAGAAGACCTGCGACTGTCGAAGATCCTCACCAAGGAAGCCTTCGAGAACGCCATCCGCGTCAACGCCGCCATCGGCGGTTCCACCAACGCGGTGATCCACCTCAAGGCCATCGCCGGGCGCATCGGCGTGGACCTGGAGCTGGACGACTGGACCCGGGTCGGCCGCGGCACCCCCACCATCGTCGACCTGCAGCCCTCCGGACGCTTCCTGATGGAAGAGTTCTATTATTCCGGCGGCCTGCCGGCGGTGATCCGCCGTATGGGCGAAGCCAACCTGCTGCCCCATCCCGAGGCCCTGACCGCCAACGGCAAGAGCCTCTGGGCCAACTGCGCCGAGGCGCCCATCTACGGCGACGACGAGGTCATCCGCGCCCTGGACAACCCGCTGCGCGCCGATGGCGGCATCTGCGTATTGCGCGGCAACCTGGCGCCCAAGGGCGCGGTGCTCAAGCCCTCGGCCGCGACCCCGGCGCTCATGCAGCATCGCGGTCGCGCCGTGGTGTTCGAGAATCTGGAAGACTACAAGGCGCGCATCGTCGATCCGGATCTGGACATCGACGAGACCTGCGTGATGGTGCTGAAGAACTGCGGACCCAAGGGCTATCCGGGCATGGCCGAGGTGGGCAACATGGGCCTGCCGGCCAAGCTGCTGGCCAAGGGCATCACCGACATGGTGCGCATCTCCGACGCCCGCATGAGCGGCACCGCCTACGGCACCGTGGTGCTGCACGTGGCCCCCGAGGCCTCGGCCGGCGGCCCGCTGGCGGTGGTCCGCGAAGGCGACATGATCGAACTGGACTGCGCCTCCGGCCGCCTGCACCTGGATATCCCCGACGAGGAACTGGCCGCGCGCCTGGCCGACTGGCAACCGCCGGCCGATCAGCTGCTGGCCGGCGGTTATCGCCGCCTCTATGTCAATCATGTGCTGCAGGCCGACGAAGGCTGCGACTTCGACTTCCTGGTCGGCTGCCGCGGCGCCGAGGTGCCCCGCCACTCGCATTGATTGGCCTCTACCGTTGGGCTTCGCTGCGCTCAACCCAACCTACGGGGTCTCGTAGGTTGGGTTGAGCAACGCGAAGCCCAACAAACCATAACCCCCGCTGTTCCCTGTACAACAACAAACCGAAAAGGTGGTCGAGATGAAACGCACGTTAGCCCTTACCGGACTTGGACTGTCACTCATGATCAGCACCCTTACCGCCCAGGCGGCCGGCCTCAGCAGCCAGCAGTCGAGCTTTGGCAAGCTGCCCGATGGCACCCCCATCGAGAAATTCGTCCTGACCAACAGCCACGGCATGCAGGCCACCGTCATCACCTACGGCGGCGTGCTGCAGGCGCTCAAGGTGCCCGACCGCAAGGGCCACAGCGAAGACGTGGTGCTGGGCTTCGATGACGTCCAGGGTTATCTCGACAACCCCACGGTGTTCTTTGGCGCCACCATCGGCCGCTTCGGCAACCGCATCGCCGACGGTCGTTTCAGCCTCGACGGCAAGAGCTACCAGATCCCGCAGAACGACAAGACCAACGCCCTGCACGGCGGCCCCCAGGGCTTCAACACCAAGGTGTGGAAGGCCGAGCCGGCCAAGGGCGACGGCTGGGTCGGCGTGACCCTGAGCTATGTCTCCCCCGATGGCGAAATGGGCTTTCCCGGCACCCTCACCACCCAGGTGACCTACCAGCTCGACGAACACAACCAGCTGACCCTCAAGTACCGTGCCACCACCGACAAGCCGACGGTGCTCAACCTGACCAACCACAGCTACTTCAACCTGGCGGGCGCCGGCAGCGGCACCGTGCTCAAGCAGGTGGCGATGCTCAATGCCGACAAATACACCCCGGTGACCGCCAAGCTGATCCCCACCGGCGAATTGCCGCCCGTGGCCGGCACGCCCCTGGACTTCCGCAAGCCGACCGCCATCGGCAAGCACATCGCCGACGACAACCAGCAGCTGAAGTACGCCGAACCCAAGCAGGGTGGCTATGACTTCAACTGGGTGCTCAACACCGCTGGCGATCTGCAGAAGGCCGCCGCCGTGGTGACCGATCCGGGCTCCGGCCGCACCCTGACCCTCTACACCACCGAACCGGGCGTGCAGTTCTATACCGGCAACTTCCTGGAGGGGAACATCAAGGGCAAGGCCGGCAAGACCTACGGCCACTGGGGTGCCTTCACCCTGGAAACCCAGCACTATCCGGACGCGCCCAACCAGCCGAACTTCCCCACCACCCGCCTGGATCCCGGCCAGACCTACACCCAGACGACGATTTTCAAGTTCGCCGCCAAGTAAGGCGATTGCCGATGCACGCAAGGCCGCTCCCGGGAGCGGCCTTTTCTTTGGGCATTGTGCGTGCGGCTTCCCTCACCCCAGCCCTCTCCCAAGGGGAGAGGGGGCAAGAGCTGAGCGCCTCTCGCCTCCGTGCTCCGTGCTCCGTGCTCCGTAGCGTGGAAAACGGCGCAGCCTTTTCCACTGTTCTGCCACTCCCCTTTCCACCACCCAATAAAAAACCCGGCGTCTCGCGACGCCGGGTCTCTCACCACCTCAAAGCAGCGCGATCAGCTCCGTAGCGTGGAAAACGGCGCAGCCTTTTCCACTGTCCTGCCAGCCCCTTCCACCGCCCAATAAAAAAACCCGGCGCCTCGCGACGCCGGGTCTCTCACCACCTCAAAGCAGCGCTATCAGATCGCGGCCTTGGTGTTCTCGCCGTTCACCAGGCGCTGGATGCCCAGCGGGTTGGCGTTCTGCAGGGCTTCCGGGAGGAAGGCGTCCGGGTAGTTCTGGTAGCACACCGGGCGCAGGAAGCGGTCGATGGCCAGGGTGCCGACCGAGGTGCCGCGGGCATCGGAGGTCGCCGGATAGGGACCGCCGTGGACCATGGCGTCACAGACTTCCACACCGGTGGGATAGCCGTTGAGCAACAGGCGCCCGGCCTTCTGCTCCAGCAGGCCGATGATGGCTTCGAAGCGTTGCAGGTCCGCCGGCTCGGCCAGCAGGGTGGCGGTCAGCTGGCCGTGCAGGCCTTGCAGCGCCTGCTGCAGCTGGGCTTCGTCGGCCACCTCGACCACCACGGTGGTGGGGCCGAAGACTTCTTCCTGCAGCAGCTCGTCGTTTTCCAGCAACAGGCTCACATCGGCCTTGAACAGCTGCGGACGCGCCTGGTTGCCTTCCTGGCTGGCACCGGCCAGGTGTTGCACGCCGGAATGGGCCAGCAGCGCCGCGACGCCCTTCTCGTAGCTCTTCAGGGTGCCCGGATTTAGCATGGTCTGGGTCGCCTGCTCGTTCATGGCCCCGGCCAGGCGCTCGAGGAAGCTGCTGAATTCGGGCGAACGCAGGCCGATGACCAGACCCGGATTGGTGCAGAACTGACCGCAACCCAGGACCACGGAAGCCGCGAGTTCGCCGGTGATGGCGTCGCCACGGGCCTTGAGCGCCTCGGGCAGGACCACCACCGGGTTGATGCTGGACATCTCGGCGAACACCGGGATCGGCTGCGGACGGGCCGCGGCCATGTCGCACAGGGCGCGACCGCCGCGCAGGGAGCCGGTAAAGCCCACTGCCTGGATGGCCGGGTGCTTGACCAGCTGCTCGCCCACGCCACCGCCATAGATCATGTTGAACACGCCCTTGGGCATGCCGGTCTTCTCGGCGGCGCGAATGATGGCGTCGGCCACGTATTCGGCGGTGACCATGTGGCCGCTGTGGGCCTTGAACACCACCGGGCAGCCGGCGGCCAGGGCCGCGGCGGTGTCGCCACCGGCGGTGGAGAAGGCCAGCGGGAAGTTGCTGGCGCCGAATACGGCCACCGGACCCAGGCCGATGCGGTACTGGCGCAGGTCAGGACGCGGCAGCGGCTTGCGCTCGGGCAGCGCGGTATCGATGCGCGCACCGTGGAAGTCGCCCCGGCGCAGCACCTTGGCGAACAGGCGCATCTGGCCGCTGGTACGGCCGCGCTCACCCTGGATGCGGCCAGCCGGCAGCGCGGTTTCCTGGCAGACCAGCTGGACGAAGTCGTCGCCCAGGGCATCCAGTTCGTCGGCGATGGCGTCGAGGAAGGTCGCGCGCTTTTCGGCGCTCAACTTGCGGTACAGGGGCGCGGCCTGCTCGGCAGCGCGGGCGGCGGCATCGACCTCGGCCGTGGACGCCTGGAAGAATTCGTAGGGCAGCTTCTCGCCGGTCGTGGCGTCGATGCTGTAGACCCGCACCTCGCCCTCGCCGCTACGAGCGCCACCGATGTAGTTCTTGCCTTGGATCTGCATTGTTCTCGACTCCTTATACCTAGGGGTTCAGGGAAGACCACCCGCTACGGGGAGGTCTTCGAAAGGGTGGCACGCTCGGTGTCCGAGCGGCCGGGCCAGCCTGTGCGATACCCACTCTAGCATTCGCATAGTCAGCAGTCATCATACAACCATCAGAGCTGACGGACTTGCCCGGGCTGGAAAGCTGCCGTGCCGGCCTTGACGCCATTGCTCAGCGGCTCGCCGAATTCCGGCACCGCGATCTCGAATCTGTCGCCCGGCTCGACCCGCACCCCATCGGCGAAGGACAGGGTCGCCGTGCCGAAGAAATGTACATGGACATCGCCCGGCCGCAGGAACTGGGCATACTTGAAGTGGTGATACTCGAGGTTCTCCAGGCTGTGGCACATGTTGTCCTCGCCCGAGAGGAATTCCTTCTCCCAGACCACCTGCTCGCCGCGACGGATCCGGCTGGTGCCCGCCAGATGACGCGGCAGCTCACCGGTGCGCAAGGCCGGACCGAAGCTGCAGTAGCGTAGTTTGGAATGGGCCAGGTAGAGATAGTTCTTGCGTTCCATCACGTGGTCGGAGAATTCGTTGCCCACCGCATAACCCAGGCGGTAGGGCTTGCCGTCGTCACCGATCACATAGAGACCGGTCAGCTCCGGCTCTTCCCCGGCGTCCTCGGCGAATTCCGGCAGCGGGATGTCGGCCCCCGGACGCACCAGAATGCCGCCGTCGCCCTTGTAGAACCATTCCGGCTGGGCACCGGCGGTGCCCGCTGCGGGCCGACCGCCCTCCACGCCCCATTTGAATATGCGCATGGAGTCGGTCAGCTTGGCCTCCTCCTGGCTGTTCTGCTGGTGCATCTTGTCGCGGGTGGCGGCGCTGCCCAGGTGGGTCAGACCGGTCCCGGTGACCAGGCAGTGGGCCGGATCCTCATGGTCCAGCGGCGGCAGCAGGCGACCGGCATCGAGCAGCTCGGCATAGGCCGGTCCGGGCTCCAGGCCCAGGGTCTGCACCTGAGATTCCAGGGAAACGCCGGCGCGAATGGCCTGCAGCGCCAGGGTCCGGGTGCTGGTCGCGCCGCGGACCTGCTGGACTTCACCGCGCTCGACCACGCCGACGCGGCGCTGGCCCTGTTGGTCTTCGAACTGAATCAGGTGCATGGCATTCTCCTTGTTGGTTATCGCCTGCAGGAGACTTTACTCGGCGCTACAGGGCCTGCCTAATGAGAGCTCCCTATCCCGCGATAACCAACGGTTATTCCCATGCTGCCATCCCTGGGCTCCATCGCCTCCCGTCTGCGCCTGCGGCAACTGCGCCTGCTGATCGCCCTCGACGAGGAAGGCTCGCTGCACAAGGCGGCCGAGCGCATCGCCATCTCTCAGCCCGGCGCCACCAAGGCCCTGCACGAGATCGAGAGCACCCTGGGCGCCACCCTCTTCCTGCGCACCCACCAGGGCCTGCAGCCCAATGACCTGGGCCGCTGTGTGATCCGCTATGCGCGCCTGATCGAGAGCGACCTTGCCCATCTGCGCGAAGAGATGCTCGGCATTCTCCAGGGCGAAGGCGGTCGGCTGGCGGTGGGGGTGATCATGGGCGCCGTGCCCCGGCTGATCGCCGCGGTGTCGCGCCTGGGCGCGGCGCAGCCCCAGCTGGGGATCGAGATCATCGAGGACACCAGCGTGCGCCTGCTCGACCTGCTCGACGCCGGTCGCATCGAGCTGGCCATCTGCCGCAGCAGCGTCAGCCGCCGGCCGGATGCCTATGACTGTCTGGAGGTCCGCGAAGAGCGGCTGGAGATCGTCTGCCATCCCCGCCATCCGCTGGCGGAGTCCGAGACGCTGGGCCTGACCGAGCTGGTCGACAGTCGCTGGATCGTCTATCCGGCCAACCTGCCCATGCGCCTGACCCTGGAACGGGAATTTCGCGCGGCGGAGCTGGAGTTTCCCCGCTATCCGGTGGAAACCTCCTCGACCTTCACCCTGCTCGGCCTACTGCAGGAAGACGCCAACCAGGTGGCCATGCTGCCCAGCGACATCGCCCAGTTCGGCGAAAGACACGGCCTGCTGCGCCGTCTGCCGGTGGTCCAGCGCACCCGCAACGAACCCTATTCGATCCTGGTCCGCCAGGGCGCGGGGCTGTCGGCGGCCGCGCAGCTGCTGCTGGAGCAGTGGCGGTTGGCGGAGTGAAACCTCTATCGCGGCCATGGCGGTCCGCCGATGCGGCCGCTCCTATACGACGGCTTGTTGCGATTTCGCCGAGGCTGACGTGACTGAACGCCTGCTCGGATAGCCCCCTCTCCCCTCGGGAGAGGGTTGGGGTGAGGGTGTCCCCTTCAGCGCAGTCTCCAGTGGAAAAGGCTACGCCGTTTTCCACGCTACGTGCTACTGCGGCCCGAAATGCATCGCGGCCATGGCGGTCCGCCGATGCGGCCGCTCCTACAGGGCGTGATGCTTTTGTAGGAGCGGCCCATGGCCGCGATAAACCATCAAAAATCAAACTCAATACGTCGGCAGCGTCACCCCGTGGAACAGGGTCTCCAGCTCCTGCCGCGAGGGCGTCTGCATGGCCTCGGTCAACACCTCGCGGGTCAGGTGCGGGGCGAAGCGGCCGATGAAGTCGCACATGAAGCCGCGCAGAAAGGTGCCGCGGCGCAGGCCGATCTTGGTCACGCTGGCTTCGAAGAGGTGGCTGGCGTCCAGGCAGACCAGGTCGGCATCGGCTTTGTGATCCACCGCCATGTCGGCGACGATGCCCACGCCCAGGCCGAGGCGGACATAGGTCTTGATAACGTCGGCGTCCGCCGCGGTCAGCACCACGTTGGGCTCAAGACCCTGGCGGGCAAAGGCCTCGTCGAGCTTGGAGCGGCCGGTGAAGCCGAAGACGTAGGTCACCAGCGGCTGTTCCGCCAGATGTTCCAGGGTCAGGTGTTCCACCTTGGCCAGGGGGTGACCCTGGGGCACGATGACACAGCGGTTCCAGCGATAGCAGGGCATCATCACCAGATCGTTGAAGCGTTCCAGACCCTCGGTGGCGATGGCGAAGTCGACGGTGCCGTCGGCGGCCATCTCGGCGATCTGGGTCGGCGAGCCCTGGTGCATGTGCAGGGCCACGTCCGGATACTGCTTGATGAATTCGCTGATCACGTCCGGCAGCGCATAGCGCGCCTGGGTGTGGGTGGTGGCGATGGACAGGGTGCCCTTGCGCTCGTTGGAGAATTCCTGGGCGATCTGCTTGATGCTCTCGCACTTGCGCAGGATCTCGCCGGCGGTCTGGATGATGCGTTCGCCGGCCGGGGTCACCCGGGTCAGGTGCTTGCCGCTGCGGGCAAAAACCTCGACCCCCAATTCGTCCTCGAGCAGGCGGATCTGCTTGCTGATGCCAGGCTGCGAGGTATAGAGGCTCTGGGCGGTGGCGGAAACGTTCAGATCGTGGTGGGCGACTTCCCAGATGTAGCGCAACTGTTGCAGTTTCATGCCGGCTCCTAGGCTTGTCTGACAAGTGCCTGCGCTCGGTCATACTGCGTTAAAAATCCGTTCGGAATGCTCATTTACCCTTCGTAAACTCCGCTTCCTCACGGATTTTTGCCTTGCCTGATCTTCGCTCGGCGATTTTCAGACAGGCCTTCTGACCCCATGCGCAAGCATATAACAGTAAAGCAGGCCTTAAGGTTTTTCTAGACCGAAATCGAATTAAGTCGCGGAGAAGTAAGGCTGACGCTTACGGATCAGCCCTGCCGCAGCGGCACCAGGTACACCGGGATGCGTGCGGTCTGCAGCAGACGGCTGGCGGTACGTCCCAGCGGGGCGACCTGGGCGTCGCCCTGGCTGCGACTGCCGATCACCAGCAGATCCGCGGCTAACTCCTGGGCCTGCTTGAGAATGGCGGCCGGTGGATCGCCCTGCACCACCCGCACGGCACGCACCAAGCCCACGGTCGCCGGGGTTTCCAACAGGTCCTCGCGCAGCGACTCGAACACCTGCTGCTCGATGGTCTCCAGCACCAAATCCAGACCGCCCTTGCGCAGGCGGCCCAGAGACTCACCGTCCAGATGCTGCTGCAACAGGGTAGACGCCAGCAGGCCGAGTGGCTCCACCACATGGACGACATACAGCCGGGCCTGATGGATGCGGGCGAGATTCAAGGCATGCTGAAAGACATAGGACGAACACAGGCCTAGGTCCGTGGCATAGAGCAGCGAGCGGATCACGATTCCTCCTGGCCAGATCAGGCGACCTGACCGGTGCAATGCGGGATAGCCCTTTCCAGCGTAGCAGGGGAAAGCCATTTGCGCTGCGAAGCGCGCGTTAGAGGCCTTTCAGGGTATTTCCTCGGGCTTCCGGGCCGCCGCGGCCTGGATCGCCGCCACCAGGGCCGGCTCGCGCAGGGGCGCCTGCACCGGGCCGAAGAAGTCGCCATCCCCGATCAGGAACAGTGCCGGCAGATGAAAGACCCCATAGCGCTGCACCAGACCGCCACTGCGCTCGGCATCCACCCAGTACAGCCGCTCGACCGGCAGCGCCGCCGTCGGCAGCACCTGGCGCGCCAGGCGGCAGGAGGCGCAACCGGCGCTGGTAAAGATCAGCAGGGAGCGCCCCGGCGCCGCCAGCAGGACGGCATCGGCCGTCCCATCGTCCAATTCCATGCTTTCCTCGTCGCGATCATCGCCAAAGCACGCCTTCGGGCGCGTCGATAGCGTCGTAGCCATTGTGAGCGGGCGGGACAAGCGTTAAGGTGCCCCACCCTCTCCATCGTATTTTGCCTGCACGGGCCCTGACCTGTCGCAGCGCCGTGACCGACGAGTAGCACCATGGCCGCACAGCCCCGCCTTAACGACCTCAACATCGAAGCCAACGAGCCGCTCATCACCCCCGAGCAGCTCAAGCAGGAGATCCCGCTGAGCGATCTCGCCGCCGACACCGTCGCCCAGGGCCGCCAGGTCATCCGCGACATCCTCGACGGCAAGGACCACCGCCTGTTCGTGGTGATCGGCCCCTGCTCCATCCATGACATCAAGGCCGCCCACGAATACGCCGAGCGCCTCAAGGCCCTGGCCGCCAAGGTCAGCGACAGCCTCTATCTGGTCATGCGCGTCTACTTCGAGAAGCCCCGCACCACCGTGGGCTGGAAGGGCCTGATCAACGATCCCTACCTGGACGACTCCTTCAAGATCCAGGACGGCCTGCACATCGGTCGCCAGCTGCTGCTGGACCTGGCGGAAAAGGGCCTGCCCACCGCCACCGAGGCGCTGGACCCCATCTCCCCCCAATACCTGCAGGACCTGATCAGCTGGTCGGCGATCGGTGCCCGCACCACCGAATCCCAGACCCACCGGGAAATGGCCTCGGGCCTCTCCTCCGCGGTCGGCTTCAAGAACGGCACCGACGGCAGCCTGACCGTGGCCATCAACGCCCTGCAGTCGGTGTCCAGCCCGCACCGCTTCCTGGGTATCGACCAGCGCGGCCAGGTATCCGTGGTCATGACCAAGGGCAACGCCTATGGCCATGTGGTGCTGCGCGGTGGCAACGGCAAGCCCAACTACGATTCGGTCAGCGTCACCCTGTGCGAGCAGGCGCTGGTCAAGGCCAAGGTCAAGCCGAACATCATGGTCGACTGCAGCCACGCCAACTCCAACAAGGACGCCGCCCTGCAGCCGCTGGTGATGGACAACGTCGCCAACCAGATCGTCGAGGGCAACAACTCCATCGTCGGCCTGATGGTGGAAAGCCACCTGGGCTTTGGCAACCAGCCGATTCCGGCGGATCTGTCGCAGCTGGAGTATGGCGTCTCGGTGACCGACGCCTGCATCGACTGGGCCATGACCGAGAAAAGCATTCTCGACATGCACCGCAAGCTCAAGGATGTGCTGCCGCGCCGCGCGCGCAGCTGATCCCGCAGCGGATACGAAAACGCCGGGCTCAGCCCGGCGTTTTTTCTTCCGCACCAGAGCCTGTTCAAAGTCTCGCGAGCTAGAGACAAACAAGGCGAAACTGGCTGAGGAAGCGGAGTTTACGAGTGGTAAATGAGCATTCCGAAGCCAGTTTCAACGCCGTTTGGCCGACGCGCAGCAGACTTAGAACAGGCTCTCAGGCCAGCGGCGTCACCTGGCCACGACGTTCCAGATAGTGCTCCACATAGGAGCAGGAGGGAATGACGCTGTAGCCGCGGCTCTCGGCGTAGTTCAGCGCGTACTCGGTCAGCCGCGCTGCCAGGCCGCGCCCACGCAGCGCATCGGGGACGAAGGTGCGATAGAAATCCATGGTCTGCTTGCCCAGATCCATGTAGGCGAGATAGGCGCGCTGGCCGTCGACAGAAAGGTGGAATTGATGATTGGCCTCATCGTGTTCCACGTGCAGGGACTCGTTCATGACTACTCCTTGGCGGTTTGGCTCCGCCTTATCCATTGTTATCGATGATACCCGAAGACGAGAACGCACCCTTCCTGTGCGGGACTGAGCTACAGCGCGTCAGACCCCTCCGGAAGAAGCAGGTTCTGACCAGCCGTCGCACCGAGAAGACACACTATATCAGGGCCGCCTGCGCGGGAGCAGGCGCGGCTCGGCGCTTGACAACTTCCGCTCATCCTCTAACGTTTTGAAACGTTCGCGACTTTCAGCCATCCAAGCAGTTGCTGATACCGGGTGCGCAGGGATTCCGGGACGAACACGGGGAGCCGAGAAGGATTTTCCGCAAAAAATCCTTCTTCAACGGGTTCGCTCAGTTTACTTACGACCGGTAATGAGTAGTATGTAGCCGCAATTTTCCACCTGGGAAATTGATCTTAAAACAGGATGTCTACCTCAAGGGGTTTACGATGAACAACGCTCTGAAATTCGCCGCCCTGGCTCTGGCCGCTGCTCTGGCCACTGGTTGCAGCACCGCTAACAAGGAAAGCGAAGCTCGCCTGACCGCTACCGAAGACGCCGCTGCCCGCGCTCAGGCTCGTGCTGACGAAGCCTACCGTCACGCTGACGAGGCCCTGGCCGCCGCTCAGAAAGCTCAGCAGACCGCTGACGAAGCCAACGAGCGCGCCCTGCGTATGCTGGAAAAAGCCAGCCGCAAGTAAGCGCCTCGGCTGGAAGGGCGAGTGGCAACAGTCGCCTTTCCCGGAGCAAACAAAAAGCCCGCCATCTCAGATGGCGGGCTTTTTGTTTGTCTGCCCGGCCGAGCGCGCTCGGCCGGTCGTGATCACAGGGTCTTGGCAGGCGCCTTGGCCACCGTACCCGGCGTCATCCCGGCCGGCAGGTCGGCGATTTCCACCGGCAGGCCGTCCTGGCCCTGGACGACGTCACGCACCGTGTTCCAGTTCACCGCGCTATTGGCCTGCAGCAGGTCGTCACGCTTGATCAGCGCATTGACCACCGCGGCCTGACGATCGATCTCGGTCGGATCGCCCTTCACGGTCACCGGCTGGTGGGCTTCCAGGTAGAGCTTGCCCTGGCTCACGCCGAACTTGTAGGGCTCGTCGATGATGCGCACCGGCGTGCCCACGGGCAGCATGCCGACCAGTTCGGTCACGTTGAAGTTGTACATGCGGAAGCAGCCATGGCTGACCTGCATGCCGATGCCGAATTTCTTGTCCGAGCCGTGGATGAGATAGCCCGGCAGGGTCAGGCGGATCTTGTAGGGGCCCAGGGGATTGTCCGGACCGGGCGGCACCACCTTGGGCAGCGGATCGCCTTCGGCGGCGTGCTCGGCGCGTACCGACTCCGGCGGATACCAGGACGGATCCTTGATCTTGTCCACCACCTTGGTCACGCCGATGGGCGAACCCCAGCCTTCGCGGCCGATGCCCAGCGGATAGGTGAACACCGTGTGACCACCCTTGGGGTAGTAGTACATGCGGTATTCGGCGATGTTGATGACGATGCCTTCGCGCGGGCCGGGCGGCAGGATGAAGCGCGTGGGCAGCACAATCTCGGTGCCGGCGCCCGGCAGCCAGGCATCGACGCCCGGGTTGGCGGCCACCATCTCGGTGTAGCCCAGATCGTATTTCTGGCCAAGATCGGCAAAGGTGTCTTCGTAGGCGGCCTTGATGACCTGAACCTCGCCGACCACGTCTTCACCGGGTGGCGGCAGCGGCAACTCCAGTGCCTGCGCCGTACCCGCGCTCAACAGACCAAACAGCGAGAGGGAACCGACCAGGGTCGAAACGCGCGCGGGCATGGGATGAATCCTTGCAAGGAGCAAAAAGGTGACGGCGCGAATTGTACACGCCTCGATCGGCGTCCGGCAGGGCCTAGGGCCTGCTCAAAGGCTCGCGAGCTAGCGCCAAACTAGGCGAAAAGACCTGAGGAAGCGGAGTTTACGAGGGGTAAATGAGCATTCCGAAGGGATTTTCAACACCGTTTGGCCGACGCGCAGCAGACTTTGGGCAGGCTCTCAAAAGACCTGTAACGGATTCGGCAATCCCTGTTTGGCGCCCTGCAGCCGCTGCATGCAGGCCGGACAGAGGGTCTTGAGGCCGAGCGCCCGGCGATTCAGCGGATGCAGGCGGGGACGCGCCGGCAGCAGGGTACCGCACAGCGTCCGGTCGGTCGGCGAGCCCAGCTCCAGCTGCCGGGCGACGATATGGACGCGGCCCTCGCGGCACGCGAACAGGTCGAGCTGGGCATCGGGCTGGATCAGCTGATAGCCGTGCATGGACCGGGAAAGGCGGGACATCGGGATACTCCAGGGGCGGTTCCGCCGGGCGGTCGATTGGCCGGACCGGCGGGGCGCGCAACCTTAGCGGAAAGCCCCGTCGGGGAAAAGTCCGGCGTTCAGTCGCGCAGCAGCGGCTGCAACTGGGGCCAGGCGTTGTCCAGCAGGCGTTGCTGGGCGTTGGCCTGGGGGTGGATGCCATCCGGCTGCATATAGGCCGGATCGCCGCCTACCCCTTCGAGCAGAAAGGGCACCAGGGCCACTTGCTGGGCCTTGGCCACGTCCGTGTAGACCTGGGCGAAGCCATCGGTATAGCGCGGTCCGTAGTTGGGCGGCAGGCGCATACCCAGCAGCAGGACGCGCGCCCCCCGGGCCTTGGCCTGTTCCACCAGGGCGGTGAGGTTGCGCTCGAACTGGGCCAGCGGCTGGCCGCGCAGGCCATCGTTGCCGCCCAGTTCGATGGCCACCACGTCGGGGCGATGATCAGCCAGCAACCGGGGCAGGCGCGCCAGGCCGCCGGCGGTGGTGTCGCCGCTGATGGAGGCATTCACCACCTGGTAGTCGAGCCGCTGGTCCTGCAGGCGCCGCTCCAGCAGGCGTACCCAGCCCTGCCCTTCGGCGAGGCCGTAGCCGGCGCTGATGCTGTCGCCCACCACCAGCAGGGTGCGCGCCATGGCCAGGGGCGTGAGGGTCAGGCAGAGCAGCGCCAGCAGCCAGGCAATGCCTTGCCGCAAAGGCGCGCTGGACTTCGCCCGCTTTTTTGACTCTAACTCGCCACAGCCGCCCGCGTGCGGGCCCTTCGAATACGGCATCGGATACCTCATGAGCGAAGTCATACTGCTGGCACGCGACCTTAGCAAGGTCGTCACGGGCGCGGAAGGCGCGCTGCCGATCCTCCAGGCGCTGGATCTGCAACTGCAGGCCGGCGACAGTTTGGCCATCGTCGGCAGCTCCGGTTCCGGCAAGTCCACCCTGCTCGGCCTCTTGGCCGGTCTCGACCTGCCCAGCGGCGGCGAGGTCCATCTTGCCGGTCAGCGCCTGGATACCCTCGACGAAGACGCCCGCGCCCGCCTGCGCGCGGAACGGGTGGGCTTCGTGTTCCAGTCCTTCCAGCTGCTCGACAGCCTCACGGCGCTGGAAAACGTCATGCTGCCGCTGGAGCTGGAGGGCGTGCGCCAGGCCCGCGACCAGGCGGTGGCCCTGCTAGAACGGGTCGGCCTGGGCGAACGGCTGCGCCATTATCCCCGGCAGCTCTCCGGCGGCGAGCAGCAGCGGGTCGCCCTGGCGCGCGCCTTCGCGCCGCGCCCCAGCATCCTCTTCGCCGACGAACCCACCGGCAATCTCGACAGCCGCACCGGTGCCCATATCAGCGATCTGCTGTTCGAACTCAATCGCGAGCAGGGCACGACGCTGGTGCTGGTGACCCATGACGAGCGCCTGGCCGCGCGCTGCGCCCGCCAACTGCGCCTGGAAGGCGGCCGGCAGGTCGCGGCATGAGGCGTACCGGTCTGCCCTTCGCCCGGTTGTTCGGCCTGGCCTGGCGCCAGAGTCTGAGAGAGCTCCGCGCCGGCGAGATCCGCATGCTCTGCCTGGCGCTGGTGGTGGCCGTCGCCGCCAGCGTCGCCATCGGCTACTTCACCGCCCGCCTGGGCGCAGGCATGGAAAATCGCGCCAGCGAATTCCTCGCCGCCGACCTGGTGCTGCTGGGCAGCGAACCGCCACGCCCGGAACAGGTGGACGCCGGCCTGCAGCGGGGCCTCGAACACAGCCGCTCGCTCAATTTCAGCACCATGGCAGCGGGTGCCGAGGCCCTGCAGCTGGCCAGCGTCAAGGCGGTCCAGGCCAACTTTCCCCTGCGCGGCGAGGTGCGCAGCGCGGCGGCGCCGGACGCGCCCGACCAGCCGGGCGGCGCGCCGGCGCCCGGGGAGGCCTGGGTCGAGCCGCGCCTGCTGCTGGCCCTGGACGCCAAGGTCGGTGATCGCCTGGACATCGGGCGCAAGGCCCTCACCATCACCCGGGTGCTCACCTACGAACCGGATCGGGCGGGTGACTTCTACAGCCTGACGCCGCGGGTGCTGATCAATCTCGACGACGTGGCCGCCACCGGCGTCATCCAGCCCGGCAGCCGGGTACGCTATCGCGAGCTCTGGCGCGGCGAACCCCAGGCCCTGGCCGCCTATCGCCAGGCGCTGACCCCGGCCCTGGCCGCCAACCAGCGCTTCGAAGGCCCGGGCGATGGCAATCGCCAGCTGGGCAATGCCCTCGAGCGTGCCCAGCGCTATCTGGGGCTGGCCAGCCTGGTGGCGGTGGTGCTGGCCGGCGTGGCCGTAGCGCTGTCGGCCAATCGCTTCGCCACGCGGCGCTTCGATGCCAGCGCCCTGCTGCGCTGCCTGGGTCTGACCCGCCGCGATGCCCTGCTGCTCTACGGCCTGCAACTGGGGTTGCTGGGGCTGGCGGCGAGTCTGCTCGGCGCCCTGCTCGGCTGGCTGGCGCAGCTGGTGCTGTTCGAGCTGCTGCATGGCCTCCTGCCGGCGCGCCTGCCGGCGGTCGGGATCGGCCCGGCGCTGGCGGGCATGGGCACCGGCCTGGTCGCCCTGGTCGGCTTCGCCCTGCCGCCGCTGGCCGCCCTGGGGCGGGTCCCGCCGCTGCGGGTGTTGCGCAGCGATCTGCAGCCCGTCCCCCTGCGCACCTGGCTGGTCTATGGCTGCGCCCTGCTCGCCCTGGGGCTGATCATGTGGCGCCTGTCGCTGGATCTGCGCCTGACCCTGGCGCTGCTGGTGGGTGGCCTGGTCGCCGGGCTGCTGTTCGGCAGTCTGCTCTACCTGGCCCTGCGTGGCCTGCGCCGGGCCATGCAGGGTGCGCCCCTGGCCTGGCGGCTGGGTCTGGGTCAGCTGCTCCGGCATCCCCTGGCGGCGGTGGGCCAGACCCTGGCCTTCGGCCTGATCCTGCTGGCCATGAGTCTGGTGGTGCTGCTGCGGGGCGAGCTGCTGGAACGCTGGCAGGCGCAACTGCCGGCCGAGGCGCCCAACCACTTCGCCCTCAATGTGCTGCCGGACGAGCGCCAGGCCTTCGCCGCGGCGGTGGCCGGTCTCTCGCCCCACGCCAGTCCGCTCTATCCCATCGTGCAGGGCCGCCTGGTCAGCGTGAAGGGGCATCCGGCCCAGGAAGGCCTGGAAGACGACTCCCGCGGTGGCCGCGCCACCCGGCGCGATCTCAACCTGACCTGGTCGGCTGGGTTGCCGGACGGCAATCGCCTGGAAGCCGGTCAGTGGTGGGACGCGCTGCCCGCCGGCGACCTGCCCGGGGTGTCCCTGGAAGGCGAGTTGGCGCGCAGCCTCGGCGTCAGCCTGGGCGACACCCTGGGCTTCGTCATCGGCGATCGCCAGATCGAGGCGCGAGTCACCAGCCTGCGGCAGGTCGGCTGGGACAACTTCCAGCCGAACTTCTTCGTGATCTTCGCCCCCGGTGCCCTGCAGGACGTGCCCTTCACCTACCTGGGCAGCTTCTACCTGCCGCCCGGGCACGACCGCGAATTGCTGGCCCTGGCCCGGCAATTCCCGGCGGTGACCCTGTTGCCCATCGACGCCCTGCTCGATCAGCTGCGCAGCATCCTGCGCCAGGTCAGCGTGGCGGTGGAGTTCGTGCTGCTGTTCGTGCTGGCCGCCGGCATCGCCGTGCTGCTGGCCGGCCTGCAGGCGACCCTCGACGAACGCATCCGCCAGGGCGCCCTGCTGCGCGCCCTGGGTGCCCGGCGCGAGTTGCTGCAACGGGCGCGGCGCACCGAATTCATCCTGCTCGGCGGCGCCAGTGGCTTGCTCGCGGCGCTCGGTTGCGAGATCGTCAGCGCCCTGCTCTACCGGCTGGCCTTCGACCTGGACTGGCAACCCCATCCCTGGCTGCTGCTGTTGCCGGTGCTGGGCGCCCTGCTGGTCGGCGCGGCGGGCCTGCTGGGCACGCGGCGGGCCCTCACCGCCAGTCCGTTACTGATCCTGAGAGAAAGCTGATCCATGAGTCGTTACCGTCCGCCGCGCACCGCCGGCACGCCCCTGATCACCGCCGCCGGCGAAGCCCGGTTGCGCGCCGAACTCCATGAACTGTGGAACGTGCGCCGGCCTCAGGTCACCCAGGCGGTGAGCGAGGCGGCCGCGCTGGGCGATCGCTCGGAAAACGCCGAGTACATCTACGGCAAGAAGATGCTGCGTGAGATCGACAGCCGGGTGCGCTTCCTGCGCAAGCGGCTGGAGAATCTCAAGGTGATCCGCGAGCGCCCGGCCGATCCGACCAAGGTCTATTTCGGCGCTTGGGTCACCCTGGAAGACGACGAGGGCGCCGAGAAGCGCTATCGCATCGTCGGCCCGGACGAACTCGACCTCCGGCAGAATCTCATCAGCATCGACTCGCCGCTGGCGCGGGCGCTGGTCGGCAAGGCGCTGGACGCGGAGGTCCGCCTGCAGACACCGGCCGGCGAACAGCGCTGGTACATCGTCGAGATCGCCTATCCCGAGGCGTGACGGCTAGCGGCGGCGAGTGATCACACCCTGCCGCGCCACCCGGGTCAATTCCCGCACCAGGGGTTCGAGACCGGCCTGGCCCGGCGACTGCACCACGGCGAAGTCGAAGCTGTCGTCGCCAAAGGCGCGCAACTGTTCGGCCCGGTCGGCGAAGCGGATCTGCAGGGTGCGGCTATGCGGCCAGCGCTTGGGCCAGCCTTCGAGATAACGCAGCAGGGTGGGCTGGTCGGGACCGCCGAGGAGGATGGCGGGATGACTGGCGAGTTTGCCCTGGGTCAGGGGCGTCAGGCGTAGCGGGAGCGGTAGCATGGACGAAATTCCGCCTCGTAGATCCAGCTGGGCGGTAGTACGAGGCCTGTTCCGTCCAGCGCTTTAGCGGTATTTGGGGGCGCCCCGCAAGTTGCTGTTTAAATCGGCGCGGGATCATCCTAGGGAGGGCTCGACCGCCCTGTCAAGCGGGCTTCAACCGTCCCCGCGGCCGGACTCCCTGGCACCGGCCGCCGCCACGGCCGGCGCTTCCAGCCGGGCCCGTTCGCGACTGAAGGCCACCCGGTACTTGTTGACGCTGGCCACGTAGTTGACCACTCCGATACCCACCTCCTCGGCGGCGATGCGCTCGACCTGGAAGAACCAGCGATCGCCGTCCAGCCCCTGCTTGCGCGCCTTGGCCCGAAGCGCCTGGACGCGCTCCGGGCCCAGGTTGTAGGCCGCCAGGGTAAAGGCGCGGCGCTCGCGCTCGGCGAGCCGCGGACTGGAGAAGAATTCGCGGCGCAGGCGCGCCAGATAGCGGGTGGCCGCCTTGACGTTGTCCTCGGCGGAATGCAGGTTGCGCACCCCGACGCTGCGCGCCGCCCGCGGGGTGATCTGCAGCAGCCCCGCGGCGCGTCCCGCTCCCCGCGCATGGGGATCGAGGCCGGATTCCTTGTAGGCCATGGCGGCCAGGGTCAGCCAGTCGAAGTCGTAGGCCTTGGCGTAGCGCTGCAGCAGCGGCCGCACCTGGGCCAGGCGCTTGCGGTCATGGGCCTGGAGTGGATCGCGCACCTGGTAGCGGCGGGCGTAGGCCTGGCGAAAGGCCCTGTCGTCTTCGCGCGCCTGGGGTTGCCGGGCGAAGGTCCGGATCCGCTCGGCGAGCTGGTGCGCCGGGGCGCGCAGATACCAGAGCTGCGCCTGGTCATGGGCCACCACCAGCCGATCGGCCACCCGCAGGCGCGGCAGCACCCGCGCCCAGCGATGGGCCAGACCGGACTCGACGACGCTGAGCGGATAGATGCCGGCCTGGGTCAGCTCCAGGACGTCTTCCACCGCCAGGGTCGGATCGGCCCACTCGATCTGCACCGGCCGCAGCCTGCGCTTCTCCAGCTGGGCATTGAGCCGGGCCAGGGCCGGACCGGCCGCGCTGCCCTGGGGCAGCACCACCCGGCGCCCGGCCAGTTGCTCCAGATGGCGGGGCAGGCGCTGGCCGCGCCCACCCACCACCACCAGACTGGCGGGCGCCGCCACCGGCGCGGCGATCAGCGCCGAATGCGGCGGCGGCAGCAGGGTTTCGCCCGGCGCCACCAGATCGCCCTCGCCGCGCTGTAGCGCCGCCAGGAGATCGTCCTTGGCCTTGGGCACGAAGACCAGGCGCAGCGGCCGGCCCCCGGGCTGGTGCTGCAGGTAGCGGGCAAAGGCCTGCAGGCGCCGATACTCGATGCCGAGCGCCTGGCCGTTCCATTCCCCGGAGCTGTGCCGACTCTGGTTGACCAGGACGCGCAACTCGCCGGCCCGCTCGATGGCGGTCAGGTCACGCGCCGCGACATGGCGTGGTGCTTCGGGTGGCAGGGCACCGAGCCGTGCCTGGGCGGAGCAGGCGAGCAGGCAGCCAACAAGGACCAGGGTGAATCGAAACGGCATCCAGGACTCCTGACCTGGCCGGGACAGCGCCGATAGCACCCGGACTACGGATAGAATGAAAGGACAAAATCTGTGGAAGGTCCGCACCATGCAATTGATCGACATCGGCGTCAACCTCACCCACCCCAGTCTGCTCAAGCAGGTGGACGCGGTGATCGAGCGGGCCCAGGCCGCCGGTGTGATGCAACTGGTGCTGACCGGCACCACCCTCGAAGACAGCGAGAACGCCCTCAATCTCTGCCTGCGCCTGGATGCCGGCGAGGCGCTGTTCAGCACCGCGGGCGTCCATCCTCACGAAGCCTCGACCTGGAACGCGGCCGCCGCCAGGACCCTGCGCGACCTGGCCAGCCAGCCCAAGGTACGGGCCCTGGGCGAATGTGGCCTGGACTTCAATCGCGACTTCACCCCGCGGCCGCAGCAGGAGCGCTGCTTCGAGGAACAACTGGCCCTGGCCGCCGAATTGCGCCGCCCGGTGTTTCTCCACGAGCGCGACGCCAGCGAGCGCATGCTGGCGATCCTGCGCGACTATCGCGACCATCTGCCGGCCGCCGTGGTGCACTGCTTCACCGGCGAGCGCAAGGCGCTCTACGGCTACCTGGATCTCGACCTGCACCTGGGCATCACCGGCTGGATCTGCGACGAGCGCCGCGGCCTGCACCTGCACGAGTTGGTCGGGCAGATCCCGGTCGGTCGGCTGATGCTGGAAACCGATGCCCCCTACCTGCTGCCGCGCACCCTCAGACCCAAGCCGCGTCATGGCCACAACGAGCCGGCCTTCCTGCCGGAGATCCTGCGCACCGTGGCGCGCCTGCGCAACGAAACGCCCGAACAGACCGCCCTGCACACCACCGCCACTGCCCGTGCCTTCTTTGGGCTGCCGGAGATCGCCATGCCAGAGCGGATCGAGGAATTCGACTAGGCGCGGGTGCCGTTTCGCTAAAGTCAGACCCGTGCGAGCCGTTAACCTTTGGGCTTATTCCACGGCGTCAGAGGTCTTCCTGCAGGACATTGACGCCAGTCAAGATCCGGGTCGCGCCGGCCTGCCAGGCTGTGCGGCCCCGCCGACTGGATGCCCCCTATGTTTGCCTGGCTGCGCGATGTTTCCCTCAAGTACAAATTCTGGGCGGTCAACGCCGTCGCCTTCGTCACCAGCCTCCTGCTGGTGCTGTTCGCCATGCAACTGGAGGTCTCTGGTCGCGCCGAACAGCTCAAGGCGGCCAAGGCCGTCGTGGGTGAGGCGGCTGCCAGCCTGAGCGCCCCGACCTTTACCGACATCTTCCTGGCCCGGGCGCCGGAATACGCCCTGGCCGTGGGCGTGCTGATGCTGGTGCTGCTGGTGGCCTCACAGCTGCTGATCCGCTTCATCCTCGGCAATCTGCAACGCCTCAAGGACACCATGCTGCGGGTGGAGCGCGACGGCGACCTCACCGCCCGGGTCGAGGTGCGTGGGCGCGACGAAGTCGGGCAGATGACCCAGGCCTTCAATGCCATGCAGGACAGCTACACCCGCGTGGTCGGTACCGTGGCCGCCAGCGCCTCGCGCCTGGACGAAGGCGCCGGGCGCCTGGCCAGCGGCATGCAGGGCGTGCGGGGCGGCATGCAGGATCAGCAGCACGAGACCGACCAGGCGGCCACCGCCATCAACGAGATGAGCGCCACCGTGCAGCAGATCGCCCAGCACGCCGCCGGCACCCGTGACCAGTCCCAGGAAGCCGACCGCCTGGCCGGCGCCGGCCAGCAGGCCGTGGAGCGCGTCAGCCATTCCATCGCCGATCTTTCCCAGGGCGTGCAGCAGACCGCGGTGATGATCCAGGAGCTGGCCGAGAACAGCGAGCGCATCACCAGCGTGGTCAACGTCATCCACGGTATCGCCGAGCAGACCAACCTGCTGGCGCTCAACGCCGCCATCGAGGCGGCCCGCGCCGGTGAGGCCGGCCGTGGTTTCGCCGTGGTGGCCGACGAGGTGCGCAACCTGGCCAAGCGGGTGCAGGGTTCCACCGACGAGATCACCCGCATGGTCGACGGCCTCCAGGCCGGCACCCGCGATGCCGTGGAGTTCATGCGTGAGAGCTCGCTCAAGGCCGATGACTGCGTGGTCCAGGCCGGCGCTGCCGGGCAGGCCCTGGCCGACATCACCGCCGCCGTGACCCTGATGCGCGACAGCAACACCCAGATCGCCGTGGCCGCCGAACAGCAGGCCCAGGTGGCGGAAGAGATGAGCAGGTCGGTTGTAGGCATCCGCGATGTCACGGAAAGGACCATGCTGCTGACGCAGGAGTCGGCCAGCACCAGCACCGAACTGGCCGCCCTCGCAGGAACCCTGAATCAGGCGATTCGCCAGTTGCGCCTATAGCCTCCATAGCGAGAGCGCATTCGCGCGGTTGCCCGACAGGCGGCAAGATGCCCGCACGTTTTTCGGAGAACTGTCATGCGCTCGGTCACCACCCTCACTTCCGCCGTGCTGTTGTTGCTGGGCCTGGGCTGCATCGCCCAGGCGCTCGGCAACCCCCAGCCACAACCGCTGATCCTGGCGGCCGTCGTCTGCCTGGTGGCCTTCGCCCTGCAAGAGCCTGACGCCCTCCCCGTGCCTCAGTCGCTGCGCGCCTGACGGCCACGCAGCTGACGTTTCAATAGCTTCAGCGTCCTGGTCAGAGCCGCAGGATCCTGCGGCCGACCGGCATAGCGCTGCGCCTGGAATTCCTGGGAAAAGGCCGAGATCGCTGCGCGCGCCGCCGGCAGCTCGGCCATGGCGCGTCCGGCGAAGCTGCCCGCCGCCTCGCCGCTTCGACGCCTGACGCCTTGCCGCGCCAGCAGCCGCTCGAACTGGTCGAAACGCGTCAACAGGGGATCCCGCGTCCGCTGCCAGGGCTTGAGCACCAGCAGCGCCATCACCCCGAGCACGCCCAACACCACCAGCGCCAGCAGCAGCCCCAGGCGTTGCAGCGAACCCTCGCCGAGCAGCCGCTTGAAGAGTTCGCCCTGGGTATCCTCCTGGTAGTTGAGCACCCAGCGCTGCCAGCCGTAGTTGAGTCGGTCCCAGCCCAGACGCAGGTCATTGAGCCAGGCCAGGTTGCGATAGCGATTGGCGGCGAAGGGATTGTCGGCGAGGAATTCGTTGGCCGCGCCCTGGGCCGCCAGGGCCTCCTGCAGACCCCGTTCGATACGCTCGGGCGCCACCTGGGCGGTAGGGTCGACGCTGACCCAGCCGCGCCCCGGCAGCCAGTATTCCACCCAGGCATGGGCATCGAATTGCTGCACCAGCAGATAGCCGCCCGCGGCATTGAATTCACCGCCCTGGTAGCCCGCCACCACCCGCGCCGGAATGCCCGCCACTCGTAGGGCAAAGGTCATGGCGCCGGCATAGTGGGCGCAGAAGCCGCGGTGGTTGTCGAAGAGAAAGGCGTCGATGGCATCGACGCCTGCCGTGGGCGGTTGCAGGGTGTAGACGAAGGGTTGCTGGCGGAAATAGGCCAGGATCGCCTGGGCCAGGGCCTCGGGCGTTGGCGCGCGAGTCTTGAGCCCGGCCACCCAGGCACGGGTGCGCGGCTCGCCGCCACTGGGCAGCTGCAGCGCGCGCCTCTGGCTGGAGGCGGACAGCCGCTCCGGCTCGCGAGTGGCCTGCGGCCAGCTGGATACCCGATAGAGCAGCGCCTGGTCCACCGGGCGGCGGCGCTGCAGATGGAAGTCGCTGGCCAGGCGCACGTCGCGCTGATCGCTGCGCGCCACGTCCAGGCCGTAGAGCCAGGGCCGACCGCTCGGCTCCATGACCACCTGGTAGTCCAGTCGGGGGCCGCTCGGCGTCCAGGCCGGTTCCGGACTCCAGGCCGTGTCGGGATCCACCGACCAGCGCGCGCCGTCGAAGCGCTCGTAGGTGGTGGCCCGCCAGTAGAGATCACGCTGCGCCGGCCGATCGCCGGCGAAACTGACGCGAAACACCCGCTCGGCGGATTGCGAGAGCTGGGCGATCTCCCCCGGCGCCATGCTGTCGCCCAGTCCGGTGCGCGCCTGGTCGCCCGGTTGTGGCAACGACCACAGCGGGCCGATACGGGGAAACACCAGGAACAGCAGCAGCATCAGCGGCACCGCCTGCAGCAGCAGGGTGCCGGCGACTTTCAGCGTCGCCAGCGGCCGACTGGCCAGGGCACTCTGCTGCAGGCCGATCAGCGCCGCCACCAGGGCGGTCACCGGCAGCAGGCTGTAGAGCGCGGCGAGCAGACCATCCTCGAACAGGTAGGCGATCACCACCGCGAAGAACCCCAGGTAGATCACCACCAGGGCATCGCGGCGGCTGTGCATCTCGATCAGCTTGAGGGCGAAGGTCACCAGCAGCAACACGGCACCGGCATCCAGACCGATGAAGGACCCACGCGACAGCCAGATGCCGCCCATGGTCAGCAGCAGCAGGCCGCCCTTCTCGATCCGCGTCGGAGCCCGCACCCGCATGCGAAACAGCAGCACCCGCCAGCCGGCGCAAAAGGCCCAGAGCAGGCCGACCCAGGGCGGCAGATGGGTGAGGTGCGGCAGGATCACCAGCGCCTGGGCCACCAGCAGCCAGATCAGGGCGATGCGCGGAATGGGTTGCGGCACGGCGGTGCTCATGATGGCCGCCCGAACAGGGCCAGGGCCTGCAGCGCCGCGTCACGCTGGCTTTCGCCGCTGGCCGGCGCCAGCTCCACCCCGGGCACCCTGAGGCCGAAGCGCAGCTGGCGGGCGCTGCAATCCAGCACCGCCTGGCACAGCCAGGACAGCCGCGTTTCGGTGTCGCCATCGAGCACGCTGAAATCCAGCCAGAGTTCGCTGCCGGCCAGGGCGGTGAAGTCCTTGACCAGCAGGCCCTGCCCGCGGGAAAAGGCCTTCCAGTCCAGCCGCCGACGCGAGTCGCCCGGCTGATAGGACCGCAACCCCTGAAAGTCGTCGGCCCCCTGTCCCGTCTGGCGCTGGCCTTCCTCGTTGCCGGCATCCTGGCCGCTGCGCAGCGGCGTCGTGGTCGCCAGTGGCTGCGGATAGACCAGGGCGCGCACGTCCAGGTCCAGCCAGCTCCAGGCGACGAACAGGCCGAGGGGAAAACGGCTCTCCACCCGCAGCCGCCCGGGTCTGAGCCAGCCGCGATCTGGCGCCGGGTGGAAGATCTGCAAGGCGACGCTCTCCCCCGCCGGTACGTCGCTGAGCACCAGCGGCTCGTTGCGCCAGCCCAGGGCGATGCCCTGGTGCGCGCGGCGCTCGCTCTCCAGGCGCAGGCGAAAGCCGGCGGCCTCGCCGGCGAACACCGGACTGGCGCCGCCGCCGACCAGTTGCAGACCGGCCAGGTTGCGATAGGTGTGCAGCATGGCCACCAGCGCCAGGGAAAACAGCAGGAAGGTCAGGCCATAGGCCAGGCTGTTCTGGTAGTTGATGCCGGCCAGCAGCATCAGCAGCAGGGCGATGGCGAAGGCGCCGCCCTGGCGGGTGGGCAGGATGAAGATGCGTCGCTGATCGAGGGTGATGCGATTGGCCGGGGGAATCCGCCGCGCCAGCCAGCCGTCTCGATAGCGCTGCCAGGCGCCGCCGGTCACAGCGCCGGGACTTCGCGCAGCAGCCACTGCACCAGGGCGCCACCGCCATGCCCGGCGGGATCGGCGATGTCGCGCAGGCGATGTCCGGCCACCGCCGGCAGCACCGTCTGGACATCCTCGGGCAGCACATGGTCGCGCCCCGCCAGCAGCGCCCAGGCGCGCGCCGCGGCCAGCAGCGCCAGGCTGCCACGCGGCGACAGGCCGAGGGCGAAGGACGTCTGGGTGCGGGTGGCCTCCACCAGGCGCAGCACGTAGTCCACCACCGCCTCGCTGGCATGGATGCGAGGCACCTCGGCCTGGATCAGCCGCAACTGGGCGTGATCCAGCAAGGGCTCGAGGCGCGGCAGCTGCTCGCGTCCGGAACCGCCGAGCAGCAGCGCCCGCTCGGCGGCGCGTCCGGGATAGCCGAGCGACAGGCGCATCAGGAAGCGGTCGAGCTGGGATTCCGGCAGGGCGAAGGTGCCGCCCTGGGAGATGGGATTCTGGGTGGCGATGACAAAGAAGGGATCGGGCAAGGGCCGGGTGGCACCCTCGATGGTCACCTGCCCCTCCTCCATGGCCTCGAGCAGCGCGCTCTGGCTCTTGGGCGTGGCGCGATTGATCTCGTCGGCCAGCAGCAACTCGGCGAACACCGGCCCGGGATGGAAGACGAACTGGCCGCTGTCGCGATCGAACACCGAGGTGCCGAGGATATCGCCGGGCAGGAGGTCGGAGGTGAACTGGATGCGCTGGAAGGACAGTCCCAGCACCTTGGCCAGGGCATGGCTGAGGGTGGTCTTGCCCATGCCGGGCAGGTCTTCGATCAGCAGGTGCCCCCGCGCCAGCAGGCAGGCCAGCGCCAGCCTGACCTGGGTTTCCTTGCCCAACAAAACGCCGTCTACCGCCTTGAGACAGGCGTTCAACCTATCGTGCATGCCCTGAGGTCTCTCGCCTTGCGCCGACATGAGAAGGCGTCGGCCTGCAAGACGAGAATAGCAGCACCTTTTGCCGGCGACCGCCGCCCTGGAGCTTTACCGCTTATTTCAGGGTGGCGAGGATCTCTTCCACGGCGCGGGCCGGATCGGCGGCGCGGGCGATGGGCCGGCCGATCACCAGGTAGTCGGAGCCGGCGTCCAGGGCCTCGCGCGGGGTGAGGATGCGGCGCTGGTCATCCAGGGCGCTGCCGGCCGGCCGGATGCCGGGGGTGACCAGTTGCAGCGCCGGTTGCGCGGCCTTGAGCGCGGAGGCCTCCTGGGCCGAGCAGACCAGGCCGTCCAGCCCGGCGCGAGCGGCCAGACCGGCCAGGCGCAGTACCTGCTCCTGGGGATCCACGTCCAGGCCGATGTCCGCCAGGTCCTCGCGCTCCATGCTGGTCAGCACGGTGACACCGATCAGCAGCGGCTTGGGACCCTGGAAGGCCTCCAGGGTCTCGCGACAGGCGCTCATCATGCGCAGGCCGCCCGAGCAGTGGACATTGACCATCCAGACGCCCATCTCCGCCGCGGCCTTGACCGCCATGGCGGTGGTGTTGGGGATGTCGTGGAATTTCAGGTCGAGGAAGACTTCGAAGCCGCGCGTGCGCAGGGCCTCCACCACCCCGGCGGCGCTGGCGGTGAACAGCTCCTTGCCGACCTTGACCCGGCAGGTGGCGGGGTCGAGGCGGTCGGCCAGCGCCAGGGCGGCGGACGACGAAGGGAAATCCAAGGCGACGATGATGGGAGACTGGCAGGCGGACATGGGAGCTCTCGGCAAAACGGCAAAGGCCGGCATTTTCGCAGAAAAGCGCCGCGCCGGCACTTGGCCGTTCTCGTCCGTCAGCTCGGCCTGAGCAGGCGTTCGCGCAGCCAGTTGCCCGCCGGACCCAACGGCCGTCGCCGTGACCAGACCACATCCACCGCCACCCGTTGCGGCCAGCCCGGCACGGCCAGCTCCACCAGCCGCCCCTGGCCAAAGGTCGTCACCAGCCATAGCGGCAGCTCGGCCCAGCCGAAGCCCTGCACCGCCATGTCCAGCAGCAGCAGATAGTCGGGCGCCGACCAGCAGCGGCCGCGGGTGTCCGGCAGGCGGCTGACCTGGGGAGAGGCTTCGGTCACGGTGCTCAGTCGCAGCAGCCGATAGGGCGCCAGGTCGGCCGGTGTGACCCGCTCCAGCGCCGCCAGCGGATGATCGACGGCGACATAGAGACCAAAGGTGACCAGGCCATCCAGGGTGGCCGCCTCGATGTCCGCCGGATAGGGCGGCTGACCGGCCAGCAGGCCCAGATCCGCGCGCCCCTGCACCAGGCTGAGCACATCGGCGTCCTCGGCGATCAGGCATTCGAATTCGAGATCCGGATAGCGCTGGTCCAGCTCCGTCAGCAGCGCCTCGTAACGGGTGGGCTGATAGGTATCGGAGATCACCAGGGTCAGGCGCGGCTCCACCCCGGCCGCCAGCTGGGTGGCGCGATTGGCCAGACGGTCGTGGGCCGAGAGCACGGCGCGGGCCTGGTCGAGCAGTTGCTCGCCGGCCGCCGTCAGCAGCGGGTAGCGGCCCTGGCGATCGAACAGCGACACCCCCAGTTCGTCCTCCAGCCGGGCGATGCTCTCGCTGATGCTGGACTGCCGCTTGCCCAGCACCCGGGCCGCCGCACTGAAGGAGCCGGCGGCGGCCGCCTCGACGAAGGCCTCGAGGGCTTCGGCATTGGGATACATATCGGCTCAGCCTATGGAATCTATTTTGATCTCCCCAGCTTAACCGATGAGACTAAGGACCTGTCCATCGTGGAGTCGCCTCATGTCCAGCCCCCTCACCCAGCGTCCCGCCAGTGCCCGCATCCTGCATGCCCTGCTGTTCGAGGGGATTGCCGTGCTGCTCGCCACTCCGACCCTGGCCTGGCTGCTGGATCGTTCCCTGGGGCACATGGGCCTGCTCACCGCCGCCTTTTCGGCCATCGCCATGCTCTGGAATCTGGTGTTCAACCTGGGATTCGATCGAATGCAACAGCGCCTGGGCTTCACCCGCGGCCTGGGTATCCGCCTGCTGCACGCCCTCGGCTTCGAAGGCGGACTGATTCTGGTGCTGGTGCCGCTGGCCGCCTGGTGGCTGTCCATCAGCCTGTGGCAGGCGCTGCTGCTGGACCTGGGACTGATCCTGTTCTTCCTGCCCTACACCCTGGCCTTCAACTGGCTCTACGACCTGGGTTACGCCGCCTGGCTCAGACGCACGAATGCGACCTGCCGGGCGCACTGATAGCCTTGTCCGTGGTCGAAGCGTTATAGCCACTCAAGGAGAAGACAGATGCCCTGGTATGCCTGGTTGATCCTGCTGGTTGCCATCGGCTCGGTGGTCGGCAGCCTGCTCATGCTCAAGGACACGGCGCGCAAGGTGCCCTTGACCGACGAGCAAAAAACCAAGATCCGGCAGCGCAATGCCGAGATGGATGCCAAGGAGGCCCAGGACCGCTGATCGCGCGGCCCGGGCGTCCAGACAAAGCCCTGTCACCCCCTGGGTGGCAGGGCTTTGTCGCGTCAGGACTCCAGCGGTGCCTTGATGTTGACGTACTCCGGCACCTCCGCCAGTGGCAGGCTGCGCACCTGCTCACGGGTCGGTCCCTGGCGCTTGGGCAGCGGTTCCAGGGATTGCGGCTGACCGCTTTCCAGGGCGCGCTCGATGGCCGCCAGTACACGCACGTCGCGCCAGCCCTCCTCCCCGTCCATTTCCGGCTGCCGATCCTGCAGGATGCAATCGGAGAAATAGGCCGTCTCACCGCCGAAGTGATCCACCACCGGCGCCTTGAATTCCTTGGTCTCCCCGTCCACGGTCAGGCGATAGCCGATGGCGACGCCTTCACCGAAGCCAAAGCACGGCGAGGCCTCGATCTCGCCCCTGCGACCAACCAGCTGGAAGCGCTCGGTATTGGGGCCGCTGAAGCTGACGGTAAAGCTCGCCAGCCGTTCTTCGGGAAAGCGCAGGGTCACGGTCACGGCATCCCAGGTGGTGACGTCGCGCCCGGGTGTCCGTACCCCTACCGCACTGACCTCGATGGGTTCGTCAGCGAAGAGCGACCGCACGGCATTGAGTGGATAGGGCCCCATGTCGGTGACGGGACCGGCCCAGAAGCCGCTCTGGGCGCGATGGTTGGCCGTGTCGACCAGCTGGGTGAAGGTCGAGGTGAACAGGCGCGGATCGCCGATCTCGCCATTACGTACCCGCTCGATCATCTCCACCGTGCCCGGCTCGCAGTGCAGTCGATAGGCGATCATCAGCTTGGCACCGGAGCGCGCGGCCGCGGCGTTGATCGCCTGGCATTCTTCCTCGCTGATGGCCATGGGCTTTTCCAGCAGGACATGGATACCGGCCTCCAGCGCCGGCACCGCGAATTCCAGATGGCGGAAGTTCGGCGTGGCCAGATAGATGGCATCGATCTCGCCCGACGTGAGCAAGCTGGGGAATTCTTCGTAGCTGTAGCTCTTGAGGCCGTACTTGGCGGCCAGATCCCGCGCCTTGACGGGATCGCCGGTGACCAGGGCGGTCATCTCGGAATTGCTGGTCTGGCCGACCCCGGGCATGAAGGCGCCCTGGGAAATCCAGCCACCTGCTACCACTGCATAACGAATCTTGCCTGTTGCGCTGGGCATGGAACGCTCCCGAATCCAGGCAGACGTTGTGTCCGCCACCTGAACTGTCGGCAAGCGTTGCGGCCTGGAAGTTCCGGACAGCCGTTCGACGACGGCACGGCGCCCGCGTCAGGTTAGCGGCGAAAGCGCAACTCGACTTCCGCACCTTCGAAATCGTCGCTGCGATCCCGGCTGATCACCCGCCCGCCCAATTCGAAACGCCCGGGATCGTCCGCCTTGCGAAACAGCTGTGGCAGCAGACCCGCCTCGGCGACGCTGCTGTCGGCCTTGCCTGCGCCCAGGTGACGCGTACTCACCGCCTGGGGCGCAGCCGCCTCTCCGGGTACGCTGAGATCGAGGGGGTGGGCCGCAACCGGTGCCGGCTTGGGCACGGCGGGCTTCTTGAGCTGGCTGTTCCTGGCCAGGTCCTGCTTCTTCGGGGGCGGTGCCGGCAGCACGAAGGCCTTGCCGGGCAGTGGCTCCAGGCGGTAGGCGCGCAGATCGGCGGCGCTGCCCTGGGGCTCGGCGGCCACCGGCGGCTTCGGCGCCTCTGGCGCTGGCGCCGGTGTGGGAGGCGTCTTGGCCGTGGCGGGCGGTGACTCGTTATCGCAGCCCGCCAACAGCAGGGTCACGGCCAGCGCCGTCGTTGCCAGGTATCCACGCATGGGCTCACCACACTCAGGGTGTCGCGCCCGGAGCGGAGCATCAAGGGCGACAGGGGTCAGTCTCTACAACCGACTCCGCCGCCCCACGGCGGGTTCCAGGCCTGCCGCTAGGCGGCCAGGGTTTCCTGGCAGAGCTGACGGGCGAGCAGGCCCAGGGTCATCAGCGCCCGCTGGGCATCGCGCCCCCAGGGCAGACCGCAATTGAGGCGGATGCAGTGATTGAACTGGTCGGTGTTGCTGAAGATCATGCCGGGCGCGATGCTCACCCCCTGGTCCAGGGCGCGCTGGTGCAGCAGCCGGGTGTCCACCCGCACCGGCAGGCTGACCCACAGGATGAAGCCACCATTGGGCCGACTCATCTGGGTGCCTTCGGGGAAATGCTCCTGGATCGCCAGCTGGAAGGCGGTCATGTTGCGCCGGTATTCCTGGCGGATGGCGCGCAGGTGGCGGTCGTAACCGCCGTTTTCCAGATAGGCCGAGACGCCCATCTGGGTCACGCTGCAGGCGGAATGGGTGGTGAAGGTCTGCAGGCGGCAGATGTCTTCCTGATAGGGCCCGGCCACCACCCAGCCGATGCGGACGCCCGGCGAGAGGGTCTTGGAAAAGCTCGAGCAGTAGATGACCCGCCCCTGCTTGTCGAGGGCCTTGAGTGCCTTGGAGCCACTGTCGTAGGTCAGCTCGCCATAGATGTCGTCCTCGACGATGGCGATGTTGCGCTCGGCGGCCAGCCTGAGCAGCTGCTTCTGCCGTGCCTCCGGCATGCTGCCGCCCAGAGGATTGCTCAGGCGGGCGGCGACCACCAGGGCCTTGACCGGCCACTGGCTCGCGGCCAGTTGCAACGCCTCCACGCTGAGCCCGGTATCCGGATCGCAGGGAATCTCGATCACCTTGAGCCCCAGCACCTCGGCCAGTTGCAGCAGCCCGTAGTAGGACGGCGATTCGGTGGCGATCAGGTCGCCCGGCTTGGTCAGCACCCGCAGCGACATCTGCAGCGCATCCACGCAGCCATGGGTAATCACCACCTCTTCCGGCCCCACCACCACCCCCGCATCGCGCAGGCGAATGGCGACCTGGCGGCGCAGGGGCTCGTAGCCTGGACTGTGCAGGTAGGAAAAGGCCGCCCGAGCCTGGAAACGGGTGACCTTGGACAGCTGCTGGTGCAGGGCCCGCAGCGGCAGATAGTCGGGCTGGGGCACCGCCATGCCCAGGGGCACCACACCTTCCCGCCGCGATTCGGCCAGCACCTGGTTGATGATGCCGGCACGGGTCACCAGACTCGGCCGCTCCACCGTGGCGATGTCCGGCGTCGGCGCGGTCAGCGCCGGGGTCTGGTGCACATAGAAACCCGATTGCGGCCGGGCGCGGATCAGCCCCTGGTCTTCCAGGGTGGCATAGGCCTGCAGGACGCTGGCATGACTGACGCCCAGCTGCTGGCTCAGCTTGCGCACCGAAGGCACCCGTTCGCCGGGCTTGTAGACCCCCGTGCGGATGTCGTTCGCCAGTTGCTGGGCGATGCGCTGATAGAGCAACAGATTGGTCATGGCGTCTTCCTGGACGAAAGCGGAACAGTAGCAGGCTACCCTGAAGGTATACCGGTACAGCTAGGCCTGACCTTACCCCTTCCCTTCCCGGGGCGGCAATGTCCAAAAACGACAACTAACCGGCGCACCCCGCCTTGACGCCAGGGGCTCTGCCAGAGGGCTTGCCGCGCCCATGAAAAAGCCCGCCAAAGGGCGGGCTCTTGCACGCGGGTGGGCCTCAGATGGCCTTTTCCAGCTCGGGGATCAATTCGAACAGGTCACCCACCAGGCCGTAGTCGGCCACCTGGAAGATCGGCGCCTCCTCGTCCTTGTTGATGGCGACGATCACCTTGGAATCCTTCATACCCGCCAGGTGCTGGATGGCACCGGAGATGCCCACGGCGATGTACAGCTGGGGCGCGACGATCTTGCCGGTCTGGCCGACCTGCATGTCGTTGGGCACGAAGCCGGCGTCCACCGCGGCGCGCGAGGCACCCACCGCCGCGCCCAGCTTGTCGGCCAGGGCGTAGAGGATCTTGAAGTTGTCACCGTTCTGCAGACCGCGACCACCGGAGACCACCACCTTGGCGGCGCCCAGCTCGGGACGGTCGGACTTGGCCAGCTCTTCGCCGACGAAGCTGGAGATGCCGGCGTCCTTTACCAGGCTCACGGCTTCGATGGCGGCGGAACCGCCCTCGGCGGCGACCGGATCGAAACCGGTGGCGCGCACGGTGATCACCTTGATCGGCGCCGTGGAGCGCACGGTGGCGATGGCGTTGCCGGCGTAGATCGGCCGCTTGAAGGTGTCGGCGGATTCGACGGCGATGATCTCGGAGATCTGGTCGACGTCGAGCAGTGCGGCGACGCGCGGCAGGAAGTTCTTGCCGTTGGTGCTGGCAGCGGCCAGTACGTGGCTGTAGTTGGCGGCCAGCTCGACCACCAGCGGCGCGACGTTTTCCGGCAGCTGGTGAGCGTAGGCAGCGTTGTCGGCCAGGAGCACCTTGCTGACACCGGCGACCTTGGCGGCGGCATCGGCGACCGGCTGGGCATTCTGGCCGGCGACCAGCACATGGATGTCGCCACCGATGGCCTGGGCCGCGGCGACGGTGTTCAGGGTAGCGCCGAAGAGGTTGGCGTTGTCGTGGTCGGCAATGACGAGAATGGCCATCAGATCACCTTCGCTTCGTTCTTGAGTTTTTCGACCAGTTCGGCCACGGACTTGACCTTGATGCCCGCCTGACGACCAGCCGGGGCTTCCACCTTGACCACCTCGTAGGAGGCCTTCACCGCCACGCCCAGGGCGTCCGGGGTCAGGGTTTCCAGCGGCTTCTTCTTGGCCTTCATGATGTTGGGCAGCGAAGCGTAGCGCGGTTCGTTGAGGCGCAGGTCGGTGGTCACCACCGCCGGCAGCTTGAGCGCCACGGTTTGCAGACCGCCATCGATCTCGCGGGTCACGTTGAGGCCGTCACCGGCCTGCTCCACCTTGGAGGCGAAGGTGCCCTGGGCGAAGCCGGTCAGGGCCGCCAGCATCTGGCCGGTCTGGTTGTTGTCGCTGTCGATGGCCTGCTTGCCCAGGATCACCAGCTGGGGCTGTTCCTTGTCCACCACGGCCTTGAGCAGCTTGGCGGTGGTCAGCGACGACAGCTCGGCAGTGCCGGTGTCGATCAGCACGGCGCGATCGGCGCCCAGTGCCAGGGCGGTACGCAGTTGCTCCTGCGCTTGGGCGGGACCCGCGGTCACGACCACGATCTCGCTGGCGATACCCTTTTCCTTCAGGCGCACCGCTTCTTCCACGGCGATCTCGCAGAAGGGGTTCATGGACATCTTGACGTTGGCCAGGTCGACACCGGTCTGGTCGGCCTTGACGCGGACCTTGACGTTGTAGTCCACCACGCGTTTGACAGCTACGAGAACCTTCATGAATCCCTCGATTTATTCTGGTGAATAAACAGGACGCCAAGGCGGCCTTGCGTTGGACACGACCCCTGCCGCTCCAACCTTGTTGCAAATTCTTCTTATGTTGACCTCCACGGCAGCAGGGGTCAACGCGACAGTCCGTCAGGGGCCAGTAACTCCCGAGTCTAACAGGCTTGCAGAAAATTTAAACAAACGTTTGAATGGGTGCCAGGGAGCACGCCGGATATAATGAAGTCTTTTGTTGCACCCCCACATAAATAACCAGATCGTGAGCTTTGCCTGAGGAGAGTGAGCCGTGGAACGCGAATACATGGAATTCGACGTGGTGATCGTCGGGGCCGGCCCCGCGGGCCTGTCCGCGGCCTGTCGCCTCAAGCAGCAGGCCGCCGAAAAAGGCCAGGAGATCAGCGTCTGCGTGGTCGAGAAAGGCTCCGAGGTCGGTGCCCACATTCTCTCCGGCGCGGTCTTCGAACCGCGCGCCCTGGACGAGCTCTTTCCCAACTGGAAGGAACTCGGCGCGCCCCTGAACACCCCGGTCAAGCGCGACGACATCTACCTGCTCAAGGACGAGCGTCAGGCGACCAAGGTGCCGAATTTCTTCGTGCCCAAGCCCATGCACAACGAGGGCAACTACATCATCTCCCTGGGCAACCTCTGCCGCTGGCTGGGCCAGCAGGCCGAAGCCCTGGGCGTGGAAATCTATCCGGGCTTCGCCGCCCAGGAGCCGCTGATCGATGAGCAGGGCGTGGTGCGCGGCATCATCACCGGTGACCTCGGCGTGGATCGCGAAGGCCAGCCCAAGGAGGGGGTCTACACCCCCGGCATGGAACTGCGTGGCAAGTACACCCTGTTCGCCGAAGGCTGCCGTGGCCATCTGGGCAAGCAGCTGGGCCAGAGATTCAAGCTCGGCGAAGGCGCCGATCCGCAGCACTACGGCATCGGCATCAAGGAGCTGTGGGAGATCGACCCGGCCAAGCACGAGCAGGGCCTGGTGATCCACACCTCCGGCTGGCCGCTGGACAAGGAGAATCCGGGTGGCTCCTTCCTCTATCACCTGGAAGACAACCAGGTGGTGGTCGGTCTGATCGTCGATCTGGCCTACAGCAATCCGCACCTCTCGCCCTATGACGAATTCCAGCGCTACAAGCACCACCCGGTGGTGGCCCAGTACCTGGAAGGTGGCAAGCGCGTCTCCTACGGTGCCCGCGCCCTGGTCAAGGGCGGCCTGAATTCCCTGCCGAAGATGGTCTTTCCCGGTGGCGCCCTGATCGGCTGCGACCTGGGCACCCTCAACCCGGCCAAGATCAAGGGCAGCCACACCGCGATGAAGTCCGGCATGCTCGCCGCCGACGCCATCGTCGCCGCCCTGGCCGCGGGTCGCGAGGGCGACGAACTCCAGGGCTACGTGGACGGCTTCAAGGGCAGCTGGCTGCAGGAAGAACTCCACGCCAGCCGCAACTTCGGCCCGGCCATGCACAAGTTCGGTCCACTGCTCGGCCCGGCCTTCGCCTTCGTCGAACACAACCTGCTGGGGGGCGCCCTGCCCTTCACCCTGCACGACCGGCGCATGGACCACACCTGCCTGAAGAAGGCCGACGAGGCGCCGCGCATCAGCTATCCCAAGCCGGATGGCAAGCTGAGCTTCGACAAGCTGTCCTCGGTGTTCCTCTCCAACACCAACCACGAGGAAGACCAGCCGGTTCACCTGAAGCTCAGGGATCCCTCGATTCCCATCGCGCAGAACCTGCCGCTGTATGACGAGCCCGCCCAGCGCTACTGCCCGGCCGGCGTCTACGAGGTGGTGCGCGATGGCGGCGAGCCGCGCTTCCAGATCAATGCCCAGAACTGCGTCCACTGCAAGACCTGCGACATCAAGGACCCGGCGCAGAACATCACCTGGGTAGCGCCGGAAGGCAGCGGCGGTCCCAACTACCCCAACATGTAAGCGTAAAAAAGGGCCCCGAGGGGCCCTTTCTTCATTCAGCGGGCGCGACGGGAAAGAAGCTGCCGCGGCTCCAGAGACCGAGCCAGGAGCGGCCCTCGTGGTCACTTTGCTCGACCTTGTCCATCAGCCGGTAGAACACCGCCCGATTGAGCCGCGCCTCCAGACCGCCGCGCACGCGCACATAGGGCGCCGGCTGGTCGTCCTGCTCCGCGAAGCGCAACGGATGATCGGCATCGACGGCGACCCTGTCGCCCACGTTGGTAACCAGATCCAGGGTCTGCTCCCGGCCACTGCCACGCCATTCGACGTCCACGGCCAGAAAGGGCGCGTCTTCCACCTGGATGCCCACGCACTCCACCGGCGTCACCAGTACGAAGCGCTCGGGGTCGCGGCGCAGGATGGTGGAAAACAGCCGCACCATGGCCGGTCGGGTGATGGGCGTGCCCTGGTGATACCAGGTGCCGTCGCGGGCGATGCGCATATCGATGTCGCCGCAGAAGAGCGGATGCCAGAGCTCCACGGGCGGCAGCCGGCCCTCTTCCGCGACTGGCAATTGCGCCAGCAGGTTGCGCGTCACATCGACCTGGCTCACGTACCTCTCCTCTAGCGACTGCCCAACCCCAGCAGGCGTTGAGCGTATTGGTTGAGCGCCGGTCCGAGCAGGTCTTCCGGACGCTCGTCATAGAACGTCAGGAAGCCGCCACGACTGCGGATCCGCGCCGTGTCCACCAGGCGGAAGGTGGCGACCTCCACCAGCATCATCTGCACGACGCTGCGATCGCGCCCTACCCGGCCGATGTCGTCCTGGTCTTCCCACTCTTCCCAGGTCCCGATGCGATCGTCCGCACCGGCGAAGCGGGTGTAGAGCACATAGTGGGCGCCGAGCTGGCGGGCCTTGGCCATGGCCTCGTCGAAGCCCTCCGGCTTGTCCGCCCGACGCACCCTGGGAAAATACTCCACGAAGCCCTTGAAGGCCTCTTCCGCCACCACGTTCGGGCGGGCATAGGGATGGCCGAGGGGCACGAAGGCGCCCTGGGCTATGTAGATGTAGGAGTCGGCCTGCAGCCGAAAGTTGTTCAGCCGCTGGGTCTTGCTGTAGTCGAGCAGCCCCGCGTCACGCAGGTGATACTCGACCCCCGACGCCATGTCGCTGACGTTCATGCAGCCACCCAGAGCGGCCAGCAGCACGGAAATGAACAGAAAACGCAGTGTGAACATAGAAAGCAGACCCCTGTCCGGCGCCAAGTTGCCGTCGATACAGGGGCCTTAGCAGCTTTCGCGCCAGCTTCAGGCGCAGCGGATAGATCAGCCGCCGATGATCTTCATGACCGTCACACCCCCGGAGAAGGCCACGTCCTGCTTGTCGCCCAGGGCCTTGACCAGCAGCCGCTGCAACGCCGGCAGCGCCAGGTGCCGCGGCTTGTCCAGGAGATCGCCGACATAGTGGCGGTTGCTCGACGACAGGCAGCCGTGCAGCCAGCCCGTGGACGACAGGCGCAGTCGCGAGCAGGTCCGGCAGAAGGGCACGCTTTCATTGGCGATGACGCCGAAGTGCCCGCCCGACTCGACGCGATAGCGCAGCGCCGTGGAATCCACCGGCGCATCGGCCTGCACATAGGCATGGCGCGAACCGATGATCTCCAGCAACTCGGCCAGGGGCACCAGCTGGTTGTTGAAGGTCGCCGGATTCTTGGCCAGGTGCCCCATGCGCATCAGCTCGATGAATCTGAGTTCGAAGCCGCGCTCCAGGCAGTAGTCCAGAAGCGGCAGCACCTGATCGAGATTCTGGCCGCGCAGGGGCACCATGTTCAGCTTGATCTTGAGACCGGCCGCCCGGGCCGCTTCCAGCCCGGCCAGCACCGTGGCCAGATCGCCCCCCCGCGCCAGACGCGGAAAGGCCTCGGCATCGAGGGTATCCAGGGAGACATTAAGCCGACGGATGCCGTGGTCGATGAGGAAATCCAGCTTGCGCGGCAGCAGCTGACCATTGGTGGTCAGGCTGATGTCCTTGAGACCGAGCCGGGAGACGCGGGCGAGAAAGGGTTCCAGCCGCGGCGTGACCAGGGGTTCGCCCCCGGTGATGCGCAGCCGTTCGATACCGGCGGCATCGATGAGGTATTCCACGCCCCGCGCCATGGTTTCGGCACTGAGTTCGTCCTGCGCAGCCACGAGCCGCTTGCCGTTGGGCACGCAGTACGTACAGGCATAGTTGCAGGCCGCCGTGAGGCTGATCCGCAAGTTGCGAAACGCCCTACCCTGGCGGTCGACGATCATCTTGGGGGTACTCCAGTGGGACAAGAGAAAAGGGATGGCGCGGCATCCCTCGCCTCTATCGGACCCTAGGATCGGACAGGCGTTTCGACGTCTCGCTTGCGTCGGTTGCCCATGCGAACGCCGATCTCCATGAGGAACTGGAAGAAGCCTTCCTGATCCTCCAGCACGTCGCGCCAGAACGGCGAATGGTAAAGGGCCACGGCGCCGTGCACCAGCGCCCAGGCGGCGCAGTAGTGGAAATAGGGCGGCACGTCCTCGAGCTTGCCTTCGTCGATGCGGCCTTCGATCAGGCTGGTCAGCCGCTGGAAGTTGGAGGTGCGGATGCTGTGCAGCTGCTCGACCAGTTCGGGCACCTGCCGCGTCTTGACTACCTTCTCCTCGAGGCGATCGAACAGGCGGTAGCGCTGCGGATCGCTCATGCGGAACTCGAAATAGGCGCGGGAGAGCGCTTCGCGGTCGCGGGCGACGTTGTCCGACTGGAACAGCTCGGCCAGGTCCCGTTCGTAATCCAGCATCAGCCGCAGATAGATCTCGGCCTTGGAATTGAAGTGTTTGTAGATGGTGCCTTTGCCGATACCGACCGCCTCGGCGATCATCTCGACGGTGACGCTGTCTTCTCCTTCGGAGAGAAACAGCTGCAGGGCGGTATCGAGGATTTCCTGTTCGCGGCGACGGAACTCGCGGACTTTGCGGGATTCTTTCTGCATGGCAGCCCACTTGTTGTTTTGAAAAGGGATAGGGCCTTCGAATCGCCAGTCACCCCTCGGCATACCGGCACTTCGTCACACCTTGGGCGAGCTGCACCGAAAGCATCGGTGAACCGCGCGGGCGCGCCCCTTATTATGCCCCATCACACCCAGATTGTACGGATCGAGTCAATGTCTTCCTGGAAGCACGAATTCCCTCAGGCCTACGCCATGAGATACCTCAACCACGCGGCCGTGGCCCCGTGGCCCAAGCGCGCCGCGCAGGCCGTTACCGAATTCGCCGCCGAAAACTGCCAGTACGGTGCGCGCAACTATCCGACCTGGCTGGTCATGGAACAGCGCCTGCGCGAGCGCCTGACCCGCCTGCTCAATGCGCCGTCCAGCAGCGACATCGCCCTGGTGAAGAACACCTCCGAGGCTCTCTCCTTCGTCGCCTTCGGCCTCGACTGGCAGAGCGGCGACCAGGTGGTGATCAGCGACGAGGAGTTCCCCTCCAACCGGGTGGTCTGGGAAGCCCTGGCGCGCTTTGGCGTCGAGGTGGTGGAAGTCGGCCTGGGTGACACCCCCGAGGCCAATCTGCTGGCCGCCTGCGGTCCGCGCACCCGCCTGATGGCCATCAGCGCCGTGCAGTACGCCAGCGGCCTGCGCCTGGACCTGCCCCAGCTGGGCCAGGGCTGCGACGCCAAGGGCGTGCTGCTGTGCGTCGATGCCATCCAGCAACTGGGCGCCCTGCCTTTCGATGCTCAGGCCTGCAACTGCGCCTTCGCCATGGCCGACGGCCACAAGTGGATGCTCGGCCCGGAAGGCCTGGGGGTGTTCTATTGCCGCGCCGATCTGCGCGAGCAGCTGAAGCTGCACGAATACGGCTGGCACATGCTGGACAATGCCGGCGACTACAGCCAGCGCGAATGGCAACCGGCCAAGTCGGCGATGCGCTTCGAGTGCGGCAGCCCGAACATGCTCGGTGCGGTGGCCCTGGAGGCGAGTCTGTCGCTGCTGGAAGATGCCGGCATGGAACAGGTGGGCAAAGACCTGCTGGCACGGATCGAGCTGCTCGACAGCCATATCCGCCGCCTGCCCGGTGCCGTCCTGCATTCACCGGTCACTGCCGAGCGCCGCTCGGGCATCCTCACCTTCTCGCTCGAGGGCTGGGACAATCGTCAGCTGTTCGAGCGGCTCAAGACCGCCGACGTGGTCTGCGCCCAGCGCGGTCCGGGCATCCGCCTGTCGCCGCATTTCTATACCAGCGAGCACGTGCTGGAGCAGACACTGGATCTGATCGGGGCGCTGGCACGCTTCTAGGGGCCTGAAAGGCCCGAGATAGCCAGTGTCGGGGCAGCGCTATTCCAAAACTGTTTAAAAAACGTCCAATCCCGACTGGACCTTTCCCCGAGCTGGCCAATACTCAAGTGACTGGCCGCGTCGACCCCCGCGGCGCGGGCCAGGGAGGCGGCTCTCCGTCTGGGCGAACCGCTGGTCCGGCCCGGGTATCCCAGGATACCCGGGCCATTTTTTTGCCTAGGTCCTGTACGAAAAGTCGCCGAGCGACGGTCAGGCGAGGCGAAAAAAGGCTGAGGAAGCGGAGTTTACAAATGGTAAATGAGCATTCCGAAGCTTTTTTCAACGAAGCATCATCGAGCGCAGGCACTTTCCGTACAGGGCCTACAGGGTGGCTCGGGGAAACAGCCGGTGAAAGTTGGCGGTGGTCTGCTCGGCGAGGGTTTCCAGGGTCACCCCGCGTACGTCGGCCAGGCACTGGGCGACCTCGACCACGAATTGCGGCAGGTTGGCCTTGCCGCGGTGGGGCACCGGCGCCAGATAGGGCGAATCGGTTTCCACCAGCAGGCGATCGGCCGGCACCTGGCGCGCGACGTCGCGCAGATCGGCGGCATTGCGAAAGGTCAGGATGCCGGAAAAGGAGATATAGAAGCCCAGATCCAGCGCGGCCTTGGCCGTTGCCCAGTCCTCGGTGAAGCAGTGCAGCACCCCGGCGCCCGGCAGGTCGGCGGCCCCCAGCATGGCCAGGGTGTCGGCGCGCGCCTCGCGGGTATGGATCACCAGCGGCAGCCCCGTGCGCCGAGCCGCTTCGAGGTGCAGGCCGAAGGAGCGCTGCTGGATCTCGGCGGTGTCGGGCTGGTAGTGATAGTCGAGGCCGGTCTCGCCGATGGCGGCGACGCGCGGATGGGCCAGCCGCGCCAGCAGCCAGTCGAGATCGATGGCGCTGCCCTGGGCGGCATCCAGCGGGTGGATACCCACGGCGCAGTGGACGTCGGCATAGCGTTCGGCCAGGGCCTGCACCGTGGGGGCATTGCCGGCATCGACGCCGATGCAGAGGAACTGGCTGACACCCCGGGCGCGCGCGGCATCGAGCGCTGCATCCAGGGAACCGTCATGAAGGGAAAGATCGAGTCGATCCAGGTGACAGTGGGAGTCGACGAAGTGCACGGGAAATAGCCTTGAATCAGCAGCGACGCCCCGCCCCGAGCGGGACGGCGTAGGCGTCACATGGTATGGGTGGGACGGTCCGACTTCAGCGAGCCGGCCAGATAGGTTTCGATCTTGTTGCGCGCGGTGTTGTCGCCTTCGTTGAACTGCACGCCGACCCCGGCGGCTCTGTTGCCCTGGGCGCCCTTGGGCGTGATCCAGACCACCTTGCCGGCGACCGGGATCTTGTCCGGCTCGTCCATCAGGTTGAGCAGCATGAAGACCTCGTCGCCGAGCTTGTAGGTCTTGCCGGTCGGGATGAACAGGCCACCGTTGCGGATGAAGGGCATGTAGGCGGCGTAGAGCACCGACTTGTCCTTGATGGTGAGGGACAGGATGCCATTACGGGGGCCCAGGTTCTGCGGCAAACTCATGAGATTCTCTCGACACAGGCAAGACGGACGCGCGGATCGCTAGCGTCCGGGCACCAGACCGGCCCAGCGGATCAACAGCGATTCCAGCAACAATACGCGGTTGAGGTTGGCTTTGCCCAGCACCTTCTGCCGCTCGGCATGCAGCCATTCCTGCAGGGCCAGCACCTCGTGCGGCGCGCTCTTCTCCGCCAGATAACCCAGCACCTTGGCCATGTCCGGCGCAGCCTCGGCATCGGCGCCACCCCACTGCTGGCGCAGCACACCATGGGTCCATTCGCAGAACCAGTCGAGCAGCAGCGGCAGGGGCACGGCATTCCAGCTCTCGGCCAGCTGACTGGGCGCCGCCTGGCGCTTGAGCAGGCGCTTGACCCCCTCCACCACCAGGGCCCGGCGGGCCAGCACGTCCTCGCCATGCAGACGCAGGGCCGCCAGCGGCGAGCCGCCGGCCAGCACCAGCAACTGGGTGCGGACCTCCGCCTCGAGGTCCGGCAGACGCTCGCCCAGCCAGGCGAGACTTTCGGCCCGCGAGGGCACCGGACAGGCCTGTTGCACGCAGCGACTGCGCACGGTGGGCAGCAGGCGACTCGGCTGATGGCTCACCAGCAGCAACACGGTAGCGCCCGAGGGCTCTTCCAGACTCTTGAGCAGGGCGTTGGCGGCATTGAGGTTCATCGCCTCGACCGGCTCCAGCAGGATCAGCTTGCGCCCGCCCAGCTGGGCGGTCTGGGAGACGAAGTCCACCAGGCCGCGGATCTGATCGACGCGAATGGGCTTTTCGGCCTCTTCTGGCTGGATCACGCAGTAATCGGGATGGGTCCCCGCCCTGAGCAGGGCGCAGGCCTTGCACTGGCCGCAGGCGGCAGCGCCCTGGGGCGCCTGGCACAACAGCAGCGCGGCCAGGCGCTCGGCCAGGTCGCGCTTGCCGATGCCGCGCGGGCCATGCAGCAGATAGGCATGGGGATGCTGTCGCCGGGGCCAGATGCGCGCCCAGAGCTCCTGCTGCCAGGGATAGACGTCAGCCACCTGGCGTCGGCTCCAGGGTGGCGACCAGGGCACGCAGCTCCGCCTGCACCTCGGCCAGACTGCGCGAGGCATCGATCAGGCGATAGCGCGCCGGCACGGCCTGGGCACGGTCCAGATAGGTCTGGCGCACCGCCTCGAAGAAGGCGCGCTGCTCCTGTTCGAAACGATCCAGGGCGCCGCGCCGGGCCGCCCGCGCCAGGCCGATCTCCACCGGCAGGTCGAAGACCAGGGTCAGGTCGGGTTGCAGGTCGCCCAGCACGAAGGCTTCCAGGGTGGCGATGCGTTCCACGGGCACACCGCGGCCGCCGCCCTGATAGGCATAGGTCGCATCGACGAAACGATCGCAGAGCACCAGGGCCCCGCGCGCCAGGGCGGGCCGGACGACCTGGGCCAGATGCTGGGCGCGAGCGGCGAACATCAGCAGCAATTCGGTATCCACCGCCATGGGCTCGGCGGCCGGCGCCAGCAGGATCTCGCGGATGCGCTCGGCCAGCGGCGTGCCACCCGGTTCGCGGGTCAGCACCACCTCGCGCCCCCTGGCGCCGAGGAGTTCGGCGAGATAGTCGCGGTTGGTGCTCTTGCCCGCGCCCTCGGGGCCTTCGAGGGTGATGAACAGGCCGTTTGCCGTCATGGGGTTTCCTTGCTGTCGGGCGTCTGCGGAGCGGGACTGGAGCGGTAGTCGGAGCGCCGCTTGAGCTGGAAGTCGCGAACCGCCTGGTTATGCGCCTCCAGGTCCTTGGAAAAGACATGGCTGCCGTCGCCACGGGCAACGAAGTACAGGCTGTCGCCGTCCTTGGGATGCAGCGCCGCATGGATGGCCTCGCGACCGGGCATGGCGATCGGCGTCGGCGGTAGTCCCGCGTTGAGATAGGTGTTGTAGGGCGACGGCTCGCGCAGATCGGCGCGGGTGATGCGGCCGTTGTAGCGCTCGCCCATGCCGTAGATCACCGTGGGATCGGTCTGCAGCAGCATGCCGGCCGCCAGGCGACGGACGAAGACCCCGGCGATCTCGTCGCGTTCCTCGGGCACGCCGGTCTCCTTTTCCACCAGCGAGGCCATGATCAGCGCCTGGTAGGCGTCCTGGTAGGGCACCGCGGGATCGCGTGCCTGCCACTCCTGATCGAGCACGGCCTGCAGGCGCTGGTTGGCCTGGCGCAACAGATCGGATTCGCGCTGGCCCTTCACATAGCGATAGGTATCGGGAAAGAAACGCCCTTCGGGGTGCTGGCCGTCCAGGCCCAGGCGCTTCATCAGGGCGGCATCGTCCAGCTCGGCGGTGTCATGCTCGAGCTTGGGCTGCCGCGCTAGGGCGGCGCGTACCTGACGGAAATTCCAGCCTTCCACCAGGGTGAGGCCGTACTGCACCACTTCGCCCTTGCGCCAGAGGCTGAACAACTGCTCCACCGTCATGCCGGGGGTCAGGCGGTATTCACCGCTGTGCAGCGTCTGCCCGGCCAGATTGAAGCGCCAGTACAGGCGCAGCCAGAAGGCGCCGTCGAGCACGCCCTGCTCTTCCAGGCGCAGCAGGCTGCCGCCCGGGGTACCGCCCTTGGGGATCTCGATCAGTTGCTCGCCGTCGACCTTCAGCGGCTGAATCAGCGCCTGGTGCTGGCGCCAACCGGCCAGGACCAGCAGCAGGCCGCCAGCGGCCAGCAGCGCCGTAAGCAGAGCTCTCGCCTTGCGCATCGGCTATTCCAGAATCTCGTTTATCGAACCTTGCAGTTTACGGGTCACCGGCCCCACGGACCAGTTCGCGGCTGCGTACCGGCGCACGGGCCAGATACCGTACTGGCTGTTGCAGAGGAAAACTTCGTCGGCCGCCAGCAGATCGTCCAGCGCTAGCGGCAGGACTTCGGTCCGGATGCCTTCCCGGACAGCGATATCGAGCAGCAGACCGCGCAACACGCCGGCCACGCCACAGCCGTCCAGCGCGGGGGTCAGCAGCCGCCCGGCGCGGACCAGGAACAGATTGCTGAACACGCCCTCGATCGGCCTGCCGTCCTGATCCAGCATCAGGCCTTCGGCATAGCGGCTGTCATTCCACTCCCCCCGCGCCAGGACCTGCTCGAGTCGATTCAGGTGCTTGAGTCCGGCCAGCAACGGCTGATGGGCCAGGCGGGTGGTACAGGGATAGAGGTCGATGCCTTCGGTGGCATGGGCCGCCGAATAGGCCGGGACGGGAGAGCCCAGCAACAGACGCCGCACCTCGGGCTCGGCGGGCGGGGCATACCCGCGCAGGCCGTCACCGCGGGTGAGCAGCAACTTGGCGACGCCCTCGCCCAGCAGCGCCGCATAGGCGCGGATCTCGGCGTCCAGCTGAGCGATGTCGCAGGGAAGGCGCAGTCGCTGGCAACCGGTGGCCAGCCGCTGCAGATGACGCTCCAGCAGACGTGGCTGGCCCCGGCGAACCGCGATGGTCTCGAACAGCCCATCGCCATAGGCCAGACCCCGGTCGCGTTGCAGACCGGGATCCAGCGGTTGGCCATTGAGCCAGTCCTGGATCAAGCGTCGAAGCGCCGGAACACCAGACTGCCGTTGGTGCCACCAAAGCCGAACGAGTTGGACAGGGCCACTTCGATGGGCCGCTGCCGCGCCTCGTGGGGTACGAAGTCCAGATCGCAGCCGTCGCTGGGATTGTCCAGATTGATGGTGGGCGGCGCCACTTGATCGCGCAGGGCGAGCACCGTGAAGATGGCTTCCACCGCACCGGCGGCACCCAGCAGGTGACCGGTCATGGACTTGGTCGAACTCACGCTCAGGCGCTTGGCCTGCTCGCCGAACACCTGCTTCAGGGCCGCCACTTCGGCCAGGTCGCCGGCCGGCGTGGAGGTGCCGTGGGCATTGACGTAGTCGACCGCTTCCGGCGCGATACCGGCGTCCTTGAGGGTCGCCTTCATGCAGCGCGCGGCACCCGCGCCGTCTTCCGGCGGGGCGGTCATGTGGAAGGCGTCCGCACTCATGCCGAAACCGATCAGCTCGGCATAGATGCGGGCGCCCCGCGCCTTGGCGTGCTCGTACTCTTCCAGCACCAGGGCGCCGGCGCCATCGGACAGCACGAAGCCGTCACGGTCGCGATCCCAGGGACGGCTGGCACGGGTCGGATCGTCGTTGCGGGTCGACAGGGCACGCGCCGCGCCGAAGCCACCCAAACCCAGACCCGAGGTCGCCATCTCCGAACCGCCGGCGACCATGGCATCGGCCTCGCCGTAGGCGATGTTGCGCGCCGCCATGCCGATGCAGTGCGTCGCCGTGGTACAGGCGGTGGCGATGGCATAGTTGGGACCCTGCAGACCCAGGTGGATCGACAGGAAGCCGGACACCATGTTGATGATGGAGCCCGGTACGAAAAAGGGGGAAATACGGCGTGGACCCTGGGCGAGCAGCGACTGGCAATTCGCCTCGATATTGGTCAGTCCACCGATGCCGGAACCCATGGCGACGCCCACGCGCTCGCGATTGCCATCGTTGATCTCGAGACCGCTGTCACGCATGGCCTGGAAACTGGCAGCGAGACCGTATTGGATGAACAGATCCAGCTTGCGGGCTTCCTTCGCGGACAGGTACTGCTCCACGTCGAATCCCTTTACCGATCCGCCGATCCGCGTGCTGAAGGCAGAGACGTCCATATGCTCGATCGGCGCGATACCGCTGCGACCGGCCAGGATGCCTTCCCAGCTGCTCGCCACATCGGCGCCAAGCGGCGATACCATGCCCATACCCGTGATCACGACACGTCTACGCGACACACCCAACTCCTCTTGTCCTTCCGGGGCGGCCACCCCTCTTAAAAAAAGCCGATTCCATCGATCTTGACCTTGGACCTAAAGAAAAGCCGCACGCCCTACAGGACGTGCGGCTTCTTGTGTCCGAAACTGGCGACTACTTATTGCTGGTGAGCAACGATGTAGTCGATAGCTTCCTGGACGGTGGTGATCTTCTCAGCCTGCTCGTCCGGGATTTCGGTCTCGAATTCCTCTTCCAGAGCCATCACCAGTTCGACGGTGTCAAGGGAGTCGGCGCCCAGATCCTCGACGAAGGAAGCGCTGTTGGTAACTTCCTCTTCCTTCACGCCGAGCTGCTCAGCGACGATCTTCTTAACGCGTTCTTCGATGGTGCTCATACCGTGTTCTCACTCCTAAAGGAAAAATCCGCACAACGGATTGCGCGTAAGTGTATAGAAAGGGATTTCCGTATTTCAAGCTGACGCGACATCAAGACGTATGCGCGGCCATTGCTGGTCCGACAGTTTACCAGCTTAGCGCAATAGCCGCGCGGGGGTAACGCCGGTCAGCTCATGTACATTCCGCCGTTGACGGGGATCGTGGCGCCGGTCACATAGGCCGCGCCCTCGCCCGCCAGGAAGCCGACCACCTTGGCGATCTCGTCGGCCTGACCGAGGCGGCCGGCCGGGATCTGGGTCAGCAGCGCGGTGCGCTGGGCTTCCGGCAGTTCACGAGTCATGTCGGTGTCGATGAAACCCGGGGCCACGGCGTTGACGGTGATGTTGCGCGAACCCACCTCGCGGGCCAGTGCCCGGGTGAAGCCCTCGAGACCGGCCTTGGCGGCGGCATAGTTGGCCTGGCCGGCGTTGCCCATGGCACCCACCACCGAGCCGATGCTGACAATGCGACCCCAGCGGCCCTTGGTCATGCCCTTGAGCACGGCCTTGGACAGGCGGAACAGGCTGTTGAGGTTGGTATCGATCACGTCGAACCACTCATCGTCCTTCATCCGCAGCATCAGGTTGTCGCGGGTGATGCCGGCGTTGTTGACCAGGATCGACGGGGCGCCGAACTGGGTCTGGACCTGCTCGAGGGCGGCCGCGACGGAGGCGTTGTCGGACACGTTGAGCACCAGGCCGGTGCCTTCGATGCCGTTGGCCTTGAGCGACTCGGCGATGCGCTGGGCGCCCGCCTCGCTGGTCGCGGTGCCGATCACGGTGGCGCCCAACCGACCCAGTTCCAGGGCGATGGCTTGACCGATACCACGGGTAGCGCCCGTGACCAGGGCGACCTTACCTTGCAGACTCATCTCGTTTTCCTCGATTCAAAAAGCCGCGCGCGCGGCGGCGAAGGCGTCGGGGGTGTCCAGGGCCAGCGTTTCCACGCCCTTGACGCATCTCTTGTTCAGACCGGCCAGCACCTTGCCGGGGCCGCACTCCACCAGGTGGGTGACGCCCTGGGCCGCCAGGTACTGCACGGATTCGACCCAGCGCACCGGGCTGTACAGCTGGGCCAGCAGATCCTGCTGGAGACTGTCCAGGTCGGTGTTGACGCCGGCATTGACGTTCTGCACCACCGGAATCTGCGGCTGGCTCCAGGTGCAGCCACGCACGTCCTCGGCGAAGCGCTCGGCCGCCGGGCGCATCAGTTCGCAGTGGGAGGGCACGCTGACCGGCAGGGCCACGGCGCGCTTGGCGCCCAGGGCCTTGCAGGCCTCGATGGCGCGCTCCACCGCCGCGGCGGCACCGGCGATCACCACCTGACCCGGGGCATTGAAGTTGACTGCGCTGACGACCTCGCCCTGGGCGGCTTCGGCACAGGCGGCCAGCACCTGGGCGTCTTCCAGCCCGAGGATGGCGGCCATGCCGCCCTGCCCGGCCGGCACCGCCTGCTGCATCAGCTCACCCCGGCGCGCCACCAGGCGTACCGCCTCGGCGAACGGCAGGCTGCCCGCGGCGACCAGTGCCGAGTATTCGCCCAGGCTGTGCCCGGCGACATAGGCCGGCTTGGCGCCGCCCTCGGCCAGCCACAGACGCCACAGCGCGATGGAAGCGGTCAGGATGGCGGGCTGGGTACGGTCGGTCTGGTTGAGCGACTCCTGCGGGCCCTGCTGGGTCAGCGCCCAGAGGTCGTAGCCGAGGACGGCGGAGGCTTCGGCGAAGGTTTCGCCGATCAGTGCGTGGTGCGTGGCCAGCTCACCCAGCATGCCCAGGGCCTGGGAGCCCTGACCGGGAAAGACGAAAGCGAGAGAGGCAGACATAGGCAGGTCTCTTGTAGGTCCATTGCTGGCGAAACCGCGGTTCCGCCACTGACAGACTGAGATGTCGGTGTCGACCGGTCGGTCACACCGCTTTCAGAGCCGCCAAGTTTAACCGGATCCGCCCGGGGAGATCAGTCTCCACATCGCGCAGGGCGCGCTCGATGGCCTGAACGAGACCGACTTCGCCTGCCGCGCCATGGCTTTTCACCACCACCGCATTCAGGCCGAGAAAGCTCGCGCCGTTGCGCAGCTCCGGATCCCAGTGGCGGAAACGCCGGGCCAGCCAGGGCTGCAGCAACTGACGCTCGAGCCAGGAGGCCGTGCCACTGCGCTCGACCAGCAGGCGCAGCAGCGCCTCGCCGGACTTGAGCACCGCATTGCCGGTGAAGCCATCGCAGACCACCACGTCCGCGACGGCGGCATAGAGATCGCTGCCCTCGACGAAGCCGATGAAGTCGAAGGCCTGACTCTGGGCGAGGCGCCGTGCCGCCTCCTGGATCACCGGCGTGCCCTTGCCCGGTTCGCGCCCGACATTGAGCAGCGCGACCCTTGGCCGCACCAGGCCACGCGCCTGGGCCGCACCCGCCCCCAGATAGGCGAATTGCACCAGCTGTTCGGCCGAGCTGTCGAGATTGGCGCCGAGATCGAGCAGCAGCGTCTGGTGCTCTCCCCGTCCAGGCAACGCCGACATCATCGCGGGTCGATCGATGTCCGGCAGCGTTCCCAGCAGCTGTCGCGCGAGCGCCATCCAGGCCCCGGTATTGCCGGCGCTCAGGCAGCCCTGGGCACGCCCCTGCCGGACCGCGTCGAGCGCAGCATGCATGGACGTCCGGGTACGACTCCGCACCACGGCAGCGGGGCGCTCATCGGGCCCGACAAGAGCATCGACGTAGTCGAACTGCAGGCGATTGGCGAGGGAGGCAGGCGGTGACCAGGCCGACAGGGCGTCGCGCTGACCACAGAGGAGAAGATGTAGGGCGGGGAAACGCTCGAGAGCGTCGAATGAAGCAGGAACAATGCAGCGGGGACCGAAGTCCCCGCCCATTGCATCGATCGCGATGACGATTTCGATCGAGGATTACTCGTCGGAACCCTTGTCGATCACTTTGCGACCGCGGTAGAAACCGTCGGGCGACACGTGGTGGCGCAGGTGAACTTCACCGGTGCTCTTTTCCACGGACAGAGCGTTCGCTTCGAGGGCGTCGTGCGAACGACGCATGTCGCGAGCGGAACGGGATTTTTTGTTCTGCTGAACAGCCATGATTTAACTCCTAAACGTTTGGGTCACGCTTCAACTGCGCAAGTACACTGAACGGGTTGGGTCGCTTTTCCTCGTCCGCCGGCTCTTCGGGCGCCTCGAAACCTTCCGGATGCTGGCAATCCCCTTCCGGATGCACAGGGATGATCGGCAGAGCGAGCAACAGCTCTTCTTCGATCAGGCTATGCAGATCCAGCGGATCTTCGCCAACCTCCAGGGCATCGTAACCCTGTGGCAAGGCATCGGCCGACTGCCCCTCCCAGAGCACGGCGAAATCGAATTCGCTGTGGATGGGAAGCACTGCCGGCTCCAGACAACGCTGGCAGATCATCTCGACCGCGGTATCGAGGACACCGCGGATAACGAACTGCCGCTGTTGATCACGCCCGAAGTCGAGGACGACGGCTACCGCGCCTTCGGACTTCACGAGCTGCTCGCCGACACGCCGCATGTTCGCGAGAGGCAGCTCACCCTTGAGGGTTACGCCGCGATCCGCCAATTTGCGAGGATCGACCTGAGGTGGAATTGGCCCATTCAACATAAGCGCGCCATTATAGGGACGGCCTTACGGCTGTCAAAGGAAATTAACCCCGAAGCGACTCCGACCGACCTCTGGTCGATCTCGCCCGAGAACAAACTGATGCCTCTCATTCTACTCGCTTCCAGCTCGCCTTACCGCCGCCAATTGCTGGAAAGGCTCCAGCTGCCCTTCGCTCATCAATCGCCGGACATCGACGAAACGCCGCGGCCCGGCGAAAGCCCGAGGGCGCTGGTGGAGCGCCTGGCCCGGGCCAAGGCCGCTGCCCTGGCCGACCAGCCGGAGCCGACCCTGATCATCGGCTCGGATCAGGCGACCGCCATCGACGGCGAGATCCTCGGCAAGCCCCTGACCCATGAGCGAGCCCGGCAGCAACTGGCCCGGGCCAGCGGTCGCACCCTGGTGTTCCATACCGGACTGGCCGTGCTGGACAGCCGCACCGGGGAGTGCCGCAGCGAGGTGGTGGATTTCCAGGTGCGCTTTCGCCCGCTCGAGGCTGCGACGATCGACCGCTACCTGCTGGCGGAACAGCCCTACGATTGCGCCGGCAGCTTCAAGGCCGAGGGCCTGGGCATCGCCTTGTTCGAGGCCATGCAGGGGGACGACCCGACCAGCCTGATCGGCCTCCCTCTCATCCGCCTCGCCGCACTGCTGCGGGAGGCTGGCCTGCAGGTCCCTTGAGACCTGCAGGCTGTCGCCCTAGCGCAGCGCCGGACCCTGCCAGCCCATGTAGAGCGCCAGGCGCTCGGCGACACTGGCGCCCAGGCGCTTGGCGAAACGGTCGAAGGGCGAGTCTTCCTGGGTGTAGTCGACCAGCCGCTCTTCCTTGACCACATCGCGCGCCACATAGCTGGCGCTGCCGAGGCCATCGATCAGCCCCAGGGACAGCGCCTGCTCGCCGGACCAGACCAGCCCGGAGAACAGCTCCGGATGACCCTCGACCTTGAGCCGGTCGCCACGCCCCTTCTTGACGCTGTCGATGAACTGCTGATGGGTGGTATCCAGCACCTGCTGCCAGAAACGGGTCTCTTCGGGCTTCTGCGGCTGGAAGGGATCGAGGAAGGCCTTGTGTTCGCCCGAGGTGTAGACCCGGCGCTCCACGCCCAGCTTTTCCATGGTGCCGACGAAACCGAAGGAAGCGGCCGTCACGCCGATGGAGCCGACCAGGCTGGCCTTGTCGGCATAGATGGCGTCGGCCGCGCTGGCCACATAGTAGGCGCCGGAGGCCCCCAGGTCGGTGATCACCGCGTACAGCTTGATATCCGGATGCAGACCGCGCAGGCGCTTGATCTCGTCATAGATGTAGCCGGACTGCACCGGACTGCCGCCCGGACTGTTGATGCGCAGCACCACGCCACGGGTGTTGCTGTCGTCGAAGGCCTTGCGCAGGGCCGTGACCACATTGTCGGCACTGGCCTTCTCGTCGTCGGCGATCACGCCCTTGAGTTCGATGAGCGCGGTATGGGCGCCGGACTCGGTCACCCCACCCTTCTTGCCCAGCGACAGCAGGGGCGTGAACAGCACCAGCATGACGATCAGGTAGGCGAAGGTCAGCAGCTTGAAAAAGATGCCCCAGCGCCGCGCCCGCCGCTGCTCGCGCACGCTGGCGAGCATGGTCTTCTCGATCAGGGCCCAGGTCTTGTCGTCCGCCGGACGCGCACGTCCGCTGTCTTCCTTCCACTCGTCAGCCATGCCCAACCTCACTCCTGACCACAACGTTGTCACCCAGCCATAGCGCCAGGTCCGCGAAAGCTTCGATCACCAGGCGCGGCCCGAAATCCCTCAGCACCTCCGCCGGCTGGGCCCCATAGGCCACTCCGACCGCAGCGACCCCGGCACGGCGGGCCATTTCCAGGTCGAACACCGCATCCCCGATCAGCAGGGCGCGCTCCGGCGCCACGCGGCAATGGGCGAGGATCTCCTCGACCATCTGCGGATCGGGCTTGCCGGCGGCCTCGTCGGCGCAACGGGTGATGTCGAAGAACTCGCTCAAGCCATGCTGCTGCAGCGAGCGGGCCAGGCCGCGCCGGCTCTTTCCCGTCGCCACGGCCAGCTGGTAGCCCTGGGCGCGAAAGCGCTGCAGCCCGCTCAGCACATCCGGAAACAGAGGCGACGCCTGCTGTTCGCGACGGACGAATTCGGCGCTGTAGGCATCGCGAAAGCCCTCGATCTGCGCCGGAGTGACCAAGTGCGGATAGAGCGTCTGGATGGCCGCGACCAATTCCAGGCCGATGATGCCCTTGATGGCCACATCGCTGCGCGGTGGCAACCCCAGTTGCTCGGCCGCCACGTGCATCACCTCGACGATCCGGCCGATGGAATCCGCCAGGGTGCCGTCCCAGTCGAAGATCAGCAGCTGGTAATCAGGCATCCAGACGCTCCAGCGTCTGACTCCAGATGCTGTCGACCGGCGCTTCCAGGCGCAACTCGCCGCCTTCGGGCAGCGGAATCACCAGGCTCGCCGAGTGCAGGAACAGCCGCTTGCCGCCCAGCTCGCGAATCTCCTGGGAGAAGTCTTCGTCGCCGTACTTGGGATCGCCGGCGATGGCGTGTCCGGCGTGGCGGGCATGGACGCGGATCTGGTGGGTACGCCCGGTCACCGGCCGCGCCTCGACCAGGGTGGCGAATTCGCCGTAGCGCCGCAGCACGCGGAATTCGGTGAGCGCTTCCTTGCCTTCGTCATTGACCTCGACCATGCGCTCGCCGGATCTGAGGGTGTTCTTGAGCAGGGGCGCGCTGATCTTCTTCTTGGCCGCCGGCCAGTGGCCGCGCACCAGGGCGTGATAGCGCTTGTCGACGCCGTCGCCGCGCAGGGCCTCGTGCAGGAAGCGCAGCATGCTGCGCTTCTTGGCGATCATCAGCAGGCCCGAGGTATCCCGGTCGAGACGATGGACCAGCTCGATGTCGCGGGCGTCGGGACGCAGCTGGCGAAAGACCTCGATGACCCCACCGGACAGGCCACTGCCGCCGTGCACAGCGATCCCGGCCGGCTTGTTGATGACGATGAGGGCCTTGTCCTCGTGGACGATGGAATCCTCCAGACGCTCGAGCAGTCCCCTGGCCAGGGGCGCCGGCTCGTCGGGCTCGGACAGACGCAGCGGCGGTACGCGGATCTGGTCGCCGGCCTGCAGGCGGTAGTCGGGCTTGATGCGGCCCTTGTTCACCCGTACTTCGCCCTTGCGCAGGATGCGATAGATAAGGGTCTTGGGCGCACCCTTGAGGTGGGTACGCAGGAAGTTGTCGATGCGCTGGCCAGCATAGTCGGCGGGCACATCGAGCAATTGAACGCCAGTGCTGGGAGAAGGAGGCTTAGTCATCGGCAGATGATAGCAATTTTCCCTTATTTGAAGCACTTAAAGCTTGCTGCTATAGTCCGGAGGCGGTTATCAGTCCTGTCTGGATGGCACCGCTCGCGAGGCCGTAGATTCCGCCCGCGAATATAGGCTGCAAATGCAATAGTCACTGGACGTCTGGCCGTCCAGCAGAACGCCGACTCTGCCCAAGGGGGTGAGTGGCGATCTGCGATCCGCCTGGTAACCAAGGCAGCGGCACCCAGGGTGCCAGCTGTAAAACGACAACCGCTCCGGACCTTGCGGGCGGCACCTGATTCCTGAAGATTGTGTGCAGGATGGAGATGCACAACCAGCGTATCGCGTAGCCTGACAGTACGCCTGCAGCCCGCTTCGCGCCCAGCTTCGGCCAAGGTGACGATCGCAGGTGGAAGCCTCAAGGCCAACGGCCGATGCTCCAACCGAGCGACACCTGACACGAATCCCGCGACGACCCGGCTGCCCGAGCCTTTCGGCTGTCACGCCCGCACCATGCCTGGTTGATTCCTCCTCCTGTGGAGCTGCAACGGCAGTCGCTCAAGCGCCTGCAGGAGACGTAGTCGCGGCACGCCCCAGGGCCTGCTGCTGGACACGAAGGCCGGCTTTGCCCGGTTTCGATACGACCCCGTGCACCCTTCTCTTGAATCCTGTTGCCACCCTGCGGGCCGAGAGCCCGGAACGTAGTGGTATTACATGAAGAGAATGCTCATCAACGCGACCCAGCCCGAGGAATTGCGGGTTGCCCTGGTCGACGGTCAACGGCTGTTCGACCTGGACATCGAGTCCGGAGCCCGCGAACAGAAAAAGGCCAACATCTACAAAGGCCGCATCACCCGCATCGAACCCAGTCTGGAAGCCGCCTTCGTCGACTTCGGCGCTGATCGCCACGGCTTCCTCCCGCTGAAGGAAATCTCCCGGGAATACTTCAAGAAGAACCCGGAAGGCCGCGTCAACATCAAGGAAGTGCTCTCCGAAGGCCAGGAAGTAGTCGTCCAGGTCGAAAAGGAAGAGCGCGGCAACAAGGGCGCCGCCCTGACCACCTTCATCAGCCTCGCTGGTCGCTACCTGGTGCTGATGCCCAACAATCCCCGTGCCGGCGGCATCTCCCGTCGCATCGAGGGTGAAGAGCGCAACGAACTGCGCGAAGCCCTGAACGGCCTGAACGCCCCGGGCGACATGGGCCTGATCGTGCGCACCGCCGGCCTAGGCCGCAGCACCGAAGAACTGCAGTGGGACCTCGATTACCTGTTGCAACTCTGGTCCGCCATCACCGAAGCCTCGGGTGAGCGCAAGGGCCCCTTCCTGATCTATCAGGAAAGCAACGTCATCATCCGCGCCATCCGCGACTACCTGCGTCAGGACATCGGTGAAGTCCTGGTCGACAGCGTCGAAGCCCAGGAAGAAGCCCTGAGCTTCATCCGCCAGGTGATGCCGCAGTACGCCAGCAAGATCAAGCTCTACCAGGACAGCGTCCCACTGTTCAATCGCTTCCAGATCGAAAGCCAGATCGAGACCGCCTTCCAGCGTGAAGTGAAGCTGCCGTCCGGCGGCTCCATCGTCATCGATCCCACCGAGGCCCTGGTGTCCATCGACATCAACTCGGCGCGCGCCACCAAGGGTGGCGACATCGAAGAAACCGCCCTGCAGACCAACCTGGAAGCGGCCGAGGAAATCGCCCGCCAGCTGCGCCTGCGCGACATCGGCGGCCTGATCGTCATCGACTTCATCGACATGACCCCGGTCAAGAACCAGCGCGCCGTGGAAGATCGCGTCCGCGAAGCCCTGGAAGCCGACCGCGCCCGCGTGCAGATCGGTCGCATCTCCCGCTTCGGCCTGCTGGAAATGTCCCGCCAGCGCCTGCGCCCTTCCCTGCGCGAAACCAGCGGCATCGTCTGCCCCCGTTGCAACGGCCAGGGCATCATCCGCGATGTGGAATCCCTGTCGCTGGCCATCCTGCGCCTGATCGAGGAAGAAGCCCTCAAGGATCGCACCGCCGAGGTACGCGCCCACGTACCCATCCAGGTGGCGTCCTTCCTCCTCAACGAGAAGCGCAACAGCATCACCAAGATCGAGCTGCGCACCCGCGTGCGCATCATCATCCTGCCGGACGATCACATCGAGACCCCGCACTTCGAAGTGCAGCGTCTGCGTGACGACAATCCCGAGCTGCTGAACAGCCAGTCCAGCTACGAGATGGCCAACACCGAAGCCGAAGAGGTGCAGCCGGTCAGCTCCACCCGTACCCTGGTGCGCCAGGAAGCGGCCGTGAAGGTGGCGCCCGAGCGCGCACCGGCTCCCACCCCGGTCGCCGCCGAAGTGGTCGCTCCTGCTGCCCCTGCCGCCAAGACCACCGCCGAGCCGAACCTGTTCAAGGGCTTGGTGAAGTCCCTGGTCAGCCTGTTCGCCGGCAAGACCGAAGAGCAGCCCATGGTCGACAAGACCGCTGCCACTCCGGAAGCGCCCAAGAGCAGCGACGAGCAGCGTCGCCAGGACGAGCGCCGCAACGGTCGTCAGCAGAATCGCCGCCGTGAAGGCCGTCGTGACGACGAGCGCAAGCCGCGCGAAGAACGCCAGCCGCGCGCCGATCGCGGCGAGCGCAGCGAGCGCCCGGCCCGCGAAGAGCGCAAGCCGCGTGAAGAGCGCCAGCCGCGCGAAGAGCGTCAGGCCCGGGAAGACCGCCCGGCGCGCGAGGAGCGTCAGCCCCGCGAAGAGCGCGCCAATCGCGAAGAGCGCCAACCGCGCGAAGAACGCCAGCCCCGCGAGGAGCGTCAGCCGCGTGAAGAGCGTCAGCCCCGCGAGGAGCGTGCCACTCGCGAAGAGCGCCAGCCGCGTGAGGAGCGTCAGCCCCGCGAAGAGCGTCAACCGCGTGAGGAGCGTCAACCCCGCGAAGAGCGCGTGAACGCTGAAGAGCGTCCGGCGCGCGAAGAGCGGCAGCCACGCGAAGAGCGCAAGCCGCGTGAAGAGCGGCAGCCGCGCGAAGAACGCAAGGCCCGCGAAGAGCGCCAGGAAGCGGCCAGCGCCGAAGAGCTGAACGAAGAAGAGGTGCTGGAAGGCAACGAAGAGCTGGAAGAAGGCGAAGAGCGTCCGCGTCGCCGCTCCCGCGGTCAGCGTCGTCGCAGCAACCGTCGCGAGCGTCAGCGTGATGCCAACGGCAACTTCATCGAAGACGAAGAGCAAGGCGCTGCCGCCACCGACGCCTCTGTCGCGCCGGCCGCGGTCGCCCTGGGTACCGCCGTCGTGGTCAGCGAAAGCGTGACCGCCATTGCCACCCAGGAAGAGGTTCGTGACGTTCGCCAGCAGGAGTCGGCAGCCACCGCCGAAACCCCGGCCGCCACCGAAGCCACCCAGGAGGCTGCAATGGAGCAGCCCGCAGCGGACGCCCCTGCCCAGCCGGAGATCCTCACCCCCCAGGTGAGCCAGCTGCAGGACGAGCGTGCGCCGCACCAGGAAGTCGAGATCACCACGCCGGTGGTCGAGCAGACTGCTCCGGTAACGGCCACCGCGCCCATTCCCGCAGCACCGATCGAGACCGAAGCTGCGGAATCGGCTGCCGGTCGCGCCTCCAACGATCCGCGTGAGCGCCGTCGTCGCGAGCGCCTGGCACGTGAAGCTGAAGCGGCACGCGCCAAGCAGGCCGAGCAGGACGCTCAGGCCCCTGCCCTGGGCGCCATTGCAGAAACCGAGGAAACCTTTGCCACCGCGGCGGTAGGTACCGTCGATCCGCAACAGACGCCCGAGGCCCAGCCGGCCCCGATCGCTGAAGAGTCGCCTGCGGCCGAAGCCGAATCGGCGCCGATCGTGGTGGAAGAGCCCGTGGAAATCGTGCCCAGCCCTGCGCAGGAAGAAGCGGCTACCGTCGCCCTGACCGGCGAAGCCGACACCCCTGCGGAGGCTCCCAAGGCCGATGCGGTGAAAGAGGATGAAGCCACCCAGGCCGAACTCGATCGCAAGCTCAAGGAGTCGCGGGAAAATCATCCCGGCTGATCTCCGCCAGCCATGAAAAGGGGCGCCTAGGCGCCCCTTTTTTATGCCTCGGATTCGGGTGGGCATGGCGCATCGAGGGTGACGAGCCGGTCCCGGCAGATCGACGCAGGCTAGCCCCCTACGCACTGGAGCCCTACCCGCGATGAAGGGCTGCCTATGGCGATGAAGCCGCCTCAACTCAACCTACGGGCCTAGGGAATCGACGTGGTTTGGCGCTGGACGTAGCGAAGCCCAGCACTGGGAAACGGGCTGATTGGTTGGGCTTCGGCGGTGGAGCTGCCTCAAGCCAACCTACAGTGCCCGAGGGAATCGATGTAGGTTGGCGTTGAGCGTAGCGAAGCCCAAAACGGGGAGATGGGCGGATTGTTGGGCTTCGGCGGTGGAGCCGCCTCAACTCAACCTACGGTGCCCGAGGCAAACGATGTAGGTTGGCGTTGAGCGTTAGCGAAGCCCAACATTGGGAGGTGGGCTAGTTGTTGGGCTTCGGCGGTGGAGCTGCCTCAACCCAGCCTACGATGCCCGAGGGAATCGACGCAGGTTGGCGTTGAGCGTAGCGAAGCACAACTTTCGGCGGATACCTGAATGCCGACCTTTGGCGGCGAATCCACCCCATCGGCCCTGCGCACTCTTCGCCGAAAAATCCCAGGCATAAAAAAACCCAGCCGCTTGGCTGGGTTTTTCGAGCGTATCCCGAAGGATTAACGCTTGGAGTACTGCGGACGCTTACGCGCTTTGCGCAGACCGACTTTCTTACGCTCGACTTCACGGGCGTCACGAGTGACGTAACCGGCTTTGCGCAGGGAGCTGCGGTAGCCTTCGTCGTACTCGATCAGCGCACGGGTGATGCCGTGACGGATAGCACCGGCCTGACCGCTCACACCACCGCCAGCGACGGTAACGTAGACGTCGAACTTCTCCAGGGTCTCGGTCAGCTCGAGGGGCTGACGCACGACCATGCGCGCGGTCTCGCGACCGAAGAAGGTGTCCAGAGCGCGATCGTTGATGGAGATCTTGCCAGTGCCCGGACGGAGGAAGACACGAGCGGTGGCAGTCTTACGACGGCCGGTACCGTAATTTTGAGTTGCCGACATGTTGTACTATCCCGATTAAAACTTGAGTTCTTGGGGCTGCTGAGCGGTGTGCGGATGGTTCGCACCCTTGTACACCTTGAGCTTGCGATACATGTCGCGGCCCAGCGGGTTCTTCGGCAGCATACCCTTGACGGCGGTCTCGATGACGCGCTCGGGAGCACGGGCGATCAGCTTTTCGAAGTTGATCGACTTGATGCCACCCGGGAAACCGGAGTGATGGTAGTACATCTTGTCGGTAGTCTTGGCACCGGTCACACGAACCTGCTCGGCGTTGATGACGACGATGTAGTCGCCGGTGTCAACGTGAGGGGTGTATTCGGGCTTGTGCTTGCCACGCAGGCGAGTGGCGATTTCAGTAGCCAGACGACCCAGAGTCTGGCCAGCAGCGTCGACGACGTACCAGTCGCGCTTAACGGTTTCCGGTTTTGCGGTGAAAGTTTTCATTCTCTATGGCCTCAGAGGCCGCCCTGGTAAAAAGACGGCAAATTCTACACAACAGTGCAACCCCAGACAAGTCGGGGGCAGCCGGAAACAGACGCTCTTCGGGGGCTCGGGTCGGCGTCCGCTACGGCGATCTCGGCAGGCTTAGGCATCCCCCGCCAAGAAAGCTGCGGCATGATACCCGTTCACGCCAGAAAAGCAACTGGAAGCTAGAAAGAAAATAGCGCCTGGGTCGCCGCCGAACCCTGGCGACGGGAGGCCAGGTGATCGGCCAGCCGCGTCGGTTCCGGCAGGCGGTGACGTCTGACGCAGGCCATGACCAGCGCCGGTGCGCTGGCCAGGCTGACCCGGTGCCCGGGCGAGACGATCAGCGGCTTGACCCGGTCCTTGCTGCGCAGCACCGTGCCGATCGCCCCGCCCTCGCGATCCCGCAAGTCGACCTGGCTACCGCGCGTCTCGGCGAGTTCGCTGTGGTGACCGGTGAGAATCTTCTTGGCCACGCCGATCGTCGGCAGACCGGTGACCACCCCGAGATGGGCGGCGATGCCCAGCCGGCGCGGATGGGCGATGCCATGGCCGTCGCAGAACACCAGCTCGGGCGTCTCCGGCAATTCCGCCAGGGCCTGGAGCAGCGCCGGCAATTCGCGAAAGGACAGTAGGCCCGGCACATAGGGCATCACGGTGGGGATGCGGGCGACGGCATGGGCCAGTGGCTGCAGGGTCTCGGCATCCAGCAGGACGGCGACCGCACGGGTGATCTCGCCACCCTCCTCGAAGCCCACGTCGACCCCGGCGTAACGCCGCGGCGAGCCGAAGTCGTCGTGCAAGAGGACCTGGGTGGCCAGTTGCTTCTGCAGGATGCGCGCCTGGGCGGGCGAGCCGTCCCATTCGGCAAAGGGATCGGAATTCACACGTACCTCCCGAAAACCTGGGTCAAAGGATTGATCCTTCAACCCGGGCAGGGTTCACGGCTTGTGCGGACGGGCCAGGTATTCGTGGGACTGCATTTCCAGCAGGCGGCTGAGGGTGCGCTGGAATTCGAACTCCAGGCGGCCACCGGAATAGAGGTCCTTGAGCTCCACTTCGGCCGACAGGATCAGCTTGACCTGGCGATCGTAGAATTCGTCGACCAGGTTGATGAAGCGCCGCGCCATGTCGTCCTTGAGCGCGTCCATCTGCTCGACGTTGCTGACCAGCACCGTCTGGAAGATCTTGCCCAGCTCGATGTAGTCGTTCTGGCTGCGCGGACCGTCGCAGAGGGCGCGGAAATCGAACCAGGCGACGTCTTCGCAGGTGCGGCGAGCGCGGATCTCGCGATTCTCGATCATCAGCGGCACGTCTTCGCAGAGGTCGTTGCACTCGACGGTGAGCGAACGGAAGCTCTTGGCCATCGCCGCCTCGACCTCGTCGCTCAGCGGATAGTGAAACAGCTGCGCCTGCTCCAGGGCGCGCAGGCGATAGTCCACGCCGCTGTCGACGTTGACGATCTCGGTGTGCTCCTTGAGCAGCGCGATGGCCGGCAGGAAGCGCGCGCGCTGCAGGCCGTCCTTGTAGAGGCCGTCGGGCACGATGTTCGAGGTGGCGACCAGACTGACGCCGTTCTTGAACAGTTCTTCCAGCAGTGTCGCCAGGATCATGGCGTCGGTGATGTCGGAGACGAAGAATTCGTCGAAGCAGATCACCCGCGCCTCGTCGGCGAAACGCCGGGCGATGATGGTCAGGGGATTCTTCTCGCCCTTGAGGGTACGCAACTCTTCGTGGACCCGCTTCATGAAGCGGTGGAAGTGGGTGCGCATCTTCTGCTTGAACGGCAGGGCGTCATAGAAGGTATCGACCAGATAGGTCTTGCCGCGCCCTACCCCACCCCAGAAATACAGCCCCTTGACCGGCGTGACCGTCTTGCGCCCGAGCAGCTTGCCGAACAGGCCGCCCTTGGACGCGGGCTCGGCGAGCAATTCGTCATAGAGGCGCTGCAGATGGCGGACGGCCTCTTCCTGGGCAGCATCGTAGAAAAACTCCGGGCGCTTGAGGTCGGCCTGGTAACGCTCGAGGGGGGTCATGGCGGCTTCTGGTCGGATGGGGAAAAAAGGGTGGTCACTGTAATGGCGGTCCCTGGCGTTGACAACGCCGGGGACCGCGGGTGCCTTTAGAGCTTGTTCAATGGCTCGCGAGCTAGAGACAAACAAGGCGAAAATGGCTGAGGAAGCGGAGTTTACAAGTGGTAAATGAGCATTCCGAAGCCGTTTTTAACGCAGTTTGGCCGACGCGCAGCAGCCTTTGTACAAGCTCTTAGGCCTCGGCCAATTGCGCCAGGGCAGTCCGGGTACGCTCGATCAGCGCATCGCGTGCGGCGGGGGAATCGCTGGCGACGCCTTCGGCTACGACCTTGTCGTCCAGCAGCAGCTGGAAGCCGTTGCCCTCTCCCGCCACGACACTGGCCGGCGTGGTGACCAGCTGCTTGCTGGTGATGCCGGCGGTCTTGGCTTCGGCGAAGGGGATCGACAGAGCCAGTTCGGTGCCGTCGGCGTCGAGCAGGCGGAAGCGGAAGCTGCCGTCGCTCTCGCGGAAGCTGACGAAGCGGGCGGTCTTGCTGGCCTTCTTCTTGGTGCCTCCCGTGGCGACCTGGGTCTTGAGCGAGCGCAGGCCCACGGCTTCGCGCAATTCGCCGAGGAAGGGCGTGGCATAGCGGCGGGCCTTGGCGGCACCGGCCAGCAGGATGTCTTCCAGATCATCGGGACGGGCGATCAGCGCCGCATAGCGCTCGCGGGCCTCGCCCAGCTCGGCGTCGAGCAGCTCGAACAGCTGGCCCTTGGCCTCGCCCCAGGCCAGGCCGTCCAGCAGGGCCGTGCGGAAGGCCGCGCTCTGCTCGGGGGTGGCGAAGGCCTGGTAGAGGGTGAAGAGGTGGGCGCTGTCGGGGTCCTTGGGCTCGCCGGGCAGGCGCGAGTCGGTGACGATGCGGGCGATGGCGTCCTTGAGCTGCTTGGCGCTGCCGAACAGCGGGATGGTGTTGTCGTAGCTCTTCGACATCTTGCGGCCATCGAGACCGGGCAAGGTGGAGACGCTTTCCTCGATGACCGCCTCGGGCAGGGCGAAGTAGTCGCGCCCGTTGCCGAACAGATGGTTGAAGCGCTGACCGATGTCGCGGGCCATCTCCACGTGCTGGATCTGGTCGCGCCCGACCGGCACGCGCAGGGCGTTGAACATCAGGATGTCCGCGGCCATCAGCACCGGATAGCTGTAGAGGCCCATGGTGACCCCGGCATCGGGATCCTCGCCCTGCTCCAGGTTGCGGTCGACCGCGGCCTTGTAGGCATGGGCACGATTGAGCAGGCCCTTGCCGGCGACGCAGGTGAGCAGCCAGGTCAGTTCGGGGATCTCGGGGATGTCGGACTGGCGGTAGAAGGTCACCCGCTGCGGATCCAGGCCGCTGGCCAGCCAGGTGGCGGCGATCTCCAGGCGTGAACGCTGGATGCGCGCCGGGTCGTCGCACTTGATCAGGGCATGGTAGTCGGCGAGGAAATAGAAGGAGTCGGCATCGTCGGCCAGGCTGGCGCGGATGGCGGGGCGGATGGCCCCGGCATAGTTGCCCAGGTGCGGGGTACCGGTGGTGGTGATGCCAGTGAGGATGCGAGTGGTCATGGAGGCGCTGGAAATCCGAGAGACTAACTGGGGTCAGGCCTGCAGACGGGGCAGGACCAGATCTTTGAGTTCGACGAGTTTGCCATGGAAGAAATGGCTGCAGTCGGCGACGCGGAGCAATTCGTGCGGCTGTTCGAGCGCGGCGGACCAGGCATAGACCCGCTCCGGGGTCACCACCTCGTCGGCCTCGGGCTGGATCACGGTGAGGCGCGCCCGTTGCGGCAGGCGGCCGTCGACCGCGAAACGCTCCACCGGCGGCGCCAGCATGAACAGCCGTTCCACCGCCACGCCCTCGCCTTCCAGGCGCCCGCCGAGGCAGGCGGCGACGCAGGAGCCGAAGGAGAAGCCGCAGAGGGTCAGGGGCAGGTCGGGATGGCGTTCACGCAACCAGGCCACGGCGGCCGCGGCATCGTCGATCTCGCCTTCGCCACCGGCATGCACGCCGGTGCTGGCACCAACGCCGCGAAAATTGAATCTGAGGGTGGCCTGGCCGGCATCCCGGGCGATGCGCTGCAGGGTGGCGACCACCTTGTTCTGCATGGCGCCGCCATGGAGCGGATGGGGATGACAGAGCAGGACCGCGCCGGTGGGGGCATCCGGGCTCTGGTACAGCGCCTCCAGAGTGCCCGCGGGGCCCTCCAGCAGCAGGGGTTGTTCACGGGCTGACACGCTTGACTCCGTGATCCCGGACGAACAGTGCTCATCCAAGGAGTTGATTTTGATAGGGTCGATCCTGCGCGATGCCTGAGTGCGGGGTATGATGACGCCCAGCAAATGGCAGAAGACGCAACCCAGTGTACAGGCTCGCCGGTCTGCCGTTACCGTAAAGCAAAGCCGCTCATAGAGGAAGTTTCGTGGAACAGTCGCTCACTACCTGGTTGTTGCCCCTGGTCGCGCTGCTGATCGGGGTCGGGATAGGTTTTCTGCTGGCACGCCTGGTGCCGGGTGCCGCGCCGAGCCGGGTGCAGCGCCAGCTGGATGATCTGCAGAAGAAGTTCGACGACTACCAGCACGAGGTCACCAGCCACTTCAGCACCACCGCCGGCCTGGTGCGCAAGCTCACCCAGACCTACCAGGACATGCAGTCGCACCTGTCCGAAGGCGCCGAGCGCCTGGCCCAGGACGAACTGACCCGTCAGCACCTGCTGGCCTCGCTGCACAGCGCCGAGCAGCGTTACCCCTCCAGTCGCGAGCGCATCGACGGCCCGACCGAAGCGCCGCGGGACTACGCGCCCAAGGGTGACGGCACCCCCGGCACCCTCGACGAAACCTACGGCGTGAAAAGCCGCGGTTGATCGCCAAGGCCGGGGACTCCCCGGCCTTCTGCTTTCCGGCCTCCGCCCTCTTCACTCAGGGCGCGACGCCCGGCCCTTTTCCGGCCCGTCATGGCATAATCCGCGGTTGTTAGAGCCTGTTCAAAGGCTCGCGAGCTAGCGCCAAACAAGGCAAAAATGGCTGAGGAAGCGGAGTTTACGAGTAGTAAATGAGCATTCCGAAGCCATTTTTAACGCCGTTTGGCCGACGCGCAGCAGACTTTGAACAGGCTCCTAGTCTTTCGCAGGAGAATGCCATGCCCGCAGCGGCCAATGGCCTGAGCCTCTACGGCATCAAGGCCTGTGACACCATGAAGAAGGCCCGCCTGTGGCTCGACGAGCACGGCCAGGCCTATCACTTCCATGACTACAAGCAGAGCGGCATCGACCGCGAGCGGCTGGTGGCCTGGTGCGCGGAGCATAGCTGGGACAAGGTGCTCAATCGCGCCGGCACCACCTTCCGCAAGCTCGACGACGCCCAGAAGGCCGACCTCGACACCGCCAAGGCCATCGACCTGATGCTGGCGCAGCCTTCGATGATCAAGCGACCCGTGCTCGATCTCGGCGACCGTACCCTGCTGGGCTTCAAGCCCGAGCTCTATGCCGCGGCCCTGAACTGACCCCGCGGCCACCGCCCCTACTACCGAACATCTCGCACCGACCGGATCGGTGCCTCTGCAAAGGAACAGTCTCATGTCGAATGCCCTCTTCAGTATCGCCTTCGGTGTCGGCACCCAGAATCGCCAGGACGCCTGGCTGGAAGTCTTCTATGCACAGCCCTTGCTGACTCCCCCGGCGGCGCTGGTCGAGGCGGTCGCGCCGCTGCTGGACTACCAGGGCGGCAACCAGGCCATCGCCTTCGCCCCGGCCCAGGCCCGCGGCCTGGCCGAAGCCCTCAAGGGCATCGATGCCGTGCAATCGGCGCTGCTGACCCGTCTGGCGGAAAGCACCAAGCCGCTGGTGGCCACCCTGCTGGCCGAAGACGCCGCGCCCGCTTCCACCCCCGAGGCCTACCTGAAGCTGCACCTGCTGTCCCACCGCCTGGTCAAGCCCCACGGCCTGAACCTCAGCGGCATCTTCGCCCTGCTGCCCAACGTCGCCTGGACCAACCAGGGCGCCGTGGACCTGGCCGAACTGCCGGCCGAGCAGCTGGAAGCCCGTCTGCGCGGCAAGCTGCTGGAAGTCTTCTCGGTGGACAAATTCCCCAAGATGACCGACTACGTGGTGCCGGCCGGCGTGCGCATCGCCGATACCGCCCGCGTGCGCCTGGGTGCCTATGTGGGTGAAGGCACCACCGTGATGCACGAGGGCTTCGTCAACTTCAACGCCGGTACCGCCGGCCCCGGCATGATCGAAGGCCGCGTTTCCGCGGGCGTCTTCGTCGGCAAGGGCTCGGACCTGGGCGGCGGCTGCTCCACCATGGGCACCCTGTCCGGCGGTGGCAACATCATCATCAGCGTCGGCGAAGGCTGCCTGATCGGCGCCAACGCCGGCATCGGCATCCCGCTGGGCGATCGCTGCACCGTGGAATCCGGTCTCTATGTGACCGCGGGTACCAAGGTGGCGGTGCTGGATGACCAGAACCAGCTGGTACGGGTAGTCAAGGCGCGCGAGCTGGCCGGTCAGAGCGACCTGCTGCTGCGCCGCAATTCGGAAACCGGCGCCGTCGAATGCAAGACCAACAAGACCGCCATCGAACTCAACGAAGCGCTGCACGCGCACAACTGAGTCCACAACCGGGCAGCCCGCCTCGCGCGGGCTACCCCGGAGCTGTCGCCATGTCGCTACCCTCCCCCTGGAGAGCCGAGTTTCCGGCCTTCACCGCCTTCGCCGCCGACGGCATCACCTACCTCGACAGCGCCGCCACGGCGCAGAAGCCCCAGGTGGTGCTGGATGCCCTGCTGGCCAGCTACAGCCTGGGCGCGGCCAATGTGCACCGGGCCCAGCACTGGGCTGCCGAGCGCGCCACCGCCGCCTACGAAGGCGCCCGGGGGCGGATCGCCGCCTGGCTGGGCGCTGCCGCGCCGCACGAGGTGGTGCTGACCCGCGGCGCGACTGAGGCGCTCAATCTGCTGGCCTATGGCCTGGAAGACGCCATCGCAGCCGGGGACGAGATTCTCATCAGTGCCCTGGAGCACCACGCCAACCTGCTGCCCTGGCAGCAGCTGGCCCGGCGTCGCGGCCTCGAGCTCAGGGTCATCCCGCTGACTCCGAGCGGTCATCTGGATCTGGCAGCCGCCGAGCGGTTGCTGGGGCCGCGCACCCGCGTGGTCGCGGTCAGCCAGCTGTCCAACGTGCTCGGCACCTGGCAGCCGCTGGCGGAACTCGCGGCCCTGATCCGGGCACGCTCGCCGGCCTGGCTGGTGGTGGATGGCGCCCAGGGCGCGGTCCATGGGCGGCATCGCCCGGCCGACTTCGACGCCGATTTCTATGTGTTCTCCGGCCACAAGCTCTATGCCCCGGAGGCCATCGGCGTGCTCTGGGGCAAGGCCGAGTGCCTGGCGCAGCTCAAGCCCTGGCAATTCGGCGGCGAGATGGTGCAGCACACCACCTTCACCGACGCCCGCTTCCACGCCGCGCCCATGGGCTTCGAGGCGGGGACGCCGCCCATAGGCGCGGCCATCGCCCTGGGCGCGGCGGTCGACTGGCTGCAGGGCCAGGACGAGACGCTGATCCGCGGTCACGAGCAGGCCCTGAGCCTGAAGCTGCTGGCCGGGCTGGCTGCCCGCGACGGCGTGCGGGTGCTGGGTGAACCCCAGATCGCCCTGGCCAGCTTCCAGGTCGCGGGCGTGGACGTCGGCGATCTCTCCCATCTGCTGGGCGAACAGGGCATCGCGGTGCGCGCCGGTCAGCACTGCGCCATGCCGCTGTTCCAGACCCTGCAGACCCCCGGTGCGCTGCGGGTTTCCCTGGGCCTGTACAACGACGCCGAGGACCTGCAGCGCTTTTTCACCGCCCTGGACAACGCCCTGGAGCTCTTGCGATGAATCTGCTTCCCGATGCGGCGGAAGCCCGCCGCGCCTTTGTTATCGCCAAGGGCTGGGAGGCACGCTCGCGACTGCTGCTGCAGTGGGCCGAGCGCCTACCGGCGGTAGTGGAAGAGCGCGACGAAGACCTGGTACAGGGCTGCGAGAGTCGGGTGCGACTGACCCACCAAGCCCAGGGCGAGCGTCATTTCTTTCGTGCCAGCAGCGAATCCCGGGTGCTCAAGGGGCTGCTCGCCGTGGTGCTGGTGCGCGCCAATGGCCTGACCCGCGAAGAGCTGGGCCGCCTCGACATCCACGGCTGGCTGGGCGAACTCGGCCTGGAACGGCAGTTGTCGCAATCGCGCAGCAATGGCTTGAATGCCGTGCTCACGCGGATGCGCGAACTGGCGGCCTAGCCTTCGCTGACCGGCGGCTGGCGCCGCGCGCGGAAGAAGTCGGTCAGCACCTGACCGCAGGCCTCGGCCAGCACCCCGCCCTCCACCAGCACCCGGTGGTTGAGAAAATCCTGTTCGAAAAAGCGCCCGCGACTCTGGGCCATGCCGGCGCGCGGCTCGCTGGCGCCATAGACCAGGCGCTGGATGCGACTGTGGACGATGAGGCCGGCGCACATGCTGCAGGGTTCGAGCGTCACATAGAGGGTCGCGCCTGGCAGCCGGTAGTTAGCCAGGCGCGCGGCGGCGTCGCGTATCGCCTGCATCTCGGCATGGGCACTGGGATCGTGAGCACCGATGGGCCGATTGAAGCCGCGGCCGATGACCTCGCCGTCGAGCACCACCACGGCGCCGACCGGCACCTCGCCCTGGACGGCGCCCTGCTCCGCCAGGGCCAAGGCCTCGCGCATGAACAGGTCATCCCGGCTGCGGTCGATGATGGGCAAGGGGCGGAAGCGGGCCATGACTGAACTCTGCACAAAGCGCCATGATACCGCCGTCAGCCCGGGAGGCCAGTCGCGGGATCCGCCGCCAAAGATGAACCCGTCGGCAAAAAATAATCGCGATAATAGTTATCAGGTACAGCCAATGCGAGACTGATGCTGTGACTGCTAGCAGTGCGTGAACGGCATCACATTCACAGCCATTCGGTGCTAAAGCTTTAACAGGTCCGCCTCGTTGCGGTCCTATTCAAGAGTTCATCTGAGACAGTCGCATGATTGCTGCACCCTCCGGTCAGTCCCTGCAAAGCTGCGAAAGCGAGCCGATCCGCATTCCAGGCGCCATCCAGGCACACGGCTACCTCATCGCGTTCGATGAGGCGGAGGGGCTGATCAAGCATGTCAGTCGCAATCTGCCCGAGCTGCTCGGCAAGCCCCAGTTCGAGCTGCTGGATCGACCGCTGCAGCAGGTGCTGCCCCTCGAGCTGTTCGAGCAGGTGCGGCAGGCGCTGACCCTAGAGCATCTGGAAGAAGCCAATCCGCTGAGCTGGACGCGTCCGGCCCGCGACATGGACGTGATCCTGCATCGCAGCCACGGCCTGGTGTTCCTGGAATTCGAGCCGGACGACCATGGCGGCGTCGAGCCCGCCGGGCTGGCCCGCGCCCTGGCCCGGCTGCAGCAGGCCCGTACCCTACCCGAGCTGTGCGAGGGTGCGGTGCGCGAGGTGCGCACCCTCACCGGCTTCGATCGGGTGGTGGTCTATCGCTTCGATGACGGCGGCGATGGCCAGGTGGTGGCCGAGGATCGGGTCGACGACATCGACAGCTACCTGGGCATGCACTTTCCGGCAAGCGACATTCCCGCCCAGGCCCGGGTGCTCTATCACGAGAACTGGATCCGCAACATTCCCGATGCCCAGTACGAGGCGATCCCGCTGGTACCGGCCTTTCTGCAGGGCACCGAGCGCGACCCCATCGACCTGACCCATGCCGTGCTGCGCAGCGTATCGCCCATCCACTGCCAGTACGTGCGCAACCAGGGCCTGCGCGCCTCCATGAGCGTGTCGCTGATCAGCGACGACAAGCTCTGGGGGCTGATCAGCTGTGGCCATCGCGCGCCCCTGTATCTGCCCTATCGCACGCGGATGGCCTGCCGCTCGGTCGGGGTACTGGTGTCGCTGATGATCCGCGCCCTGGAGAATCGCCAGGTGCAGCGCGAGATCGACGCCCGCGAGGCGCAGCTGGCAGCCCTGATCCAGGGCATGTGCGACAGCCGCGGCGAGGTGCTCAGCGGGCTTTGCGAAAGACCCACCGACCTGCTGGAGCTGGTGGATGCCGCCGGGGTCGCGGTGCTGGTGGAGGACGAACTCTGTACCCTGGGTGAATGCCCCGGCGCGGAGGACATTCGCGTCCTCGCCGCCTGGGTCACGGCCGAGATGGACGCGTCGGGCATCTATGCGACCCGCTGCCTGGCCGACGAATTGCCCGACGCCCGCCGCTACAGTGCCAGAGCCAGCGGCGTGCTGGCGCTGGCGCTGCCCAAGCCGGTGCGCAACCTGGTGCTCTGGTTCCGCCCCGAGATCGTCACCACGGTGGTCTGGAGCGGCAACCCGGCCAAGCTGGAAGCCACGGTGCCCGCACCGGGTCCCGGGCTCAACTATCCGCATCCGCGGCGCTCCTTCGATGCCTGGAAGGAGTTGGTGCGGCTGCGTTCCGAACGCTGGCGCCCCGCCGATCTGTTCGCCGCCAAGGACCTGCGCCGCTCGGCCATCGAGCTGGATCTGGCGCGTCAGGTCGAGCGCGAGCGGCAGGCGGTGCGTCTGCGCGACGAGATCGTCGCGGCGGTCTCCCATGACCTGCGCAGCCCGATCACCATCATCCTGATGAAGGTCGGGATGCTCCAGCGTCAGCTGGAAAAGCTGGCCCCGGGCGATGACCGCCTGCCCGGCTCGCTGGAGGTGATAGAGACCGCGGCCAATCGCATGAACGCCTTGATCAGCGACCTGCTGGACCTGTCGAAGATCGAATCGGGTCGCCTGGCGCTGGATCTGAAGCCGGCGCGCCTGGCCGATGTCTGCGCACAACCCATCCTGCTGTCGCGGCCGCTGGCGGAAATCAAGAACATCAGCCTGGAATACGCCGTGGATCCGGAGCTCCAGGTGCTGGTGGAAGCCGAGCGCATCTTCCAGGTGCTGATGAATCTGCTGGGCAACGCCATCAAGTTCACCGCGCCAGGCGGCCTGGTGCAGCTCGGCATGCGGCAACTCGGCAACCTGGCGGAGATCAGCGTGACCGACAACGGTCGCGGCATGAACCAGGCGCAGCAGGCGCGGGTGTTCGAACGTTTCTGGCATGTCCAGGAAGACAACCCCACCGGTCATGGGCTGGGGTTATATATCGCCAAGGGCATCGTCGAAGCCCACGGCGGCGAGCTGAGCGTCACCAGCGCCCTGGGTCAGGGCAGCACCTTCAGCTTCACCCTGCCGCTCGCGCCCTAGCGAACCCGGACGAGAGAAAAGAAAGCCCCGGTGGCCGACAGCGACGTTGAAACCACCGGGGGAGCGCTTGGCTCGCTGTAATGGACGTCGGCGAAACGCCAGGAATTCCCGCCTTTCGTCGGCCTCACAGGGTCATTTTCTTCAATACCGCCCGGGGTCGTCCTCGCTAGGTTCAGGTCTCCACAATTGTCGAGACCTCGCGATGACCCTGATCCTGTCCATGGCCGCCTTTGCCTTGGTGGCCTCCCTCTCTCCCGGCCCGGTCAATCTGGTGGGCTTCAACACCGGCCTCACCCATGGCTGGCGACCGGCCCTGTGGCATGTCGCCGGGGCTACCCTGGGCTTCGTCGTCCTACTGCTGGCGGTCGGTCTCGGCCTGCACGAGCTGCTGGCTGCCTGGCCGGCGCTGCTCTGGATCCTGCGGGTGGCGGGCGCCCTCTTCCTGCTGTACCTGGCCGGGAAACTGGCGCGGGCCTCGGGGGACCTGGGCAGCGGCGCGCTGACGGCCTGCCCGGGCTTTCGCGACGGCGCCCTGCTGCAGTGGCTCAATCCCAAGGCCTGGCTCGCCGCCGCGGCCGGGGTGGCACTGTTCGTTGGCGAGGATCGCGGCCGCCTGGCGCTGTTCGCCAGCCTCTACCTGGTGATCTGTTTCGCCTCCCTGGCCTGCTGGGCGGTGGCCGGCCAGTGGCTGCGTGGTCGTGCCCTGACGCCAGGGCGCCTGCGCCTGCTCAATCGCGTCCTCGCCGCGCTGCTGGTGCTATGCGCCGCTTCGCTGCTATGGGAGGGCTGACGCGGCGCGATACTGACCGGGGGTGGCCGCCACCAGGCGCTTGAAGGTGCGCTGCAGATGGGCCTGGTCGGCGAAACCGGTGGCCAGCGCGACCTCGGCCAGCCCCTCGCCCTGGCGCAGGCGTTGCCGCGCCAGGCGGATGCGTCGGTCGATCAGATAGGCGTGGGGCGTCAGGCCAAAGCGCCGGCGAAAGCTGCGAATCAGCTGGGTGGGCGAGAGATCCGCCACCTGGCTGAGCTGGTCCAGGCTGACCCCTTCGCCGCAATGGGCATCGAGAAATTCGGCGGCGCGCCTCAACCGGCGATCCTCGCGCACCGGCGCCGCCGCGACCGGGGTGCGCCCCAGGCGGGCCAGCACGGCCTCGAAATACAGCAGCGCCTGGCTCTGGCGCTGCAGGGTGAGGTTGTCGGGATCCACCAGGCAGGCATGCAGAGCTTCCAGGCCGGCATAGAGTTGGCCGTCCCGGGACAGCTGTGCCGCCAGGGGCTGGAAGTCGTTGCGCCCCGGGCGCTGCAGTTCGGCCAGCCAGCCGGCGTCCACGTGCAGCATGCGATAGCGCCAGGCGGCCTCGCCCTGGGGATTGCAGGCATGGACGTCACCGGGATTCATCAGCACCAGGGTCCCCGCCCCCACCAGTTCGCGGGTCCGGCCGTTGTGATAGCGACTGCGCCCACCCAGCACGGTGCCGATGGAAAAGGTCTCGTGGGAATGCGGGGCATAGCAGAGCGCGCGGCCGTCCTGGATGGAGCGGGCTTCGAGAAAGGGCAGCGCGGGATCGCGCCAGAACTGGGGGACGGCGCCGGTAGCGGTCATGCGGCAAGGATTCCGGGACGACGGACCTGAGCAGTCTAGACGTCGTCCCGGGAGGGGGAAAGCCAGGCGTCAGCGGGTGGCGGCGTCTTCGGCTTCTTCCAGCAGGACGTCGGCGGTGATCAGGTAGTCGGCGTCCGGGTGGAGTTCGGCGCCCAGCGCCAGTTGCTGGGCCGCGGCGGCCAGGGTCGGGGCGCCCTGGTAGGTGGCGTTGAGTTCGGCCAGCAGGAGGCCCATGTCCTTGTGCATCAGCGCCGCCGGGAATTGCGGAGCGAAGTCGCCATCGCGCAGGGCCGCCAGCTTGCGCTGGTGATGGGGCGAGAGCACCGCCAGGTCACCGAATACCTCGAACAGCACCTCGGCATCCAGGCCGGCGCGGGTGGCATAGGCCAGGGCCTCGGCCAGGGCGGCGAGTCCGGCGCCCATCAGGCCGTTGATGGCCAGCTTGATGGCCGCGCCCTGTCCGGTCGGACCGACATGGTGCACGGTCTTGCCCAGGGTTTCGAGGATGGGACGGGCGCGCTCCACCGCTTCGGGTTCGCCACCGGCCAGGACCACCAGCTGGGCCTTTTCCGCCTCGGGCGTGCTGCCGGACACCGGCGCCTCGACCACGGCGATGCCCCGGGCGCGTCCGGCCGCTTCCAGGCGCAGCGACAGCGCCGGCGAGTTGGTGCTGGTGTTGATCAGCAGACGACCGCTCTCCAGCCGGGCGAGGACGCCGTCGGGGCCGAGCAGCACCTGTTCGAGGATGGCATCGTTGGGCAGGGAGACGATCACTACCTCCGCCTGGGGCAAGAGGATCGCCAGGGGCTCCATGGGCGTGCCGTGGCGCTCGCCGTCCTGCTGGTGCTCGGCATAGGCGCTGACCGCATAGCCGGCCTCGCGCAGGTTGGCGCCCATGCGCTGGGCCATGGCGCCAAAGCCGATGAAACCGATCGTGGGATGAGCGGACATGAGGGGGAGCTCCCGGTAGAGGATGGTGGTATCTCGACTCTGCCTCCGGGCCGGGGTTCCGCCATCAAAAGCTTAGTCAACGTCTCGCGAGCTAGAGCCAAACAAGGCGAAAAGACCTGAGGAAGCGCAGTTTACGAGTGGTAAATGAGCATTCCGAAGGTCTTTTCAACGCAGTTTGGCCGACGCGCAGCAGACGTTGCGGCTAGATCCCGCTGAACCAGTTGTAGCCCTGATCCTCCCAATAGCCGCCGGGATAGTCGTTGGTCACGAACAGCGCCTGGATGTGCTTGGGATTCTTGAAGCCGAGCTTGGTGGGTACCCGCAGGCGCAGCGGATAGCCATAGTCCGGCGGCAGGGCCACCTGGCCGAAGTCCAGCGCCAGCAAGGTCTGGGGATGCAGCGCCGAGGCCATGTCGATGCTGGAGTAGTAGCGGTCGGCGCACTTGAAGCCGACGTACTTGGCCGTGGTGTCGGCGCCGATGCGTTCGAGGAAGGTGCGCAGCGGCACCCCGCCCCACTGGCCGATGGCGCTCCAGCCTTCGATGCAGATGAAGCGGGTGATGTCTTCCCGCTGCGGCAGGCGGCGCAGGTCTTCCAGGGTCCAGGCCTGCTTGTTGGCGACCAGGCCGGAGACCTCCAGGCGATAGTCGCTGAGATCCACTTCCGGGACGTTGTATTCGGGGTAGAAGGCATTGAAGGGAAAGGGGTTGGTGATCTGGCTGGCGGCATAGGTCGGCGCCAGGCGCTCGCGGCCGAACAGCCAGGCCTGCACCCGGTCGTTGAAGCGCGACATGGACCAGAGCACCTTGTCGACGCTGTCGCCGTCCTGCAGGTTGCAGCCGCTGAGCATGGCCAGGGCGCCCACGGTCAGGCCCTGCTTGAGCAGCAGGCGTCGTTGCAGATTTTCCACCTGCCGCTGTTGCGCCGGTTCCAGGCGCAGCCGTTCACGCCGACTCATCGTCAACCTCCTCGTGCGCCCGGCCGGTGATCATCGGCGGCAGGGTGCGGGGGACCAGGATGACCAGGGCCAGGTGCACGACGACGAAGGCGCCGATGCCGGCCATGGCGAAGAAATGCACATAGCGGGCGGTATCGAAGCCGCCCAGCAGCGCGGCCAATCCCTGCAGCTGCACGGGTTTCCAGATGGCCAGCCCGGAGAGCACCACCAGCACCCCGAGGGCCAGCACGCCCCAGTAGAGCAGGCGCTGCACGGCGTTGTAGGTGCCCAGTCGATGACCCAGGCGCAGGCGCACGGCGGCGGCAAAATCGCGGCCGATGGCGCGCGGCGATAGCGGCAGAAAATCGCGCCGGAAGTGGCCGCTGAACAGGCCATAGAGCAGATAGACCAGGCCATTCACCACCAGCAGCCAGAACACTGCCAGGTGCCAGGCGATGGCGCCGCCCAGCCAGCCGCCAAGGGTCGACCAGGTGGGAAAGGTGAAGGGGAACAGCGGCGAGGCGTTGTAGATCGCCCAGCCGCTCATGAACATGCAGGGCATCGCCAGGGCGTTGAGCCAATGGGTGAGGCGCACCGGCCAGCGGTGCACCAGGCGCCGTCGCGAGGTGGTCATGACATGTCCCTCTTCACCGCGAGATGGAGGCGGTCGGTTGGTCGACCGCCGGAGGTCTTACATGGGCGGGGTGAAACCGTCCTTACCTACGGCCACGCCCTTGGCGTGCTTGCCGTCTTCGGCGGGGAACAGCACTACCTTGGCGCCGGGCCTGAGCAGGCTGCGGTCGCCCTTCTCGACATAGGCGATGGGCACGTCTTCCGGCACCACCAGCTGCTTCTCGCCGCCCTTGTACTGCACGGTCAGGGTGCGGCCGTTGGCCTTCTTGAGTTCGCCCACGGTGCCGTTGGTCATGGTGCCGGTGCTGCCATCGGCGTTTTCCCAGCCGTAGTGGCCTTCGCCGGAGCCGCGCAGGCTGGCCTCGAACACCGTCACCTCCAGCGCCTTGAGGGTGCCGTCGGGCTGGGGCGTGGCGGCGGAGCCGATGAAGCTGTTGGCTTCGATGCGATCCAGGTTGGCCTTGGACACGGCGCGGTAGCTGGTCTTGTCATCCAGCATCAGGGTCTGGTGGGCACCGCTTCGGGTGGTGAAGGCCAGGGTGTCGCCCTGGACGCTGTCCACGGTGCCGCGCATGGGCTTGACGGTGGGCATGGGCGCGGCCTGGGCCAGCAGGGCGCTGCTGGCGAGCAGCAGGGCAAGGGAACCGCGGAGCAGAGTCTGGGTACGCATGAAGCCTCCTGGGATAGGGAATCGCCCCGCCACAGTGCGACGCGTGGGGGGTCAGCAAGATGACCGGCGAATGACAAAAATGTCACCCAGCGAAGCGACCGGAGGCCCTACCATTACGTCATGCACATTCTCCTCATCGAAGACGACCAGAAGACCGGCGAGTACCTGAAGAAGGGCCTCGGCGAATCCGGCTACGCAGTCGACTGGACCCAGCACGGCGCCGACGGCCTGCACCTGGCCCTGGACGGCCGTTACGACCTGATCATCCTCGACGTCATGCTGCCCGGCATCGACGGTTGGCAGATCATGGAGGTCTTGCGCAAGAAGCTCGACGTGCCGGTGCTCTTTCTCACCGCCCGCGACGGCCTGCAGGATCGCATCCGCGGCCTGGAGCTGGGCGCCGACGACTACCTGGTCAAGCCCTTCTCCTTCGTCGAATTGCTGCTGCGCATCCGCACCCTGCTGCGGCGTGGCGTGGTGCGCGAGCCCGAGCATTTCCACCTGGCTGATCTGCAGCTGGACCTCCTGCGGCGACGGGTAACCCGCGGCGACGACCTCATCGTGCTGACCAACAAGGAATTCGCCCTGCTGCACCTGCTGCTACGCCGCGAAGGCGAGGTGCTGTCGCGCACCCTGATCGCCGCCAAGGTCTGGGACATGAATTTCGACAGCGACACCAACGTGGTGGACGTGGCCATCAAGCGGCTGCGCGCCAAGGTCGACAACCCCTATCCGGTCAAGCTGATCCATACCGTGCGCGGCATCGGCTACGTCTGCGAGGTCCGCCCTTGAGCGCCCGCTCACCTTCGCTGATCCTGCGCGCCACCCTGGGGTTCGCCCTGGTCGCGCTGCTTGCCGTGGGCGGCGCCGGCGCCTTTCTCTACCACAGCCTGGAACGGACGGTGCTGGAGCGCGCGGACTACGCCCTGCTCGGTCGCCTGGCGCATTTTCGCAGCCTGCTCAGCGCCGACCTGTCGCTGGAGACCCTGGGGCGCAGTCCGCAGCTGTTCGCCAACATGCTGGGCAACGAGCAGGACGTCTTTCTCATCGGCGCGCCCGGCGCCAAGCCGGTGATCGCCTCCAATCCGTTGAATATCGCCCTCCCGGATCTTGCCGTGGTACCCCAGACGCGGCGACCGACGCCGGCCGATATACGGGAAGGCATCCTGGCCGACGGCACCCGCTGGCGCGCGGCGCGGGTCGCGGTGAACACCCCCGAAGGCCCGGTGGAACTGACCGCCGCCCATGTGCTGCGCAACGAAGACACCACCCTGGCCGATTTCCGGCTGGGCCTGATCGGCGCGGTGACCCTGGCCTTCCTGTGTACCGCCGGCCTCGGCTATCTGCTGCTGCGACGCGGCCTGGCGCCGCTGCGGCGCATCGCTCGCCATGCCGGCGGCATCACCCCGACCCGCCTGGCCGCGCCCCTGGAGCTGGCCGACGCCCCGCGCGAGTTGCAGCCGCTGGTGGAAAGCTACAACGCCATGCTGGCGCGCCTGGCCGACGGCTATGGCCGACTGGTGCAATTTTCCGCCGACCTCGCCCACGAGATCCGTACCCCGATCAATGCCCTCATGGGCCATACCGAGGTCGCCCTGCGCCAGGTGCGCAGCGCCGAGGACTACCAGACGCTGCTGGCGTCCAACCTGGAAGAGCTGGAGCGCATCTCGCGGCTGGTGGAGAGCATCCTCTTCCTCGCTCGCGCCGACGACGCCCAGGCGGTGCTGACGCCGCAGCCGCTGCAGCTGGACGAAGAGCTGGCGCGCATCGCCGACTATTTCGAAGGCCCCGCCGACGAGCGCGGCCTGCGCCTGGTGGTGGCGGGCGGTGGCCAGGTGGTCGCCGACCCGCTGATGCTGCGTCGCGCCCTGAGCAACCTGGTGGCCAACGCCACTCGCTACGCCGAGCCGGATGGCGAGATCCGCCTGCAGGCGGACGGCGACCGCATCCGCGTCAGCAACGCCGGGCCCGCCCTGGCGCCGGCGCAGTTGCAGCGGCTGTTCGACCGCTTCTATCGCGCCGATCCCTCGCGCCATCAACCCCATGATTCCAATGGCCTGGGCCTGGCCATCGTCGCGGCGATCATGCGCCTGCACGGGGGTCGTGCCGAGGTCGAGCAGGATGAACGAGGCATCCATTTCAGCCTGGTCTTCCCGACCGCGGCGGCCTGAAGCGCGACCTATCCCTCAAACCACGCAACCGCCCGTCACCAAAGGACTTTTTCCGCTTGCCCAGGCCGGCTATGGGCTGCATCGACCCGTCCACTACTGTACATTCATCTACCTTAGGCAATAAGCAAGGGTGGTAGGCGATGAGCGTGGATGTCGAACTGGTGCTGGCCGGCAAGATCGGTTTTGCGGCGCACCAGAACGCGGTGCCCGTGCTGCGCGAATTGCGCCTCACCCACAGCGGCCAGGACCCCTTGGTCGACGTCAGCCTGACGGTGACCGCCGAGCCGGCCTTCGTGGTCCCGCGCACCTGGCACCTGGAGCGCCTGGACCCCAAGGGCACCCTTCATCTCGATGATCGCGACCTCGAATTCGACGCCGCCCTGCTCGGCAGCCTGCAGGAAAGCCTGGTCGCCCAGCTGACCTTCACGGTACGCCAGGGCGAAGAGATCCTGCAGACGCGGCGCTATCCGGTCGAGCTGCTGGCCCGCAACCAGTGGGGCGGCGTGGACAGCATGCCCGAGCTGGCCGCGGCCTTCGTCATGCCCAACGACCCGGCAGTGGATCGCCTGCTGGGCGCGGCCGCCGAGGTCTTGCGCCGCGCCGGCAAGTCCACGGCGCTGGACGGGTACGAGAGCGGCTCGCGGCGACGCGTCTGGGAGCTGGGTTCGGCGCTCTGGTCGGCGCTGTGCGGTCTGCAGCTGACCTATGCGGTGCCGCCGGCCAGTTTCGAGCGCCAAGGCCAGAAGATCCGCACGCCGGGCGCCATCCTCGACGGCGGCCTGGCCACCTGCCTGGATCTCGCCCTGCTCGCCTGCGCGGCGCTGGAACAGGCCGGTCTCAATCCGCTGCTGGTCATTACCCGCGGCCATGCCTTCGCCGGGGTCTGGCTGCAGCCCCAGGAATTCGCCCAGCTGCTGACCGACGACGCCGAACCGGTGCGCAAGCGGGTGGCGCTCAAGGACCTGCTGGTCTTCGAGACCACCCAGGCCACCGCCTCGCCGCCGCCTTCCTTCAGCCAGGCCATGCAACTGGCCGAGCGGCAGCTGGACGACGAGTCCTTCGTGCTGGCGCTGGACGTTCGCCGTGCCCGTCTGCAACGCATTCGCCCGCTGGCGGTACCCGGGCAGTCGGCCATCCATGCGGACGGCCTGCTGCTGCCCGGCGAAGCCCTGGAAGAAGCCCCGCCGCTGCCGGCCTTCGACGTGGACGTCGAGGCGTCGCCGACCACCCCGGTCGGGCGCCTGGCGCTGTGGCAGCGCAAGCTGCTCGACCTCACCACCCGCAATCGCCTGCTGCATGTGCCGGACAACGCCCGCAGCGTGCCCCTGCTCTGCCCCGAGCCGGCGGCGCTGGAAGATCGCCTGGCCGAGGGCCGGGCGCTGCGCCTGGTGCCGCTGCCGGATCTGGCGGTGAGCGGCCGCGACGCCGTGCTGCACGAAGCCCGCGAGCACGAGAATCTCGACGACGAATACGCCCGCGGCGCCCTGGCCCGCGGCGAGGTGGTCGCGCCCCTGGATGCGACCAAGCTGGATGCGGCGCTGGTGGAACTCTATCGCCGCGCCCGCAGCGACCTCGACGAGGGCGGCGCCAACACCCTCTACCTGGCGCTGGGCTTCCTGCGCTGGAAGAAAGCCGCCGACGATCCCAAGCACTACCGTGCGCCGCTGATCCTGCTGCCGGTACGCCTGGAACGGCAGAGCGCCGCCAGCGGCATCACCCTGCACCTGTTCGAGGACGAGCCACGCTTCAACCTGACCCTGCTGGAGCTCCTGCGCCACGACTTCGACCTGGACATTCCCGGACTCGATGGCCCACTGCCCGGCGATGGCAACGGCATCGACGTGGATGGCATCTGGACCAAGGTCCGCCGCGCGGTGCGCGACCTGCCCGGCTTCGAGGTCAGCAACGAATTGCTGCTCGGCCAGTTCTCCTTTGCCAAGTACCTGATGTGGAAGGACCTCACCGAGCGCAGCGACCAGCTGATGGAAAGTCCGCTGGTGCGTCACCTGCTGGAACGCACCACGGAATCCGGCGCCTACCTGAGCGGCGGCAGCTTTCCCCGCGAGCGCGAGCTGGATCGCCAGGTCAACCCGGCCGAACTCTTCACCCCGCTGCCGGCGGATTCCTCGCAACTGGCGGCGGTACTGGCCTCGGCCGGCGGCCAGGATTTCGTGCTCGACGGTCCGCCCGGCACCGGCAAGTCCCAGACCATCGCCAACATGATCGCCCATAACCTGGCACTCGGTCGGCGGGTCCTGTTCGTCGCCGAGAAGCGCGCGGCCCTGGACGTGGTGTATCGCCGTCTGGAAGCCCAGGGCCTCGGCGAATTCTGCCTGGAACTGCATTCGAGCAAGGCGTCCAAGGCCGAGGTGCTCAAGCAGCTGGAGCGCGCCTGGGATACCCGCGATGGCCTCGACGAAGAGGAATGGCTGGCCGAGGCCGCCGAGGTGGAACGCCTGCGCGATCGCCTCAATGCCGTGGTCGAGCGCCTGCACCGGCGCTGGCCCAACGGCCTGACCCTGCAACAGAGCATCGGTCGGGTACTGCGCGACGCCGCCCCCGATACCCCGCGCCTGGCCTGGCCCAATGCCGACGCCCATGACGCCGAGGCTCTGGCCGAGTTGCGCAGCGCCGTGCGCCGCCTGGCCCTGCACGCCGAAACCGGCCGCAGCCTGGCGGCGGATTTCGCCCTCCTGCCGGCCCATCCCTGGTCCAACGCCTGGCAGGACGCCCTGGTCGGCGCCGCCGAACGGCTGCGCGACACCCAGCAGGGGCTGCAGCAGGCGCGGCAACGCCTGCGCGACGTCCTTGGCCTGCCACTGGCCGACCAGGTGGCGCCCCGGCGCCTGCTGGAATTCGCCGAGCTGCTGCAAAGCGCCGCCGGCCAGGATCTGGCCTTCGCCTTCGGGCCTGGCGCCGCCGAGCGTCAGCGGCAGTTGGGGCGCGCCCTGGAGTTACTGCGCGACTATCAGACACTGGAGCGCGAGCTGTCGGTGCCCTATGCCGCCGAAGCCTGTCGCCGCGTCGCCCTGACCCAACTGGAAACCGCCTGGGACGCGGCCGGGCAGCGCTTCTGGATCTTCGCCAGCCGCGCCCAGCGCCAGGTCACTCAGGATCTCGCCCGCCAGGGCGAGACCCAGGGCCAGCCCGATGTGGCGGCCGACCTGCCAAAGCTGCGTCGCCAGCGCACCCTGCTCACCGAGCTGGACGAGTTGACGCCCACCCTGGCCGGCATCAGCGGCTGGCAGGGCGTCACCAGCGACCTGGAGGCCCTGCTCGCGCGCCGCGCCCTGGCGGAAAGGCTGAGCGCGGCGCTGCCGACCCTGGCGGAAACGCCCGAGCAGCTGCTGGCGCTGCGCCAGGCGGCAGCGCGCCGGTTGCAGCATCCCGAGGATCAGCCGGTGGACACCACCCTGGCCCCGGCCAGCGGTGCCTTCGCTGCCGCCCTGGAGGCCGCCGAGGCCGCGCGCCAGGGCTTTGTCGAGCAGGCGGGATTACCCGCCGACACCCCGGCCGCCGAAGCGGTCCGCACCGCCGCCGCGCTGTTGCGCCAGCCCGGTCGCCTCAAGGCCTGGTGCGACTGGCAGCGGGTCCGCGAAGAAGCCGACGCCCTCGGCCTGACGCCGCTGATCACCCGCGCCACGGCCGCCTCGGTCGAGGACCTGGCGGCCCTGTTCGAAACCGCCTATGCCCGCTGGTTCGCCGCCACCGCCCTGGATGCCGAGCCCTTGCTGCGCGATTTCGTCCCGGCCGAGCACGAAAGCGACATCCAGGCCTATCGCCGGCTGGACGATCGCCTGCAGACCCTCGCCGTGCGCCATATCCGCGCCCTGCTCTGCCACGGCCTGCCGCCCAAGAACGACGCGGCGCGCCAGGGCGGCGGCTTCGCCGTGCTCAAGCACGAATTGCAGAAGCAGCGGCGGCACAAGCCGCTGCGCCAGCTGGCCCTGGAAATGGGCGACGCCCTGGCGCGGCTGGCGCCCTGCATGCTGATGAGTCCGCTGTCCATCGCCCAGTACCTGCCCCCGGATGGCGGCCTGTTCGACCTGGTGATCTTCGACGAAGCCTCGCAGATCGCCCCCTGGGACGCGGTGGGCGCCATCGCCCGTGGCGTGCAGGTGGTGATCGCCGGTGACCCCCGGCAGATGCCGCCGACGCGCTTCTTCGACCGCGCCGCCGGCGAGGACGACACCGCCGAGGACCTGGAAAGCATCCTCGACGAATGCCTGGGCGCCGGCATCTACAGCCACAGCCTCAACTGGCACTACCGCAGTCGCCACGAGAGCCTGATCGCCTTTTCCAACCACCACTATTACGACGGCAAGCTGATCACCTTCCCTGCCCCGGAGATCCGTCCGAGCGCGGTGGAATGGCGGCGGGTGGACGGCGTCTACGCCAAGGGCAAGGGCCGCCACAACGCCCTGGAAGCCCAGGCCATGGTCGCCGAGGCGGTCAAGCGCCTGCTCGATCCGGCCTTTGCCGGTCTCAGTCTGGGCATCATCACCCTCAACAGCGAACAGCAGCGCCTGGTCACCGACCTGCTCGACCGCGCGCGCCAGCAGCACCCGGAGATCGAGGCGCACTTCGCCGAAGACCTGGCCGAGCCGGTGGTGGTGAAGAATCTGGAAACGGTCCAGGGCGACGAACGCGATCTGATCATGCTCGGCATCGGCTTCGGCCCCACCGAGCCGGGCGCCAATACGATGTCGATGAACTTCGGTCCGCTGAACAAGGACGGAGGCTGGCGGCGCCTCAACGTCGCCGTGACCCGGGCGCGGCGGGAGATGCTGGTGTTCTCCTCCTTCGATCCGGGGCTGATCGACCTCAACCGCACCAATGCCCGCGCGGTGCGCGATCTCAAGCTGTTCCTGGAATTCGCCCAGCGCGGTCCCCAGGCCCTGGCGGCGGCAGTCAAGGGTTCGCTGGGCGGGCACGATTCGCCCTTCGAGGAAGCCGTGGCCCAGGCGCTGGAGGCCAAGGGCTGGCAGGTGGTGCCGCAGATCGGCGTGTCGCGTTTCCGCATCGACCTGGGCATTGTCCATCCGGATCGCCCGGGCGACTACCTGGTGGGCATCGAATGCGACGGCGCCACCTACCACAGCGCCGCCACCGCCCGCGACCGCGACAAGACCCGCAGCGCCATCCTCCAGGGCCTCGGCTGGACGCTGCTGCGCGTCTGGTCCACCGAATGGTGGATCGACCGGGTTGGCGCCACCGAGCGGCTGCATGGGGAGATCGAGCGGCTGCTGGAGGAATCGCGAGCGAAAGACTGAGATAGGGTCTGTCGGGCTTCGCTGCGCTCCATCCAACCTACGAGGCACCCGATCACACCGAACTGCCCCCTCTCCCCTTGGGAGAGGCTTGGAGTGAGGGTATTCCCGGACATGCCGATGGCCAAAGGTGGCAAATAGCCAAGGTTGGCCTTAGCTAGGTTGAGGCTACTCCATCGCCGGAGCCCAACAAGCCGCGCTCGATCCTGGCACCGTTGGCGGGGGGCAACCCTCACCCCAGCCCTCTCCCCGAGGGAGAGGGGGCGGTTGGGTCCGGCGCGGGTGGTAGCTTGTCCCCTGGTGTCGCGCTGCCAGGGTATCCGTAGCGTGGAAAACCGCGCCGCGTTTTCCACTGCCCTCTGCACCTGGGCGTGGATAAGGCTGCGCCGTTATCCACTCTACGCGGCTACCCCCTCTCCTCATGGGAGAGGGCTGGGGTAAGGGTATTCCCGGACATGCCGATGGCCAACGGACTGTTGGGCATCGCTGCGCTCAACCCAACCTACACGGTGCCCGATCACACCGAACTGCCCCCTCTCCCCTTGGGAGAGGGCTGGGGTGAGGGCACTCCCGGACATGCCAATGGCCAATGGACTGTTGGGCTTCGCGGCGCTCAACCCAACCCACCAGGCCCAGCCCTGTAGGTTGGGTTGAGGCGGCCTTATCGCCGAAGCCCAACAAGCCGCGCATGACCTCGGCACCGTTGGGCTTCGCTGCGCTCAACCCAACCTGCGGAGCGCCGTCAGTTACAGGATATTCAGCGGATACTCGGTGATCAGCCGCGTCTCGGCCACGGTGCCGCCGGTGCTCTGGCTGCCGGAATGCCAGGCCTGGCGCAGGCGGAAGCTCAGGTCCTTGGCCGGGCCGTTCTGCAGGACGTACTTGGCCTCCAGATCGGTCTCGTGTTCCTTGTCGCCGTCGCCATAGAGACCAGCGTAGGCCGAGTCCGCCGCCAGGTGGGTGCCGTCGATGCCGCTGCCGCGGGTATGGCGCACCATCAGGCTCAGGCCGGGCACGCCATAGCTTTCCATGTCGAGGTCGTAGCGGGCCTGCCAGCTGCGCTCGCCCGGGCCGTTGAAGTCGGAGAACTGCATCGAGTTGCCGAGCAGGATTGAGTCACCAAAGGACCCCGGCACCGGCGCGCCGAAGACCGCGTAGTCGAAGGGCTGGTCGCCATGGATACGCTGGTGGATCAGGGTGAAGGTATGGGCGCCGGTCTGGAAGGCAGCGGCCAGCGAGCCGGCGGTGTTGGCGATGCTGCCGGCTTTGGCGCTGCCGGCATCCAGGGTGCGATAGAGGTTGGCGTCGAAAGTCAGACTCTGCTCGGCGGCCAGCGGCACCACATAGTTGAGGTTGCCGTAGTACTGGTCCCAGACATCTTCGAAGTGCCCGGCATAGAGCGAGGCGCTGAGGTGATCGCTGAACTTGTAGACGCCCCCGGCATAGCTGGCCGAAGCCGCTTCGACCCCCGCGTAACCGGCGAAGATACCGCCGTCCGAACCGGTGGTGCGTGGCGCCGTGGCGGCGGTGAAGTGACCGCCTTCGAGCATCAGGTGATCGACCTCCTGGCTCACCAGGCTCCAGCCCCGGGCGGTCTGGGGAAACAGCCAGTTGCCGCCTGCCGCCAGCACCGGTGCCGTGGGCTGCTGGTCGCCATACTTGAGCACGGTGTTGGAGACGCGCAGCTTGACCGCCGCCCCGCCCTTGCTGAATTCGCTGCGCTGGCTGCCGTCGCCGTCCACCGGCATGTTCGGGGTGTTGGCGTGGCCGTCGCCGCCGTCCAGCTTGAGACCCAGATAGCCATAGGCATCCACGCCCACGCCCACGGTGCCCTGGGTGAAGCCCGAGGTGTAGTTGAGCAAAAAGGCCTGGGTCCAGCTGCGCGGATCGCGACTGTTGCGCGCCGCGGCGCCATGGCCGTCGCCTTCGTTCTGGCGCAGGTAATAGTAGTTGCGCAGCAGCAGGGTCAGGTCACCGTCTTCGACGAAGCCCTTGGCATCGGACTGCTGGCTGGCCAGGGCGGCGCCGGTGAGGAGCAGGCCGGGCACGCCGAGCAGCCAGGCGCGCTGGCGGGCAAAGGGGGAAAACAGCGATAGGGTCATGGGCGGTTCACTCAAGGGTTGGAATCGTTAGGTCGCGAACGAGTTTGCCAGCTAGCGCCGGTGCATACCACTTGGCTGACCGTCGTCATCGTCCGGTAACCTCCCTGTGCTGCGCTGGCGGTTCGCCCCTTTTCGCCAGAGCGCCGCCATGTTCAGCCAGCCCTTTGCCGTCGATCTCGCCTATCGCCCGCGCCTCGCCGACCTGCGTCCCCTGCTGCCGGCGCAACCCGCCGGTCTGAGAAGCGCCGAGCCGCGCATCACCCCCGCCGCCAGCCTGGCCGATCGCCAGGGTTACCAGGCCGATTTCCTTGGGGACTTCCAGGTCCCCTGGCCCCGTCCGAGCGCGGCCCTGGCCGGCGATGTCTATCCCCTGCCCGCCTCGGGCGACCGCCTGGACTACACCCACTTCTCAGTCAGCCTCTCGCGCAGCCGGCGAATGGCGCTCTGGGTCGGGGTCAATATCGCTGGCGACCAGCACGTCGAGGTGCCGCGCAGTCGCGACGCCTGGGCCTACGACGGCCGGGTGCCGCTGGAGGCCCAGCTCGGCGAGGCGCTCTATGCCGACAACCTGCTCGACCGTGGCCACCTGGTGCGCCGCCAGGATCCCAACTGGGGCGCCGCCGCGGCCCAGGCCAATACGGACACCTTCCACTTCACCAACTGCGCGCCGCAGATGGCCGCCTTCAACCAGAAGACCTGGCTGGAGCTGGAGGACTACATTCTCGACAACACCCAGCGCTGGCAGGCACGGGTCAGCGTCTTCAGCGGCCCGGTCCTGCGTGCGGATGACCGCGCCTATCGCGACGCCCGGATCCCCGAAGCCTTCTGGAAGGTGGTGGCCTTTCTCGGTGACGACGGCAAGCCCTCCGCCAGCGCCTACCTCATCGACCAGCGCCGCGAACTGGACGAGCTCTCCATCGCCTTCGGTCGCCTGCGCACCTACCAGTGCAGCGTCCTGCGCATCGAGCAGCTGACCGGCATCGACTTCGGCCCCCTGCGCGACCACGACGGCTTCTCCAATGAAGAGCGGGTCACCGGCAGCCCCGTCGAGCGGGCCATTTTCGGTCCTGCCGACATCCTGCTCTAACCCGGCTGCACGCAGGCGCGCGGCAGGCTATTGCGCACCCCCAGCGCCGCCAGCAGGATCACCCCGACCAGATAGAGTTCGGCGGCGCCGGTCAGGCCCAGCCGGGGCACCAAGGCGCTGACCGCCAGGGCCGGCAGGCAGAACGCCAGGTAGCTGAGCACGTAGAAGGCGGCCAGCAAGCCGGCGCGCTGGGCTGGTTGCGCCAGCGGCAGCAGGCTGCGGGTGGCGCCGAGAAAACCGCTGCCGAAGCCGACGCCGGTCACCAGGGTGCCCAAGGCGAAGAGTCCCAGCTGACCGCTGGCCACCGCCAGCCAGAGCAGCGCCGGACCGGCCACCAGGGTGCTCGCCCCCAGGCGCAGCAGGCGCGCCGCCGGCCAAAGGCGCAAGCCGTGCAGACAGGCCGCACCGGTGAGCGTGAGGCCGGCCACCACGCCGCCACCGACCAGGATCGACGTCGTACCGGTCGCCGCCTTGACCAGCGCCGGCATCAGCGACAGATAGAAGCCGCCCACGGCCCAGACCGCCAGTTCCAGCGGCAGGACCCGCCAGAGCATGGCGCGGGCCTGGGGCGGCACCGCCAGCTGGGGGCGCAAGGCGGCGAGCAGACCCGGCCGGCGCGGACCGCTATCGGGCAGGCGCAGCAGCGCCAGGCCCTGCAGCAGAAAGAGCGCCAGGAACAGCCGATAGACCAGTTGCAGCGGCGCCGGCGCGAATTCCACCAGCAGGCCGCAGCCCAGCGCGCCGAGCGCCATGCCAAGCAGCGGTGTCAGGCTGTTCAACCAGGGACCGCGCTCGGCATCCACGTCGAGCAGGGCCGCACCCAGGGCACTGGTGGCGATCCCGGTCGCCAGGCCCTGCAGGGCGCGGGCGAGCACCAGGTCCGCCAGGCCATGGGCCTGGTGGAACAGCAGCATGGCGCCCGCCTCCAGCAGCAGCGCCGCCAGGATCACCGGCCGCCGCCCCAGGTGATCGGACAGCCGCCCGCCCACCACCAGGGCCGCCAGCAGGGCGAAGGCATAGACGGCGAACACCCAGGTCAGCCAGAAGGTGGAAAAGCCCCAGGCCTGCTGGTAGCTGGCATAGAGCGGGGTCGGCGCGCTGGAGGCGGCGAGGAAGGTCAGCAGCACCGCGCCCAGCAGCGTCAGGCGTGCAGAGGAAGAGCCGTTCAGCGAAGACATGTCCGCACCTTAAAGCTAAGTAATTGCTTTAAAGCCTGAACCCTTCCCGCAGCAAAAGCAATGCGTTCGCGTTAAGAGCCGGGTATCCTGTCACCATGACCAGCAAGCAAGCCCGTCCCGGCGGCCGCAGTGCCCGCGTTCAGCAAGCCATCCACGAGGCCGTCCTGGCGCTCCTGCAGGAGCAGCCCCGGGAAGCCCTCACCGTCCCCCTGATCGCCGCGCGCGCCGGGGTCACGCCCTCGACCCTCTATCGCCGCTGGGGCAATCTGCCCAGCCTCCTGGCCGACGTCGACCTGCAGCGTCTGCGCCCGGACCAGCCGCCCGAGGACACCGGCAGTCTGAGAGGCGATCTCGAACGCTGGCTGGAACACTATGTCGACGACCTCGCCTCCACGCCGGGCCAGGCCATGCTCAGGGACGCCCTGGCGGCCACCGATCCGGGCTGCGCGGTGCGCTGCACCGAGCCGACCCGGGAACGCCTGGAGCTGCTGCTCGAACGCGCACACCGGCGTGGCGAACCGGCACCGACCCTGGACGTCCTGCTCGATGGCCTGGTGGCCCCGCTGATCTATCGCACCCTGTTCGGTGGCGAGCGCCCTGACCTGGCGCTGTGCCTGCAGCTGCTCGCCCGGGTCCTGCGGCCAGACCGTTAAGCGAGGCGTCACCCCTGAACGACGAGGCCCGGACTGTCGCCAGTCCGGGCCTCGTGCTTGGTCAGCGGATCCCGCGGGATCCGCTGGATGCTGCGCTTAGGCGGCAACCACCTTGTTGGCCGGCTGGGTACGACGACCCAGGGCGCCACCGATGGCACCGACGATGCCGCCGATCACCAGGCTGATCAGCAGGACCCAGCTGGCCTGGGAGACCTTGCGGGCAGCCACGTCAGCCGCTTCGCGAGCCTTCTGCTCGGCCTGGGCCTTGAGTTCCTGGTACTTGGCATAGGCCTGCTGGTAGGTCTGCTGGGCCTTGTCGACGATGGCATTGGCCTCGGCGTCGCTCTTGCCAGTACGGGCCTTGATCAGGTTGACCAGCGCCTGACGGTCGGCGGCGTTCCAGGCCTGGTCGCCACGCTGCTTCAGACGATCCAGCAGGGCACTCAGCTGGTCATCGGTCTGCTGCGGATTGTTGGCGCTGTTCTGGGCAGTGTTCTTGGCATCCTGTTCGGCGCCCTGAGCCTGCTGCTTCAGATTCTCCGGCTGCAGTTCGGTCTTGCCGGTCTGGCGCAGCGCGGTTTCCAGTTCGTTCTGCAGATCACCCAGGTCGAGCTGGATGCCCTGCTGACGCAGTTGGTCCTGTACCTGGTTGGTCAGCGCCGGTGCCGCCTGGGACAGGCCGCTGCCGATCATCGACAGACCGCTGCCCGCCACGTTCAGACCGGTACGCACCACGCCGCTCACGGCGCTGGACACCAGATAGACGCTGACCAAGGTCACGCTGGCCCAGACCAGGATGCCGTGCAAGGCGCCTTCGCGCTGGGCCAGGCGACCGGCGATCCAGGCACCGACGAAGACCGATACCACGGCGCTGACGCCGACCCAGATACCGGTGCCCTTGCCCAGGCCGGACAACGGATTGGCTTCCTGCTGCGGATCGATGGAAGCCGAGCCGATGGCGGTGCCGAGCAGGCTCAGCAGCAGCGACACGGTCAGGGCGATGACCACGCCGGCGATGATCGAACTCCAGGAAATACGCTTCAGCAGCGGTGCGGTAGCGGTGGCCGTGGTGGCCGCATAGGCTGGGGTGTGGCGAGCGTCGTAGGACATGGCAAGTGCTCCAGGGTGGTTATGGGAAGAACTTATTGTGGTAACGGATTGATACCGTCACGCTTTTAGAAGTTCCCAGACCAGCATTCCAGAGCCACCAAAGGTCGTCAGACCTCAGTTATCCGCTATCCGAGGAGGATATCGGCCAGCAGCTTTACATTGAGCACCACGATCAGCCCGGCGATCGCCCAGGCCAGCACCTGTGTGAGCCGACCGATCACGAAGCTACCCATCAACTGGCGATCCGAGACGAAGCGCACCAGTGGGATCACCGCGAAGGGCAGCTGCATGGACAGCACCACCTGGCTCAGCACCAGCAGCTTGGCCGTGCCGCTTTCCCCATAGAGACCGGTCACCACCACCACCGGGATCACGGCGATGCCGCGGGTGATCAGCCGCCGCGCCCAGTCGGGAATGCGCAGCGACAGGAAGCCTTCCATGACGATCTGGCCGGCCAGGGTCGCGGTGACCGTGGAATTGATGCCCGAGGCCAGCAGCGCCACCGCGAACAACAGCGAGGCGATACCCACGCCCAGCATCGGCGACAGCAGATGGTAGGCGTCCTGGATCTCGGCCACGTCGGTGCGCCCGGCGCTGTGGAACACCGCCGCCGCGGTGATCAGGATGGCCGCGTTGACGAACAGCGCCAGCATCAGCGCCAGGGTGCTGTCGGCCACCGCCCAGCGCAGGCCCATCCGGCGCCCCTCCTCGGTCCGCGGATAGGCGCGGGTCTGCACGATGGAGGAATGCAGATAGAGGTTATGGGGCATCACGGTGGCGCCGATGATGCCGATGGCCAGGTAGAGCGCAGCCGGATTGGTGACGATTTCCGCCTTGGGCAGGAAGCCGTCGGCGATCGCGGCGATGGACGGCTGGGCCAGCACCATCTGCACGCCGAAGCAGACGAAGATTAGCGTCAGCAGCGCGATGACGAAGGCCTCCAGCCAGCGAAAGCCGCGATTCATCAGTAGCAGGATGAGAAAGACGTCCAGCGCCGTGAGGATGGCGCCCCACATCAGCGGGATGCCGAACAGCAGATTCAGCGCGATGGCGGTGCCGATCACCTCGGCCAGGTCGCAGGCGATGATGGCGATCTCGCAGGCGATCCACAGCAGCAGGCTCACCGGCCGCGAATAACGCGCGCGGCAGGCCTGGGCCAGGTCCAGCCCGGTGGCGATGCCCAGCCGTGCGGCCAGGGCCTGCAGCAGGATGGCCATGAGGTTGGAGAGCAGGATCACCGACAGCAGCAGGTAGCCGAATTGCGAGCCGCCGGCCAGGTCCGTGGCCCAGTTGCCCGGATCCATGTAGCCCACCGAGACCATGTAGCCGGGGCCGAGAAAGGCCAGCAGCCGCCGTAGCCAGCTGCCGCCCTCGGGCACCGGCACGCTGGCATTCATCCGCCCCAGACTGGGCCGGGCGGACGGCGCAGGCTCCTGCCAGGCAGGCTCGACGTAGCTGGCGGATTCTTTCATGGCGGACTCGTGCGGCAAGGTAGGACTACCCTTTGGAGAATTTAGCCTAGGCTAAAATTCACACATCCAGCAATAAAAAATCTCTATCTCATCCGTCGATATCGCCCATTGGCGAAGGAATCTTTGGTATTCGCCCGCAACTCGGTCAAAATGGCGCCCGATCGCGTCCTCTCGACGCGCCCCAGGTCTTTGCGGAGAAGGTCATTCAGGTGGGCAACATGACAAAGGACGACGAACTGCTGAATCGGTTGGTCGATCCATCCATTCACATGGAAGGTTTTCAACAGGTCCGCGAGGCGCATCGTCAGGAGCTGATCGAAGACTATGTCGAGCTCATTTCCGACCTCATCCGGGACGGCGGTGAAGCCCGTCAGGTGGACATCGCCGCGCGCATCGGCGTGGCCCAGCCGACCGTGGCCAAGATGCTTAAGCGCCTGGCCACCGCCGGCCTGATCGTGCAGCGCCCCTATCGCGGCGTCTTCCTCACCCCCGAGGGCGAAGCCCTGGCCGAAGCCAGTCGCGCCCGCCATCATGTGGTCGAGACCTTCCTGCTGACCCTGGGCGTGGACGCCGATACCGCACGGCGCGATGCCGAAGGCATGGAACACCATGTCAGCGAGGCCACCCTGGAAGTCTTCCGGCGTTTCATCGCCAGTCGTCAGGCCTGACGGCTGCGGCTTTAGTCGAAAGTCGCTGCGCTTCCCTTAAGAAAATCCCGGCACCGTCGAAGTAGTGGAAGTCATACTTTCACTCCTCTCGGTGTCCTGCCATGTTCAATCGCCTTCTCAAGACCGAACTCGCCCAACTGCGCGCCGAGGTCGCCGAATTGCGTCAGCTGCACGCCGGCTTCGAAAGCCAGGCGCTAAGTCTCACCGTGGATGACCGCGGCAACGTCGAGCGGGTCAACGAGCGCTTCTGCCGCGAGATGGGCTATCGCGCCGAGCACGTGGTGGGGCGTCCGCTGGATGCCTTCATTCCGGAATACGTCAAACAACTGCCCTGCTATCGCGACCTCAAGAATGCGCTCAGCCAGGGCCAGCAGACCAGCGGCATGTACCGCCTGCTGCGGGCCAACGGCCAGGAAGCCTGGCTCTATGCCACCTGGCAGCCGCTACGCGACGCCGACGGCCGCATCCACAAGACCATCTGCTACGGCAACGACCGTACCGAACAGGTCGAGACCTCCACCGAACACTCGGGGCTGATCAACGCCCTGCTGAGATCCACCGCGGTCATCGAATTCAACCTGGCCGGCGAGGTGCTCACCGCCAACGATCGCTTCCTGCAGGGCATGGGCTATTCGCTGCAGCAGATCCAGGGCAAGCACCACCGGCAGTTCTGCACCAGCGAAGAAGCCAATTCCGCCGACTACCAGGCGTTCTGGGCGCGGCTCAATCGCGGCGAATTCATCGCCAGCCGCTTCAAGCGCATCGACAGCCATGGCCGTACCGTGTGGCTGGAGGCCTCCTACAACCCGGTGCTCAACACCCGTGGCGAGCTGTACAAGGTGGTGAAATTCGCCACCGTGATCACCGAGCAGGTGGAGCAGGAACAGGCGGTGGCCGAGGCCGCCAGGGTCGCCTTCGACATCTCCCAGCAGACCGACGAAAGCGCCCGTCAGGGTGCCGAGGTGGTGCAGGATACCGTCTCGGTGATGCGCAAGATCGCCGAGGAGCTGCAGGTGGCTTCCAACGGCATCGAGGCCCTGGGCGAGCAGTCGCTGGTGATCAGCACCATCGTCAAGACCATCAGCGGCATCGCCGAACAGACCAACCTGCTGGCGCTCAACGCCGCCATCGAAGCGGCGCGGGCCGGCGAGCAGGGTCGCGGCTTCGCCGTGGTGGCCGACGAGGTCCGCCAACTGGCCGGCCGCACCAGCAAGGCCACCGAGGAGATCGTCGGCGTGGTGCAGCAGAACCAGCAGCTGGCGCAGACCGCGGTCGCCAACATGGCGGCGAGCAAGCACCAGGCGGAACAGGGCCTGCAACTGGCCAACGCTGCCGGCACCCGCATCACCGAGATCCAGGACGGCGCCCAGCGCGTGGTGGGTGCGGTGGGTCAGTTCGCCCGCCGCCTCAACTAGCGCGCCCGTCTCAGGCCGGCGCCGGACGCCGCCGGCCGAGCAGCCCCAGCGCGGCCAGGGTCACGCCCAGGCTGACCAGCAGGCACAGCCCGAGCAGACCGCGATCCCCCCAACTCTCCCGCGCCAGGGCATAGCACCAGGGCGCGGCCGCCGAGAGCAGAAAGCTCGGCGCCAGCAGCTTGCCGGTCAGGCGCGCATAGAGCGCCCGGTCGAACAATTCCAGCGGCAGGCTGGCTCGCAGCACCGCCACCAGGCCGTTGAGGGCGCCATAGAGAAAGACGAAGCCGGCGGAGAGGCCCAGATGGCCTTCGCTCGCCAGCGCCAGGGCGAAACTCAGCGGCAGGCCCAGGCCCAGCAGCAGATTGAGCTGGCGCGCCGAAAGCCGTTGGCCGGAAGCCAGTTCCGCCAGCCGCGCGCAGACCTGACCGATTCCCCACAGCGCCGCCACTCCCACCGGCACCCCACGCTCGGCCAGCAGCGCCGGCAGATGCGCCGACAGTCCCGCGGAAAGAAAGCCGATCAAGGCCATCCCGGTGGCGAATAGCACCCCGGCCAGGCGTGGCGAACCAGCCGCCGCCGCGACGGGCACCTCGGCACTGGGCAGGCGCCCCCGCACATTGGGCAGCGGCAGAAGCAACAGCAGACCGGCCAGGGCGATGCCGGCATAGACCACCAGCCCCAGGCGCCAGCCCAGGCCCTCCAGCAGCCAGTGCCCCAGTGGCCAGAACACCGCTGAGGCTAATCCACCGAGCAGGGTGATGCGCACCATCACCGCCCGCGACCGCTCACCGGCCAGCCGCGCCAGGGTGGCGAAGGCGGCGTCGTACAGCGACAGCCGCATGCCCACGCCCAGGGTCACCCAGGCCAGGTAGAACAGCGGCGCCGACTGGGCCGCGGCCAGGCCCAGGCAGCCCAGGGCATCAAGCACCAGGCCGAGTTGCAGGGTGCGACAGCCGCCCAGGCGTTCGATCACCGCGCCGCTGAAGGGCGAGACCAGGCCCATGGTCAGCATCGCCAGGGAAAAGCCGCCATAGACCCAGCGCGCGTCCCAGCCCAGCCCCGCGGCCATCGCCGGACCGTAGACCCCGGGCAGATAGAAGGCCAGGCCCCAGGCCAGCAACTGCATCAGCCCCAGCTGCCAGATGGCGCGATCGCTCGGCATCGGCGTCATCAGCGGGTACCTGGGGTCCGCTCGCCCTCACCCAGGCTGCGCTGCATCAGCACCGTGTCCACCCAGCGCCCGTGCTTGAAGCCCACCGCCTCGAAGGTGCCGACGGTGCGAAAGCCCAGCCGCTGGTGCAGGGCGATAGAGCCCTGGTTGGCGCTGTCGCCGATCACCGCTACCAACTGGCGAAAGCCTGCCGCCGTGCAGGCCGCGACGACCTCTTCCAGCAGCCGGCGGCCGATACCCTGGCCGCCCAGGCCGTCACGCACGTACACCGAGTCTTCCGCGGTGTGGCGATAGGCCGGTCGCGGGCGATAGAGCACCGCATAGGCATAGCCCACCACCTCGCCGTCCAGTTCGGCCACCCGGTAAGGCAGTCCGGCCTGGCGCACCGCGGCCAGGCGACGACCCAGTTCGGCCAGGTCCGGCGGCTCCAGCTCGAAGCTGGCGCAGCCATGCAGCACATGGGAGGCATAGATGGCCTGGATCGCCGGCAGATCGGCAGGGGTGGCATCGCGCAACTGCAGAGCGGTGTTCACGGAAGAGATCCATTCGCGGGGTCGATAGGGCGATCATGCCGGGACGGCCAGCCAAAGATAAAGCTATGCTCGGTTATCACTGGTATAAGCGAAACCTTGGCATGGCCGACCTCAATCTCACGCAGCTGCAGACCTTCGCCCAAGTCGTCGCCACCGGCAGCTTTTCCGCCGCGGCCGATCGCCTGGGACTGAGCCAGCCGGCGGTCAGCCTGCAGATCCGCCAGTTGGAGCGCCGTCTGGGCCTCAAGCTGCTGGAGCGCCTGGGGCGCGGCCTCAAGCCCACCGCGGCGGGCCGTCTGTTGCTGGACCACGCCGAACGGATCCAGACCGCGGTGGACCAGGCTCTGCAGGCGCTGGCCAGCCACGGCGAGGCGGTCGCCGGCCGGGTCGCCATCGGTACCGGCGCCACCGCCTGCATCCATCTCCTGCCGCCGTTGCTGGGCCAGTTGCGCCAGCGCTTTCCGCAGCTGGATGTGCGGGTCAGCACCGGCAACACCCTGGACGTCCTGCGGGCGGTGGAAGACAACCGCCTCGACCTGGGCCTGGTCACCCTGCCCGCCAGCGGTCGCAACCTGCAGGTGGAACCCCTGCTGGAGGATGCCTTCGTCGCCCTGCTCCCGCCTGCCAGCTCGTTACCCACGGGTGCGCTGGCCCCGGCAGACCTGGCCGAGACGCCGCTGCTGGCCTTCGAGACCGGCAGCAGTACACGGCTGCTGATCGACGACTGGTTTCGCCGCGCCGGCCAGGCCAGCCGTCCGGTGATGGAGCTGGGCAGCATCGAGGCGCTCAAGGAACTGGTGGCCGCCGGCCTCGGCTACAGCCTGGTGCCCGGCATCGCCGTGGCCACCGAGCACCATCGCCACGGACTACAGGTTCAGCCGCTGGCACCGCCCCTGACCCGCACCCTGGCCCTGGTGCTGCGCCGCGACAAACCGCTGAGTCGCCCGCTGCAGCAGGTACTGGAAGCGTTGCGACAGCTGCGCCGCTGATAGGGGCTCGACCAGACGCCCACCACGCCCTATCATTCAATGATTCAACGATCCTTGTACTATTGAACCATGAATGAAGAGCTTGCCGTTTCCGCCCTCGCCGCCCTCGCCCACGCCCAGCGCCTGAAGGTCTTCCGCGCCCTGGTGGTCGCGGGCACGACCGGCCTTACCCCCAGCCAGTTGGCCGATCAGCTCGAGGTAGCCCGCAGCAACCTCTCCTTCCACCTCAAGGAACTGGCCAATGCCGGTCTGGTTTCGGTGGAACAGCAGGGCCGCAATCTCATCTATCGCGCGGCCTATGACCAGATGAATGCCCTGCTCGGCTACCTGACCGAGCACTGTTGCGCCGGCGATGATTGCGCGGTCAGCGCATCGCCGCGCTGCTCCTGCTGACCTCCGTCCCTCCACCGCCAACCACAAGACCAGGCCCGCCATGCACAGTCCCCCCGCCTGCCCCCCGGCAGCACCCGCCATGAACACCTTCGAGCGTTATCTCAGCCTCTGGGTCGCGCTCTGCATCCTCGCCGGCATCGCCCTCGGCCAGCTGGCTCCGGGCCTGTTCCGCGCTATCGGCCGGATCGAGGTGGCCCAGGTCAATCTGCCGGTCGGCCTGCTGATCTGGATCATGATCGTGCCGATGCTGCTGAAGGTGGATTTCAGCGCCCTCGGCCAGGTGCGCCAGCACTGGCGCGGGATCGGCGTCACCCTGTTCGTCAACTGGGCGGTCAAGCCCTTCTCCATGGCGCTGCTCGCCTGGCTGTTCATTCGCGAGCTCTTCGCGCCCTGGCTGCCGACGGAGCAACTGGACAGCTACATCGCCGGGCTCATCCTGCTGGCAGCGGCGCCCTGCACCGCCATGGTCTTCGTCTGGAGTCGACTCACCAAGGGCGATCCGCTGTTCACCCTGTCCCAGGTCGCGCTGAACGACACCCTCATGGTCTTCGCCTTCGCCCCCATCGTCGGCCTGTTGCTGGGCCTGTCGTCGATCACGGTGCCCTGGGCCACGCTGCTGCTTTCGGTGGTTCTCTACCTGGTGCTGCCGGTGATCCTCGCCCAGCTCTGGCGGCGGGCGCTGCTGCGCCAGGGTCAGGCCGCCTTCGACCGCACCCTGGCCCGTCTGGGCCCTCTCTCGATGGCCGCCCTGCTGGCAACCCTGGTGCTGCTGTTCGCCTTCCAGGGCGAGGCCATCCTGGCGCAGCCGCTGGTGATCGCCCTGCTGGCCGTGCCCATCCTGATCCAGGTGCTGTTCAATTCGGCCCTGGCCTACTGGCTGAATCGCCTGGTGGGCGAGAGCCACAGCGTGGCCTGTCCCTCGGCGCTGATCGGCGCCAGCAACTTCTTCGAACTGGCGGTGGCCGCCGCCATCAGCCTGTTCGGCTTCCACTCGGGCGCCGCCCTGGCTACCGTGGTGGGCGTCCTCATCGAGGTACCGCTGATGCTGCTGGTCGTGCGCCTGGTGAACGGCTCGCGTGGCTGGTACGAACGGGGTGCCCCTTCCCACCGTCGAGACCGTCCATGAACAGCGCCATCACGATCTACCACAACCCCGCCTGCGGCACCTCGCGCAACGTGCTGGGCCTGATTCGCAACAGCGGCGTCGAGCCGACGGTCATCCACTACCTGGAGACACCGCCCGACCGGGCGCAGCTGGAGCGGCTGATCGCCGACCTGGGCATGCCGGTGCGCGAGCTGCTGCGTCAGAAGGGTACGCCCTACGCCGAGCTGGGCCTGGACGATCCGCAGCTGGATGACGCGGCCCTGATCGCCGCCATGCTGCAGCATCCCCTGCTGATCAATCGACCCATCGTGGTGACCCCCCTGGGTACCCGCCTCTGCCGGCCCTCGGAACGGGTGCTGGAGATCCTGCCCGAGCCGCAGCGCGGTCCCTTCGTCAAGGAGGATGGCGAGGTGGTGGTTCCCTCTGCGGCGCCGCGCGGCTGATCGAGGCCCCCATGCGCGACATCGCCCGCGATAAGGACGGCGCCTGGCAGGTCTTCCTGATCTTCCTGCGCCTGGGCTGCACCAGCTTTGGCGGCCCCATCGCCCACCTCGGCTACTTCCGCCAGGCCTTCGTCACGCGGCGCCAGTGGCTGGACGAAGCCGCCTATGCCGAGCTGGTTGCCCTCTGCCAGCTGCTGCCCGGCCCGACCAGCAGCCAGGTCGGCATGGCCCTGGGCCTGGGGCGTGCCGGTGGCTGGGGTCTGCTGGCGGCCTGGCTGGGTTTCACCCTGCCCTCCGCCCTGCTGCTGATCCTGTTCGCCCTGGGCCTCGCCCACTTTCCGGGATTGGCCGACTCGGGCGCGGTGCATGGGCTCAAGGTCTTTGCCGTGGCGGTGGTGGCCCAGGCGGTCTGGAGCATGGGCCGCAGCCTGTGCCCGGATACCTCGCGCCGCGTCCTGGCGCTGGTCGTCGCCGGCCTGGCGCTCTGGCTGCCCGGTTCGGCGGGCCAGCTGCTGGGCCTGGGTCTGGCCGCCCTAGTCGGGCGCCTGGCCCTGGCGCCCGCCGCCACGCCGCCGGCCCCGAGCCTGCAAACGGGACTCTCCCGACGCCTGGGTGTGATCGCACTGCTGCTGTTCCTGCTGCCGCTGCTGCTCTTACCCGTCTGGGACAACCTGGCCGCGGGTGTCTATCGCACCGGCGCCCTGGTGTTCGGCGGTGGCCACGTGGTGCTGCCGCTGCTGCAGGCGGTGGTGGTGCCCAGCGGCCTGGTCAGCGACAGCCAGGTCATGGCCGGCTACGGCCTGGCCCAGGCGGTGCCCGGACCGCTATTCACCTTTGCCGCCTACCTGGGGGCCCTAGTGCCCGCGGCCCTGCCCGCCTGGCTCAATGGCCTGTTCTGGACTCTGCTGATCTTTCTGCCCGGCGCCCTGCTCCTGCTGGCGGCCCTGCCCTTCTGGCAGACGCTGCGCCAGCACCCCGGCTGGCAACGCCTGCTGACCGGACTCAACGCCGGAGTGGTCGGTCTGCTGCTCGCGGCGCTCTACGATCCGGTGTGGACGGGGGCGATCCGCAGCCTGACGGATGTCGTCCTGGCGGCCCTGGCCTTGGCGCTGCTCCTGCGCACCCGCTGGTCACCGGTGCTGATCGCGCTGCTGGTCGCCCTAATCGTCTGCCTATTGAACTTTTAGCGCACTACCGTTTAGCGGCATCCCACTAGTGGCCCGATGAAATTGCGGCGTGGTTCGCTGTAGCTCCGTGGAAAGCTAGGCACTGTCGGCGTGACGTTCCGCTGTATGAAACGTCTTGCCCTGCGCGAGAACGTGTCCAGCGAGCGCTCGGCCTGACATGCATTAAGGATGACCGCAATGACCTACAAGAACCCCCTGGACACCGCCGCTCCCCTGTTCACCGCTGCCGCCACCACCAAGGCGCCGCTGACCGCCGCCCCCGCCAAGCCGGCTGGCATCTCTGACGGCGTCACCTACTACGCCTTCCAGAGCCAGCCGCGGCTGACCCTCGACATCAATACCGCGCCCGAATACGTTGGCTTCGCCAAGACCTTCGATGCCAAGGGCCCCCACTACGCGGCCGCCTCGACCCTGAACGAGCTGACCCTGACCGGTCACTGGGAAGGCCAGCTGACGCGCCTAGACGGCCATACCCGCGGCGCCACCGCCAGCGACAGTACGCTGGACTCGAGCATCGCCAAGCTCACCGTCAGCCTCACCGACACCGCTGACAATCAGTTCCACGAAAGCGACCTGATCACCCTGGACAACTTCGACGGCTTGCAGACCTTCGACGGCTCCAAGTCCACGGCCGGCCTGTCGGTCGATTTCATCAATGACTACCAGCATGGCGCCGCCATCTACTCGAGCCAGAGCGCCTTTCTCAAGAACGTAACGACCGGCAGCGGCGGTGATCTGATCCAGGTCAGCACCATTACCGCTCCGGAACTGGACAGCGTCGCCTCGCTCGCTAATTCCAGAGTCAAGGCCATCACGGTCGACAGTGGCGCCGGTGGCGACCAGATCGGCGCCCATATCCAGCAGGCCGACGTCATCATCAACGCCGGCTCCGGCAACGACTATGTCGACCTGCTGTTCGTCAAAGGCGTGGCCGCCCACAACGCCAACTTGAGCGGCAGCTTCGGCCACGGCGCCACCGTCACCCTGGGTGATGGTCACGACGTCCTTACCGTCGATCCCAGCCTGGTCAACTTCGATGGCAGCAGCACCGCCGCCGCCAATCGCTCACTGGCCGCCAACCACGTGACCGTGACCGACTTCAAGGCGAGCGACGACATCATCGTCTTCGGCTCCGCGGTGTACGACGAAAAGGCAGTAGTCACGATCCAAGACGCCGCCCTGACCAAGGCGACCAGCCTGTTCGCGGCGCTCAATACCGTGGCGCACTCCACCACGGGTCTGGTCAACGCCGCCGTCTTCCACTACGGCCAGGACACCTATGTCTTCCGCGATGCGGGCACCGAAGGCCAGGTCGATAACCAGGACACTCTGATCCAGCTGGTAGGCGTCCATAACCTGGAGGACGTCGCCAGCACCGTCTCTGCCCGTGAGCGCTATGAGCCGGGCGGCACCCTCGGCTGGGGTTGATAGCGGCTGAACGATACGGCCGCCCCAACCGGGCGGCTCGCCGGCTGCTTCTGTGAGGTACTCGTGGCTTACTACCTAAGACGGGCACTCACAGCCAGGACCCAGGGTCTGTCTATCGTTACCTTTCCGAACACGAGGAACGCGCGATGAAGATCCTGATGGTCCTGACCTCCCATGACCAGCTCGGCGACACCGGCAAGAAAACCGGCTTCTGGCTGGAAGAATTCGCTGCTCCCTACTATGTCTTCAAGGACGCCGGCGCCGAGATCACCCTGGCCTCCCCCGCCGGCGGCCAACCGCCGCTGGACCCGAAGAGCGACGCCCCCGACGCCCAGACCGAATCCACCGAGCGCTTCAAGAAGGATCCCGAGGCGCAGCAGGCGCTGGCCAGCACCGTCAAGCTTGCCGAGGTGCAGGCCGAGGACTACGACAGCGTCTTCTATCCCGGCGGCCACGGCCCGCTCTGGGACCTCGCCGAATCCCGCGATTCCATCGCCCTGCTCGAAGCCTTCGCCCAGGCCAACAAGCCCTTCGGCCTGGTCTGCCACGCGCCCGGCGTGCTGCGCCACGTCAAGGCCGCCGACGGCACCCCGCTGGTCAAGGGCCGCACCGTCACCGGCTTCACCAACAGCGAAGAAGCCGGCGTGCAACTCACCGACGTGGTGCCCTTCCTGGTGGAAGACGAACTCAAGAAGCTCGGCGCCCGCTACGAGAAGGGCCCGGACTGGGGCGAGTTCGTGGTCGAGGACGGCAACCTGGTCACCGGCCAGAATCCGGCCAGCTCGGAAGCCGCGGCGGACGCCTTGCTGACCAAGCTGGGTTAAGAACTGCGCACCTGAAAAAGCCCGCCAACTGGCGGGCTTTTTACTGCTCCCCCGCCAACGCCTGCGCACCGCAGTTTTCCGCGCGGCGCCCCCGCTCTGCTGCCCAGGTGCCACTAGTCGTAAAGATTGCAGAATTCCTGGCGCCAGCCGACAGCCTCTCATGAGCGCAGCCTTAGCCCTGCGCCGCCCAGGCTGGAAAGGATATTCCGTGCAAGCTATTACCTGGTCGTATTTTCAGAGCCCTGCCCGATGAAGAGACTCCTGCTCGGCGTGCGCGCCCTGATGTCCGTGCCCAAGGACAATCCTGGCCTGGTCAAGGCGCAATACCTTGCGCTGTCGCGCCAGCTGCCGATGATGTACTTCATCCTGCTGACCAACACCCTGATGCTGGCCGGCACCCACTATGCCGTCGCGCCACGCTGGCTGGTGCTCTACTGCCCGCTGGTCATGACGCTGTTCGGTGTGATCCGGGCGGCCGAGTGGTTCCGCACGCGCAATCAGCCGCGCAGCCCGACGCAGATGCTCACGGCCCTGAAGCGCACCAACCGGCTCGCGCCCTTCGTGGCCTCGGCCTTCACCGCCTGGGCGCTGGCGCTGTTTCCCTATGGCGACAGCTACACCCAGGCGCATGTGGGCTTCTACATGGCCATCACCGTGATCGGCTGCATCTTCTGCATGATGCACCTGCTGCCCGCGGCCCTGGCCACCACCGCCGTGGTCAACACGGCCTTCGTGGTGTTCTTCGCCTCCACCACCATCAGCACCTTCGTGGCCACGGCGATCGATGTGCTGCTGGTGTCCATCGCCATGCTGGTCATCCTCAAGGCACAGTACGGCGACTTCACCCGCCTGGTGAACATGCAGGCGCAGACGGCGAAACTCAGCGAGGAAAATCTCAAGCTGGCCAACCAGGACAGCCTGACCGGCCTGGCCAATCGGCGGCAATTCTTCTCCCGCCTCGATACGCTGCTGGCCGACGCGCGCGCCCAGGGGACCCGCCTGGCCGTGGGCCTGATCGACCTGGACGGCTTCAAGCCGGTCAACGATCTCTATGGCCATAGCGTGGGCGACCGATTGCTCTATCAGGTCGGCCAGCGCCTGAGCACACTGCTCGACGAAGACGTCCACCTGGCCCGCCTGGGCGGCGACGAATTCAGCCTGATCATCACCCGGGTCCTGAACGATGAGCAGCTGCGGGCGTTTGGCGAAAGGGTCTGCGCCAGCCTGCGCGAGCCCTTCCTGCTGGTGGACCTGCCCATCCAGATCAGTGGCTCCCTGGGTCTCGCCACCTTTCCCGACCAGGCCTTTTCCGCCACGGACGTCTACGAGCATGCCGACTACGCCCTCTACCAGAGCAAGCGCCACCGCCCCGGCACGGCCTGCCTGTTCAGCACCGCCCATCGCCAGCAACTCAATCGCGAAGGCCTGACCGAACAGGCCCTGCGCCGGGCTGACCTGGAGCGCGAGTTCTACATGGTCTTCCAGCCCATCGTGGACCTCCACAGCAAGCAGACCGTGGCCTTCGAGGCCCTCGCCCGCTGGGACAGCCCGGAGCTGGGCAACGTCCCGCCGGGTGATTTCATCGCCACCGCCGAGCGCGTCGGCATGGTCAATAGACTTACCCTGCCGCTGCTGAACAAGGCCCTGAACGCGGCCGCGCGCTGGCCCGCCGGCATCCGCCTGGCCTTCAACCTCTCCGCCCACGACTGTGCCTCCGAGGAAGCCGCCCAGCAGATCGTCGAACTGATCAGGCGCAGCCCGTTCGATCCGGCCTGCCTGGACCTGGAAATCACCGAAACCGCCGCCATCCAGGACCTGCCCCAGACCCAGCGCGCCATCAGCCGCTTCCGCGAACTGGGCTGCGGTATCTCCCTCGACGACTTCGGCACCGGCTATTCCAGCCTGAGCCAGATCCACGCCCTACCCCTGACCAAACTCAAGGTGGACCGCACCTTCGTCACCAACCTCCACCTCGACCCGGCCAGCTTCAAGATCGTCAAATCCCTGATTGCCCTGTGCCAGGACATGCAGCTGGAATGCATCGTGGAAGGGGTGGAGACCGCAGCAGAACTGGGTGCGCTGAAGAATCTTGGTTGTACAAGGGCGCAGGGTTATCTGTTCGCCAAGCCGATGCGGGCGAGTGAGATTAGGGGTTGGTTGGAGGGGGAGCATTTGGCTGAGGTGTTGGCGGTTTGACTCCTTACCGCGCAATGGACGACGCACGCGCTCAGGCTCTCTAATTTCGTTGAAATTAAAATGTAAGACCGCGCCGACTGATTCTAGACGCGAGGTAATTCCCAGTCCATTATCAATAGACCACCGTGAATACTTGTGAAATTTTGCATTTACGCAGAACTAAATTTAAATCCAAAGAAAATATCATCAAGAGCTAAATCCGTTCAAAAACCCGGGTTGTCGTACTCATGCAAAAGAAGCCCAAAACCCTATAAAAGATAGCTATTATATTTGCATAAGAAGCGACCCATGCCGCACGATCAAAAACCTCCCAAAAGCATTAACCTATTTTAATTTTGACATCTCACTCCATCACCCACCACAACAAGTCAAAATCAAGCCGAGCACCATTGATCTTATTCCGACACACACCAGCATCTTGCAGGCATATCCAACATCAAATCCGAAGGCGACGTATTTAAACCCTGAAACTTCCTAATTTAAATCTGTAAGCGGCATCATGTTACAGCCAAACCTAGCAAAGACATATAGCCAACTAATTATCAGTACAGAAAAAATCAACCTCACCCCTAACGGGACTCGACAACAGCAAAAAAGGCAGCAGAGCCACCTAACTGCCTCCAACCCCCAAAAGCAAGCGCAGGAACTATTAGGGAATTATGATCTAGAATCTCGCCAACCATGGCAGATCAGCTTATATCATAAAAACATTCCAAAAAACCTACATCTCTTTACCCAGCCACTTCTAATTTGCATCAAGGTCGTTACGCCAAATAATACCTGCGCTTATCGTAGGTACATCCGCTAACCACTGGTTTCTTAGCTGAAAAAGACTTCCAACTTAGTTGCCAATTTCCAACCTGTATTGCTCGCGTCGAAATTCTGAAGCACTTGTACTTGCAGAGTTTGAAAGATGGCCTTACAAGCGGCCAGCCAAAAGCCCGAGCCACTTTGAAATGAAAATAGGCGAAGGGATAGTGGTGTAAAACCATGCGTTAACAGTGACAAAAGCGCATTTATCGACCAATTTTGTTGTTTTTTTGCAAAAACTGCAAATTACTGATAGATTTATGCGTTTTGAGGGAGCCACCATGCTGATTGAATTCAGAGTTCAAAATTTTAAATCCATTAACACCGAGCAAACGTTAAACCTCGTTTGCTCCAGTTCCACTCGAGAAAACTTCAATCAACAAAACTTGATATCTGTCGATAAATTCGGTATCGATAGCGTGCTTAAAAGCGCAGCGATTTTTGGCCCAAATGGAGCTGGAAAGACAAATTTTTCCAGCGCCTTAAGTTCAATGTGTACTAATGTGCTGTCTTCACTAAGACACATCGATAGAGAATATGTTCTTAGCACACTTCCTTTTGTTTTAAAGGAAGACATGTATGATATTCCGACCGAACAAGAAGTGACATTTATTAAAGATGGCGTTTTGTACCGATATGGCATGGCCATCTCCGACAGAATAATCTCAGAGGAGTGGCTTTATCAGACAACCTCGACACGAGAGACGCTTCTTTTTCACCGTCAAGGACAAGCTCTTGAGTATAACAACAGATCTTTTTCGGAAGCGAAAAATTTAGTCAGAAAAGAAGGCGATGGTTACGTAGTTCTACAAACGAAACCTCACATTCCGTTTCTTTCAGTCGTAGCACAATTTGATGGCGACAAATCCACCTCTGTCGTTGACTGGTTTAGAAATTTAAACATTATTACTGGCGTAAATGATGACGGAGTCAAAGAGTACTCGATAGATTTATATGATTCAGATTCAGAGTTTAAATCTTGGGCTTTAAAGGTTCTTTCTGCCATGCAGATTGACGATATAGAAGTTGTAGAGCGCGAAGCTGATTTCCCACTAAAATCTCCAGATGCGATACCCGAACTTGTTGAAGTCACGGAGAAGCTGCAGACTTTTTTAAGAAAAAATCCGGTAAAACAAAAGGCGCTAGCCATTAGCAAGGACATAGGAGAACAAAACTTCCTACTACCAATTGATATTGAATCAGACGGCACAAAACGAGTTATATATTTTCTTGGCGCACTATATGACACCATAAAAAATAATAAAATATTATTTGTGGACGAGTTTGATAGCAAGCTTCACTCGTTACTGAGCAAATTCTTAATCAACCTTTATCACGCCCATAGCCTTGGCTCTAGCCAGTTAATTGTTGCCTGCCACGACACCAACCTTCTTAGCAAAGATATATTTCGTCGAGATCAAATATGGTTTGTAGATAAGAATTTGCGACATGAAAGCGAGTTATATTCCCTATTGGAATATAAGGAATATTACAGCCGAAAAGATAGCAGCTACAACAAAGACTATTTGGCCGGTAAATACGGTGCTATACCTCTTTTTGAATCATCATTTGAAATGGATGAGGTATGTCGTGGCTAATAGAGATCGCAACAAATCATTCTCTCGCAAAGAACGCACCCGGGAAGAGGCGGAAATCAAAACTGCACAAAAAACTCTTATTTCTTTTAACTTTAAAGATTTAGATCAAACCCAACCTACAGGGAACCCTCAGACAATCGCACTGTGGCATCAAGCGAATATGCTTGCTCCTCTCCTTGAGAGAATTCGTCAAGTATGTCAACTATCTAGGACTGAAGCTGTTCAGCAGCAGCAGCTCAAATTTTATGATAACTTCCCACCCAAAAAATCTACTGATTTTTTTCATCCAGGACATGTTCCTCAAGACGTCTATTGGGGAGTATTAAAAAATATTGGCGGCCAGGTAGGTACTGTTGCTGGTTATTTGGTAGAAGATGTATTCCATGTGGTTTTCTTGGACATGGAGCATAAGTTTTGGATAAGCGAGAAAAAAAACACATAACTTAACAATCAATTAGCCAGACAGTAAAAATATGTCTAAAATTTCACTGTTTAAAATCGATTCTTACTCTTATTTAATTCACCACTTAGCCTTTCTAGATAAACTACCGCTTTCAGGTCCATACGGGCGAGATAGATAGTTTATGTCTTCCTGCCTAGCAAGCCGAATTTGCCAGCCAAAAAAGCCAAAAGCCCGCAATTACGCGGGCTTTTGGTTTTCTCTGCGAGACTTACCGGCCTATGCCGGACGCGGGATCACTCCCACTCAATCGTCGCCGGCGGCTTGCTCGAGACGTCGTAGGTGACGCGGGAGATGCCGTCGATTTCGTTGATGATGCGGTTGGAGACCTTTTCCAGCAGCTCGTAGGGCAGATGGGCCCAGCGGGCGGTCATGAAGTCTATGGTTTCCACTGCGCGCAGGGCGACGACCCAGGCGTAGCGGCGGCCGTCGCCGACCACGCCGACGGATTTCACCGGCTGGAAGACGACGAAGGCCTGGCTGACCTTGTGGTACCAGTCGGCCTTGCGCAGTTCGGTGATGAAGATGTCGTCGGCGCGGCGCAGCAGGTCGGCGTATTCCTTCTTCACTTCGCCGAGGATGCGCACGCCCAGGCCCGGACCGGGGAAGGGATGGCGGTAGACCATGTCGTAGGGCAGGCCCAGCTCCAGGCCGATCTTGCGCACCTCGTCCTTGAACAGTTCGCGCAGCGGCTCGACCAGTTTGAGGTTCATCTCTTCGGGCAGGCCGCCGACGTTGTGGTGGGACTTGATGACGTGGGCCTTGCCGGTCTTGGCGCCGGCCGACTCGATGACGTCGGGGTAGATGGTGCCCTGGGCCAGGAACTTGATGTTGTCGAGCTTGCTGGCTTCGGCGTCGAAGACGTCGATGAAGGTGCGGCCAATGATCTTGCGCTTCTTCTCCGGGTCGGCTTCGCCTTCCAGGTTGGTCAGGAAGCGCTGCTCGGAATTGGCGCGGATCACCTTGACGCCCATGTTCTCGGCGAACATGGCCATCACCTGGTCACCCTCGTGCAGGCGCAGCAGGCCGTTGTCGACGAAGACGCAGGTCAGCTGGTCGCCGATGGCCTTGTGCAGCAGGGCCGCGACCACCGAGGAGTCGACGCCGCCGGAGAGGCCCAGCAGCACGTTGGCGCTGCCGACCTGGGCGCGCACTTGGGCGATGGCGTCCTCGACGATGTTGGCCGGGGTCCAGAGGGCTTCGCAGCCGCAGATATCCTTGAGGAAGCGCGAGAGGATGCGCCCGCCCTGCTTGGTGTGGGTCACCTCGGGATGGAACTGCACGCCGTACCAGCCGCGCTCGTCGTCGCCCATCGCGGCGATGGCGCAGCTGGGGGTGCTGGCGACGATGTGGAAGCCGTCCGGCAGCTTGCCGACCTTGTCGCCATGGCTCATCCAGACGTCCAGACCGAGCACGCCGTCGTCGTCGATGTGGTCTTCGATGCCTTCGAGCAGGCGGCTCTTGCCGACCACGTCGACCTTGGCGTAGCCGAATTCACGGATATTGGAGCCTTCGACCTTGCCGCCGAGCTGCTCGGCCATGGTCTGCATGCCGTAGCAGATGCCGAACAGGGGCACGCCCAGGTCGAACACCGCCTTGGGTGCGCGGGGGCTGCCAGCCTCATGGACCGACTCGGGACCACCGGCGAGGATGATGCCGCGCGGAGCGAAGGCACGGATGTCGGCGTCGTCCATGTCGAAGGGGTGCAGCTCGCAATAGACGCCCAGTTCGCGCACGCGGCGGGCGATGAGCTGGGTGTACTGGGAGCCGAAGTCGAGGATGAGGATGCGGTGGGCGTGGATGTCTTGGGACATGGCCAGGTCTCGATAGCGCTAGGTTCAGACGATTCGGGGCTGTAAGACAGCCCCGAATCGCAACGTAGAAACAGGTTGGAATCAGCCCACGCGGTAGTTGGGCGCTTCCTTGGTGATCTGCACGTCGTGGACGTGGGATTCGGCCATGCCGGCGCCGGTGATGCGCACGAACTGCGGCTTGGTGCGCATCTGCTCGACGGTGGCGCAACCGGTGTAGCCCATGGAGGCACGCAGGCCGCCCATCAGCTGGTGGATGATCGCCGCCAGCGGACCCTTGTAGGGGACGCGGCCTTCGATGCCTTCGGGGACCAGCTTCTCGGCGCCGGAGGCGGAATCCTGGAAGTAGCGGTCGCTGGAGCCCTGGGTCTGGGACATGGCGCCCAGGGAGCCCATGCCGCGGTAGGACTTGTAGGAGCGGCCCTGGAACAGCTCGACCTCGCCCGGGGCCTCTTCGGTACCGGCGAACATGGAGCCCATCATCACGCAGTAGCCACCGGCGACGATGGCCTTGGACAGGTCACCGGAGAAGCGGATGCCGCCGTCGGCGATCAGCGGGACGCCGGTGCCTTCGAGGGCGGCGGCGACATTGGCGATGGCGGAGATCTGCGGCACGCCGACACCGGCGACGATGCGGGTGGTGCAGATGGAGCCCGGGCCGATGCCGACCTTGACCGCGTCGGCGCCAGCGTCAGCCAGGGCCTTGGCGGCTTCGGCGGTGGCGATGTTGCCGCCGATGACCTGGACCTGCGGATAGGTCTGCTTGACCCAGCGCACGCGCTCGATCACGCCCTTGGAGTGACCGTGGGCGGTGTCGACCACGATGACGTCGACGCCGGCGGCAACCAGGGCGGCCACGCGCTCGGGGGTCTCGGCACCGGTACCGACGGCCGCGCCGACGCGCAGGCTACCGGCGTCGTCCTTGCTGGCGTTGGGGTAGGCCTTGGCCTTTTCGATGTCCTTGACGGTCATCATGCCCTTGAGGGCGAAGGCTTCGTCGACGATCAGCACCTTCTCGATGCGGTGCTTGTGCAGCAGCTCGCGGACTTCCTGCTTGTCGGCGCCTTCGCGCACGGTGACCAGGCGATCCTTGGGGGTCATGACTTCGCGCACCGGCACGTCGAGACGGGTCTCGAAGCGCACATCGCGGGAGGTGACGATACCGACCAGGTCACGCCCGGACAGCACCGGAACGCCGGAGATGTTGTGCAGGCGGGTCAGGTCGAACAGGTCGCGCACGCTGGCGTCGGCGTCGATGGTGATGGGGTCCTTCACCACGCCGGCCTCGAAGCGCTTGACCTTGCGGACTTCCGCGGCCTGCTGCTCGACGGTCATGTTCTTGTGGATGATGCCGATGCCGCCTTCCTGGGCCATGGCGATGGCCAGACGGGACTCGGTCACGGTGTCCATGGCGGCGGACACCAGGGGAATGTTCAGCTCGATGCCACGGGTCAGGCGGGTCTTGAGACTGACGTCTTTCGGCAGGACATCCGAATAGCCGGGGATGAGGAGAACGTCGTCGAACGTCAGGGCTTCTTGGCTGATGCGCAGCATGGCGGGCGCTCCCGGGCGGGAAAATTTAGGAGCGCGACATTATACCTGCGCTTGGGGATGGGCGGCAACGGACCTGGACACCAACGGTAAGAGGATTCGATTTACGTGAGAATGACTATCAACATAGAATCGCCGCCACTTTCCCCGCCCCTCTTGAGAACGCCCTTGAACACGCCGCCCAGAGCCCTTCGCCGTTTCGCGCCTTTCGCCTTCAGCACCCTGGCCCTGGCGACCAGTTCGAGCCTCCTGGCCGCGGAAAACGCCAGCCTCGCCCCCATGGACATTTCCGCCCCGGCTACCGAGGCCGACCAGGGCTATCGCGCGACCCGGGCCTCGACCGCGAGCAAGAGCGATGTGCCGATCAAGGAAGAGGCGCAGTCGGTGCAGACCGTGACCCCGCAGCTGATCCAGGACTACGAGGTGCGGACCCTGGACGACGCCTCGAAATTCGTCAGCGGCGTGACCCAGAGCAACACCCTGGCCGGGACCAAGGACGCCTTCGTCAAACGCGGCTTCGGCAGCAACAACGACGGCTCCATCTTTCGCGACGGGGTGCGCTCGAATCTGTCGCACAACTTCGACGCCACCGCCGAGCGGGTGGAAGTCCTGAAGGGCCCCGCCTCTCTGCTCTATGGCGCCCTCGAACCCGGCGGCCTGATCAACGTGGTCAGCAAGCAGCCGCAGTACCAACCGCTTACCACCCTGAGCGGCTCGGCCTACAGCGAAGGCGGCGGCAATCTCGGCGTCGACACCACCGGCCCCCTGGGCGACAGCGGCTTCGCCTATCGGCTGATCGCCGAGCGGCAGAGCGAGGACTACTGGCGCAACTACGGGGTGGATCAACACACCCTGGTGGCGCCGTCGCTGTCCTGGACCGGCGAGCGCGCCAGCCTGACCCTGGCCTATTCCTACAACGATTACACCGGCCCGGTGGATCGGGGGACGGTGTTCGTCAATGGGCATCCCAGCAGCGCCAGCTACGACAAACGCCTCGACGAAAAATGGTCCGAGACCAAAGGCATCACCGAGACGGCCAGTGCTCGTTTCGAGTATCAGCTCAGCGACGACTGGAAGACCCGGCTGATCTATGCCTGGAACAACGATCGCTACAGCCTGGACTTCGCCCAGCCGGTCTCTCTGGCCGCCAACGGTAACCTGCTGCGGACTGCCAATGGCGCCAACTACGACTATGAAACCCAGTACACCAGCTGGGACTTCATCGGCAGTCAGGAGTTGTTCGGCCAGCGTCATGAGCTGCTGGTGGGCATCGACCACGAAGAGAACAGTCAGTACCGCGGCAAGACCTACCGCAACAACACGGGCTCCCGCCGCAACATCAATATCTTCGCGCCGGTGTACGGCAACCTGGCGGCGCCCAGCCTGCTCAGCGCAGCCCAGAGCGATCAGGATAGCGACCTGGATTCGACGTCCCTCTACTTCAAGGACAACTGGCACCTGAACGATCGCTGGATCCTGGTGCTCGGTGGCCGTTATCAGCAATTCGACCAGTACGCCGCTCAGGGCCTGGGCAACACTCATGTGGTCAACCTGGACAAGCGCGATCACGCCGTGGTGCCGCTGGCCGGACTGGTGTTCAAGGCGACCGAGGACCTGTCGCTGTACGGCAACTACAGCCGCTCCTTCGTCCCCAACACCACGGTGGACGACCGCGGTACCACCTTCGAACCCGAAGAAGGCCGCAGCTTCGAGGTCGGCGCCAAGTACGACCTGACGCCGGGGCTGAACCTGAACGTCGCGCTCTACGACATCGAGAAGAAGAACGTCGTCACCACCACTAGCGTGAATGGCGTAAGCATCGGCGAAGCCGCCGGCAAGGTCGGCTCACGAGGCGTGGAGGTGGATCTCACCGGTCGCCTGGCCGAGCGCTGGGACATGATCGCCACCTATGCCTACAACAAGACCAAGGTGCTGGATGACCCCAGCAATGAGGGTAATCGTCTGACCCAGGCACCCGAGCACATGGGAAGCCTGTATCTGACCCATCACCTGCAAGTGCCTTCGAACCTGGGCGACTGGCGTCTGGGCGGCGGCGCCCGCTACGTCGGCGAACGGGCCGGCGATGCGGCCAACAGCTTCTACATGAGCAGCTACACCGTGGCCGACGCCTTCCTGCGCTGGGACCTGCCGGTGACCGGCTACCAGACCCGCCTGCAGCTCAACGTCGACAACCTGTTCGACAAGCAGTACTACCCATCGAGCGCCAACAGCCCGCTGCAGGTCGCGGTGGGCGAGCCGCGGACGGCGCGGTTGAGTGCCACGGTGAGCTTCTAAGCCAGCGGCCTGCCCTCACCCCAGCCCTCTCCCAGGGGGAGAGGGGGCGGATCGCTACGTGCAACACAGTGGAAAACGCTTCGCGGTTTTCCACGCTACGCCCAAGGTTGCATCACCTGTAGGAGCGGCCCATGGCCGCGATCCGCTAGCAGCCTGCGCTCACCCCAAAGGGAGAGGGAACGGCCCGGCGTCCTTAGCGGATGCCAGCCCTGCGCTGATGCTCTATCCTAGCCGCCCCGCTCGGGGCCTCGGCCTGCCTAGCGGGCCTCTTTCCGTCTTCAGCCAGTCCCCGTCATGCTCGATCGCCGCTCCCTTCTGCACTTCGCCGCTGGTACCGCGCTGCTCGCCGGACTGCCAGGTCGGGTCTATGCACGCGCGTCGGTGGCGGATGGCGATTTTCCGCGGCAGGTCGAGCATGTGGTGGGCAGCACCCTGATCCCGCGCCAACCCCAGCGGGTGGCCGTGATCTCCACCGGCCAGCTGGACGCCGCCCTGAGCCTGGGCGTGATCCCGGCGGGCACCACCCGGGTGGACAATCGTGAACTGGCGCCGGGCTATCTGCGCACCGCCCTCGCCAATCGCGCGCCGGAGCTCGATGCCATGGTCGATCTGGGCAGTCGTCAGGCACCGGATCTGGAAGCCCTCGCGCGCCTGGCGCCGGATCTGGTCGTGCTCAATCGCACCGTGCTCAAGGCCGGCGGGCTGGAGCTGTTCTCGCGCATCGCCCCCACGGTGGTGGCGCGCGGCACCGGCGGCAACTGGCGACCGGATTTCCTGCTGCTGGCCGATGCCCTGGGCCGCCGGCAGCAGGCCGAGCGACGGCTGGCGGACCTGGATCTTGAGCTGGCCGGCCTGGCGCAGCGCTTCGGCGCCCAGCCGCCCTCCGCCTCCCTGCTGTTTTCCAGCGGCGCGCGACTGCGCCTGATGGGCGCGGATTCCTTTGCCGGCGGGCTGCTGCAGGCGATGGGCGTGACCCGCCCGGCGGCGCAGCGCTTCAAGGGCACCTCGCGGGATGTCAGCGCCGAGTTGCTGGACCTGGCCGACGCCGACTGGCTGTTCTATGCCGAGCAGGGCACCGCCCTGGCCAGCCTGGCGCGACAGCCGCTGTGGCCGCGGCTCACGGCGGTGAGCCAATCCCGGGCCATCCGCGTGGACACCGACGCCTTCTACCTCAACGCCGGCCCCCTCGCCGCGCGCCAGGTGATCAGCACGGTCGCCGGCGCCCTGGGGGCGACATGACCGCGCCAGCCCGCCCCGCGCCTCTAGCGCAACGAGCATCCGCCGCCCGCGGCGGCCTGGTGCTGGTCCTGCTGCTGATCGTCCTGGCGCTGGCGGTGGTGGCGAGTCTGGGCATAGGGGCGCGGTCGCTGTCGGCGGCGCAGATCCTGCACCTGCTCGTCGCCCCCGATGCCTCCACCGACGCCGTGGTGCTCTGGGAGTTGCGCCTGCCGCGCACCCTGCTCGGACTGCTGGTGGGCGCGGCCCTGGGCCTGGCCGGTGCCCTGATGCAGGCGCTGACGCGCAATCCGCTGGCCGATCCCGGGTTACTGGGGATCAATGCCGGGGCCGCCTTCGCCGTGGTGGCCGGCTTGTCGCTGCTGGGGCTGGACGACGCCCCGACGCGCCTGGCCTGTGCCCTGCTGGGAGCGGCCCTGGCCGCCGGCCTGGTCTATCTGCTCGGTGGCAGTGCCCCGGCCCGCGGTCAGCCGATACGCTTGATCCTGGCTGGCATCGCCCTCAGCGCCAGCCTCAACGCCTGCACCGGCATCATCACCCTGTTCGATAGCGCGGTGTTCGACAGCTACCGCTTCTGGGCGGTGGGCGCCCTGAGCGGCCAGACGCCGGGCGGCGCCCTCGGCATCCTGCCGTTGCTGCTGATCGGCCTGGCGCTGGGCCTGCCCCTGGGCAGCCGTCTCAATGCCCTGGCGCTGGGCGACGACCTCGGTCGCGCCCTGGGCGCCCGCCCCGGGCAACTGCGGCTGCTGGCCTTTGTCGCCATCGTGCTGCTGTGCGGCGCCGCCACCGCGGTGGCCGGGCCCATCGGCTTTCTCGGCCTGGTGGTGCCCCATGCCCTGCGCCTGCTGGTGGGCGCCGACTGGCGCTGGATCCTGGCCCTGGCGCCCCTGGCCGGTGCCAATCTGCTGTTGCTGGCCGACACCCTGGGCCGCCGCGTGGCCCTGCCGGGTGAGCTGGAAGCGGGAATCGTCTGTGCTCTGCTCGGCACTCCGGTGCTGCTCGCGCTGATCATCCGTTCCGCCCGCCGGGTGCGCCCTTGAGTCGCCATCGTTTCGCCCCGCGACGCTCGGCGCGCTTCAAGGCCTGCCTGTTGCTGCTCCTGCTGGCGACCATCGGCCTCTGCGCCCTGACCCTCACCGGCGGCGCCTTCGCCCCGGCGCCGCACCGGGTGGCGGTCACCCTGCTCGGCCGGGGCGATGCCCTGGCCAGCCTGATCCTGCTGGATCTGCGCCTGCCGCGGCTGCTGGCGGCCTTTGGCGTCGGCGCGGCCCTGGGCGCCAGCGGCGCCATCTTCCAGCGCCTAGCGCGCAATCCCCTGGCCAGTCCGGATCTGGTGGGCTTTACCGTCGGCTCGGCCAGTGGCGCCCTGATCACCCTGCTCTGGCTGCAACTGGGCGGCGCGGCGCTGATGCTGGGCGCCCTCAGCGGTGGGCTGCTGGCCGCGGTACTGGTAGCGGGCCTCGCGGCCCTGGCGGGGATCCGCGGTGAGCGGATGATCCTGCTGGGCATCGCCGTCAGCGCCCTGCTCGCCTCGCTCAACGAATACCTGCTGACCCGCGCCGAGCTGGACGAGGCCCAGGAGGCGCGGCTCTGGCTGTTCGGCAGCCTGGACATGCTGACCTGGAATCGCACCCTGACCCTGCTCGCCGGCTGCCTGCTGCTCCTGCCGCTGGCCGCCTGGCTGGCGCGGCGGCTGCGCCTGCTGGAGCTGGGCGACGACCTGGCCCGGGCCCTGGGCCTGGCCGTGCTGCCCAGCCAGAATCTGCTGCTGGCGGTCGCCGTGGCCCTGGCCGCCCTGGCCATCGCCACCGCCGGCCCCATCGGCTTCGTCGCCCTGGCGGCGCCCCAGCTGGCCCGGCGCCTGACCCGTAGCGCCGATCTCGGCATCCTCGCCCCTGCCCTGCTCGGCGCCTGCCTCACCGCCCTTGCCGATCTCTTGGCCCAGCGGCTGCTGGCGCCCTTCCAGATTCCGGTCGGCCTGCTGACCGGCGCCCTGGGCGGCCTCTATCTGATCTTTTTGCTGAGCCGCGAATGGCGGCGGACCTCATGAGCCAAGACGCCCCTTCCAGCCGCCTCGCCGCCCACGGTCTCACCGTCGGCTACGGCGGCCAGCCGATCTGCACCGACCTCGATGTGCACCTGCCCGATGGCCGCTTCACCGTGATCATCGGCCCCAACGGCTGTGGCAAGTCGACCCTGCTGCGCAGCCTGGCGCGGCTGATCCGTCCCAGCGCTGGCGAGGTGCGCCTGGACGGCCGGCTGATCCAGGACCTGCCGACCCGCGAGGTGGCCCGCCGCATCGGCCTGCTGCCGCAGAGCGCGGTGGCGCCGGACGACATCCTGGTCAGCGACCTGGTGGCGCGCGGGCGCCATCCCCATCGCCAGGCCTTCGCCGGCTGGACGGAGGCCGACGAACGCGCGGTGCAGCACGCCCTGGAAGCCACCAATACCCTGGCGCTGGCCGAGCGAGCGGTGGACAGCCTGTCCGGCGGCCAGCGCCAGCGGGTGTGGATCGCCCTGGCACTGGCCCAGGAAACCCCGCTGCTGCTGCTCGACGAACCCACCACCTTTCTCGACATCGCCCACCAGGTGGAGCTGATGGAGCTGCTCTGCCGGCTCAACCGCGACGGCGGCCGCACCCTGGTGGCGGTGCTGCACGACCTCAACCAGGCCTGTCGCTACGCCGACCACATCATCGCCCTGCGCGCCGGGCGCATCCTCGCCGAGGGCCCGCCGGCGGAGATCGTCACCCCCGAGTTGATCGAGGCGCTGTACGGCCTCAAGTGCGCGGTGATCGAGAATCCCCTGGCGGGTACGCCGCTGGTGATTCCCTATTAGCCGCAGGCCCCGGAAAACGCTGCGCGGTTTTCCAGGCTACGGGTAGGGTGGACAAGGGCGCCGCCTCGTCCGCCGCCGCGCCCCATCTTGTCGGACGACCCCACAGGTGCTCCACTGGCGATCCAGAACAACAACGGAGCTCGCCATGCATATCGTCATCCCCGACGACTACCAGCACGTCGTCGAAACCCTGGATTGCTATCCCCTGCTCCAGCGCGCCGGGCATCAGGTGACGCTCTATCACGACGCCGAACGCGATCCCAGGGTGCTGGTGGAGCGCTTCCGTGATGCCGATGCCCTGGTGCTGACACGCGAGCGCACCCGCATCGACGCCGAGCTGCTGGCGCACCTGCCGCGGCTCAAGCTGATCAGCCAGACCGGCAAGGCCACCGCCCACCTCGACGTGGCCGCCTGCACCCGCCAGGGCGTGGCGGTCTGCGAAGGCAGTGGCTCGCCAGTCTCCACCGCCGAGTTGACCTGGACGCTGATCCTCATGGCCCGCCGCAAGCTCAAGCCGGCCATCGACGCCCTCTATGCCGGGCGCTGGCAGGTCAACTTGGGTGAGCGGCTGGATGGCCAGATCCTCGGCATCTGGGGCTACGGCAAGATCGGCCAGCGCCTGGCGCGCTATGGCCAGGCCTTCGGCATGCCGGTGCTGGTCTGGGGCAGCGAAGCCTCGCGCGCCCGCGCCGAAGCCGACGGCCATCGCGCGGCGCCCAGCCAGGAGGCCTTTTTCGCCGAGGCCGATGTCATCAGCCTGCATCTGAGATACAGCGAGCGCAGCCGCGGCTGCGTGCGCGCCGAGGACCTGGCGCGGATGAAGAAAAGCGCCCTGCTGGTCAACACCGCCCGCGCCGGCCTGATCGAACCCGGTGCCCTGCTCACGGCGCTGGAGCTGGGCCATCCCGGCCAGGCGGCGCTGGATGTCTTCGAGCAGGAACCGGTGGCGCCGGACGATCCCCTGCTCGCCCATCCCCAGGTGCTCTGCACTCCGCACCTGGGGTACGTAGAAAAGCACAGCTACGAACTCTATTTCGGCGAGGCCTTCGCCAACCTGGTGGGCTTCTTCAGCGGCGAACCGACCGGCCTGGCCAATCCGGAGGTGTTGGGGCGGTAGGCTTGGGGGCGCGTGGATCGCGTGGATCGCGTGGATCGCGTGGATCGCGTGGATCGCGTGGATCGCGTGGATCGCGTGGATCGCGTGGATAAGGCTGCGCCGTTATCCACCCTACGCAGTGCTCTGTTGGGCTTCGACGGTGGAGCCGTCTCAGCCCAACCTACTACTCGGCACCTGCCTCGACCGTAGGTTGGGTTGAGCGCAGCGAAGCCCAACACCCTCCCGACCACCTACGGCAGCCGCTCCCTTACCGCGGCGGCGAAGGCGGCGGGGGCTTCCTGGGGGATGTTGTGGCCGCAGCCGGGCAGCACCTCGTAGCGGAAGGGTCCGCTGAAGTGCTGCGCCACCTCGGCTTCACCCTGCACCGCGGTGACCCCGCCGTCGGCACCGGCCAATACCGTGGTGGGTACGCGGATGGGTGGCTGCGCGGCGAGCCGGCGCTCGGTCTCGGCATAGGCCGGATCGTCCGGGGCCAGGCCGTAGCGGTGGCGATAGGAGTGGATCACGGTGTCGACGAAATCGGGATTGTCGAAGGCCGCGGCGGTAAGGGCGTAGGTGGCGTCGCTGAAGCACCAGCTGGGTGACCACAGCGACCAGAGCAGTCGACAGAATTCGCGGCGATGTTTCGCCAGCCCGGCGCGCCCCCGTTCGCCATGGAAGTAGTACTGGTACCAATAGCGCAGCTCCGCCGCCGGTTCGGCAGGCTGGGTGGCCGCGGCGGCGATGTCCTGGATCGGATAGCCGTCGCCCAGCACCAGCCCGCTCACCCGCTCCGGCCAGAGCGCGGCGACGATACCGGCGGCGCGACCACCCCAGTCATAGCCAGCCAGGGTCGCCCGCTCCAGGCCCAGGGCATCGAGCAGCGCCAGGACGTCATGGGCCAGGGCGGCCTGCTGGCCGGAACGCGGGGTGTCGGCGCTCAGGTAGCGGGTGGCGCCGTAGCCGCGCAGAAAGGGCACATGGACGCGGCAGCCAGCGATGGCCAGTTCATCGGCCACCTCGGCGTAGGCGTGGATGTCGTAGGGAAAGCCATGCAGCAGCAGGACCGGCGCGCCGCCGTCCGGTCCCTGGACCTGATAGGCGACGTCCAGGACGCCGGCCTGGAGGGAGGTGAGCATGGGCGTTCTCCGCCAAGGGTGTTGTAGAGCGGAGAGGTGGGTGGGCCTGGGAGTTCCCAAGGTGGCCACTTCGCGTGGAAAACGCTGCGCGGTTTTCCACCCTACCAGGCTACGGCGTCTGAGAGCATCGCGGCCATGGGCCGCTCCTACGGTGGCATCCGTGCCTGTAGGAGCGGTCGCTACGGCGCACCGGCATGGCCGCGATAAGCCCGCTACCCCGCCAGATACCGCCCGATCAGGGTCACGCCCGACACCAGCACCAGCCAGGTCACCAGGCGGGTGAAGCGTTCGCGGGACAGGCGGCGTTGCAGGTGGCGGCCGATCCAGCCGCCCAGCAGCATGGCCGGCAGCAGGCAGACGGCCAGGAGCAGCAGGCTGCCGTCGCTGTACGCGCCGGCGATCAGCAACAGGACGATGCGGATGGAGGCGCTGCAGCCGATGAGAAAACTCTGGGTGCCGCGGATGGCGTTCTTGTCTTCCAGGCGGCCATTCAGATAGAGCGCATAGAGGAAACCGCCGCTGCCGAACAGGGCGCCGCACAGGCCCCCTACCCCGCCCGCCGGGATCGACCAGGCCGGTGCCAGTGGGTGAGCGCCCTTGGGACTGAGCAGGCTGTAGGTGGAATAGGCCACCACGAAGAGCCCCAGCCAGAGCATCAGCAACCGGGCATCGGTGCGCATCAGCAGGTAGGTGCCCAGGGCCGCGCCCAGCAGCAGCATGGGCAGCAGGCGCCTGAGTTCACGTCCGGCGATGGCGCGGCGATCCGGCAGCCAGTTGTGGAAGGAGGCGAGGAAATCCAGCATCACCAGCAAGGGCACGATGCGCGACAGCGGCATCCAGCTGGTGAGCAGCGGGCCGGCGACCAAGGCGCTGCCGAAACCGGCGACGCCAAAGATCAGATAGGCCAGGACCAGGATGGCTTCGATGAACAGCCAGTCGAGCGGGCTGAAGGCGGGAATCAGGGCAGCGAGGGTTTCGAGCATGGGGCGCATCCTGCGACGAGATGCCGCATTCTGCGCCCCGGCAGCCGCCTATGAAACCGCCGGCCGCCCGCATTCACGGGGACCGGCGTGCCAGAGCGGCTCAGGGAATCAGGCGCTGGGCCCGCAGCCGGGTGAAGAGGTCGAGAAAGCTCGCCCGGGTGTCGCGATAGCCGAAGAAGCCCAGGTCGCGGCTCTTGGTCATGTCGTTGAGGCACTCGATCTCGCGGCCCAGGTCGGCGTCGCTGTGCCACCAGGAGGCCAGCTTGTCGACGTCGGCTTCCACCAGGTCGTGCTCCTCGGCGAGCTTGCGCCACTGCGCCGGGGCCACGTCCTTCAGCCGCGCTTCCAGCGGCATGGGCTGCTCGGGATAGGGCGCCGGCTCCAGGTCGAAGAAGGCGGCGATCTCGCCCCACAGCCAGCGCCAGCGGAAAACGTCGCCGTTGACGGTGTTGAACGCCTGGTTGCGCGCGGCCGGCGCCAGGGCGGCCCATTCCAGTTGCTCGGCGAGCAGGCCGGCGTCGGTCACGTCGGTGATGCCGTCCCATTGGGTACGGGAGCCGGGGAAGACGAAGGGCTGGCCGGTGGCCTTGCACAGGGAGGCGTAGACCGCCAGGGTCAGGCCCATGTTCATGGCGTTGGTGCCCTTGGCCTGGCCGATCATGCTGTGGGAGCGGTGCACGCTCCAGCCGAAGCCGTGCCGCTCGGCGGCGGCGAAGAGGATGTCTTCCAGGGTGTAGTAGAAGTTGGCGCCGGCCTGGCGCGGCTCGCTTTCGCGGAAGGGCGTCTCGGCCTTGCCGCTGCCGTATTCCTCGAAGGAACCCAGGTAGTGCTTGGTGCCGGTCACCAGTGCCAGATGCTCGAGCGGCGCGCCGTCCAAGGCCTGGCAGAGGTTGTCCATCATGGCGCCATTGGCCTCGACGTTTTCCTTCTCGGTGGCGCGACGGGTCCAGGTGCAAAAGAACACATGGCTGATCGGCAGGCCGGCCAGCGCCTGGCGGGTGGAATCGGCGTCGAGCAGGTCGGCGGCAACCGGGATGACGCCTTCCTGGGCCACCGGCTTGCGCGCCAGACCGTAGACGGTCCAGCCCGAGGCGACCAGGGTGTTGGCCAGGTTGTAGCCGGAAATGCCGGTCACGCCGACGATGAGAGCGGTGCCCTTGCGCATGAAACCTCCAGATAGGGATGGGAGACGGCCTGCGGCGGTCGCAGGCGCTGTAGATAAGGGAGTGCCTTGCCTCAGGGTTGATTCCAGCCTATTGGAGAATTAACGGCGTATCCTGGGTATAAATTCCTTTTTCACCGGAATCAGATTCTGCAATTGGGAGCCAGCCTTGTATTCCTCCGAACGCCTCAAGGGCCTCGACGTCTTTGTCACCGTGGCCGATCTCGGCAGCTTCACCGCGGCGGGCGAGCGGCTCAACCTCACCGGCTCGGCCGTCGGCAAGAGCGTGGCGCGCCTGGAGAGCCGGCTGGGCGTGCGGCTGTTCCAGCGCACCACCCGCCGGCTGAGCCTGACCGAAGCCGGCACCCGCTTCTATCGCACCTGCACCGGGGTACTGGCCGAGCTGGAACAGGCCGAAGTGGGCCTGGCCGCCCAGGACGGCGAGCCCCACGGCCGGGTGCGCATCGACCTGCCCGCCTCCTATGGCCGCCTGCATGTGCTGCCGCTGATCCTGGAACTGCTGCACCGCTATCCGCTGTTGCAACCGGATCTGTCGCTGTCGGATCGCTTCGTCGATCCGGTCCACGAGGGCATCGACATCCTGGTGCGCATCGGCGGCTCCGACGCCTGGCCCGCCAGCCTGGGGCATCGCTTCCTCGGCACCCAGCGCCAGGTCTTTTGCGCCGCCCCGACCTATCTCGCCCAGCACGGCCGACCCCGAACCCCGGCCGACCTGGTCGATCACCAGTGCATCGGCTTTCGCCAGGCCGATGGCCTGATCAGCCCCTGGCAGCTGCGCGGCGAACAGCCGGGCGACAGCGAACGCTGGATCTTCCAGCCGCGCCTGGTGGTGGGGGATGGCGAAGGCGAGGTGCTGGCCGCCCTGGCCGGGCATGGCATCGCCCAGTTGCCGACCTGGCTGATCGCCACGCACCTGGCCAGCGGCGCCCTGGTGGATGTGCTGCCGGAGCACGGCGTCGAGGGCTCGCCGATCAACCTGGTGTGGCCGCGCAGTCGCGAGAGTCTGCCGCGGGTCCGGCTGCTGCTGGAGCACCTGGCCAGTCGCCTGCTGCCCACGGTGGCGCCGAAGCTTTCGCGCTAGCCACGACCGCTCGACCAGTGGCCCCGACTGCCGCGCCACGGACGGGAACATCCGCTCAAGCCCCCCGGTCGTAACCCCTCGTACGCCCGCTCGCCCCTGAGTTCCATCGATGGGCGGCATGACGATTATCGAGACGATCGATTGGTGCCGTCGGCTCTGGCTCAGCAGGATCGACGGTTTGTCACTGGGCCAGGCCAACCTGGCCGCCCTGCTCCACCACTCAGTTCCACCACCTAGATGAGGTATCCCATGAGCCAAGCCCAAGGCTACGCTGCCCAGTCCGCCGACCAGCCCCTGGCGCCCTTCTCCTTCGAGCGGCGCGAACCCGGCACCCACGACGTGCAGATCGACATCCTCTTCTGCGGCGTCTGCCATTCCGACCTGCACACTGCCCGCAACGAGTGGAACAACACCCTGTACCCGTCCGTGCCCGGTCACGAGATCGTCGGCAAGGTGACCGCGGTCGGTGCCCACGTGAAGAACTTCAAGGTCGGCGACACCGTCGGCGTCGGCTGCATGGTCGACAGCTGCCAGCACTGCGCCCCCTGTGACGCGGGCGAAGAGTCCTACTGCGAGAACGGTTTCACCGGCACCTACAATGGCAACCTCTACGGTGGCAGCGAGAACACCCAGGGCGGCTACTCCGACCACATCGTGGTCAACGAGAAGTTCGTGCTCAAGGTGAGCCACACCGAGAACTTGGCCGCCGTGGCGCCGCTGCTGTGCGCCGGCATCACCACCTACTCGCCGCTGGCCCACTGGAAGGTCGGCCCGGGCAAGAAGGTCGGCATCGTCGGCCTGGGTGGCCTCGGCCACATGGGCGTCAAGATCGCCCATGCCATGGGTGCCCACGTGGTGCTCTTCACCACCAGCGCAGGCAAGAAGGACGACGCCCTGCGCCTGGGCGCCGACGAGGTGGTGGTGTCGAAGAACGAAGACGAGATGGCCGCGCACGCGAACAGCTTCGACTTCATCCTCAACACCGTGGCCGCGCCGCACAACCTGGACGCCTTCCTCACCCTGCTGAAGTGGGACGGCACCATGACCCTGGTCGGCGTACCCGCCGAGCCGCACCCGGCGCCCAGCGTGTTCAACCTGGTGATGAAGCGCCGCCAGCTGGCCGGTTCGCTCATCGGTGGCATCCGCGAGACGCAGGAGATGCTGGACTTCTGCGCCAAGCACAACATCGTCTCGGACATCGAGCAGATCGCCATCCAGGACATCAACGAAGCCTATGAGCGCATGCTCAAGAGCGATGTGAAGTACCGCTTCGTGATCGACATGCAGAGCCTCAAGCAGGGCCAGACCGCGGCCTGATCCCGCGCTCCGCTCCGCCGACAACGCCCGCGCCCATCGCGGGCGTTGTCATTTCCGGTAACGCATTTTTGGCGCGCCCCGCGGTCCTAGCTTCTGTCCGAAAAGTCGTCGAGCGAAGGTCAGGCGAGGCGAAAAGTCCTGAGGAAGCGAAGTTTACGAGCGGTAAATGAGCATTCCGAAGGGCTTTTCAACGACGCATCACCGAGCGCAGACACTTTTCGGGTAGAAGCAAGCGATAACGACAATCACGAGGCGGCCGCCATGCAGTGGGACAAGGGACAACGTAGCGACAACGTGCAACAGGCCAGCGGTGGACGCGGCATGAAGATCGGCGGCGGCCTCGGCCTGGGTGGCGTGGCCCTGGTGGTGGTGTTCGGCCTGCTCAGCGGCCAGAGTCCGACGCAGATCCTCGGCAACCTGATCAGCCTCAGCGGCCAGAGCGCGCCGAGCCAGCAGGAGACCACCGCCCCGGCCGACAATCGCCAGGTGGACTTCGTCCGCGTGGTGCTGGGCGAGACCGAAAACACCTGGACGCGCATCTTCCAGGCCCATGGCGAGCAGTATCAGCCGCCCAAGCTGGTGCTGTTCAACGGCCAGGTGCAATCCGGTTGCGGCGGCGCCACGGCGGCCAGCGGTCCCTTCTATTGCCCGGTGGACAGCAAGGTCTACCTGGACCTGACCTTCTTCCAGGAACTGCAGCAGCGCTTCGGCGCCGACGGCGACTTCGCCCGTGCCTATGTGATCGCCCACGAGGTCGGCCACCATGTGCAGAACCTCACCGGCACCACCAGCAAGATGGAAGCGGCGCGCCGCCGTGGTATTCCCACCGAAGGTGCCACCGGGTTGTCGGTGCGCCTGGAGCTGCAGGCCGACTGCTATGCCGGGGTCTGGGCCAACGATGCCCAGAAGCGGCTGAACTGGCTGGAGCCGGGTGACCTGGAGAAGGCGCTGAACGCCGCCAACGCCATTGGCGATGACCGTCTGCAACGCCAGTCGCAGGGTCGCGTGGTACCGGATTCCTTTACCCACGGCAGCTCCGCGCAACGGGTCAAGTGGTTCCGCACCGGCTTCGACAGTGGCAAGGTGGAGAGCTGCGACACCTTCGCCGCCAAGGCGCTCTGACCTCTAGCGGGAGATCCCCGATGCGTCGCCTGCTCGCGTTGTGCCTGGCCCTGGCCTGGGGCTCCGCCCTGGCGGCGCCCCAGGAGGGGGTCGCCCGTATCGTCAGCGACCGGCTGCCGATCGGTCAGGCGCAGGCCGCGCTGCAGCTGTCCACCGACTGGGGCCGGCCCCATCCGGAGATCCGCCGCGCCCTGGTCATCGTGCATGGCCGCCTGCGCAACGCCGCGACCTATTTCCGCTCCGGCCAGACGGCCACGGCAGCGGCCGGCGCCACGGCGGACACCCTGGTGATCGCCCCGCAATTCCTCAACGAAACGGACGTCCGGCGCCATCGTCTGCCGGACACCCTGCTGCGCTGGCAGGGCAATGCCTGGATGGGCGGCGAGCCCGCCCTGGGTCCGCAGCCGCTGAGCAGCTTCGCGGTGTTCGATGCCCTGCTCGCCCACCTGGCGGAGCGTCGGCTGCTGCCCAATCTGCAGGAGGTGGTGATCGCCGGGCATTCCGGCGGCGGCCAGGTGGTGCAGCGCTACGCCGTACTCGGCCAGGGCGAGCAGGCCCTCGCCGCCCAGGGCATCCGCCTGAGATACGTGGTGGCCAATCCCTCGTCCTATGCCTATTTCGATGCCCGTCGTCCGGATGCCCAGGGCCAACCCGTGCCCTTCGCCGCAGCGGCCAGCTGCCCGGACTTCGACACCTGGAAATACGGCATGCAGGGCCTGCCGGCCTATGCCGCGGGTCACACGGCGGCCAGCCTGGAAGAGCACTATGCGGGACTCGACCTGACCTATCTGCTGGGCGCCGAGGACACCAATCCCAACCATCCGGCGCTGGACAAGGGCTGCGCCGCCGAGGCCCAGGGCCCCTATCGCCTGGCTCGTGGGCTGAATTACTACCGCTATCTCCAGGGCCGCCATCCGGGGCTGCGCCAGGCGCTGATCGAGGTCCCCGGCGTGGGCCACAACGGTGACGCCATCTTTACCTCGCCCGCAGGCCGCCAGGCGCTGTTCGGCGCCGGCGACCAGGCTTCAGCGCGCCAGGGCGGCGGGCGCGTCCAGTAGCTCCTGCACCTGGGCGACGAAGGCTTCCAGGCTGAAGGGCTTGCCCAGCACCGCCATGCGCTCACCGACCAGCGGGACGGGCGGCTCGTTGCCCGCCGCATAACCGGTGATGAAGAGGATCGGCAGGTGCGGCCTGAGGGTACGGGCCGCGCCGGCCAGCAAGCGGCCATTCAGCCCCGGCAGGCCGACATCGGTGATCAGCAGGTCGAAGCCCTCGCCTTCGCGCAAGGCCGCCAGCGCCGATTCGGCATCCACGGCGTCGCGATACTCCCAGCCCAGGTCGACGAACACCTGCACCAGCAATTCGCGGATCACCGCATCGTCTTCCACCAGCAGCACCCGGACGCCGGGCAGGACGCGGGCGGTCGGGGCACTGGCAACCGGCTGGGGGGTCTGGGCGGCCAGAGCCGGATGACGCGGCAGCAGCAGACTCACCCGACAGCCCTGCCCCGGCGCGCTGGTCACACTCACCTGGCCGCGGGACTGGCGGACGAAGCCATAGATCATGGACAGGCCCAACCCCGAGCCCTGGCCCACCGGCTTGGTGGTGAAGAAGGGTTCGAAGACCCGCTCCAGCACCTCCGGCGCCATGCCCACGCCATCGTCGCCGACCTCGATCAGCAGGTAGTCGCCCGCCGGCAGACCCGGATCGGCATCGGACTGCACCCAGTTGCGCGCGCGGATGGTCAGGGTGCCCCCCGCCGGCATGCCATCGCGGCTGTTGATGGCCAGATTCAGCAGGGCGTTTTCCAGCTGGTGCGGATCGACGTCGACCGGCCAGAGTCCGGCATCCAGGACGAGTTGGCAGCGAATCTGCGGCCCCAGGCTGTGCAGCAGCAATTCCTGGAAGGCGCCGATCAGGCGGGCGACGTCGACCGCCTGGGGATTGAGCGTCTGGCGGCGGGAAAAGGCCAGCAACCGATGGGTGAGACTGGCGCCCCGGCTCACCGACTGGGTGGCGGTGTCGAGCAGACTGCCGACCCCGGCCAGGACCTCCGGCGCCAGGCGGCGGCGCAAGAGATCAAGGCTGGCCTGGATGCCGGCCAGCAGATTGTTGAAATCGTGGGCGATGCCGCCGGTGAGCTGGCCCACGGCTTCCATCTTCTGCGCCTGGCGCAGCAGTTCCTCGGCCTGGGCGCGACTGTGCATCTCCTCGCGCAGCTGCCGATTGCTCTCCTCCAGTTCGGCGGTCCGCGCCTGCACCTGGACCTCCAGGGTGGCACGTTCGCGGCGCAGGGCCTCTTCGGCCTCGCGGCGGTCATCGATGTCTTCGCTGGTGCCGTACCAGCGGATCACGGCGCCCGCTTCATCGCGCCGCGGATAGGCGCGGGTGCGCAGCCAGCAGTGGCTGCCATCCGCCACCCGTACCCGGTGTTCCTGGTCGTAGGCCCGACCGGCGCGGCGCGCCGCGTCCCAGGCCTGCCGGGTCGCCTGGCGGTCGTCCGGATGCAGCAGCGTCCAGAAGGTATCGGCGTGCAACGCCGGCTGGCCGGTCAGTTGCTGCCAGCGCGGCGAAAAGACCATTCGCCCGCCGTCGGGATCGCAGGTCCAGGTGTACTGGGGATTGAGCTCCACCAGATGCCGATAGTGGTCTTCGCTTTCGCGCAGCTGCAGATCCGCCTGGTGGCGCTCGATGGCCAGGGCGGCGGTCTCGGTGACCAGGCGGAAGGCGTCGCGCTCGGCGACCAGGGGGCGCCGTGGCTCCAGATAGTAGTTGGCGAAGGTGCCCAGCAACCGGCCATCCAGAGCCAGCAGCGGCATCGACCAACAGGCCCGCAGGCCGTAGCGCAGCGCCAGGTCACGGGCACCCGCCCACAGCGGATCGCAGGCGATGTCCTCGACATAGACGGCTTCGCGCCGGTAGGCGGCGGTGCCACAGGAGCCCGCCAGCGGGCCGATCTCCAGCCGTCCGAGATCGCGGCTGTAGGCTTCCGACAGACTGGGCGCGATGCCGTCCTGCAGATAGCGGCCATCCTCGCTGAGCAACAGGATGCAGGCATGCAGGCGAACCTGGGCCAGAGCCTCCACCCGCTGCAGCAGCGCGTGCAGCACGCTGGCCAAAGGCAGCCCGGTGGCAAGGCTTTCCAGTGTCTGACGCTCGTACTGACGCAGATCGCTGGAGGACGGCTGGTCGCTGGAAGGGGCGTGGAGGCTCATAGGGCGGGCCTGAGATGGATCCGAAGCCGGCATCTTAGCCAGTGGCCCGGCAAACAACAGACTATTTGCGCCTGACGGGCAATTTCCTGGCGTCAGAGCGCCGCCAGGATCTCGGTGCAGGTCTCGAAGCGCTGGTCACGCGCCGCCGGCCAGGGATCGCCCGGCTGATTGACTTGCAGCGTCCGGCAGCCCACGGCCCGCCCGCACTCCAGGTCGTAGCGGTGATCGCCGATCATCACCAGGCTGTCAGGCGCCACCTGCCAGAGTTCGGCCAGCCGCAGCAGGCCACCCGGGTCGGGCTTGGGCGGCGCCTCGTCCCGCCCCAGCACCGCGGCGGGCGCGAAGCAGTCTTCCAAGCCGATGGCCGCCAGGGTCAGCAGCGCCAGGTCGCGGGCATTGCGGGTGAGGATGCCCAGCTGGCGACCGTCCTCGTGCAGGCGCCGGATGAGGGCGACCGCACCCGGTGCCGGGCGGGCAGCGACGGCCAGTTCGCGCTCGTGCTCGAACAGCCAGGCGTGCTTGGCCTCGCGCTCGGTAGCCGGCAGCTCGGCCAGGTGGTGGAGGATGTCGGCCTGTTCGGGGATGCCCAGGTGCCGGCGAATGGCGGCGAAGTCGTGTACCGCCAGGGTCAGGGTGCCGTCCAGGTCGAACACCCAGTGGCTGAGGTGACGCAGTGTCATGCAGGGATCCTTTGGCGAGAGGTGACCTTCGGGCACTCCGGGGGAACCCCCGTCACCCGTGCTCCGTCTGGTGGAGACAACCTTCTGCAGGAGTCTACCCATGACGACGACCGTCCGGGCGCTACTTTTCGATGTCTTCGGCACCGTGGTGGACTGGCGTGGCAGCCTGGTCGAGGGCTTGCAGGGGCTGTCGGCCAAGCATGGCGTCCAGGGCGACTGGGAGCGGCTGGCCGATGCCTGGCGCGCCGAAGCCTACGAGGCCATCCTGCCGCAGATCGAGGCCCGCACCCTGCCTTGGCTGCCCCTCGACGAGGTGCATCGGCTGGCGCTGGACGAATTGCTGCCCCGTTACGACCTGGTCGGCCTGACCACCGCCGAGGTGGCCTGGATCAATAGACTCTGGCACCAGCTGACGCCCTGGCCCGACGCCGTGCCGGGTCTCACGCGGCTGCGCCAGGGCTATCCGGTCTGCGCCCTGTCCAATGGCAACGTCAGCCTGCTGCTGCATATGGCCCGCCGTGCCGGGCTGCCCTGGGACATGCTGTTTGGCGCCGATCTCTTCCAGCGCTACAAACCGGCCGCGGAGGTCTACCTGGGCGCCTGCGCCCTGCTCGACCTGCAACCGGAACAGGTGATGCTCTGCGCCGCCCACAACGGCGACCTGCAGGCGGCCAAGGAGCTGGGACTGGCCACTGCCTTCATCCAGCGCCCGCGGGAAAAGGGCCCGGCCGGTGGCGAGGTGTCCAGCGGCGGCTGGGATCTCGAAGCGAGCGACCTCCAGGATCTCGCCGACCAGCTCGGCCTGCCGGCGATAGAGGGCGCGCAGGCCGAGCCCGGCGATTGAGCGCGGCCCGGGCGCTTCTGTATCCTGCCGGATACTTTTCGCCGGGGCACAACCATGGGTTTTCTCGACAAGCTGCGCAAGAAACGTGAACGCCAGGCCCTGGCTGCCCTACCCCGCCTGCACCAGCGCACGGCGCGCCTGCGCCGCGAGTTGCCCGACTACGAGATCGGCGCCGGCACCTATGGCGCGCCCAGGGTGTTCGATCTCAAGGAAGGCGCCACCCTGCGCCTGGGGCGCTACACCTCCATCGCCGAAGGGGTACGCATCCTGCTCGGCGGCCTGCACCGGCTGGACTGGGTGACCACCTATCCCTTTCCCGCCTTCGTCGACGACCTGGCCCATATCACCGACTACGGTGGCACCCGCGGCGACGTGGTGATCGGCAGCGACTGCTGGATCTGCACCGATGCGCTGATCCTCTCCGGTGTCACCATCGGCCATGGCGCCGTGGTGGCCGCCGGCGCCGTGGTTACCCGCGACGTACCACCCTATGCGGTGGTGGGCGGCAATCCGGCGCGCTTCATCAGGTGGCGCTTTGCCGAGGCCACCTGCCAGGCGCTGCTCGCCATCGCCTGGTGGGACTGGCCCGAAGCGGAGATCCTCGCCGCCGGTGAACACCTGTGCAGCGCCGATATCGACGGCTTCATCGCCTACGCCAGGGCGCGCCATCCGGCGCCCTGAATCCAGCGCCTGGAACTCGAGACGCCTCCTGGAGCTCACCTTCATTAGTCAATCTTTTGAAGGTTTTCCATGGAAGTGCTCGATCTGCTGCAATGGCCCGCCATGGCCATCACCCTGCTCGCCGCCTGGCTGGTGGCCTCCCAGCGCCAGGGCCGGCGCAACCTCGGCTTCTGGGTGTTCCTGCTGAGCAATGCCCTGTGGATCGCCTGGGGCCTGCAGGCCGAGGCCTATGCCCTGATCGTGCTGCAGCTGGGCCTGGCGGCGATGAATCTGCGCGGCGTGCGCCGCAACGCCAGCGCGACGCCGACCGCGGCGGTCGTGGAGGCGTCGAGCAGGGCATAATGACCGACCCTGCGTCAGACGGCTCCGCCCATGCAGTACAGCGTCACCCCCATCGGCCATGTCCGCTCCTGCTTCAAGGAGAAATTCGCCATTCCCCGGCAGCCCGCCCTGGCCCCGGCCGCCCGTGGCGTGCTGGAACTGCTGCCGCCCTTCGACCGCCCCGAGGCGGTCGCCGGCCTGGAAGGCGTCAGCCATGTCTGGCTGCTGTTTCTCTTCCACCAGGCGCTGGAGAGCCAGCCGCGCCTGCGGGTACGGCCGCCGCGCCTGGGCGGCAATCGCTACCTGGGGGTGTTCGCCACCCGCGCCACCCACCGACCCAACGGCATCGGCCAGTCGGTGGTGCGGCTAGACGGCCTCGAACCCGGACGGCTGCTGCTCTCGGGCATCGACCTGCTCGACGGCACCCCGGTGCTGGACATCAAGCCCTATGTGCCCTATGCCGACAGCCCCCTGGGCGCCCACAACGCCATCGCCGAGGCGCCGCCGCCGGCCCTGACGGTAGGCTGGACAGACGCGGCGCGCGTCCAGGCCGAGGCCCACGGCCAGCGCCTGGGCGAGCCCCTGGCCGAGCTGATCGAGCAGTGCCTGGCCCAGGATCCGCGTCCGGCCTATCAGGCGCCCACGCCCGAGCGACGCTATGGCGTGCGCCTCTGGGACGTCGAGGTGCACTGGCACTATCCGACCGCGGAACAGATCCGGGTACTGGACGTGACCGCGGCGTCCTGACGCCGCCCCGTTTGCATTCCGGCGGCCAAGGCCCCAACAATGACATTGCCGGATCGCATGAGGCGGTCCGCACCCGGCTACGGCCGCCGTTCGGCCGTATCACCGATAGGGAAGCATCTATGGCTCCAAGCAGACAGGTCATCAACGCTCAGGTCAGCCCCAAGGGCAGCCTGGAGACCCTTTCCCAGCGCGAGGTCCAGCAGCTCAGCGCCGCCGGCTCGGGCAACCTCTACCAGCTCTTTCGCCAGTGCGCCCTGGCCATCCTCAACACCGGCGCCCACAGCGACAACGCCAAGACCATCCTCGAGGCCTATCAGGACTTCGAGATCCGCATCCATCAGCAGGACCGCGGCGTGCGCCTGGAACTGATCAACGCCCCGGCCGACGCCTTCGTCGACGGCGAGATGATCGCCAGCACGCGCGAGATGCTGTTCAGCGCCCTGCGCGACATCGTCTACACCGAGAGCGAACAGAGCAGCCTGCGCATCGATCTGGAGAGCTCCGAAGGCATTACCGACTACGTCTTCCACCTGCTGCGCAACGCCCGCACCCTGCGCGCCGGCATGGAGCCGAAGATGGTGGTCTGCTGGGGTGGCCACTCCATCAGCACCGAGGAATACAAGTACACCAAGAAGGTCGGTCACGAACTCGGCCTGCGCAGCCTGGACATCTGCACCGGCTGCGGTCCGGGCGTGATGAAGGGGCCGATGAAGGGCGCCACCATCGCCCATGCCAAGCAGCGCCTGCAGGGCGGTCGCTACCTGGGTCTCACCGAGCCGGGGATCATCGCCGCCGAGGCGCCCAATCCCATCGTCAACGAACTGGTGATCCTGCCCGACATCGAGAAGCGCCTGGAGGCCTTCGTCCGCGTCGGGCACGGCATCATCATCTTCCCGGGCGGCGCCGGCACGGCGGAGGAATTCCTCTATCTGCTGGGCATCCTCATGCATCCGGACAACCGGGACATCCCCTTCCCGGTGGTGCTCACCGGGCCGCAGAGCGCCGCGCCCTATCTGGAGCAGCTGCACGCCTTCATCGGCGCCACCCTGGGCGAAGCCGCCCAGCGTCACTACCAGATCGTGGTCAACGATCCGGTCGAGGTGGCCCGGCAGATGGCCCAGGGCCTCAAGGCGGTCAAGCAATTCCGCCGCGAGCGCCACGACGCCTTCCACTTCAACTGGCTGCTGCGCATCGAGGAAGGCTTCCAGCGCCCCTTCGATCCTACCCACGAGAACATGGCCGCCCTGCAGCTGACCCATGCCGTGCCGCCGCACGAGCTGGCCGCCAATCTGCGCCGTGCCTTTTCCGGCATCGTCGCCGGCAACGTCAAGGCCAAGGGCATTCAGCTGATCGAGGAGCGGGGGCCCTACGAGATCCATGGCGATCCCGACATCATGCGGCCGCTGGATCGACTGCTGCAGGCCTTCGTCGAACAGCACCGGATGAAGTTGCCCGGCGGCGCGGCCTACGAGCCCTGCTATCGCGTGGTCAGCTGAATCCTTTCACGTCAGCCTTTTTGGCCGATTTCTTCCTCGCATGACCGTTCGTCAGCACCCTGCTCGACGAACGGTCGCATCACTGGCCAGGTGATATCACAAGGTCGCTAGCTAGCTATCTAGAGCGCTTCGCTGAACTCGGGTAGCTTCGTTGCGAAGTCACTTCGCCGCTACAAAAAAACCTCGCGCGCTAACTGCATAGCCGCGGGCTAAAGCCCCTCTTCACCGTGCCGATAGGGCAAGGCAAGCTAATCTCAAGAGCGCAGGTTGCCGTTGTGAATTTCGCCCGGGTTGGAGATCCCGCCGGGCCGTCTTCCTCCAGCCGCGCCAGACTTCCTGCCGAGGCCACGGAATGAACAATTGGCTGGGACTCGACTTCCTCGTCGCTCCGCTCTCACAGGAGCAAGTGCACCTGCACGGCCAGCATGATGGGTGGCTGGTCGCCCTCGCCTATCTGGTGGCGGTGAGCGCCTGCTATGTCACCCTGGTATTCGCCGAGCGCATCGGCCAGACCCGCACCCTGGCCCGGCGGCGTGCCTGGAGCCTGATGGGCGCCCTGAGCTTCGGCTTCGGCGTCTGGGGCATGCACTTCATCGCCATGCTGGCCTTCACCGTGCCCACCCGGGTGCACTACGACCTCTTCATCACCCTGGCCTCGCTGCTGATCGTGGTGCTGGCCGGACTCATGGCCATGCCCGCTCTCAGCCAGCCCGACCTCACCTTGGGCCAGCGGCTCAAGGCCGGCACGGTGCTGAGCGTGGGCATCGTGCTCATGCACTACACCGGCATGGCCGCGGTGCACACCGAGGCCGTGGTGCTCTATCGTCCGCTGCCCTTCCTGCTGTCGATCGGCATCGCCGTGGGCGCCAGCTTCGCCGCCCTGCAACTGATCCAGATCTTTCGCCGCCACTACACCGGCATCTATCGCTGGCTGCGCATCGCCACCGCCCTGGTGATGGGGCTGGCCATCGCCGCCATGCACTTCACCGGCATGTGGTCCATGGTGCTGGTCGCCCCGGCCGAGACCGCCAACGCCCTGCAAGGCGCCAGCAATTCCTGGCAGCTGGGGGTGGGCATCGCCATCATCGCTCTGCTGCTGGTGATAGGCGGCCTGGGCGCGGCCTGGGCCGATCGCCAGCTGCAGCGCAAGGAAAACGACCTGGAGCGGGTCAATTCCCTGGTCGGCCAGCTCGACGAAGCCCGGGCTTCGCTGCAACAGGCTGCGCACTACGACCCCCTCACCGACCTGCACAATCGCCGTGCCTTCAACCAGGCCTTCGCCGAGATCCTCGAGCGCCATGCCCAGCAGGGGCGCAGCCTGGGGGTGATGTTTCTCGACATCGATCACTTCAAGCGCATCAACGACAGCCTTGGCCACGATGCCGGCGACCAGTTGCTGGTGGCCATGGCCAAGATCATTCGCGAGGCGGTGCGCGAAGGCGATCTGGTGGCGCGCTTCGGCGGCGACGAATTCTGCATTCTGGCCAGCCTCGCCGGCCCCGAGGAAGCCCGGCACCTGGCCCAGCGCATCCTGGAACGCCTGCGCAATCCCGTCACCATCGGCAACCGCACCCTGGTGATGACCACCAGCATCGGCATCAGCCTCTATCCCCGCGACGGCGGTTGCTGCGAGGAGTTGCTCAAGAGCGCGGATCTTGCGCTCTATCTGTCCAAGGGCAATGGTCGCAACACCTACAGCTTCTTCGACGAGACCCTGCGCGAGAAGATCTCGCTGCAACTGGAGCTGGAAGCCGAATTGCGCGAAGCCCTGACCGAGGAGCGCGGTCTGCAGCTCTACTATCAGCCGATCCTGGACGTCGCCAGCGGTCAGCTGGACAAGGCCGAAGCCCTGATCCGCTGGGACCATCCCCGCCTCGGCATGCTGGCGCCCAACCACTTTCTCGGCGTGGCCGAAGCCAATGGCTTCATCGAGGACCTGGACGCCTGGGTACTCCGGCGCGCCTGTCAGGACCTGGTGGAGCTGACCGCCGCCGGCCTTGCGGACCTGCGCATCGCGGTCAACTGCTCGGCGCTGAGCCTGAGCAACGACGCCCTGCCCGGGCAGATCGCCTGGCGGCTGGACGACCACCGGCTGTCGCCGCGGCGCCTGGAGCTGGAGGTGACCGAGAATGCCCTGGTCAAGAACGTGCAGCCCACCGCCGAGCTCCTGCAACGCATTCGCGACCTGGGCGTGACGGTGTCCATCGACGACTTCGGCACCGGCTATTCCTCGCTGGCCTATCTCAAGCGCCTGCCGATCGACACCGTGAAGATCGACCGCTCCTTCGTCACCGGGCTGGCCGAGGGCAACGCCGATCACCAGATCGTCCAGGCCATCATCGGCATGGCCCGGCCGCTCAAGCTCAAGGTCACTGCCGAGGGCGTCGAGCATCTGGAGCAGCTGCGGCTGCTGTGCGCCCTGGGCTGCGACTTCATCCAGGGCTATCACATCAGCCGGCCGGTCCCCCTGGCCCAGGTGCCCGAGGTGATCGCCCGCTATGCCAGCGGAGTCTGCCCGCTGCAGGCCCAGGCGGAGGCGGATGCCGACGCCCTGGCCTTGGCCAGGGCGCTCGGCTAGCCGCGCCGATAGCGCAGCCAGACGCTGCCGTCGTCCTGGGCTTCGGCCGTATCCAGCTTGAGGTACAGCGGCTGCTGCCAGGCCTGCTCGGCAATCTCGAAGGAGGCCGGATGGGCGCCGCGGCCGTCCACCAGCGGGATGATCAGCACGCTAATCTCGTCCACCAGGCCGGCGGCGACAAAGGAGCCGCTGACGTGGGGACCGCCCTCCACCACCAGTCGCTCGATGCCCAGCTCGGCATTGAGCAATTCCAGCACCGCTGCCAGATCCAGTTCGTCCTTGCCACCGAAGACGTAGGAGGCACCAATGTTCTGCAGGTGCGTCAGGTAGTCGTCGCTGACGCCTTCGGTCAACACCGCCACCACGTGGGAATCCAGGGCTTCGTTCTGTTTCCAGGCCACCTTGCCCTGGGGATCGATGGCGATGGCGTACTTGCTGGCGTCGCGCTTGGCGAAATGATGGGTGCGCGGAATGGGCGCCTGGGCGACGCCGGTGGGATAGCCCTCGCCATGGGCGATCTCTTCCATGGTCACCCGGCCGCAGGCCCAGGCATCGAAGGCGAAGCGCTCGGCCAGGCGCTCGTAAGTGGCATCGGCCTGTTTCTTGACAGCACGATCCCAGCCATCGGTGAGGGCATGGCCGTCGACCGACGACATCATATGGCAGATCACATAGGGCTTCATGGGGACTCCCGGCAGTGGCGTGTCGCCATGACACGCCTTGCAGCAACCGACCGGTCCGGCGCCGGGGGAGTTCAGCCCGCCAGGCCGCGGAAACGAAAAACCCGCCGGAGGGCGGGTTTTCGGGAGGCTTGCTCGCGTTACTTCTCGACGAAGGCGCGCTCGATCAGGTAGTCGCCCGGATCGCCCATGCGCGGCGAGATGGTCAGGCCGAATTCGTTCAGCACGGCACTGGTCTCGTCCAGCATGCTCGGGCTGCCGCAGATCATGGCGCGGTCGTCCTGCGGATTGATCGGCGGCAGGCCGATGTCCTCGAACAGCTTGCCGCTGCGCATCAGATCGGTCTGACGCCCCTGGTTGCGGAATTCCTCGCGGGTGACCAGGGGGTAGTAGATCAGCTTCTCGCGCACCAGATCGCCGATGAACTCATGCTCCGGCAGGGTCTTGGTGATGAAGTCGGCATAGGCCAGCTCGTTCACGTAGCGCACGCCGTGGACCAGGATCACCTTCTCGAAGCGCTCGTAGGTTTCCGGATCCTGGATGGTGCTCAGGAAGGGCGCCATGCCGGTGCCGGTGCTCAGCAGATAGAGGTGCTTGGCGGGCTTGAGGTCGCTGAGGATCAGGGTGCCGGTGGGCTTGCGGCTGACCATCAGGTTGTCGCCTTCCTTGAGGTGCTGCAGGCGCGAGGTCAGGGGGCCGTCCGGCACCTTGATGCTGAAGAACTCCAGGTGCTCTTCGTAGTTGGGGCTGGCGATGCTGTAGGCGCGCATCAGCGGACGACCGCCTTCGGTTTCCAGGCCGATCATCACGAACTGACCGTTCTCGAAACGCAGGCCCGCGTTGCGGGTGGTCTTGAAGCTGAACAGGGTGTCGTTCCAGTGATGAACGCTCAGGACGCGCTCGGTGTACAGGTTGCTCATCGATGACTCCAGGAAAAATCGGTACAGCCCGGGGCTGGATAGAAATTGCGCGACAGTTTATAGAGGGGGAAAATATCCGTGAAATGAATAATTCGAATATAGGTTATCCAAAAGGCAGATATGAGATTCACGTTGCGTCAACTCGAGGTCTTCGTCGCCGTGGCGCGCCAGGAAAGCGTTTCCCGGGCGGCCGAGGCGCTCAGTCTGTCGCAGTCGGCCACCAGTACCGCCCTCGGCGAACTGGAACGGCAATTCGACTGCCGGGTATTCGACCGCGCGGGCAAGCGTTTGACGCTCAACGCCCTGGGCCGGCAGTTGCTGCCCAAGGCGGTGGCCCTGCTCGACCGCAGCGCCGAGGTGGAAAATCTGCTGCGCGGCAAGACCGGCTTCGGCTCCCTGGAGGTCGGCGCCACCCTCACCATCGGCAACTACCTGGCCACCCTGCTGCTGGGTGACTTCATGCAGCGCCACCCCGACTGCCGGGTGCGACTGCACGTGCACAACACCGCCAGCGTGGTGCAACGCATCGCCAACCATGACATCGACCTCGGCCTGATCGAAGGCGACTGCCAGCATCCGGATCTGGAGGTGCAGCCCTGGATCGAGGATGAACTGGTGGTGTTCTGCGCGCCCGGACACGCCCTGGCAGGCAGGCAGGCCACCCAGGCCGAACTGGAAGCCCAGGCCTGGATCCTGCGCGAACAGGGTTCCGGCACCCGCCTGACCTTCGACCAGGCCATGCGCCATCACGCCCAGCCGCTGGACGTGCGGCTGGAGCTGGAACACACCGAGGCCATCCTGCGCGCGGTGGAATCGGGACTGGGCATCGGCTGCCTGTCGCGGCTGGCGCTGAGAGACGCCTTCGCCCGCGGCACCCTGGTGCCCATCGCGACCCCGACCCTGGATCTGCGTCGCCAGTTCTGCTTCATCTGGCACAAGCAGAAGTACCAGACCGGGGCCATGGTCGAATTCCTCGACCTCTGTCGCCAGCTGACCCTGGGCCTCGCCCGCAGCGATCAGATCGACACCGCGCGGCCCCGGCCAGGGCGCTAGTCACTGGCCCTGGTAGATCCGGCGATTCTCCAGCTCCCGCTGCTCGTGGCGGCGGTGGGCGCGCAGCGCCAGCAGCGCCAGGACGCCGATCACCAGGCGATAGCTCTGGGAATAGAGATCCAGCTCGGCGGTGGCCGACTCGCCCAGTACGCCGCTGATCAAGCGCACCACGAACAGCGTCAGCTGCACGAAGGCCACCAGCAGCAGACCGGCCGACAGCCATTCCGCCCTCCGGAAGGCCAGCACGGCAAACAGCGCCAGAGCGAATTGCATGCCGCCGTACCAGACCCGCGCCTCGGCCACCGAGGCCGAATCCATCAGCACCATGCCGCGGGCATTGGCCATCTCATAGGGATAGAACCAATGCGCCAGGGCGAGTCCAAACCAGACCAGGGCCTGCAGACCCAACACCAGACGTGCGAAGCGAAGCTCGGACATTCCCCGTTTCTCCTTGGGGCCGGAGGTGAATGACAGCCGCTCCAGTGTAGCCAGCGCCGGGAGCGATCTGCACTGCCGATGCAGACCGCCACAGGCGGGTTAGGGTTCGCCGGAAGCGCTGGGGTAAGCTGCAGGCCTCCACCCTTCCGGCTCCTGACCCGGAGCCCGCCGCCCGAGAGATCGCCATGCCCGCCGCCCTGCCCGCCCAGCCGCCGCTGGTGCTGTCCATCCAGTCCCATGTCGCCTACGGCCACGTCGGCAACGCTGCCGCCACCCTGCCGCTGCAACTGCTCGGCCTGCAGCCGGTGGTGGTCAACACGGTGCAATTCTCCAATCACACCGGCTACGGCGAATTCAAGGGCCAGGTCTTTCCGCCCGAACACATCCACGACGTGCTCGACGGCCTGCGCGCCCGCGGGGTGCTGGAGCGCTGCGTGGCGGTGCTCTCCGGCTACCTGGGCGACGCCGCCATCGGCGAGGTGATCCTCGGCGTGGTGCAGGAGATCCGTCGTCAGCGCGGTGACCTGCAGTACCTGTGCGATCCGGTGATGGGCGACGTCGGCCGCGGTATCTTCGTGCGCCCCGGCATCCCCGACTTCCTGCGCCGTCGCGCCATCGAACAGGCCAGCCTGATCACACCCAACCAGTACGAATTCGAGTTGCTGCACGGCCGGCCGCTGGCCGACACCGCCGACGCCGTGAGCGCCGCCCGGCTGCTGCTCGGTCGCCCCGGCCAACCGGGTCCCAAGACCATCGTCATCACCAGCCTGCGCACCCCGGACCTGCCCACCGACGTCCTCAGCACCCTCGTGGTGGAGGCCGCGGACGCCTGGCTGGTGCAGACGCCCTACCTGGATCTGCAGCCGCTGCCCAACGGCATGGGCGACGTCTTCTCCGCGGTGCTGCTGGGCCAGTTGCTCAACGGCCAGTCCACGCCGGCCGCGGCGTCCCATGCGGTCAGTGCCCTCTACGCCCTGGTCGCGCGCACCGCCCCCGGCAGCCGCGACCTGCCGCTGATCGCCGCCCGCGAGCAGATCGTGCGACCGGGCGAGTTGTTCGAGGCGCAGCGGTTGCCGTAGGTGGGGTTGAGCGTAGCGAAGCCCATGGGTGCCGGGCGCTGTTGGGCTTCGACGGTGCAGCCGTCTCAACCCAACCTAGGGGTCCGCTTTGCCTCTCCCCCCGGGAGAGGGTTGGGGTGAGGGAAGCCCTTCACGCCTGAGCCCTTGAACGCGTGGAAAACGCTGCGCGGTTTTCCACCCTACGCCCCTTGCAGGGTCCGCCGCTGCTCCATATCGCCCCCTCTCCCCCCGGGAGAGGGTTGGGGTGAGGGAAAACCCGAGCGACCGCACCTCACGTCGACTGCAGATGCCGTTCGCGCTGCTCCTGGCGCTCCTTGGCTTCCACGCTGAGGGTCGCGGTGGGTCTCAGCAGCAGCCGCGCGAGGCCGATGGGTTCGCCGGTCTCCTGGCACCAGCCGTAGTCGTCGCGGGCCAGGCGCTCCAGGGCGGCGTCGATCTTGTCCAGCAGCTTCTTTTCCCGTTCCAGCTGGCGCAGTTGCCACTGGCGTTCCTGCTCGGCATTGCCGACGTCGGCCGGATCGCCGTGGGTGTCCAGGCCGCGCAGGTCTTCCACCTGCTCGTCGATCAGGCGCTGCAGATCGCCACGCTGGGTCAGCAGCAACTGGCGAAAGAATGCGCGCTGGACCTCGTTCATGTAGTCCGCGGCGGGTTGCGCCAGCAGTTCTTCAGCGGTCATCGAACAGCCCTCCACCTGCAAATGTTATATTATAACACTTATTAGTGACTCTAGCCTGCCCCTGCCAGCCGTAGAATCCATCACAAAAATTCCGTAGTGCCTCCGCCAAAACCACTACACAAAGGCAAAAGCCTGTGCGAAAGTAGCGCCACAACCTGTATGACAACCTTACAACCACATAAGCAGGTCTCCATGTTCGCCAAGGTTCCCGCCAATGTCCTGAGCGACAATGTCGCCCAGCAGCTGCTGGACAAGATCGAAGCCGGCGTCTTCGCCCCCGGCAGCAAGATCCCCAGCGAAGCCCTGCTCTCCGAAGCCTTCGGCGTCAGCCGCACCGTGGTGCGCGAGGCCATCTCGCGACTCAAGAACGAAGGCGTGCTGCAGCCCCAGCAGGGTCGCGGCATCTTCGTCACCGCTCACGCCAGCATCCGTCCGCTGCGCATAGACGCCGACGAAGCCAGCCTGCCCGGCAGCGTCTTCCACCTGCTGGACCTGCGCCGCGCCATCGAGGCCGAGATCGCCTCCGAGGCCGCGATCAATCGCAGCGAGACCGATCTGGTCGCCATCGACGAGGCCCTGGCGGCCATCGACGAAGAGGTCGCCGACGGCCATGACGGGGTGCGCGCCGACGTGGCCTTCCATCGCACCATCGCCCAGGCCACCGGCAATCCCTACTTCATCAGGACCCTGGAATTCGTCAGCCAGTACCTGGAGACGGCCACGCGCATCACCCGCACCAACGAGGCGCGGCGCGAGGACTTCTCCCGTCAGGTGCACGAAGAACACCAGGCCATCGTCGCCGCCATTCGCCTCGGCGATCCCCTGGCCGCTGCCAACGCCGCCCGCCAGCACATCTACAACGCCGCCCGCCGCCTGCGGCAGGCCGGCTTCGCCTGACCTTTTTACGGAGAACAACAAGATGCAAGACAACGTCGGTGTCATCGGCCTCGGGGCCATGGGTCTGGGCGTCGCCCGTTCGCTGCTGCGAGCCGGCTTCGCCGTGCATGCCTGCGACGTGCGTGCCAGCGTGCTGGAAGCCTTCGCCAGCGAAGGCGGCGTGGCCTGCACCTCGCCTGCGGCCCTGGCCGACAGCTGCGACATCCTCATCACCGTGGTGGTCAACGCCGAGCAGACCGAAGCCGTGCTGTTCGGTGAAGGCGGCGCCGTCTCTGCCCTGCGGCCGGGCAGCCTGGTGATCGCCTGCGCCACCGTGGCCCCGGCCTATGCCGTCGAGCTGGGCGAGCGCCTGGCCGAGCGCGGCATCCTGCTGCTCGACGCCCCGCTCTCCGGGGGCGCGGCCAAGGCCGCCAGTGGCGAGATGACCATGATGACCTCCGGCACCGCGGAGGCCTATGCCAAGGGCGAGGCAGTCCTGGCCGCCATGGCCGGCAAGGTCTATCGCCTGGGCGAAGCGCCCGGCCAGGGTTCCAAGGTCAAGATCATCAACCAGCTCCTGGCCGGGGTGCACATCGCCGCCTCCGCCGAGGCCATGGCCCTGGGCCTGCGCGAAGGCGTCGATCCGGAGGCCCTCTACGAGGTCATCACCCACAGCGCCGGCAATTCCTGGATGTTCGAGAATCGCGTGCCGCACATCCTCAAGGCCGACTACACGCCGCTGTCCGCCGTGGACATCTTCGTCAAGGACCTGGGCCTGGTGCTGGATACCGCGCGCACCTCGAAATTCCCGCTGCCGCTGTCGGCCACCGCCCACCAGATGTTCATGCAGGCCTCTACCGCCGGCTACGGTCGCGAAGACGACTCGGCCGTGATCAAGATCTTCCCGGGCATCGAGCTGCCCAAGGCCGCGGAGTGAAACCCATGAGCGCGACCGAGACCCGCCCGCTGCTAGGCTGCATCGCCGACGACTTCACCGGCGCCACCGATCTCGCCAACATGCTGGTACGCGGCGGCATGCGCACCGTGCAGGTGATCGGCGTGCCCGCGGCGGACGCCGAACTGGAAGCCGCCGACGCCGTGGTAGTGGCGCTGAAATCCCGTACCACGCCGGCCGCCGAGGCGGTGAGCGAATCCCTGGCCGCCCTTGCCTGGCTGCGCCAGCGCGGCTGCCGGCAATTCTTCTTCAAGTACTGCTCCACCTTCGACTCCACCGCGGAAGGCAACATCGGCCCGGTGGCCGAGGCCCTGCAGGAGGCGCTGGACTGCGACTTCACCCTGGCCTGCCCGGCCTTCCCGGAGACCGGCCGCACCCTGTTCCGCGGCCATCTGTTCGTGCAGGACCAGTTGCTCAGCGAGTCCGGCATGCAGCACCACCCGCTGACGCCCATGGGCGACGCCAACCTGGTGCGGGTGCTGCAGGCGCAGAGCCGCGGCAAGGTAGGGCTGCTGCGCTACGACCAGGTCGCCAGGGGCCCCGAGGCCGTGCGCACGGCCATCGCCGAACTCCGGACTTCGGGTCATCGCCTGGCCATCGCCGACGCCCTGTCCGACGCCGACCTGCATACCCTGGGCGCGGCCTGTGCCGAACTGCCCCTGGTGACCGGTGGGTCGGGCATCGCCCAGGGCCTGCCGGAGAATTTCCGCCGCGCCGGCCTGCTGCAGGCGCACGACGCCGCCGCCCTGGAGCTGCCCGCCGGTGGCGAAGCCGTGCTGGCCGGCAGCGCCTCCCAGGCCACCAATGGCCAGGTCGCCGCCTGGCTGGAAGCCGGTCGCCCGGCCCTGCGCCTCGATCCACTGGCGCTGGCCCAGGGTGACGACAGTATCGACGCCGCCCTCGCCTGGGCGCGCGAGCAGGGCCAGGCCGTGCTGATCTATGCCACCAGCCCCGCCGACGAGGTCAAGGCCATCCAGCGCGAGCTGGGCGTGGCGCGCGCGGGTGAACTGGTGGAGCGCGCCCTGGGCCTGATCGCCCGCGGCCTGTTCGACAGCGGCGTGCGCCGTCTGGTGGTGGCCGGTGGCGAGACCTCCGGCGCCGTGGTCCAGGCGCTGGGCGTGCGGAGCCTGCGCATCGGCGCCCAGATCGATCCGGGCGTGCCGGCCACCCTCGGCCAGGTGCAGGGCGAACCCCTGGCCCTGGCGCTCAAGTCCGGCAACTTCGGCAGTCGCGACTTCTTCGCCAAGGCGCTGCGCCAGCTGGCAGGAGAACAGCCATGAGCGCCGAAGCCCGCCTGCGCGAAGAGATCTGCACCGTCGGCGCCAGCCTCTATGCCCGCGGCTACACCGTGGGCAGCGCCGGCAACATCAGCGCCCGCCTGGAAGACGGCTGGCTGATCACCCCCACCGATGCCTGCCTGGGTCGCCTCGATCCGGCGGCCATCGCCAAGGTCGGCCTGAACGGCGACTGGGTCTCCGGCGACAAGCCGTCCAAGACCCTGGCCCTGCATCGCCAGGTCTATGACCGCAATCCCGGCGTCGGCGGCGTGGTGCACACCCACTCCACCCACCTGGTGGCCCTGACCCTGGCCGGCGTCTGGCGTCCCGACGACATCCTGCCGCCCATCACCCCCTACCAGGTGATGAAGGTCGGGCATATCCCGCTGATCCCCTATGCCCGCCCCGGCGCCGCCAGCGTCGCCGAGCAGGTGGCGCAACTGGCCAACCGGGTGCGCGGCGTGATGCTCGAGCGCCTCGGCCCGGTGGTCTGGGAAAGCAGCGTGAGCAAGGCCAGCTTCGCCCTGGAGGAGCTGGAAGAAACCGCGCGGCTGTGGCTGCTCAGCGAGCCGCGCCCGGCGCCGCTGGATGCCACCGCGCTGGCCGAACTGGCGGAGACCTTCGGCGCCGTCTGGTGACCTGAAGCCCGCGTTACCGCAATACCCCCACGATGGCCCTGGTTGGCCGTCGCGGGATCGGCTTGCCCTGGAAAAACAACAATAGCGAGGAAAGTGCCATGTCCCACGTCGTCAGCCCCACCCGCCCGGAGTCCCGTTCATGAGTCCGTTGCTGCTGGTCCTCATCGCCGCGGCGGGGATCGCCCTGCTGCTGTTCCTGGTTCTCAAGTACAAGTTCCAGCCCTTCGTGGCGCTGATGCTGGTGAGCATCCTGGTGGCCCTGGCCGCTGGCGTGGAACCGTCCAAGCTGGTGGCGACCATCGAAGGCGGCATGGGCAAGATCCTCGGCCACATCGCCATCATCATCGCCCTGGGCGCCATGATCGGGCGCATCATCGAACTCTCCGGTGGCGCCGAGGCCCTGGCCAAGACGCTGATCGAGCGCTTCGGCAACAGACGCACGCCGCTGGCGCTGACCCTGGCCGGCTTCCTGGTCGGCATCCCGGTGTTCTTCGAGGTCGGCGTGATCGTGCTGATGCCGCTGGCCTATGGCATCGCCCGCACCGCGCGCAAGCCGCTGATCGTCTTTGCCCTGCCGATGTGCGCCACCATGCTCACCGTGCACGCCATGCTGCCGCCCCATCCGGGCGCCGTGGCCGCCGCTGGCCAGCTGGGCGCCGACCTGGGTCGGGTGCTGCTGTTCGGCCTGCCGATCACCGCCGTGCTGGCCCTGATCGGCTGGTGGGTGGCCGGGCGCATGACCCGTCGTCACTACCCCATGACCGACGACATCCGCAGTGACGTCTATGGTCCGCAGATCACCGACACCCACCTGCAGCAGTGGGGCCGCGGCCAGGACATGGCCCCCGGCCTGCCCAGCCTCGGCGCCGCCGCGGTCAAGGTCGACGAGACCCCGGCCGGCCTCGCCGCTGGTCTGCCGCCCGCTCCGGCGCCCGGCTTCGGCCTGGTGGTGACCCTGATCCTGCTGCCCATCGTGCTGATCCTGCTGGGCACCCTGGCCACCAGCTGGCTGCCCGCCGGCAACCTGCTGCGCGACATCCTCACCGTGGTCGGCGCGCCCCTGGTGGCCCTGCTGATCGACACCCTGCTGTGCGCCTATGTGCTGGGCTTCCGCCGCGGCTGGTCGCGCGAGCAGGTCTCCGATGTCATCGGCTCGGCGCTGCCCGGCGTGGCCATGGTCATCCTCATCGCCGGTGCCGGCGGCGTCTTCGGCAAGGTGCTGGTGGACACCGGCATCGGCGCGGTGGTCTCGGAGCTGCTGCGCGCCACCGGCCTGCCGGTGCTGGCGCTGGGCTTCGTGCTGACCCTGCTGCTGCGCGCGGTGCAGGGCTCCACCACCGTGGCCCTGGTCACCACCGCCGGCATCCTCGGCCCGCTGATCGCCACCCTGGACCTCTCGGCCAACCACATGGCCTTGCTGTGCCTGGCCATGGGCGCCGGCGGTCTGGCCGTGTCGCACATCAACGACGCCGGCTACTGGATCTTCACCAAGCTGGTCGGCCTGAGCGTCGCCGACGGCTTGCGTACCTGGACCGTCCTGACCACCCTGCTGGGGTGCCTGGGCTTCGCCATCACCCTGCTGCTCTGGCCCTTCGTCTGATCTGGGAGACAAGCCATGCCCCGCTTCGCCGCCAACCTCAGCATGCTCTACCCCGAGCATGCCTTCCTCGACCGCTTCGCCGCCGCCGCGGCGGATGGCTTCCAGGCCGTGGAATACCTCTTTCCCTATGAGCACTCCGCCGCCGAGATCAAGGCCCGTCTGGAAGCCGCCGGCCTGACCCAGGTGCTGTTCAACGCCCCGCCCGGCGACTGGGCCGCTGGCGAACGCGGCCTGGCTGCCCTGCCCGGTCGCGAGGCGGAGTGCCGCGTCGGCATCGACCGCGCCCTGGACTACGCCGCCGTGCTGGGCAATCGCCTGGTGCACGTGATGGCCGGCCTGCTGCCCGCCGGGGTCGAACGGGCCCGCGCCCGCGACACCTACCTGGGCAACCTGGCTTATGCCGCCGAGCAGGCGGCCAAGGCCGGGGTGACGATCCTCATCGAGCCGATCAACCCGCGCGACATGCCCGGCTATTTCCTCAATCGCCAGGACGACGCCCAAGCCATCCGCCAGGCCATAGGCGCTGACAATCTTAAGGTGCAATTCGACTGCTACCACTGCCAGATCGTCGAGGGCGACGTCAGCAAGACCTTCGAGCGCGACTTCGCCGGCATCGGCCACGTGCAGATCGCCGGCGTGCCCGATCGCCACGAACCGGACCTGGGCGAGCTCCATTACCCCTACCTGTTCGAGCGCTTCGACGCCCTCGGCTACGACGGCTGGATCGGCTGCGAATACCGCCCCCGCGGCGATACCTCGGCCGGGCTGGAGTGGTTGCGCAAGTTGCAGGCATAAGAGACGTAGGTTGGGTTGAGCGCAGCGAAGCCCAACACCCCACACATCCAGCCGCGCGTGCCTGTTGGGCTTCGACGAAAAAGCCATCTCAACCCAACCTACCATCAAGCACCGTGCCCGGTGGAAAACGCTACGCGGTTTTCCACGCTACGGATCTATCGCTCTATCGCGGCCATGGGCCGCTCCTACAGATGAATCTGAGCTTGTAGGAGCGGCCCATGGCCGCGATAAACCCCCGGGAAAATTCCTAAACCTCAACCACCGCCAACGGCTGCCCCAGCCGCCGCCGGAATTCCTCCAGGAAGGCCGGAGCGAAGGCCCGTGCCGGCCAGTGGTTGAAGATGAAGCCCAGGTCGGAAAAGGCGCAGGGCTGGGGAAAGTCGAAGCCGTTGATGTCGTCTTCGTGATCGCATTCCGGGCAGGCGAAGTTGTCGCTTTCCGCTGGCATCCACACCTCCAGGTGCTCGAACAGCGCCTCGCCGATCTCGCGACGGCAGGCAGGGCAACGCGCCCGCCCCTCGAAGCCGTCCAGCGGGGTGAAGATGCAGCGCTCGGTGACGATCTCCAGACCGCCGTCGGCATAGTCGCGCGGATCGTCCATGCCCGGCGCCAGGCGCAGCACCTCGGTCAGTCGCGGCCCCGGCGCATGGCCACGCCGGCCGCGACTGGGCAGGCAGGGCGAGGCCTCGGCCCGGACCACGCCACTGGCGGCGAGCCACCCGAGGATCTCCACGGCGGTGCGCTCCACCCGCGGATGGCTGGAAATGCGGGGAGCGAGGATGGTCTGGCGCAGGGTCATGGAACGCGGGTCTCGGCAAAGGGGGCGCGCAGCTTAGAGCGGCTAACAAAACGTAGCGAGCGGTTGTCAGGCGGGCGTGCGCGGCGCGCAGGAACCGGACCGGGCTCGCGCACGAGTGTACGGGCTGTACATGAGGATTCCGAGCACTGCACGCGCCCGTCTGGCGGACGCGTAGTAGTTTTGTTGGTCACTCTTAATCCCCTGCTCGCCCCACGCCCATAGCTGCTAAGGTGAGCCCGACGAAAGCCACAGAAAGCGCCCCATGTTCAAGGATCCCTTCGCCCGCCTCGGTCTCGACCGCGAGGTGCTCAGCGTCAGCCAGCTCAACAGCCGCGCCCGGGTGCTGCTGGAGGACGTCTTCGCCCAGGTCTGGGTCGAGGGCGAGATCTCCAACCTGGCCAAGCCGGCGTCCGGCCATCTCTATTTCACCCTCAAGGACGGCCAGGCCCAGGTGCGTTGCGCGCTGTTCCGCCAGCACGCCAGCCGGGTGCGCCAGGCCCTGCGCGACGGCCTGGCGGTCAAGGTGCGCGGCAAGGTCTCGCTGTTCGAAGGCCGCGGCGACTACCAGCTGATCCTCGACAGCGTCGAACCGGCCGGCGACGGTGCCCTGCGCCTGGCCTTCGAGGCGCTCAAGGAGCGGCTGGCCGCCGAGGGCCTGTTCGCCGCCGAACGCAAGCGCCCGCTGCCCGCCCATCCGCAGCGCATCGGCATCGTCTCCTCGCCGACCGGCGCGGTGATCCGCGACATCGTCAGCGTCTTCAAGAGACGCGCGCCCCAGGTGGAGCTGACGCTGATCCCCACCGCCGTGCAGGGTCGCGAGGCCACCGCCCAGATCGTCCGCGCCCTGCAACTGGCCGACCGCCAGGGCTTCGATGCGCTGATCCTGGCCCGGGGCGGCGGCTCTCTGGAAGACCTCTGGTGTTTCAACGAAGAACCCGTGGCCCGCGCCCTGGCCGCCTGCCAGACCCCGGTAGTGAGCGCCGTCGGCCACGAGACCGATGTCTCCATCGCCGACTTCGTCGCCGATGTCCGCGCCCCTACCCCGTCGGCGGCCGCGGAGTTGCTGGCGCCCCACAGCGCCGACCTGCGCCAGCGGCTGGACGGTCTGCATCGCCAGCTGCTCCTGCGCATGCGCGAGCGCCTGGCCCGCGAGCGCCTGCGTCTGGAAGCTTGCAGCCGCCGCCTGCGCCATCCCGGCGAACGACTGCGTCAGCAGGCCCAGCGGCTGGATGACCTGGACCTGCGCCTGCGCCGCGCCTATGTCATCGCCCAGAATCGCCGCCGCGATCGCCTGGCGCACCTGGACACCCGCCTGGCCGGCCAGCATCCCGGGCGCCAGCTGGCTCTGTTGCGCCAGCGCCTGGAGCAACTGGCCGAGCGGTTACCCCGGGTCATGCAGCGCCAGTTGAAGGAGCGCCAGCAGCGCCTGGCCGGCACCGTGCAGACGCTGCAGATCGTCAGCCCCCTGGCGACCCTGGGTCGCGGCTACAGCATCCTGCTCGACGAGCGGGGCCATGCCGTGCGCTCCGCCGCCGAGGTCGCCAATGGGCAAAAGCTCATTGCCCGCCTCGCCGAGGGCGAACTGGCGGTGCGGGTACTGGACAATCACCAAGAACCCACCACTCTGTCTCTGTTGGACTAATCGGTCCAACCCGGACCGATGGTGGCATGTATCTTGAACCCTCGGTCAGGATTTCCCCCTACCGAGGCCCTCCATGCATTCCCTTCTGCGCGCTTCCCTGTTTCCCCTCACCACCGCCCTGCTGGCCGGCGCGGCCCAGGCCGCGAACCCGCCCGCCGCGCCGCTGCAACCCAAGGTCATGCTCGTGGCGATGTTCGCCCCCGAGGCCCAGACCTGGATCGATCGCCTCAAGCTCACCCATAAGGTCGCCGTCGACGGGCTCTCCGCCGACTATCCGGATGTGCTCTGCAATGAGGCACGGGTGTGCCTGATGACCACTGGAATGGGGCACGCCAACGCCGCCGCCTCGACCCTGGCGCTGACCCTGTCGCCCAAGTTCGACCTCAAACACACCTACTTCCTGATCGCCGGCATCGCCGGGATCAGTCCCAAGGAAGGCACCCTGGGCACCACCGCCTGGGCGCGCTACCTGGTGGACTTCGGCATCCAGTGGGAGCTCGATCCCCGCGACGTGCCCAAGGACTGGCCCACCGGCTACCTGGGCATCAACACCCGCAGCCCCAGTGAAAAACCGCCGCTGGACTACAAGACCGAGGTGTTCGAACTCAATGTGCGGCTGAGAGACAAGGCCTATGCCCTCTCCCGCCAGGCCGAGCTGACCGAGAGCGCGGAATCCAAGGCCTGGCGCCAACGCTACGATTACGCCCCGGCCAACCAGCCGCCGGTGGTGACCCGCTGCGACACTCTGGCCGGCGACACCTGGTATTCCGGCACCCGCCTCTCCGAACGGGCCGAGGAATGGACCCGCCTGCTCACCAACGGCCAGGGCCGCTACTGCACCACCCAGCAGGAAGACAACGCCACCTACGAGGCCCTGCTGCGCGCCAGCCGGCTGGGCAAGGTGGACCTGCAGCGCCTGGCGGTGGTCCGTGCCGGCTCGGATTTCGACCGTCCGGCCAAGGGCGCTTCCGAGGTCGACAACCTGCTCGACTACGCCAAGCAGGGCGGCTTCGCCCCGGCGCTGGAAAATCTCTATCGCACCGGCAATCCGCTGGTGCAGGAGATCGTCGAACACTGGGACGTCTGGCAGCAGGGCGTGCCGGCGAGCTGAGCCCTACTGGCGGGGCTGCTCCACGGTCCGCTCGGGCGACTGGGCAGCCGGATCGCTGCCCGGGGCGCTCTTTTGCACCACCTCGCTGCGCTGGGGTGGTGGCGTTTCCGGCGACTTGTCGCAACCGGCGAGCAGGGCGCCGAGGGTCAGCAGGGCCAGGCTGCTGGTGATGAGACGAGGCATGGTCTTATCCCTTGGGGTTTGAAGGAGGACCCCGGGATTTCTACGGACGTTCCCGCCTGGGGCCAGGGCAGGCCGGCCGTCGGCCCCGGCGATCTTCCAGGCGGCTGGCGCAGTCGTACCTGCAGGACCGGCCTCTCCGGTCACCCATCAGGAAGCCGCCATGCCCAGACCTGCCCTCTCCCGCCTCGCCCTGGCCACCCTGCTGACCGCCCTGCCCCTGGCGCCGGTCGCCCTGGCCGCCGAATCCAGCGCCAAACTGGAAAAGGTCGCCAGCTTCGATCACCAGGTCACCGGCGTGACCGTCAGCGAGAACGGGCGGATCTTCGTCAACTTTCCGCGCTGGACCGAAGACAGCGAGGTCTCGGTGGCCGAACTCAAGCCCGACGGCAGCCTGGTGCCCTATCCGGACCCGGCCTGGAACGGCTGGCGCAACGCCAAGCGCGACGAGCTGACCCCGGGCAACCACTGGGTCTGCGTGCAATCCGTGGTGGCCGACGGTCGTGGCAGTCTCTGGGTGATCGACCCGGGCGCTCCGGCCCAGGCGCTGGTAGTGCCGGGCGCACCCAAGCTGGTCAAGATCGACCTGGCCAGCAACCAGGTGAGCAAGGTCTATGCGCTGGACGAGAGCGTGGCACCCCAGGGCAGCTACCTCAACGACGTGAGATTCAGCCCGGATGGCCGCCATGCCTATATCACCGACTCCGGTGCGCGCGGCGCCCTGGTGGTGCTGGATCTGGAGAGCGGCAAGGCGCGGCGCGCCCTGGATGGCGATCCGAGCACCCAGGCCGAGAAGGGCGTCAAGGTCAAAGCCGATGGCGAGCCGCTGGTGCGTCCGGATGGCCGCGGCGTGGAATTCTCCGCCGACGGCATCGCCCTTTCCCCGGCTGGCGACTACCTCTACTGGCAGGCGGTCAAGGGCAACACCCTCTACCGCATTGCCACCGCGGCGCTGCAGGGCGACGACCTCGCCAGCCTGCCGGCCAAGGTGGAAAAGGTCGGCGAGAACGGTCCGGCCGATGGCTTGCTGATGGACCCGCAAGGGCGTCTCTATGTCAGCGCGGTGGAAGACCATGCGGTGAAGGTCCGCGAGAACGGCCAGCTCACCACCCTGGTGCAGGACAAGCAGCTGATCTGGCCGGACACCTTTGGCCGCGGCCCGGATGGCACCGTCTATGTCACGGATTCGCGCATCCCCGAGATGAGCTTCTTCGATCCCAAGCAGAAGCCGGCGCTGGAAACCGTGCTCTACAAGATTGTGCCCAACTGACGAAGAATGCCGCGGGCGCCTTGCCCTGCGGCCCTCGCCTGCTCCAGCATGGGCGTTTTCGCCGTTGGAAAACCCCATGTCCCGCCTGCTGCCCCTGCTCTGCTGCCTGTTCCTCGCCCTGCCCGCCCATGCCGGTACCTACCTGCAACGCCTGCTGGACAAACCCGTGCCGGGCGGCGTCGCCGTGGTGCCGATCCCCGGCGACGCGGCGCCGCGGGTGCGCTACCAGGGCAAGCCGGTGCTGGTGGTCAAGGACGGCAACGGCTGGGTGGCCATCGTCGGCATCCCCCTGGGCACCGCCGCGGGTCGCCAGCCGCTGGAGGTCGCCGGCGCCGCACCCCAGGCCTTCACGGTCGGCAGCCGCCACTATGCCGAGCAGCGCATCACCCTGAAGAACCAGCGCCAGGTCACCCCCAATCCCGACGACCTCAAGCGTTTCGAACGCGAGCTGGCCGAACAGCAGGCCGCCTACCGCCTCTTCTCGCCGAATCAACCGAGCAACCTGCTGTTGGACAAACCGGTGGACGGTCCGCTGTCCAGTCCCTTCGGCCTGCGCCGCTTCTTCAATGGCCAGGAGCGCAATCCCCACTCGGGACTGGACTTCGCCGTGCCCGCCGGCACCCCGGTCAAGGCGCCCGCGGCCGGCAAGGTGGTGCTGGTGGGCGACTATTTCTTCAATGGCAGGACGGTGTTCGTCGACCACGGCCAGGGGCTGATCAGCATGTTCTGCCACCTCTCGCGCGTCGATGTCCAGGTCGGCCAGGAGGTACCCCGCGGCGGGGTGGTGGGTCGCGTCGGCAGCACCGGGCGCGCGACCGGCCCGCACCTGCACTGGAATGTCAGCCTCAACGACGTGCGCGTCGATCCGAGCATCTTCATCGGCGCCTTCAAGCCCTGACCGAGCGCCAACAATTGGTTGCAGTCGCGGGCATTGCCAGGCGCAGGGCACTGGCTTAAAAGGAACGCCCGCCTCCACCCCGATTCGGAATGACCGCCATGACCCCAAGACCCCGCTTCGGCAGCGCCCTCGGCAGCATCCTGCTGGTCGCCGCGGCCTGCTACCTGCTGGTGGGCTTTTCCCAGGGCTTCGTGCTGTCGGCCTGGTCCTGGCGCACCTGGGTGGTGTTCGCCGTTATGGTGACGCTCTATCCGGTCGGCCTGTTCGCCGGCTGGTGGAAGAAGCGCGAGCCGGTGGAGCGCTAGGCCGCGCGCGGGCAAGGCGGATCGCCGGCCACAGCCGGACTCCGGTCTGTGCGAGCTGGCCAGCCCTGCGCCACTCAGCGCACGGGATCGAGGCGATACAGCCCGCCGATGGGGCACTCCATACGGTTGCCCCGGGCATCGGTGGAGACGAGGAAGTCACCCGGGCGCAGGCCGGCGGCGCGCGAGCGATAGCCGAGGCGATTGCCGGCGGCCAGGTTGCGACAGGGTACGGCGAAGTCCACCAGGTAGGCGCGGCCCAACCCGGTCCCCAGTGCCAGGTGCCGGTTGTCCAGGTAGTGCCAGCCGGAGAGATCGAAGCCCAGGATGGTGTCCATGGCCGCGCCCTGCCGATAGCCCAGTTCGGCCAGGCGATCGTCCAGGGTCGGCGGTCCGAAGGGACGCCCGGCGCAACCGGCGAGCAGCAGCACGGCGACGAGGGTGAAAAAGGCAGGGAGGACGCGCATGGAATTTTTCCTGGAAGGGCTGAACCTTGGACCGGCCACAGGCGCCGAATACGGCAAGCGCGGCGCAGCTTTGCTAACGTGGCGCCCGTAGTATCCCGTCAAGAGACCCCCTATGCCCACGGCCCTGACCCGATTGATCGACGACCTCGAAAAACACCCGCAACTGCTCACCCTGGTCGCCTGCCTCGGCCTGCTGCTGGCGGCCTGGGTGCTCAACTGGATCGTCAAGCGCATCCTGGTGCGCGGCTTCTATCGCCTGCTGCGCAGCACCTCCTTCGGTCAGGACCAGGAGCTCAATCACCACCGCGTCATCGGCCGGCTGGCCAACATCGTCCCGGCCCTGGTGCTGTCGATCGGCATCGAACTGGTGCCCGGGCGTCCCGAGGCCCTGGTCACCGTGGTGCAGAACGTCTGCAGCGCCTTCATCGTGCTGACCATCGCCCTGGCCCTGGGCAGCGCCCTGAACGTGGTCAACGTGCTCTATTCGCGGCGGCCCTCGGCGCGGCTCAAGCCGATCAAGGGCTATGTCCAGGTCAGCAAGATCGTCATCTACGCCATCGCGGTCATCCTGATGATCGCCACCCTGATCGACCGCTCGCCGCTGATCCTGCTCTCCGGCCTCGGCGCCATGGCCGCGGTGCTGCTGCTGATCTTCCAGGACACCCTGCTCTCCCTGGTGGCCAGCGTGCAGATCTCCAGCAACGACATCATCCGTGTCGGCGACTGGATCGAGATGCCCCAGCTCAACGCCGACGGCGACGTCATCGACATCGCCCTGCACACGGTCAAGGTGCAGAACTTCGACAAGACCATCACCACCATCCCCACCAAGAGATTCATCACCGACTCCTTCCGCAACTACCGCGGCATGCAGGAAGCCGGTGGCCGACGCATCAAGCGCGCCCTCAACATCGACCAGAACAGCGTGCACTTCCTCAGCGATGCCGAGCGCGAGCACCTGCACCGCTTCAACCTGCTGGACGACTACCTCACCGCCAAGGAACAGGAACTGGCGGACTGGAATCGCAAGCTGGAAAAACGCGGCCAGGAGCCGGTCAACACCCGCCGGGTCACCAACCTGGGCACCTTTCGCGCCTATGTGGAGCGCTACCTGCGCGCCCATCCCGGAGTCCACCAGGGCATGACCCTGCTGGTGCGCCAGATGCCGCTCTCCAGCGAGGGTCTGCCGGTGGAGATCTACTGCTTCACCAACACCACGGTGTGGGCGCAATATGAGGGCATCCAGGGAGACATCTTCGACCACCTGCTCTCGATCCTCCCGGAATTCGGCCTCCATGTGTTCCAGCACCCGAGCGGACGCGATTTCCGCATGCGACTGGAGCCGACCGAGGCCATGACCTCCCTCGGCGAACCGGGCACCCCGGCGCCCTGACCCGCCCGCCCCAGGCCTAAGGAAAGACCATGATCGTCGTCCACCACCTGAACAACTCCCGCTCCCAGCGGGTGCTCTGGCTGCTCGAAGAGTTGGGGATCGACTACCGGGTGCAGCGCTACGAGCGAGCGGCAGGCGGCCTGTTCGCCCCGCCGGAGTTGCGCAAGGTGCATCCGCTGGGCAAGTCGCCGGTGATCGTCGACGGCGACCTGACCCTGGCCGAATCCGGCGCCATCGTCGACTACCTGGCGCGGCGCTACGGCCCGCAACTGCTGCCCGCCCAGGACAGCCCGGAGTTCGTGCGCTACACCTACTGGCTGCACTATGCCGAAGGCTCGGCCATGACGCCGCTGCTGCTCAAGCTGGTGTTCGACCGCATCGCCACCTCGCCCATGCCCTTCTTTGCCAAACCCATCGCCAAGGGCATCGCCGCCAAGGCCACGGCCAGCTTCATCCAGCCCCAGCTCGACCTGCACCTGGACTACCTGGAAAGCCAGCTGGGCGAAAGCGGCTGGTTCGTCGGCGATAGCTTCACCGCGGCCGACATCCAGCTCAGCTTCCCCCTGGAAGCCGCCGCCAGCCGCGCCGGCCTGGACAATGGCAAGCGCCCCAAGCTGGTGGACTTCCTCAAGCGCATCCATGCCCGCCCGGCTTATCAGCGGGCGCTGGAGCAGGGTGGGCCCTACGTCTACGCCTGAGGGCTGGGCTCGTTGGGCTTCGCTAGACGCTCAACCCAACCTACGGTGCCTACGCTCCTCTCCTTTCGAGGAGAAGGGGTGAAGGAAAACCCCAGCTCCGTAGCGTGGAAAACCGCGCCAGCGTTTTCCACTGACGGCACGGCACCTTACCTACGTGGACAAGGCTGCGCCGTTGTCCACCCTACAGGGCGTCCGGATGGCCTCGGAGAACCCCCCTCTCCCTGGGAGAGGGCTGGGGCGAGGGAAAGCCCCAACCACCCCGTAGCGTGGAAAACCGCGCCAGCGTTTTCCACTGACGGCACGGCACCTTACCTACGTGGACAAGGCTGCGCCGTTGTCCACCCTACACGGCGTCCGGATGGCCTCGGAGAACCCCCCCTCTCCCTGGGAGAGGGGTGGGGCGAGGGAGCCACGACTACCGCCGCATCGGCATCCGGTCGACAGCGCCGAACAGCGCCTTGAGCGACCATCCCTGCTCTTCCCGCACCTTGACCCCGCCGTCCTTGCCCACCAGATAGAGCGTGGCCGGCTGGCCGGCGCGGGCGTCGAGGGCCTTGAGCAGCGCCCGGGTCTGCTCCGGCCGCAGCGGCTCGTCGTTGCGGCTGCCGGCGTCGCCCACCACCGTATAGAGCACCATTTCCCGCTCGACGAAGGCTTCGCGATTGGCCGGCTGCGCCAGTTCTTCGCGAAGCTTCGCGACCTGGGGATCGTTCGCCGTCGGTGCCACCAGGATCAGCGGTCGCGTCTTCCAGCGTTCCGCCTCCAGGGGGTTGTCGGCGGCCTGGGCCGCCGACGCCAAGCCGGCGATCAGGGTGGTCGCCAGCCCGGCCAGCACCAGAGTCTTCATGGACGCCTTCCTTCCGTTTGGTTGCCGGGAATCGTCCAGCATTGACCCCAACCCGACGCCAGAGATCGCCCCGGCGATTTCGGGTTACACAAAAAACACCACCCCATTCTTTTAGAAATCACCAATAACCAGCCTCGACCAGCAATAAGTCCTCACTAAATCGTCTATATCGAACATTCCTGCCAATTTCAAAAAGAACATTGCGAGAGCTGCCCTGGGCGGACTAACGTAAGCGCCATGCACAACGCCCATACCCTCATCCTCCTCCGGCAGCACCGCTGCCTGCGACTGGTCAGTCCACGACTGCGAAGCTCGACCGCGCTCGCTTCGTAAGCCCCGACCACGCCCAAGGAAAGAATCGCCATGACCATGCTCAAAGATCCCTCGCAGAAGTACCGTCCCTTCACGCCCGTCGCCCTGCCCGACCGCACCTGGCCGGACAAGGTCATCGACAAGGCGCCGATCTGGCTGTCCACCGACCTGCGCGACGGCAACCAGTCGCTGATCGAGCCGATGGATGCCGAGAAGAAGATGGCCTTCTTCAAGTGCCTGGTCGCCGTGGGCCTGAAGGAGATTGAGGTGGGCTTCCCCTCCGCCTCCCAGACCGACTTCGATTTCGTCCGCGAGCTGATCGAGGGCGGTCACATCCCCGACGACGTCACCATCCAGGTGCTGACCCAGGCCCGTGACGACCTCATCGAGCGCACCTTCGAATCGCTCGAGGGTGCCAAACGCGCCATCGTCCACTACTACAACGCCTGCGCGCCGAGCTTTCGCCGCATCGTCTTCAACCAGGACAAGGCCGGCGTCAAGGCCATCGCCGTGGCCGCCGGCCAGACCATCGTGCGCCTGGCCGCCGAGCGGCCGGAGACCCAGTGGGGCTTCGAGTACTCCCCCGAGGTGTTCAGCTCCACCGAGACCGACTTCGCCGTCGAGGTGTGCAACGCGGTGATCGCGGTGTTCGCACCGACCCCGGCCAACAAGCTGATCCTCAACCTGCCCGCCACCATCGAGTGCGCCACGCCCAACAACTACGCCGACCAGATCGAATGGTTCGGTCGTCACATCGACCGCCGCGACAGCGTGCTGATCAGCGTCCACACCCATAACGACCGCGGCACCGGCGTCGCCGCCTCGGAACTGGCGGTGATGGCCGGCGCCGATCGCGTCGAAGGCTGCCTGTTCGGCAATGGCGAGCGCACCGGCAACGTCTGCCTGGTGACCCTGGCGCTCAACCTCTACACCCAGGGCGTCGATCCCGAGCTGGACTTCTCCGACATCGACGCCGTGCGCAAGACCGTCGAGGAGTGCAACCAGCTGCCGGTGCACCCGCGCCATCCCTATGTCGGCGATCTGGTCCACACCGCCTTCTCCGGCTCCCACCAGGACGCCATCCGCAAGGGCTTCGCCCAGCAGAAACCGGATGCGCTGTGGGAAGTGCCCTACCTGCCCATCGACCCGGCCGACATCGGCCGCGACTACGAGGCGGTCATCCGCGTCAACAGCCAGTCGGGCAAGGGCGGCATCGCCTTCCTGCTGGAGCAGGAATACGGCATCAGCCTGCCGCGCCGCATGCAGATCGAATTCAGCCAGGTGGTACAGCGCGAGACCGATCGCCTGGGCCTGGAAATGACCGCGGCGCAGATTCACGCCCTGCTCGAACAGGAATACCTGCAGGCCAAGAGCCCCTACGCCCTGGTCAGCCACAAGCTGCGCGAGGAAGATGGCACCTCCACCGTCGACATCAAGGTCGCCGTCGAGGGCCGTACCGAGACCTGGCACGGCACTGCCAAGGGTCCGCTGGAAGCCCTGGTCGCCAGCCTGCCCCAGGCGGTGGAGATCATGGACTACCACGAGCACTCCATCGGCGCCGGCGCCAACGCCAAGGCCGCCTCCTACATCGAGGTCCGCCTGGAAGGCCAGCGCCCGCTGCATGGCATCGGCATCGACGAGAACATCACCACCGCCAGCTTCCGCGCCCTGCTCAGCGCCCTGAATCGCGCGGTGACCCAGGCCCAGGCCAAGGCCGCCTGATACTGACATTCGTCAAACCAAAGGGAATGCCCGTCGGCGTTCCCTTTTTTTATGGCGAATCAGCGGAGATACTCCTCACTTCCTAGGGATCGTCTCGCCTGCCCGCTTCGGCCAGCCGGGCAGCTTGTCTGGATAGGCAATGACCTCCACTCTGTCGCGAAACACCTCTTTGCTGCGTGACGCCAGCGCGCTGGCGCTGCTGTTCCTGCTTAGTTCGGTCCTGTGCATCCTCTTCACCCGCCAGGCGTCCTCCACCGTGGCCACCCTCTGGTTGCCCAACGGCCTGGCTATTGCCTGGCTGCTGCGCTCGGCACCCCGTCGCTGGCCACTGCAGCTGCTGGCGGTCTGGCTGGCCGGCGCCCTGGCCGAATTGCCTTTTAGTGGTGACCCGGCGACCGGCGCCCTCTATTCCCTGCCCAATCTGGCCGAGATCCTGTTCGGCGCCTGGCTGCTGCATGGCCGCATCCTCCATCCCGAACGCAATGTCGCGGCCATGGGACGACTGCTGTTCTACGGGGTGCTGGTGACCCCCTTGGCTGGTACCACCCTGGGAACCCTGCTCGCCGCCCAGCAGGGCAACCCCGAGTTGCTGCGAGTGGCCCTGCACTGGTACCTCGGCGACGCCCTCGGCCTGCTGGTGATGATGCCCCTCGCCTTTCTCGGCCGCCCGCTGCAGTGGCTGCAATTCAGCCGGCAGGGTGCCCGCGAATTCATCATCCTGCTGCTGATCAGCCCCGTGCTGGTGCTCGGCCTGCTGGCCTACGTGCCCTATCCCTACGTCTACGTCTCCACCCTGCTGCTGCTGATGACCCTGAGGCTCACCGCCCTGGGTACCGCGATGGTCGGCGGCCTGAACATCCTGATCTTCACCTACCTGGTAGCCCATGGTTATCTGCTCGGCATCCGCGGCGCTACCCTGGTGCAGGAAGCCCTGACCTACATTCCAGTGGCCCTGATGCAGATTCCCCCGCTGTTGCTGGCCGCCGCCGTGCAGCAGAGCCGTCACCATAACCAGCGTCTGGCGCGCAACGAGGCGCGCTTTCGCCATGCCCTGAGCGCCGCACCCTATGGCATGGCACTGCTGTCGGTGGAGGGCCGCCTGAGTCAGGTGAACGTGGCCCTGGAGGCCATGCTCGGCTATCCGCGCCACAGCCTCGACGGCCGGTTGCTCAAGGAGTTGATCGCCGACGCCGAAGAACCCCTGACGATCGAGGAAGGCGAGCAGACCCGCCGTCTGCTGCACCGTGATGGCCAGGGACTGTGGATGCAACTGGCGCTGTCGCCCGACCATGACGATGGCGACCTGCTCACCGGCTATCTGCTGCAGGTCCGCGACATCGACGCCCAGCGTCGCGCCGAGGCGACCAATGCCCGCCTCCGCGAGCGGCTGCAACTGGCCATTCGCGCCAGCAACGTCGGCATCTGGGAATGGGATACCCGCAGTCCGGGCTTCAATGCCGATGCGCGGCTGAGAGATCTCTACGGCATCGCCCCCGACAACCTCAGCCGGGACATGGACTTCTGGCTCACCTTCATCCACCCGGACGACAAGGCGCGTTCGCTGGAGGTGTTCGACAAGGTCGCCAGCGAGTCGATGTTCTACACCTTCAACTTCCGCATCAATCGCGGCGGCCCCGGCGGCGAGGTGCGGCATATCCGCTCCGAGCTGATCTCGGTGGTCGAGGCCGACGGCCATGTGCGCCTGGTCGGCAGCAACAGCGACGTCACCGAGCACCACCAGCTGACTACGGCGCTCTACGAGGAAAAGGAACGGCTGCAGGTCACCCTGGCCTCCATCGCCGACGCCGTGCTGACCACCGACATGGACGGGCGCATCCTCTTTCTCAATCCGGTCGCCGAACAGCTCACCGGCTGGTCGCTGGCGGATGCCCGGGGACGCCCCCACGAGGAGGTCTTCCGCATCCACGACAGCCAGAGCGACGAGGTCCTGCCCAGTCCGGTGACCCGCTGCCTGCGCGAGCAGACCATTACCTCCCTGGACGAGGGCGCGGTGCTGCTCAGCCGCCAGGGTGAAAGGCACGAGGTGCAGGATTCGGCCGCGCCGGTGCGTACGGTGGATGGCCGCATCATCGGCGCGGTGCTGGTGTTCCAGAATGTCACCCATGCCCGCAACCTGCAGCGCGAGCTGAGCTACAACGCCTCCCACGACGCCCTGACCGGTCTCTACAACCGCCTGAAGTTCGAGCAGGAGCTGGACCTCGCCTGGCAGCAGGCCCAGGCCGGGACCGTCCAGCACGCGCTGTGCTTCATCGACCTCGATCGCTTCAAGGTGGTCAACGACTCCGCCGGCCATGCCGCCGGCGATCTGCTGCTGCGCGAACTGGGTACCCTGCTGCGCGACTCCCTGCGCGGCTCGGATGCCGTGGCGCGTATCGGCGGCGACGAATTCGCCCTGCTGCTGCGCGACTGCGATCTGGTGCAGGCCGAGGCCGTCGCCGAAAAGCTCATCGCCAGCATCGGCGCCGTGCGCTTCAACTGGCAGAACCGGATCTACGACGTCGGCGCCAGTGCCGGCATCGTAGCCATCACCGCCGAAACCCCGAGCCCGGCCGAATTGATGAGCCAGGCCGACGTAGCCTGCTACACGGCCAAGCACGCCGGGCGCAATCGCGCGGCGCTCTATCGCGCCGGCAGCGAGGACGTGGAGCGCCAGCACCGCGAGATCCTCATGGCCAGCGGCCTGCGCGAGGCCCTGGAGCAGCACCGTTTCGAGCTGCACGCCCAGACCATCGTCCCCACCCGCAGCCACGGCGGCGCGGCGCAGCATGTCGAGTTGCTGCTGCGCCTGCGCGATGTCCAGGGCCAGCTGATCTCGCCGGCCACCTTCATCCCGGCCGCCGAGCGCTTCGGCCTGATGAGCAGCATCGACCGCTGGGTGGTGCGTCAGGTGCTGGTCGAACTGGTGCCCTGGCTGCAGGAACGACCCGGGCTGCACGTGGGCATCAACCTCTCGGGCAACAGCCTGAGCGATCCCGACTTCCTGCCCGAGTTGCTGGAGCTGATCGCCGCCTCGCCGCTGGATCCGCAGCGCCTGCTCTTCGAGCTGACCGAGACCGCGGTGATCAACAAGCTTTCGGTGGCCTCGGCGCTCATCAGCCAGGTCCGCGAACGCGGCTGCCGCATCGCCCTTGACGACTTCGGCGCCGGCCTCAGCTCCTTCGCCTACCTCAAGCACTTCCGCGTCGACTACGTGAAGATCGACGGCAGCTTCATCCGTACTCTCGACCAGGATCCGCTGGATCGCGCCATCGTCGAATCCATCAACCAGGTCGCCCACCACCTCGGCGCCGAGACCATCGCCGAATTCGTCGAGTCCCAGGCCACCTTCGAATTGCTCGGCACCATCGGCGTGGACTACGCCCAGGGCTATGCCCTCGGCAAACCCCTGCCCCTGCGGGAGTGGCCCGGGCCTACGCGCTTCGAACCTTGAGCCGCGGCCATCGGTCGTAACCTGCATGACTCCCCAACCCGATGAGGATCCCATGCACACTCGTACCCTTGGCCATTCAGACCTCCAGGTGCCGCCGCTCTGCTTTGGTGGCAACGTCTTCGGCTGGACCCTGGACGAAGCCCAGTCCTTTCGCATGCTGGACGCCCTGCTCGACGCGGGCCTGACTTTCATCGACACCGCCGACGTCTATTCGCGCTGGGCCCCGGGCAACAGCGGCGGCGAATCCGAGACCCTGCTGGGCAAGTGGTTCGCCCGCAGCGGCAAGCGCGACCAGGTGATCCTGGCCACCAAGCTGGGCATGGACATGGGTGAGGGTCGCAAGGGTCTCAAGGCCAGCTATGTGCAGCAGGCGGTGGAGGCCTCGCTCAAGCGCCTGCAGACCGATCGCATCGACCTCTACCAGGCGCACTGCGACGACGAGGACACCCCGCTGGAGGAAACCCTGGGCGCCTTCGCGCGGCTGGTGGAACAGGGCAAGGTGCGAGTGATCGGTGCTTCCAACTACAGCGGCCAGCGCCTGCGCGAAGCGGCCCAGGTCGCCGAGCGCCTGGGCGTGCCGGCCTACCAGAGCCTGCAGCCCCACTACAACCTGCATGCCCGCCAGGACTACGAGACCGAGCTGGAACCCGTGGTCAAGGAACTCGGCCTGGGCGTGATCAGCTATTTCTCCCTGGCCAGCGGCTTCCTGACGGGCAAGTACCGCACCAAGGACGATCTGCAGGGTTCGCGCGCGGAGATGGTCAAGCGCTACCTTGACGAACGCGGCATGGCCATCCTGGCCGGCCTCGACGAGATCGCCGAAAAGCACGGAGCCACCCCGGCCCAGGTCGCCCTGGCCTGGTTGATCGCCCGCCCCAGCATCACCGCGCCGATCGCCAGCGCCACCTCCCAGGCCCAACTCGACGACCTGGTGGCAGCCACCCGGCTGCAGCTACCGGCCGACGACATCACCCTGCTGGATCAGGTCAGCGCCTATCGCTGAGGTTTCGCGATCACGGACGCCGTCACCCCAGCAGCTGACATCGAGAGTGGAAAAGGCTGCGCCGTTTTCCACGCTACGCATCAGCCATCACCGCAGCGGTTGATGATCCAGGTGGCCGCCAAAACCACCCCCCTCGCTCGGACAACCCCCTCTCCCTTTGGGAGAGGGCTGGGGTGAGGGAATCCCCAGTAGCTGATATCGAGAGTTGAAAAGGCTGCGCCGTTTTCTACGCTAAGCTCTTAATCAGCTCCTACCGTACATAATCCAGCGGCAAAGCGGTGCTGTACTTGATCTGCTCCATGGCGAAGCTGGAGCTGACGTCCAGCAACCCCGGGACCTGGATCAGCCGCTTGTAGACGCCATCATAGGCGGCGATGTCCGGCACCACGATGCGCATCAGGTAGTCGGTGTCACCGGCCATGCGGTAGAGCTCGACCACCTCCGGAATGGCCGCCACCGCCTCATGGAAACGCTGCAGCCAGTCCATGGCGTGCTGATTGGTGCGCACCGAAACGAAGACCGTCACCCCCACGTTGAGCTCACGGGGATCGAGCAGTGCCACCCGGGCGCGGATGACCCCCTGCTCCTCCAGCTTCTGGATACGCCGCCAACAGGCCGTGGTACCCAGGCCGATGCGCTCGGCGATATCGGCCACCGGTCGGGTGCTGTCCTGCTGCAAGATCTCGAGAATGGCGCGATCGAAGCGATCCATGAAATCATTTTCTCTGTAAAGGCTATTCGAAAGAATTCTATTCCGCTCGAAAGCCTAATAAGCGATAAAAAAGCAAATTTCTTCACGCGCGCCAGCTTTAGCCTAGGTCCATTCAAATGCCCGAGGCCGCCATGGACGCTTATCCCCTGTATTTCGATTACGCCGCCACCACCCCTGTCGACGATGTCGTCATCGAAGCCATGCTGGGTTGTATGGGGCGCCAGGGCGTCTTCGGCAATCCCGCTTCTCGCGGCCATGCCTTCGGCAACGACGCCCAGCGCGCCGTGGACAGCGCTCGCCAACAGGTGGCCGACCTGGTCGGCGCCCGGCCCGAGCAGCTGATCTGGACCTCCGGCGCCACCGAATCCAACAACCTCGCGCTGCTCGGCGTGGCTCGGCGGCGCGGGCATGGTCATCTGATTACCAGCTGCCTGGAGCACCGGGCGATACTGGATACCGCCGCCCAGCTGGAAGCCGAGGGCTTCACGGTCACCTACCTGGCGCCGGACGCGGCAGGCCTCATCACCCCGGAGGCCATCGCGCAGGCCTGGCGAGCGGACACCTGCCTGGTCTCGCTGATGAGGGTGAACAACGAGCTGGGCACCCTGACCGACATCGAGGCCATCGGTCGGCTGGTGCGCGCCCGGGGCGCCCTCTTCCACGTGGACGCCGCCCAGGCCACCGGCAAGGTCGCCATCGACCTGGCTGGTCTGGAGGTCGATCTGATGTCCTTTTCCGCGCACAAGACCTATGGGCCCAAGGGCATCGGCGCCCTCTATGTCGGTCCGCGCGCCGAGGGGGCCCTGCAGGCGCAGATCCACGGTGGCGGCCATGAACGCGGGCTGCGTTCCGGCACCCTGGCCACCCACCAGATCGTCGGCATGGGGACCGCCTTCGCCCTTGCCGGCCAGGCCATGGCGCGAGAGAACGAGCGTCTCGGCCAGTTGCGCGAGCGATTCCTGGCCGGGGTCCAAACCCTGAACGGCATGCAGCTCAATGGCTGCGCCCGGCAGCGCATTCCCCACACCCTGAATCTCACCTTCGCCACGCCGTTGGACACCGCGGCGCTGCAGCGGCAGCTGGCCTTCTCGACCACCTCGGCCTGCAGTTCGGCCAAGGCGGCGCCCTCCCATGTGCTCTTGGGCCTTGGCCTGACCGCCGAACAGGCGGCGCGCAGCTACCGATTCAGCCTGGGTCGCTACACCACCGCGGCGGACGTGGACCAGGCCATCGCCCTGATCCACCAGCATGCCGCCCAGCCAGCGCCCTTCTGGGCCTGATCAGTCCAGGCGAAAGGCATCGGCATCGCGCTGCGCCGGAAAGCGCTCGCGATAGGCCGTGAGGGCTGCGGCCGACAGCGTCGTGTGGAAGATGCCGGATTCCGCGCCGGCCTCCACCAGGGGTTCCCCCTGGAAGTCCAGCACCTGGCTGTCACCGGCATAGGGATGACCGTTGCCGTCGCTGCCGATCCGATTCACGGCCGCGACATAGCAAAGATTCTCGATGGCCCGCGCCGGCAGCAGGCGATTCCAGTGGCCGCGCCGCGGCGCCGGCCAGTTGGCCACATAGAGCAGCAGATCGGTGTCGTCCTGGGCGCGACTCCAGACCGGGAATCTCAGGTCGTAGCAGATCAGCGGGCGGATCCGCCACCCCTTGAGCGTCACCCGCAGCCGCTGCTCGCCCGGGGCATAGTGCTCGTGCTCGCCAGCCATGCGAAACAGATGGCGCTTGTCGTAGTGCTGCAACCTGCCATCCGGCGTCGCCCACAGCAGGCGATTGCGGTGCTGTCCAGCCGCGTCCCGCACGATCAGGCTGCCGGTGACCACCGCGCCGAGCCGCTGCGCCTGTCCGCTCATCCAGGCCGCTGTCGGACCCTCCGCGGGCTCGGCGAGCGCGGCCGATTCCATGGAAAAGCCGGTGGTGAACATCTCGGGCAGGATGATCAGGTCGGTCTCGCCGACTTCCGTCAGCAGCGCCTCGAAATGGGCGCGGTTGGCGGCCGGGTCGTGCCAGGCCAGTTCGCTCTGCACCAGCGCCAGGCGCAGGTCCTGGGTGGGGGTCAGATCGCGCATAGCCGCTCCGCTGCCTGACGCAGGGTGTCTTCGCGCTTGGCAAAGCAGAAGCGCACCAGGCGCAGGTCCGCGGGTGGCGTCTGGTAGAACACCGACAGCGGAATGGCGGCGACGCCATGCTCGCGGGTCAGCCATTCGGCCATGGCCACGTCGTCCAGCTCTGGGCGAATGGCGGAGTAGTCGACCACCTGGAAATAGGTGCCGGCGGCGCGCTGGAAGGTGAAGCGCGACTCGCCCAGCAAATCGCAGAAGAGATCGCGCTTGGCCTGGTAGAAGGCCGGCAGCTCGCTGAGGTGCTCGGGATGGGCGGCCATGAAGTCGGCCAGGGCGCATTGGATCGGCGTCACTCCGCAGAAACTCACGTACTGGTGCACCTTGCGCAATTCCGCCGACAGCGCCGGTGGCGCCACCACGTAGCCGGTCTTCCAGCCGGTGATGTGATAGGTCTTGCCAAAGGAGCTGACCACGAAGGCGCGGGCATAGAGTTCGTCGTGGGCGATGACGCTGGCATGGCGCTCGCCGTCGTAGACCAGGTGCTCATAGACCTCGTCGCTGACCAGATAGAGATCGCGCCCGCGGATCAGCGCGGCCAGGCGATCCAGTTCGGCGGCGCTGACCAGGGCGCCACTGGGGTTGTGCGGGGTATTGAGCACGATGGCGCGGGTGCGCGGACTCAGGGCCGCTTCCAGTGCCGGCCAGTCGATACCGAAGCCCGGCAGCGCCAGGGGCACGTGCACACAGCGCCCGCCGGCCAGTTGCACCGAGGGTTCGTAGCTGTCGTAGCAGGGATCGAAGACGATCACCTCGTCGCCCGGCCGCACCAGCGTCTGCAGGGCGCAGAACAGGCCCTGGGTGGCGCCGGGGACGATGGTGACCTCGGTCTCGGCGTCCACCTCTCGGCCATAGAAGGCGGCGACCTTGGCCGCCACCTGCTGGCGCAGCGCCGGCAGCCCGGTCATGGGCGCGTATTGGTTGTGGCCGGCCGCGACATGGCGACCGACCGCCGCGAGCAACTCGGCCGGGCCATCGAAATCGGGAAAGCCCTGGGACAGATTCAGCGCGCCGGTCTGGGCGGCGAGCTGGGACATGCGGGTAAAGATGGTGACGGCGAGGTCGGGAAGCTTGCTCTGGATCATCGCGCGGGCACAGGTCTGGCTGGAAGGAGATCGGCAGACTGCGATTTTTTGTGGCTAAGGGCAAGTCTTGCCGGGCCAACGCCCGGGCGCAGCGGTCAATTCAGGCATCCCCTCTCCCCGTGGGAGGGGGCCAGGGTGAGGGTAAGCGCGTGGCCTTTTCCTTGAAGCGTCGGCGCGGGGATCGCCCTCACCCCAACCCTCTCCCGGAGGGAGAGGGGGTCGTTCGGTGTACCGCCTCGGCCGGGAGGCAGGCAACCACCGTAGCGTGGAAAACGGCGCAGCCTTTTCCACTGGAGAGGATGCTGCAAAGGAAATTTTCCAAAAAAAAGGGGGCTCTTCTGAGCCCCCTTCCCTGCACAACGCCCGAACGGCTTACCGCCGCTTGTCCTTGCGCTTCTTCTCGGCCTTCTTGTGGTGGCTCATCAACCGGCGCTTCTTGTTGACCTGGCGCTCGGTGAGGGTGTTCTTCTTGCCCTCGAAGGGGTTTTCGCCACCGCGGTATTCGATGCGGATCGGCGTCCCCACCAGCTTGAGCACCCGGCGATAGGTCTTTTCCAGGTAGCGGGTATAGGACTTGGGCACCGCTTCCGTCTGGTTGCCGTGGATGACGATCAGCGGCGGGTTGGCACCGCCCAGGTGGGCATAGCGCAGCTTGATGCGGCGCCCGCTGACCATCGGCGGCTGGTGCTCCTGCACCGCGTCCTCGAGGATCTGGGTCAGGCGGCTGGTGGGCCAGCGGGTGGTGGCCGAGGCGAAGGACTGCTGCACCGACTTGTACAGATGGCCCACGCCGGTGCCATGCAGCGCCGAGATGAAGTGGATGTCGGCGAAGTCGACGAACAGCAGCCGGCGTTCCAGTTCGGTCTTGACGTAGTCGCGCTCGCCGGACTCCATGCCGTCCCACTTGTTGAGGGCGATCACCAGGGCACGGCCGGTCTCCAGCACGAAGCCGAGCAGGTTGAGGTCGTGCTCCACCACGCCTTCGCGGGCGTCCATGACGAAGATCACCACGTTGGCGTCCTGGATCGCCTGCAGCGTCTTGACCACCGAGAACTTCTCGACCGCCTCGAAGACCTTGCCGCGGCGGCGCACGCCGGCGGTGTCGATCAGGGTATAGCGTTCTTCGTTGCGCTCGAAGGGGATGTAGATGCTGTCGCGCGTGGTGCCGGCCTGGTCATAGACGATCACCCGCTCTTCGCCGAGCATGCGGTTGACCAGGGTCGACTTGCCGACGTTGGGTCGACCGATCACGGCGATCTTGATGCCGGTGGTCTCGTCGATGCCCTGCACGCGGCGGAAGACGTCACCACCCTCTTCCGCGGCCGCCCGCACCTGCTCCTCGGAGAGTTCCTCGACCTCGACCTCGTCCTTGGGGAAGACGCCCAGGGCGGCTTCCAGCAGGTTGTTCACGCCGCGCCCGTGGGCCGCCGCGATGGGAAAGGCGTCGCCGATGGCCAGCGGGCTGAATTCCGCCCGGGCGATCTCGGGATCGACGGTGTCGACCTTGTTGGCCACCAGGAAGGTGCGCTTGTTTCTCTTGCGCAGGTGCTCGGCGATCATCTGGTCGGCGACGGTCATGCCGTCGCGGGAGTCCACCAGGAACAGCACCGCATCGGATTCTTCGATGGCCTGCAGCGACTGCTCGGCCATCTTCAAGTCGATGCCTTCCTCGTCACCGGAGATACCGCCGGTGTCGACCACGATGTAGGTGCGCCCCTGCCACTTGGCTTCGCCGTACTTGCGATCGCGGGTCAGGCCGGCGAAGTCGGCGACGATGGCGTCCCGGGTCTTGGTCAGGCGGTTGAAAAGCGTGGATTTGCCGACGTTCGGCCGCCCCACCAGGGCAATTACGGGAACCATGCGGCTCTCCCAGAGCAGAAAACACGATGGCCGCTACCGAACTTCACGGTAGCGGCCATCGGTTGAGGATAAAGGGTTCTAGCGCAGACGATAGGCGACGAGTTTACCGCCATTGCCGTAAACGTAGAGCATATCGCCGACGACCAGTGGCCGTACCCGGACGCCGTCACCGTCGACCTTGGTGCGACCGACGAAACGCCCATCGACCTGGCTCAGCAGGTGGATGTAGCCGGCGTAGTCGCCCACCACCACGTTGCTCGACCAGACCACCGGCCCGGTGAGCTGGCGACGGGCCAGATCGGCGTTGGTCCAGAGCGCGGAGGTCGAGGATTCCTCGACGGCTTCCACGGTGCCGTTGTCCAGGCTCAGGTAGACGTTGCCGAAGCCTTCGGCCACGCCGTCGTAGCTGGAGGCGTCACGCTGCCAGAGGATCTGGCCGTTGGCCGGATTGAGCGCGACCACGCGGCCGTTGTAGCTGACCACATAGAGGGTGTCGCCCGACAGCGACAGGCCGCCGTCCACGTCGACGATGCGCTCCAGTTCGGAACGGCCCTTGGGCACGGCGATCTGCTGTTCCCACAGCGGCAGGCCACGCTGCACGTCCAGGGCAACCACCTTGCCGCTGGCGAAGCCGGCCATCACCACCTGGTTGGTGACCAGGGGGGCGCCGGTGCCCCTCAGACTCAGCACCGGCTGGGTGTCTTCGTAGATCCAGCGACGGGTACCGCTGCCCAGCTCGAAGGCCTGCAGCTTGTCGTCCTGGGACTGCACCACCACCACGTCGTTGTTGACGACCGGAGCGGACAGCACTTCGCTGGAGGCCTGGGCGCGCCACTTCTCGTCGCCACTGGCACTGTCGAGGGCGATCACCTGGCCACGCAGGGTCCCGACCAGCACCAGGCCGGAACCGACCCCGACGCCGCCGGAGACCGGCAGGTCCAGGTCCTTCTTCCACAGCACCTGACCGGTCTCGCGATTCATCGCCATGACCCGGCCATCGGCATCGGCGGCAAAGATGGTCTGGCCGTCCACGGCCGGGACCAGGCGGTTGTATTCCTTGCCCTGGCCGTCGCCCACCGAGCGACTCCAGACTTCATCCAGCCGGACCTCGGCCTTGATGTCCTTCAGCTCGGCCGGCGGCAATTCCTTCTTGCCGGTGCTGCTGCACCCGACGACCGCAAGGGCGAGACCCAGTACCGCGATAGGCTTCCAGCGCAACATCAGGCGTCTCCTTTGGCGAGATCATCGAGTTTCATCTGCAGCACGCCTTCGGCTGCATCGTTAGGCAGCGCGGCGCGGGCTTTTTCGTAGGCGGCGCGGGCCTCGGTCGGCTTCTTCAGCGCCACCAGCAGATCGCCCCGCAACTCTTCGCGGTTGGCGACATAGGCCTTGGGCGCCTCGCCATCCAGCAGCTTGAGGCCTTCTTCGGCCTTGCCCTCGGCCGCCAGCACCCGGGCCAGGCGCTGCCGCGCCAGCTCGCCGAGTTCGGCATCGTGGGGCTTGTCCACCACGGCCTTGAGTTCGGCGGCGGCGTCGTCCAGGCGATTGTTCTCCACCGCCACCTTGGCGACGAAGAGACTGCCGTACTGGGCGTAGGCGGTGCCGGAATAATCCTGCTTGAGCTTGCCGTAGGTATCGGTCACCCGCGCGGTGTCGACCTTGCCACCGGGCGCCAGCGCGGCTTCCACCAGCTGCTGATAGAGCACCGAGGCGCCTTGCGCCTGGTTGTTCTGATAGCGCTGCCAGCCCTGCCAGCCGAGTACCGCCACCAGGGCGATGACGCCACCGGCCACCAGCGGCTTGCCGTTACGCTGCCACCAGGCCTTGGCGACCACCAGATTGTCGTCGTCGATGGAACTCAAATCCGTTCTCCTCAATTCCCGCGACCGGAACCGGCCGGGGGCAAAATCTCGTCCAGACGAGCGGCCAGGGCCGCGAAATCGACCTTTTCCTGGGGCGCTTCGCCACGCAGCGGCTTGAGCGCCACCTGTTGCGCGGCCAGTTCGTCCTCACCCAGGATCATCGCCCAGAGCGCGCCGCTCTTGTCGGCCTTCTTGAACTGGCTCTTGAAGCTGCCGGCACCGGCGTTGACCAGCAGACGCAGGTCGGGACGGGCATCGCGCAGCTGCTCGGCCAGCTTGAGACCGGCCAGTTCGGCCGCCTCGCCAAAGGCGCAGAGATAGAGATCGGCGGGGCGCTGCAGATCACCGGGCAGGCACTCCAGGGTTTCCAGCAGCAGCACCAGGCGCTCGACGCCCATGGCGAAGCCGACACCCGGGGTGGGCTTGCCGCCGAACTGGGTGATCAGGCCATCGTAGCGGCCACCGGCGCAGACGGTGCCCTGGGCGCCGAGCTTGTCGGTGACCCACTCGAAGACGGTCCGGCCGTAGTAGTCCAGGCCACGCACCAGCTTGGGATTGATCTGGTAGCGGATGCCGGCGGCGTCCAGGCGGGCCTTGAGGCCATCGAAGTGGGCGCGGGATTCGTCGTCCAGGTAGTCCGCCAGGGTCGGGGCGTCCTGCAGCAGCGCCTGGGTCTGGGCGTTCTTGCTGTCGAGGATGCGCAGCGGATTGGTGGTCAGGCGGCGCTGGCTGTCTTCGTCGAGTTGCTCGAAGCGTTCCTGCAGATAGGCCACCAGGGCTTCGCGATAGCGCCCGCGATCGGCGCTGGAACCCAGGCTGTTGAGCTGCAGGGTGACGGCGTCGGTCAGCCCCAGGCGCTGCCAGAGGCGCGCGGTGAGCACGATCAGTTCGGCGTCGATGTCCGGACCGGGCAGGTTGAACACCTCCACGCCGATCTGGTGGAACTGGCGATAGCGGCCCTTCTGCGGCTTCTCGTAGCGGAACATCGGGCCGGCGTACCAGAGCTTCTGTACCTGGCCACCGCCGGTCATGCCGTGTTCGAGCACGGCCCGCACGCAACCCGCGGTGCCTTCCGGCCTCAGGGTCAGGGACTCTTCGTTGCGGTCGAGGAAGGTGTACATCTCCTTGTCCACCACGTCGGTGCCCTCGCCGATGCCGCGGGCGAAGAGTTCGGTGAACTCCATGATGGGCAGACGGATCTCGTGGTAGCCATAGCCGTCGAGCAGCGTCGCGAAGGTACGTTCCAGGTAGCGCCAGGCCGGGGTCTGCTCCGGCAGGATATCGTTCATGCCACGGATGGCTTGCAGGGACTTGCTCACGAAAGGGCCTTATTCCTTGATCTTTCAGCTGCGCGCGATGAGCGCGGCATCCGCTTCGGCCTTTTCGGCCGCCTTGCGGCGGATGAGCCCTTCCAGCTCGTCCACCAGATTGTCGTTGTTCAGCTTGGAGGCCGGCTTGCCGTCGATGTACACCAGGTTGTTGGGCGTACCCCCGGTCAGGCCGACATGGGCCTCCTTGGCTTCGCCGGGGCCGTTGACCACGCAACCGATCACCGCGACGTCCAGGGGCACCAGCAGGTCCTCCAGGCGCCCTTCCAGTTCGTTCATGGTCTTGACCACATCGAAGTTCTGCCGCGAGCAGCTCGGGCAGGCGATGAAGTTGATGCCGCGTGAACGCAGGCGCAGGGATTTCAGGATGTCGAAACCGACCTTGATCTCCTCGACCGGATCGGCCGCGAGCGAGATGCGGATGGTGTCGCCGATGCCTTCGGCCAGCAACATGCCCAGGCCCACGGCGGACTTCACCGTACCCGAACGCAGGCCACCGGCTTCGGTGATGCCCAGGTGCAGCGGCTGCTCGATGCGGGTGGCCAGCTGGCGGTAGGCGGCCACGGCCATGAAGACGTCGCTGGCCTTCACGCTGACCTTGAAGTCCGGATAGTCCAGCTTCTCCAGGTGATCGACGTGACGCATGGCCGATTCCACTAGGGCTTCCGGGGTGGGCTCGCCGTATTTCTTCTGCAGGTCCTTTTCCAGCGAACCGGCGTTGACGCCGATGCGGATCGGGATACCGCGCTCGCGGGCCGCGTCGACCACCGCCCGGACCCGGTCTTCGCGACCGATGTTGCCGGGGTTGATGCGCAGGCAATCCACGCCCAGTTCGGCCACGCGCAGGGCGATCTTGTAGTCGAAGTGGATGTCGGCCACCAGCGGCAGACTGACCCGCTGCTTGATGCGACCAAAGGCTTCGGCGGCGTCCATGTCGGGCACCGAGACGCGCACGATGTCGGCACCGGCGTCCTGCAGGCGCTGGATCTGCGCCACGGTGGCGTCGACGTCGCAGGTTTCGGTGTTGGTCATGCTCTGCACGGCGATGGGGGCATCGCCGCCGACCGGCACCGAGCCGACCCAGATCTTGCGGGACAACCGACGTTTGATGGGCGATTCGCTATGCATGCTGGTTTCCCATGGGGTCGCCGGACGTCATTGTCCGGCCTGACCGAGTTTGATGCGGGCGGTCTCGCCCTTGGTGTAAGGCGCGAGGTCGACGACCTGGCCGTTGTAGGAGATCTGGGCACCGCGGGCAAAGCCGAGACGGATGTTCACCGGCGCCTTGATCGAGGCGTATTCGAGGCTCTCGCCGCCTTTCTTCACACCGCTGAAGAGGATCTTGCCGGTACCGTCGCTGACCTGCGTCCAGCAATTGGCGGTGAAGCGGATGTTCAGGCTGTCGCTGCCGGCGACGGGCGCCGCGGCAGGCGCGCTGGCCGGCGCGGCCGGGGTCGCGGCGGCGGGTGCCGTGGGCGCTGGCGAGGTCGAACCCGTGACCGGAGCCGGGGTGGGCGCGGCGGTCGGGGCGGTCATGGCGGCGACGGCATTGGCATCCGGCGTCGGCGTGCCCACCGGGGACGGCAGGGTGGCGGCCGGCTGCTGGGCGGTGACCGGGGGCTGTTCTTCCGGCTCGTCGATGGGATGGATCTCGGTCTTGCCGTCGGCACCCTCGACCTCGACATGCTCCATGCTCACGGCACTGGCGCTGGAGGCCTGGCGACTACGCTCCTGCCACCAGAACAGGCCCATGGCGATGATCAGCACCACCAGGATGAAACTGACGAATCTGAGGACATTGCGCGACAGCCGCACCGGCTCGTCGAGACGCCCCAGGCTGTGCACGGTGCTGCCCTTGGCATCGGTGCCGGTGTAGCCGTCGAAGGTCCGTACCAGTTCGACCTGATCCAGGCCGAGCAGCTTGCCATAGGCCTTGGTATAGCCGCGGGCAAAGGTGTGCCCCGGCATCTGCTGATAGTTGCCGGACTCGAGCTGCTCGATGATGCGCTCGCTGAGGTTGAGATTCTGGGCGACCTGGGCCTGGCTCCAGCCAAGCGACAGGCGCTTCTGACGCAAGATCTCACCGGGATTGCCCCGTCCGGCGTGTACCGCTTCGGATTGCACTGCGGTCATTTCTGCTCCGACTGAAGTTGACGATATTCAGGTGAGTTCGGGTAGAGGCGCTTCAGCTGCAGGGCATAGCTCGCGGCGGTGTTGCGATCATTGAACACCTCGGCGAGGCGGATCCCGAGCAACAGGCTGCGGGCATCCTGGGGACTGAGCTGGCTGAAGGCCTGGTAATAGCTCCGAGACGGCACATAGTCGCGCGTCTGGTAGGCCAGTTGAGCCAATTCGAACAGGGCCCTGGGCTGATTGCGATCCAGCCGCAGGGATTTTTCCAGATTTTCCTTGCCCAAGTCGACCTGATTGAGTCGCAGGGCGGTCAGGCCGAGATTCTCGAACACCCGGGCGCGTTCGGGATAGAGACTGTCTTCGGCGGCCTGGGTGAAACGTTCGTAGGCATCCTTGTAGCGCCCCTGCTCATAGAGGAAGCTGCCATAGTTGTTGAGGATGCGGGCATCGCGGGGCCGCTCGCGCAGGGCCAGGCGGTACTCCTGATCGGCCAGATCGGTCTCGCCCTGGGCCTGGAACACCAGCCCGAGGGCGGCATGGGCGTCGGCGCTGGACGAATCCAGCTCCAGGGCCTTCTTCAGCGGCACCTTGGCCTGTTCGGTGTTGCCCTGCTGGACATAGCCGAGGCCGAGCTGGATGTAGGCATCACGGGCCTGCATCCGCCCCTGGCGGGTATCCATGGGATTGCGGTCGCCCTCGGTCACGCAGCCGGCGAGGCCGCCGACCACCAGGGCGAGCGCGACAGCCGCAAAGCGCGTGATCGCCATGGTCGCGCCCTCAGCCCTGGAGCGGCGTTACGGTTTCGGCACCGTCGAGCTGGCGAACGGCGATGTAGCGCTGGCTGCGGCGGGTGCGGTCCATGACCTGGCCCACCAGCTGGCCGCAGGCGGCGTCGATGTCGTCACCGCGGGTGGTGCGCACCGTGACGTTGAAACCGGCCTGCTGCAGCAGCTCCTGGAAACGGCGAGTGGCGTTCTTGCTCGGCCGCTCGTACCCGGAGTGCGGGAAGGGATTGAAGGGAATCAGGTTGATCTTGCAGGGCACGTTGCGCAGCAGCTCGATCATCTGCAGGGCATGTTCGGGCAGGTCGTTGACGTCCTTGAGCAGAGTGTACTCGATGGTCAGGACGCGTTTCTCGCCCAGTTGGCCGATGTATCTCTGGCAGGCGTCGAGCAGCATGGCCAGGGGATACTTGCGGTTGATCGGCACCAGCTCGTTGCGCAGCTCGTCGTTGGGCGCGTGCAGCGACAGCGCCAGGGAGACGTCGATCTGCTTGGCCAGCTCTTCGATCATCGGCACCACGCCCGAGGTGGACAGGGTCACCTTGCGCTTGGAAATGCCGTAGCCGAGGTCGTCCATCATGATGCGCATGGCGGCGACGACGTTGTCGAAGTTCAGCAGGGGCTCGCCCATGCCCATCATCACCACGTTGGTGATGGCCCGGTCGATCTTGGCGGGCACGCTGCCAAAGGACTTGTTGGCGATCCACACCTGGCCGATCACCTCGGCGGCGGTGAGGTTGCTGTTGAAGCCCTGCTTGCCGGTCGAGCAGAAGCTGCAGTCCAGCGCGCAACCGGCCTGGGACGACACGCATAGGGTGCCGCGGCCGTTCTGCGGAATGTAGACGGTCTCGACGCAGCTGCCGGAGGCGACGCGGATCACCCACTTGCGGGTGCCGTCGCGGGAGATGTCCTCGCTGACGATCTCGGGGCCACGGATCTCCGCGGCGGCCTTGAGCTTTTCCTTGAGCGCCTTGCCCAGGTTGCTCATGGCGTCGAAATCATCGATGCCGAAGTGATGGATCCACTTCATGACCTGGCCGGCGCGAAAGCGCTTCTCCCCGATGGACTCGAAGAACGACTCGAGTTGCGGCTGGGTCAGGCCCAGCAGATTGACCTTATCGGTGGCTGTGGTCATGGGATCACCTCGACGAAATCTGTTTGAAGCCCACGCAGGGCGCGGGCGGTGCCAGGAAGGCGGGCTGGCCGCTTCCCTGGCCAGCGCTCATCCTTAGCGGATGCGCTCGCAGACTTCGGTGGCTGCGAAGAAGTAGGAGATCTCGCGAGCGGCGGACGCTTCGGAGTCCGAACCGTGGACGGCGTTCTCGTCGATGGAGACGGCGAAGTCGGCACGGATGGTACCGGCGTCGGCCTTCTTGGGATCGGTGGCGCCCATCAGCTCACGGTTCTTGGCGATGGCGTTGTCGCCTTCCAGCACCTGGACCACGACCGGACCGGAGGTCATGAAGGAGACCAGGTCCTTGAAGAAGGGACGCTCTTTGTGTTCGGCGTAGAAGCCACCGGCTTCGCGCTCGGACAGCTGGACCATCTTGGCAGCGACGACGCGCAGGCCAGCCTTCTCGAAGCGGGTGACGATCTCACCGACGACATTCTTGGATACGGCATCGGGCTTGATGATCGACAGGGTACGTTGAACAGACATGTGAACTCCGAATGTGGGAATAGAGCAAAAACGAAACCCGCGGATTATACGCGGGTCCCGGTGAAAAGCGTAGCGCGGTACGGGCGATGCGTCAGGCGGACTCTTCGATCCAGGCGGCCTGGATGGCCTCCAGCACCTTCTCGCCACCCCGCAGGGGATCGTCGTCGAACTCCGGCAGCTCCACGACCCAGTTGCGCAGCTTGAGGAAATTCACGTAGCGCGGATCCACGTCGGGATGGGCGTCGTTGAGTTCGATGGCGATATCCAGCACATCGGTCCATTTCAGTGCCATGACAGCTGTCCTCAGTGACCTTCGGAAACCTGGTTGATGGTGTAGCGCGGAATCTCCACCACCAGGTCTTCGCTGCCAACTACCGCCTGGCAGGACAGGCGCGAACGCATCTCCAGGCCCCAGGCCTTGTCCAGCATGTCGTCTTCGAGTTCATCGGAAGGCTCGAGGGAGTCGAAGCCCTCCTGGATGACCACGTGGCAGGTGGTGCAGGCACAGGACATCTCGCAGGCGTGCTCGATGTCGATGCCGTTGCGCAGGGCCGCGGCGATGATGGTTTCGCCTTCGCTGGCTTCGAAGACCGCGCCCTCGGGGCAGTGCTCGGCGTGGGGCAGCAGGGTGATCTGCGGCATGATGGAACTACTCCTCGATATCGTTGAGACGACGACCCGCCAGGGCCGCCTTGACCGAGGCGTTCATCCGCCGGGCGGCGAAGGCATCGGTTACGTGAGAAAGACGCTTGGTCTGGTCTTCGAGCGCCTGGACGTCGGTGGCGTCCAGCAGCTCGGCCAGCCGGCCGATTTCCAGCTCGATCACCTGACGCTCCTCGGCGTCCAGCAGGCGCTCGCCATCGGCGGCCAGCGCGGCGGTGACCGCCTCGATCAGCCGCCGGGCCTCGACCTGCTGCTCGCGCAGCGCGCGGGCCTGCATGTCGTCTCCGGCATGGCGGAAGGAGTCCTGCAGCATGTTGGCGATCTCGCCATCGGTCAGGCCATAGGACGGCTTGACCTGGACGCTGGCTTCCACGCCGCTGGACAGCTCGCGGGCGCTAACGCCGAGCAGGCCGTCGGCATCGACCTGGAAGGTGACGCGGATCTTGGCGGCCCCGGCGACCATGGGCGGAAAGCCACGCAGCTCGAAGCGCGCCAGGGAACGGGCGTCCTTGACCAGCTCGCGCTCGCCCTGCAGTACATGCACCAGCATGGCGGTCTGGCCGTCGCGATAGGTGGTGAAATCCTGACCCCGCGCCACCGGGATGGTGGTGTTGCGCGGAATGATCTTTTCCATCAGGCCGCCCATGGTCTCGAGTCCCAGGGACAGCGGGATGACGTCCAGCAGCAGCAGTTCTTCGCCTGCGCGGTTGCCGGCCAGGGAATCGGCCTGCAGGGCGGCGCCGATGGCGACCACGCGATCCGGATCGATGTCGGTGAGCGGGGTGCAGTCGAACAGCTCACCCACGGCTTCACGGACATAGGGCACGCGGGTGGAACCGCCGACCATGACCACGGCGCGGATATCCGCCGGCTCCACGTCCGCATCGCGCAGGGCACGGCGACAGGCCTTGAGGCTGCGCGCGACCAGGGGTGCGATGAGTGCCTGGAAGGTGCTGCGTTCCAGCACGCCCGACCAGTCGCCGTGGCTGACCTCGACGCGCTCGGCGGCCGACAGGGCTTCCTTGGCGGCGCAGGCGCTCTGCAGCAGGCGGCGCTGGGTACCTGGATCCAGATCGCTGGACAGCCCGGCCTGCTGCACGATCCAGCCGGCGATGGCGTGATCGAAGTCGTCACCGCCCAGGGCGCTGTCGCCACCGGTGGCCATGACTTCGAAGACACCGCGGGTCAGGCGCAGGATGGAGATATCGAAGGTGCCGCCACCCAGGTCGTAGATGGCGACCACGCCCTCCTCGCCCCGGTCCAGGCCATAGGCCACGGCCGCCGCGGTGGGTTCGTTGAGCAGGCGCAGGACATTCAGGCCGGCCAAGCGGGCCGCGTCCTTGGTCGCCTGACGCTGGGCGTCGTCGAAGTAGGCCGGCACGGTGATGACGGCGCCGACCAGCTCGCCACCCAGGGTGGCTTCGGCGCGCTCGCGCAGCACTCGCAGGATGTCGGCGGAGACCTCTACCGGACTCTTGCGCCCGGCAGCGGTATCGATGAAGGGCATTTCCGATTCACCGGCGACGAAGCGATAGGGCAACTGCTCGCCCAGCTGTTTGACGTCGGCGATGCCACGCCCCATGAGGCGCTTGACGGAAAGAATGGTATTGAAGGGGTCCTGGGCGGCAGCGGCCTTGGCGCCAGCCCCCACCTCCACGCCAGCGGCGGCGTAGCGCACGGCGGACGGCAGGATCACCTCGCCCTGCAGATCGGGCAGGGTCTCGGCCACGCCACTGCGGACGGCGGCCACGAGGGAATTGGTGGTGCCCAGATCGATGCCCACCGCCAGCTTGCGCTGGTGCGGCTTGGGCGCCATTCCGGGTTCGGCTATCTGCAATAGAGCCATTGGCTAGTCGGCTTATGGTTGTCGGTGCCGGAGCGACACCTGTGATTAATCGTCCAGACGCTCTTCGAGCTGGCGGATCTCGCTGGCCAGCTTGTCGAGAAACTGCATGCGACGGACCAAGCGCTCGGCAGACTCGCGCTGGGCGGGATCCTGCCAGATCGCGGCGAAGGCCTGCTCGATGTCACGCTGCGCATCCTTGAGGCGCTGGCGGAAGGCGGGAATGCCCGCGCTGTCGCCGGCGTCCTGCAGGTCTTCCAACTCCTCGCGCCACTGCAATTGCTGCATGAGGAAGTCGGTGTCCTGGATGGTCGCCTCGAGCGGCATCTCGTGCCCTTCGAGCTCCAGCAGATAGCGCGCGCGGCGCGACGGAGCGCGCAACACGTGATAGGCCTCGTTGAGCTCGGCCGACCGCTCCAGCGCCTGGCGCCGTTCGCGCTCCGGCGCATCGGCGAAGCGATCCGGATGGACCGTGCGGGCCAGATCGCGATAGCGCGAGGCCAGACCCGCCTGATCGATCTCGAAGGCGGGCTTGATCTCGAACAGGGCGAAGTGACAGGGCTTACCCATGGCGGGCCTCAGATGTTGAAGCTTTCGCCGCAGCCACACTCGCCACGCACGTTGGGATTGTTGAACTTGAAGCCCTCGTTGAGGCCTTCACGCACGAAATCCAGCTCGGTGCCGTCCAGGTAGACCAGGCTCTTGGGGTCGATGATGACCTTGACGCCATGGCTTTCGAACACCTGGTCCTCGGCCGCGAATTCATCGACGAACTCGAGTACGTAGGCCAGTCCCGAGCAGCCCGTGGTACGAACGCCCAGGCGGATGCCCTCACCCTTGCCGCGTCCGTCGAGGGAACGCTGCACGTGGCGGGCGGCGGACTCGGTCATGCTGATCGCCATGGTTCCTCCTCAGAGCAGGCCTTTCTTCTGCTTGTAGTCGCTGACCGCCGCCTTGATGGCGTCTTCGGCGAGTACCGAGCAGTGGATCTTCACCGGCGGCAGGGCCAGTTCCTCGGCGATCATGCTGTTCTTGATCGACGCCGCTTCCTCGATGCTCTTGCCCTTCATCCACTCGGTGGCCAGGGAGCTGGAGGCGATGGCAGAGCCGCAGCCGTAGGTCTTGAACTTGGCATCTTCAATGATGCCCTGCTCGTTGACCTTGATCTGCAGGCGCATCACGTCGCCGCACGCGGGAGCGCCGACCATGCCGGTGCCGACATCCGGATCGGCCGCGTCGAACTTGCCGACGTTGCGCGGATTTTCGTAGTGGTCGATGACCTTTTCACTGTATGCCATGGTTCAATCCTCACTCATCAGGGGGTGGGTCAGTGGGCTTGCCACTCGACCTGACTCAGGTCTACGCCTTCTTTGAACATGTCCCACAGCGGAGACAATTCACGCAACTTGTTGACGGCTTCGGTGACCTTGCTCGCGGCATAGTCGACGTCTTCTTCGGTGGTGAAGCGACCGAAGGTGAAGCGAATGGAGCTGTGCGCCAGCTCGTCGTTGCGGCCCAGGGCGCGCAGGACGTAGGACGGCTCCAGGGAGGCCGAGGTACAGGCCGAACCGGACGAGACCGCCAGGTCCTTGAGCGCCATGATCAGCGACTCGCCTTCGACGTAGTTGAAGCTCAGGTTCAGGTTGTGCGGCACACGGTGGATCAGGCTGCCGTTGAGGTAGACCTCTTCCAGGCCTTCGAACTGCCGGTAGAAGCGATCGCTCAGGGCCTTGATGCGGGCATTTTCCTGGACCATCTCTTCCTTGGCGATGCGGAAGGCTTCGCCCATGCCGACGATCTGGTGGGTCGCCAGGGTACCAGAACGCATGCCACGCTCATGACCGCCACCATGGGTCTGGGCCTCGATACGCACGCGCGGCTTGCGGCGGACGTAGAGGGCACCGATACCCTTGGGACCGTAGGTCTTGTGCGCCGAGAAGGACATCATGTCGACCTTGAGCTTTTCCAGATCGATCTCGACCTTGCCGGTGGACTGGGCGGCATCGACGTGGAAGAGCACGCCACGGGAGCGGGTCAGTTCGCCGATGGCGGCGATGTCGTTGACGGTACCGATCTCGTTGTTGACGTGCATGATGGACACCAGGGTGGTGTCATCACGCAGGGCCGCCTCGACCATCTCGGGGGTGATCAGGCCGTCTTCGCCCGGCTCGAGGTAGGTGACCTCGAAACCTTCGCGCTCGAGCTGGCGGGTGGTGTCCAGCACCGCCTTGTGCTCGATCTTGGAGGTGATCAGGTGCTTGCCCTTGTTCTGGTAGAAGTGCGCGGCGCCCTTGATGGCCAGGTTGTCGGACTCGGTGGCACCCGAGGTCCAGACGATCTCGCGCGGGTCGGCGTTGACCAGTTCGGCCACCTGACGACGGGCGTTTTCCACGGCTTCCTCGGCCTTCCAGCCGAACAGGTGGGAGCGCGATGCGGGGTTGCCAAAGTTGCCGTCCACCAGCAGGCACTCGCTCATCTTCTGAGCGACGCGCGGATCGACGGGGGTGGTGGCGGAATAGTCTAGGTAGATCGGCAATTTCATCGGTTACTCCTAATCAGACGGGCGTCTCTGCTCAGTCGATGGTGGACGCTTCGATTTTTTCGACCGCTAAAGGCGATTGCTTGCTGGCACAGGCCTTGGTGTCCTGACGCTTGGCAACCTGCTGGATCTCGTTGCGGGCGACCAGGTCGGCCAGGGTGATGCCACTGAGGAAGGTGTGGATCTGATCGCTCAGGTCGCACCATAGGTGGTGGGTCAGGCAGGTGTCACCCTGGTGACAACCCCCACTGCCCTGGCAGCGGGTGGCATCCACGGATTCGTTGACGGCATCGATCACCTGGGCGACATGGATACCGCCCATGTCGCGCGCCAGCTGGTAGCCGCCGCCGGGACCGCGCACGCTGTTGACCAGCGAGCCGCGGCGCAGCCGGGCAAACAGCTGCTCAAGATAGGACAGCGAGATGCCCTGCCGCTCGGAAATGTCGGCCAGCGACACCGGGCCCCGCTGGGCATGCAGCGCCAGGTCGAGCATGGCGGTTACGGCATAGCGGCCTTTGGTGGTCAGTCTCATGACGAACTCGAGCGGGTTGCATCGGATGACCCCGATTATCGGATTCCCGACAAAAAAGGTCAACTTTAAAACCGACCAAATCACTCAGGCATTATCTATCGGGGGGATAGTTCGCGGATGGGATTCGCCCCGGGCGGCCTTCTGGGTTTCGGTGAGGATGCCGCGCAGGATGTTCATCTCCAGCTTGCTGATGCCGGCCCGGCCGTAGAGGCGGCGCAGGCGACTCATCAGATGACGCGGCTTGGCCGGATCGAGGAAGCCGATCTCCACCAGGGTCTGCTCCAGGTGCTCGTAATAGAGCTCCAGCTCCTCCACCGTCACCGGCTGGGTGTTGAGCATGGCGGTGGCCTCGACCTTGTTCATCTTGGTCGGCTGGTTCTGCGCCGCGAGCCAGGCCATGCGCACCTCGTACACCAGCACCTGGACCGCCGCGGCGAGGTTGAGCGAGCCGAAGGCCGGGTCCGAGGGGATGTGCACATGGTAGTGGCAGCGCTGCAGCTCCTCGTTGGTGAGGCCGGCGTATTCGCGACCGAACACCAGGGCCACCTCGCCGCCCTGCTCCACCTGGGCCAGGGAGGTGGTGGCGCATTCGCGCGGATCCAGCAGCGGCCAGGGGATGCGGCGATCGCGGGCGCTGGTGCCCAGCACCAGACTGCAGCCGGTCAGGGCCTCTTCCAGGGTGTCGACGACGAGGGCGGCGTCGAGCACGTCATTGGCCCCGGAGGCGCGGGCATTGGCCTCGCCGCTGGGAAAGTCCTCGGGATCGACCAGGTAGAGGCGCGACAGGCCCATGTTCTTCATTGCCCGGGCGGCACCGCCGATGTTGCCGGGATGGCTGGTATTGACCAGAACGACGCGGATGTTGTTCAGCACGTGGCTATCCTCGAGCGGACGCGGGAAATCGGCGCCGTATACTACGCCCACACGCGCCCGCTTGCCACGAATACCCCTTCCAGTGCCGCGAAGTCTGCTATCATTGCCGGCTTTCCTTATACAACCCAGGTGATTTATCCATGCAGCCCATGCTGAACATCGCACTGCGCGCGGCCCGCAGCGCCGGTGAACTGATTTTCCGTTCGATTGAGCGCCTGGACGTGATCGCCGTCGACGAAAAAGGCGCCAACGACTTCGTCTCCGAAGTCGACCGGGCCGCCGAGCAGACCATCCTCGCCACCCTGCGCAAGGCCTACCCCACCCATGGTTTCTACGGTGAGGAATCCGGCTACCTGGCGGGCGAAGGCGAAGGCGCCGACTACGTCTGGATCGTCGACCCGCTGGACGGCACCACCAACTTCATCCGTGGCGTCCCGCACTTCTCGGTGAGCATCGCCTGCAAGTACAAGGGCCGCCTGGAGCACGCCGTGGTCCTGGATCCGGTGCGTCAGGAAGAATTCACCGCCAGCCGTGGCCGCGGTGCCGCCCTGAACGGCCGCCGCATCCGCGTCACCAACAGACGCAGCCTGGAAGGCGCCCTGCTGGGTACCGGCTTTCCCTTCCGTGCCAATGACGTCGATCACCTGGACAACTACCTGGGCATGTTCCGCAGCCTGATCGGCCAGACCGCCGGCATCCGCCGCGCCGGCTCCGCCGCCCTGGACCTGGCCTATGTCGCCGCCGGTCGTTTCGACGCCTTCTGGGAAATGGGGCTGTCGGAGTGGGACATGGCCGCCGGCGCCCTGCTGGTGCAGGAAGCCGGTGGTCTGATCGGTGACTTCAACGGTGGCCACGACTTCCTCGAGAAGGGCCACATCGTCGCCGGCAACCCCAAGTGCTTCCGCGGCCTGCTGACCCAGATCCAGCCGCACCTGCCGGCCTCGCTCAAGCGCTGAGTTCGCCTGGCTTACGAAAAAGCCCCTGCCGGCCATGCCGACAGGGGCTTTTTCCTGCCTGCCGCAAAGAGACCTTGCGGCAGGCCGGCAGGGCTCACTTGACCACTTTCAGACTCGGCCGCGCCGGTGCCGGCTTGGGCGCCTCGGGCTTGCTGCCGCCGTTGTCGGGACCCTGGTCATCCGGCGGGCTGGGCTCGCTGTCGAAGACCATGCCCTGGCCGTTCTCCCGGGCGTAGATGGCCAGGATGGCGCCGATCGGGACATAGAGGTTGTAGGCCACGCCGCCGAAGCGGCCGTTGAAGCTCACCGCCTCGTTGTCCATGTGCAGGTCGCGCACGGCACTGGGCGAGGCGTTCAGCACGATCTGGCCGTCGTTGGCATAGCCCGGCGGCACGCGCACCTCGGCGTAGTCGGCATTGACCAGCAGATGGGGCGTGCAGTCGTTGTCCACGATCCACTCATAGAGCGCGCGGACCAGGTAGGGGCGACTGGAATTCATGGGGTTCTCCTCTAGCGCATCTCACGCTCGGTGACCGAAAGACTGGATCGGAAACTGTCGCGCGCGAACATGCGATCCATGTAGTCCTGCAGCGGCTTGGCGGCCCGGGGCAATTCGACGCCCAGGCGCGGCAGACGCCACAGGATGGGGAGCAGGCAACAGTCCACCAGGGAAAAGTCGTCGCTCAGGAAAAAGGGTTTTTCCGCGAAGATCGGCGCCACGCCGGTCAGGCTCTCCCGCAGTTCCTTGCGTGCGGTGGCGAGGTCGGCGCCCGGCGCGGCCTGCAGGATGGCGTCCACCAGGCTGCACCAGTCACGGCCGATGCGGTGCATCAGCAGTCGCGACTGGCCACGGGTGACCGGATAGGCCGGCAGCAGCGGCGGATGCGGATAGCGTTCCTCGAGGTACTCCATGAGCACCTCGGTGCCATAGAGCACCAGGTCGCGATCCATCAGCGTCGGCACGGTACCGTAGGGATTGTGCTCGGCCAGCTGCCGCGGACACTCGCCCCGGCGCACGGCGATCAGTTCGCACTCGACGTTCTTTTCCGCCAGGATCAGACGGATGCGGTGGCTGTAGTGATCCTCGGGATCATGGAAACAGGTCAGGCGGGTTATGGCGCCCATGGGTCCCTCCCCGTTGGGGGCGAAGCTGCAAAGGAGGGATTATCTCGCACCTTGCCATCCGACACCTAGGCTTTGTCTGAAAACTGCCTGCGCATCGGTGGTGCTGCGTTAAAAATCAGCTCGGAATGCTCATTTACCCTTTGTAAATTCCGCTTCCTCGCTGATTTTTGCCTTGCCTCACCTTCGCTCGGCGACTTTTCAGACAAGCCTCCGTCTCACCGCTCACTGCCGGGCAATCGCCGCCAGAATTCGCGCTTGAGCCAGAAGGCCAGGACGGCGAACAGCAGCAGATAGCCCAGCACCCAGGGCGCGAGGCGCCAGGCCAGGCTGCGCTCGGGCGCGGCGGAATAACCGAGGTAGGCGACCAGATCGTCGACGGTGCGCGCGAATTGCTCGGGTGTCTGGGCGCCGCTGCCGGGCTCCAGACGCAGCACGCAGCGTCCCGCGCTGCAGTCGCGCACCTGGCGGCCGCGCAGGGCGGCCAGGACATCGGGCATGCGGGTACCGGGTGCCCTGAGGTTGTCGACCCCGAGCGGCCGACCCGGTGCCACATAGAATTCCTGCAGGAAGGCGCGCAGCCAGGCCTCGCCGCGCACCGCGGCGATCAGGGTGAGATCCGGCGGTACGCTGCCAAAGGCACGCCGGGCGTCCTCGGGCTTGAGCAGCCCGAGCATGGGTGCGCTGGCGGTGCGCCCGGGCGCCCAGCTGGCGAGGTCGAGGTGGAGATCGGCGGCCACCCGGTCGAAGCGCTGGTACTCCTGGCCATGGCAGGCCAGGCAATAGCGGCCGAAGCTGATGGCACCGGCCCGGGGATCGCCTTCGGCGCCCAGGGCCAGACCACTGCACAGCAGCAGGACCAGCAGCAGAGCGCGACTCATGACCGGGACTCCGCTGGCGTACGCGGACGACCCAGCCTGCTGTACCAGGGCATGCCCAGCAGGCCGATGAAATAGACACCCGCCGCCAGGCGCGCCAGCAGCAGGCGCCCTTCGGTCAGGGCGACCACGCCCAGCACGCCTAGGGCGACAAAGGCCAGGCAGGCCAGGTACAGCCCCAATCGCGCCGGCCAGGCCTTGCGGCGGACCGAGCGGACCGGACTGCGATCCAGCCAGGGCAGCACGAACAGCAGGGCGATGGCCAGGGCCGCCAGGCCGAGACCGCCGGCCTTGCTCGGCACCGCGCGCAGCAGCGCATAGAAGGGGGCCAGGTACCAGGGCGGCGCGATGTGCGCGGGGGTCACCAGCGGATCGGCCGGCTGCTGGTTGGCCGGTTCCAGCACCAGGCCGCCCAGGTCCGGCGCCAGCAGCACCACGGCGAGAAAGACCAGCAGGAAGACCGCCAGGCCGCAGAGGTCCTTGAGCGTCAGATAGGGGTGGAAAGGCACCCCGGCGGCACCGCGGACATCGCGTTCATCGCCCTCGGGATTGTTCGAGCCGGTCTGGCGCAGGGCGAGGACATGCAGGCTCACCAGCGCCAGGATCAGCAGCGGCAGCCCGACCACATGCAGGGCCTGGAAGCGTCTCAGGGTGGCGTCGGACGGTACCACTCCGCCGCGCAGCAGGTCGGCCAGGGTCGGGCCCACCAGGGGCAGCGCCTCGATCGCGCTCAGGGACACCTGGGCGCCCCAGTAGGAGAGCTGGCCCCAGGGCAGCAGATAGCCGAAGAAGGCCTGGGCCAGCAGGAGCAGATAGAGCAGCACGCCAAAGCTCCAGACCAGCTCCCGCGGCGCGCGATAGGAGCCATAGAGCAGGCCGCGCAGCAGGTGCAGATAGAGGCAGACGAACAGCGCCGAGGCACCCACCGCATGCAGATAGCGGATCAGCCAGCCGAAGGGCACTTCGCGCATGAACAGCTGAACCGAGGCGAAGGCACCCTTCACGGTGGGTTCATAGCCGAACAGCAGCCAGAGTCCGGTCAGCACCTGCAGCGCCAGGATGAAGAGCAACAGCGAGCCGAACAGATAGAAGACGTTGAGATTGCGCGGCACCCGGTAGTCGCTGAGGTGTCGGCGCCAGAAGGCGCCGATCGGCAGCCGTCGCTCCAGCCAGCCGGGCTCCCTGTCCCTCATGCCGCGCCCTCCCCGTCACTGCCGATCACCAGCAGGCTTTCGCCTTTGAAGTGATAGGGAGGCACGGCCAGATTCAGGGGTGCCGGCTGGTCGCGATAGACACGCCCGGCGAGATCGAACCGGGAGCCATGGCAGGGGCACAGATAGCCTTGGTTCGTGGTTGCGGTGTCCAGCGAGGGAATACAGCTCAGGTGGGTGCAGATGGCGGTGACCACGAAGATGTCCGGCCGCCGCGATCTCAGCCGTGGATCCACATAGGGCGGTTGGCTGGATTCCCGGGAATCCGGATCGGCGAGTCCGGCCTGGTCGGCCAGCAGACGGGCCTGGTCCGCCGCGCTGCGGCGCAGCACGCAGACCGGCTGGCCGCGCCACTGCACCGTGAGTTGCTCGCCTTCGCGCAGGGTCTTGAGATCCACCTCGACCGGCGCCGCCGCCACCTCCGCCGAACGGCTGGGCCGCAGGGCGCAGACGAAGGGCACGCTACCCGCCACCAGTCCCAGGCCGCCGACGGCGGAGGTGGTGGCGATCAGCAGGCGGCGGCGTTGGGCATCGGGGGCGTCGTCGGTCACGTCAGGCTTCCCGGCTCCATCTCCAGCGTCACGCCGAAGCGCTCGCGCACCGAGGCGCGGATGCGCTCGGCCAGGGCCAGGACGTCGCGGCTGCGGGCGCCGCCGAAGTTGACCAGCACCAGTGCCTGGGCGGCATGCACCCCCACGGCGCCATCGCGATGACCGCGCCAGCCGGCCTGGTCGATGAGCCAGCCGGCGGCCAGCTTGACGCTGCCATCGGCCTGCGGATAGGTCGGCAGACCTGGATAGCGCTCATGCAGCGCTTTGGCTTCGGCGGCGGTCACCACCGGGTTCTTGAAGAAGCTGCCGGCATTGCCCAGCACCGCCGGGTCGGGCAGTTTGCTCTGGCGGATGCTGCAGATGGCCGCGCTGACGGCCTCGGGGGTTGGCTGCGTGACGCCCGCCTCGGTCAGGGCCTGGCGCACCGGACCGTAGTCCAGCACCAGCTGCGGCTGACGACTGAGGTGGAAGCGCACCCGCAGCACGATCCAGCGACCAGCCTCGGCCTTGAAGCGACTCTCGCGGTAGGCGAAGGCGCAATCGGCAGGACTGAGGTCATGGAGTTCGCCGCTGTGGCGATCGAGCGCCGTGACGCTGGCGCACCTGTCCTTCAATTCGACGCCATAGGCGCCGATGTTCTGGATCGGCGAGGCACCCACGGTGCCCGGGATCAGGCTGAGATTTTCCAGGCCGTACCAGCCGTTGGCCAGGGTGGCCATGACGAAGGGGTGCCAGGGCTCGCCGGCTTCGGCTTCCACCAGCAGGACATCGCCCTCCTCCGCCAGCAGGCGGATGCCGCGCGAGGTCAGCCGCACTACCAGGCCCTCGACCCGTTCGGGCAGGACCAGGTTGCTGCCACCGCCCAGCACCCGCAGGGGCACTTCCAGTTGCCGAGCCAGCGCCAGGGCCTCACGGACCTCGGCGTCACTGGCGGCTTCCAGATAGCGGTCGGCTTCCGCCACCAGGCCAAAGGTATTGAGGCCCTGTAGCGGGACCTGCTGTTGCAGCTCAGCGACCATGACGGGCAGCCACCTCGGCGACCAGGCCATCGCAGGCGCTTTCCAGCAGGTCGAGGACCCGCTCGAAGCCGGCTGCGCCGCCGTAATAGGGATCGGGCACCTCGTCCACCGCCAGGCCCTGGCGCGCCAGGAAGAGTTCGGGGACCGCGCCTGCACCCGGACGCAACTGTTCCAGCCAGGCGAGGTTGTCCTGATCCATGGCCAGGATCAGGTCGAAGCGCTGGAAATCGTCCTTGGCGACCTGGCGCGCGCGCAGGTCGCCGATGTCATAGCCGCGACCCGCCGCGGCCTGGATGGCGCGGGCATCCGGTGCCTTGCCGACATGCCAGTCACCGGTGCCGGCCGAGTCCAGCTCCACCGCCTCGGCCAGGCCCGCGGCGTGCAGCTTGGCCCTGAGGATGCCTTCGGCGGTGGGCGAGCGGCAGATGTTGCCCATGCAGACGAACAGGATGCGCAGGGTCATCTAGGCTCCCAGCAGGCGACGGACGCGCTCGAGGTCTTCCTGGGTATCCACGCCGGCCTGGGGCGCTTCCAGGGCATCGGCGACATGGATGCGCACGCCGTGCCAGAGGGCGCGCAGTTGCTCCAGGGCTTCGGTCTCTTCCAGGGCGCAGGGACCCCAGCTGACGAAATCGGAGAGGAAGCCGGCGCGATAGGCATAAATGCCGATGTGGCGGCGATAGGGAAAGCCCTGGGGCAGCTGCGCGCGATCAGCGGCAAAGGCATTGCGCGCCCAGGGCAGCGGCGCCCGGCTGAAGGTCAGCGCCAGGCCGTTCACGTCGGTGCTCACCTTGACCACATTGGGATTGAACAGGCTGTCGACGTCACTGATCGGCTCGGCCAGGGTGGCCACCCCGGCTTCGGGATGGGCGGCGAGATTGCCCGCCACCTGGTCGATCACCGCCGGTGGAATCAGCGGCTCGTCGCCCTGGACGTTGACCACCAGGGCGTCGTTGGCCAGGCCGAGCAATTCGGCCACCTCGGCCAGGCGATCGGTGCCCGAGGCATGGTCGGCGCGGGTCAGCAGGACCCGAGCGCCAAAGCCTTCGCAGGCACGCAGGATATCGTCGTGGTCGGTCGCCACCACCACCTGCTCGGCGCCGCTGCGCCGGGCCTGCTCCCAGACGTGCTGGATCATCGGCTTGCCGGCGATGTCGAGCAGCGGCTTGTTGGGCAGCCGGGTGCTGGCCAGTCGCGCCGGAATGACGACGGTGAAGGCGGTGCTCATTTATCCAGACGCTCGTCCGTGGTGATGATGCGCGCCTCGCTTTCCAGCATCACCGGGATGCCGTCGCGAATCGGGAAGGCCAGGCCGGCGGCCTTGCTGATGAGCTCGGTCTTGTCGTCGCTCAAGATCAGCGGGCTCTTGGTCAGGGGGCAGGCGAGGATGTCCAGCAGCTTGAGATCCATGGGCAGAGGTTCCGTCAGTGAGAGTGTTCGGGCAGGAGGCGGTCGAGACGCCCGTCCAGCCAGGCGACGAAGGCGGCCGAGGGCTGGGCGTCCACCGCCAGGTACCACCAGTCGGCGGCGGCGAAGGACCGGCACTTGACCGCATCCTTCTCGGTCATCACCAGCGGCAGCGCGGGGGTGAAGGTCAGGTCCGCGGCGCTGTAGGTGGCGTGATCGGCGAAGGCATGGGGCAACGGCTGCCAGTGTAGTCCTTCGAGGGTGGCGAAGAAACGCCCGGGGTTGCCGATGCCGGCCAGGGCGTGCAGGCGCTGCCCCGGCGGAAAGAAATTCAGCGGTCGCGTCTCGCCGCTGCGCAGATTGACCAGGGCACTGGGCTGCAGGGTCAGGCCGAAGCCGTCGGCCGGATCGACCGCGGCGCCGTTGTGGATCACGGCGTCCACCTCGGCCAGGCGCTCCAGGGGTTCGCGCAGGGGACCGGCCGGCAGGCAGCGGCCGTTGCCGAAGCCGCGCGCCGCATCGACCATCACCAGCTCCAGGTCGCGGGCCAGGCGATAGTGCTGCAGGCCGTCGTCGCTGAGGATGACATCGAGCGATTCTTCGGCGAGCAGGCGTTCGACGGCGCGACCGCGGTCGGGATCCGTCACCAGCGCCACCCCGGTGCGCTGCACGATCAACAGCGGTTCGTCGCCGGCGACGGCGGCGGTGTCGCCGGCCCGCACCCGCCAGGGCAGACTCGGCGGCGTGGCGCCATAGCCGCGGCTGACCACCCCGACCTTGAGCCCGCGGGCGCGCAGATGGCCGATCAGCCAGAGGATCATGGGCGTCTTGCCGGTACCGCCCACGGTGAGATTGCCCACCACGATGACCGGCACCGGCGCGCGATGGATGCTGCCCTGCCCCGCCAGGAAACGCTGGCGCTTGCGCCGGGCGACCTGGCGATAGAGGGCTTCGAGCGGCGCCAGCAGGCCCAGGGCCGGATGCCCCTGGTACCAGGCGCGGACCAGGCGCTCGCCCAGGCTCACGGCCGTTTCGCCTGGGCCTCGAGGGTGGTGATGCGCAACTGGCTGAAACCCAGCTTGCCGGCAGCGTCCATGGCCATGACCACTGCCTGGTGGGTGGCGCGGCCATCGGCGGTGATCACCAGCGGCAGGCTGTTGTCACCGCCGGATTCCCGCTGCAGCGCGGTGGTCAGGCCGGTCAGGTCGTTGCGCGCCAGAGTCTGGCCGTTGAGCGCCATCTGGCCTTCGGCGGTGATGCTGATCTCCAGGATCTTGCCCTGGTTGGCCGCCGCGGCGGCGCTGTCGGCCTCGGGCAGTTCGATCTTCAGCTGGCTGGGCTTGCTGAAGGTCGCGGTCACCACGAAGAACAGCAGCAGGACGAAGATGACGTCGATAAAGGACGCCAGGTTGATATAGACCTCTTCGCGAGCGGCGCCCCCGGCGCGGCGACGGAATTTCACGCCGGAGCTCCTTCGCGGACGTCCACTTCGCGATCGCCGTGAAGGATGTCCACCAGCTTGACCGCTTCCTGCTCCATGCCGACCACCAGCTCATCGACCCGGCGCAGCAGGTAGCGATGGAAGAACACCGCGGGAATCGCCACCAGCAGGCCGGTGGCGGTGGTGACCAGGGCCTTGGAGATGCCGCCGGCGAGGATGGGCGCATTGGCCATGCCGTCGTTCATGAAGGCGCTGAAGATGTCGATCATGCCGAACACCGTACCCAGCAGGCCCATCAGGGGCGCCAGGGCGGCGATGCTGCCGAGGGTGTTGAGGTAGCGCTCGAGGTCGTGCACCACGCGGCTGCCGGCTTCCTCGATGGCTTCCTTCATGATGTCGCGGCCATGGCGGGAATTGGCCAGGCCTGCGGCGAGGATGTCGCCCAGGGGCGAGCCGGCGCGCAATTCGCGCAGCCGCTCGGCATTGAGCTGCTTGTCCTGGATCCAGCGCCAGACCTGGGCGAGCAGCGTCGGCGGTGCGACCCGGCTGCGCCTGAGGGTCCACAGCCGCTCGGCGATGATGGCCGTGGCCAGGATGGAACTGAGGATGATCGGCAGCATCATCCAGCCGCCCGCTTTGACCATTTCGAACACGAGACCGTTACCCCCGCCGCAAAATGCGGCCACTCTAGCACGAACGCCGGATAGCCTGTTCAAGGGCTCGCGAGCTGGAGAAGGCGAAAGACCTGAGGAAGCGGATCGGACCCGCGCACGGGTTTACGAAGGGTAAATGAGCATTCCGACCGGGCTGGCGAACCAGGGTCTTTTCAACGCGGTTTGGCCGAAGCGCAGCAGCTTTTGAATAGGCTATCAGGGTGTCGGCGGGCCTATCCGCCACCAATGCCGCACCTGGCGTTGCCCGCGGGGTACCTCCCAGCGACCCAGGGTCCAGCTCAGGGCGCCCCGTTCGGCGGTGTCGTAGGGCAGCACGCCGCGCTCGCGATAGCGCGCCAGTACCTGGGGATGGGGATGGCCATAGCGATTGTTCAGCCCCCGGGAGATGAGCACGCCACGTGGCTGGACGGCGTCGATGAAGGCGGCGCTGGAGCCGCTGCGACTGCCATGGTGCGGCGCGACCAGCCATTCCGCCGCCACGGGCACGCCGCTGGCTACCAGTTCGGCTTCACGGCGGGCGTCGATGTCGCCGGTCAGCAGCAGGCGCTCGCCCCTGGCCGCGACGCTGAGCACGCAGGAGGACGCGTTGGAATCCGCCGCGGGATGCCACCAGGTGGTGAAGACGACCTCGTTCCAGCGCCACTCGGCCCCATCCGTGCAGTCCCGGGCGTGCAGTTCCGGCGTGAGGCGACCCGCTTCGCCACTGAGTACCTGGCCTGGCGGCAGTCCCCTGGCCACGGCGGGCGCACCGCCGGCGTGGTCGGCATCGGCATGACTGAGCAGCATGACGTCCAGGCTACCGATGCCGAGGGCCTTCAGGTTGGGCAGGACGACCCGGGCGCCGGCGTCATAGCTGCCCTGGCGCGGACCGGCATCATAGAGCAGCGCATGGTCACGGGTACGCACCAGCACGGACAGGCCCTGCCCCACGTCCAGCACGGTGATCCGCGCCAGCCCCTCCGCGGGTACCGGTGGCGGGGGAAACAGCCCCGGCAGCATCAGCAGCGCGCCGAAGACTCGCAGCGGCACACCCGCGGGCAGCAGCGCCAGCAGCGCGCCCAGCCCCGCCAGCCATAGCGCCCAGGCGGGTGCCAACACCGGTTGCCAGGCCGCAGCCAGGTGCGCCAAGCCGCCCAGCAGCCAGAGCAGTCCCTGCAGCAGGCTGCCGGCCAGCCACAACGCAGGAGCGCCCAGGGGCGGCCAGAGCAGGGACAGCAGGGTCCCTGCCAGCGCCAGGGGCACGATGGCCAGGTCCATCAGCGGCACGGCCAGGGCATTGGCCAGCGGACCGCTCAGACTCAGGGGCAGGCCCAGCGCCAGCAGCAGCGGCGCCAGGCCCACGGCCATGCACCATTGGGCGCGTCCGAGGGTGAGCCACCACGGAAGCCGGCCCAGGCGGCCGGCAAAGCTCCACAGCAGCAACAGCACGGCGCCAAAGGACAGCCAGAAGCCGGGCAGCAGACTGACCAGCGGATTGGCGGCCAAGACCAGTGCCAGGGCCAACAGCACGGCATCCGCCAGCCGCACCTGCTGGCGCCCGAGTTGCCAGAGCAGGCCCAGGGTGACCATGACGCAGGCCCGCTGCACCGGCACCTCGAAGCCGGCCAGCAGTCCGTAGCCCAGCGCGGTGGCGATGGTCAGCACTGCCGCGGACAGGCGCCAGGGCAGCCGCCTCGGCCAGCAGCCACGCCGCGCCAGGAGGACCACCCCGGCATAGACGCCTAGGGCGATCAGGCCGATGTGCTGCCCGGAGATGACCATCAGGTGCACGGTGCCGGTGTCCTGGAACAGCTGCCACTGGGCATCGGTGATGCCCGAGCCGTCGCCCACCACCAGGGCGGCGAGCAGCCCGCCCTGCCCGGCCGGATCGCGCCTTTGCAGGTATTGCCGGATGCCGTCGCGCCAGGTCGCCAGGCCACTGGCGGCGGTCAGGCGCTGACCATCCTTGACGCTGCCGGTGGCGCCTATGCCCTGGGCCAGCAGCCAGGCTTCGCGATCCTGGCCGAGGGGATTGACCAAGCCGGCGGGACCGCGCAATTCCGCGGCCAGGCGCCAGCGTTCGCCGGCCAGCGGGCGCGGCCCGCCGTGCCAGTTCAGGCGGATCCGCGCCGGCAGCTCAGGCGCGCGGCGGCTGGTCGCCCCGGCGAGCACGAAACCCACCGAGTCGGCGTCCACCGTGGGCAGCCCGCTGATCTCGCCGTCGATCCATAGCACCCGCTGTTCCAGCGCCCGATCCAGGCGATCGTCCAGCGCCCAATGGCCATTGAGCAGCGCCCAGGCCAGGCCCAGCCCGAGGGCACCGAGCGCCAGGAAGCGGGTGAACAGCAGCACCAGAGCCACCGCCGCCAGGGCCGCCAGCAGGGATAGCGACGGCAGCGTGGCGAAGGCGCGCAGGAGCAGCACGCCGAGGGCAAAGGACAGCAGAGCGGCGCGCATCAGGACTCCATCCATGGAGAGCCGAAAGGGCTTCAGAAGCGCGGATTAGAGCAGTTTGGGCGCCACAGGGCCAGGGGCATGGCGCCACCTGGCCCTGCAGGCGATCAGTCGTAGCGCAGGGCTTCGGCCGGTGAGGTGCGCGAGGCGCGCCAGGCGGGATAGAGGGTCGCCAGAAAACTCATGCTCAGGGCGGCCACGGCGATCAGCACCACGTCTTCCAGTTCCAGCCGCGACGGCAGGTTGCTGATGAAGTACATGTCCCCGCCAAACAGCTTGTGGCCGACCAGGCGTTCCAGGGCGGCGATCCAGCTGCTGACGTTGAGCGCCGCGATGATGCCCAGCACCCCGCCGATCAGGGTGCCGACCAGGCCGATCACCGTGCCCTGCACCATGAACACCGCCATGATCTGCCCGGGCGTGGCGCCCAGGGTGCGCAGGATGGCGATGTCGGCCTTCTTGTCGGCCACCACCATGATCAGGGTGGCGATGATGTTGAAGGCGGCCACGGCAACGATCAGCAGGAGCAGCAGGCCGATCATGGTCTTTTCCATCTGCATGGCCTGGAACAGGCTGCCCTGGGAGATCGTCCAGTCACGCGCCTGGTAGCCGTCGCCGAGGGCCTTGGCCACGTCGCGGGAGATGCGCGGCGCCTGGAACAGATCGTCCAGCGCCAGGCGGATGCTTTCCACCTGGCCCGGCTGCCAGCCCTTGAGCGGCGCGGCGTCGGCGACGTTGATCAGCGCCAGGGAGGCATCCAGCTCGGCGCCGACCTTGAAGGTGCCGACCACGGTGAAGCGCCGCAGTCGCGGGGTGATGCTGCCGGTGGCGCCGACTTCGGGGATGATCACCGTGACCTGGCTGCCCAGCTCCAGCTGGAAGCGTCGCGCGGCGATCTCGCCCAGCACGATGCCGAATTCGCCGGGCTTGAGGGCGTCGAGACTGCCCTGGGTCATGCGCTCGCCGACGATGGACACGCGTTTTTCCTGGGCCGGATCGATGCCGTCCACCAGCAGCGGCTGCATGCGCCCCCGTACCGAGAGCATGCCCTGCAACTGGGTATAGGGCACCGCCGCCAGCACATGGGGCTGCTGCTCGGCCTTGGCCGCCAGCGGGCGCCAGTCGTCCAGCGGCTGGGCCGCGCTGATGAAGGCATGGGGCACCATGCCGAGGATGCGGCCGCGCATCTCCTCCTGGAAGCCGTTCATGACCGACAGCACCAGGATCATGGCCAGCACGCCCAGCGCCAGGCCGAACATGGAGACCAGCGAAAAGAAGGAGATAAACGACTTGCGCCGCTTGGCGCGGGTGTATCTCAGGCCGATGAACAGCGAAAGCGGTCTGAACATGACGACCTCAGACCTGCCGGGCCGGCGTGGCGTCGACCAGATGGCCTTCGTCCAGGCGCAGCATCCGGTCCATCTGGCCAGCCAGCACCTGGTCGTGGGTCACCACCAGAAAGGCCGTGCGCAGCGAGGTGGACAGCTCCAGCATCAGGTCCTGGATGCCGTGGGCGGTGTGCTGGTCGAGGTTGCCGGTGGGTTCGTCGAGCAGCACCAGCTTGGGCTGGTTGACCAGCGCCCGGGCAATGGCCACGCGCTGGCGCTCGCCGCCGGACAACTCGGCCGGCTTGTGCCCCAGGCGATGACCGAGACCGACCCGCTCCAGCAGCTTGGCCGCGCGCTCGCGAGCCTCGCCGATGGAGGCCTTGCCGATCAGCAGGGGCATGCAGACGTTTTCCAGGGCGCTGAACTCGGGCAGCAGGTGGTGGAACTGGTAGACGAAGCCCATGGCGCGATTGCGCAGGAGGCCGCGGGCCTTCTCGTTGAGCGCCGACAGCTCTTCGCCGTCGAGCCAGACACTGCCGCTGCTGGGGGTATCCAGGCCGCCGAGCAGGTTCAGCAGGGTGGTCTTGCCCGACCCCGAACTGCCGACGATGGACACCCGCTCGCCCGGTTGCAGGGTCAGCTGGACATTGCTCAGCACCTCGACGGTCTGGGGGCCTTCCTCGTAGCGCTTGCCCAGGTCCTGGCAACGCAAAACGGCTCGATCATTCATAACGCAGGGCCTCGGCGGGTTGGGTACGGGCGGCGCTCCAGGAGGGATAGAGCGTGGCCAGGAAGCTCAGGGCAAAGGACGCGCCGCAGACCAGCAGGACGTCGTGCAGCTGCAGCTGCGCCGGCAGGTAGTCGATGAAGTACACCTCGGCGTTGAGGAACTGGTGGCCGGTGACCCGCTGCACCCAGGCCAGCGCGGCGCTGACGTTGAGCGCGGCGAGCACGCCGAGCAGGCAGCCGATGGCGGTGCCGATGACGCCGATGAAGGTCCCCTGGACCATGAACACCGCCATGATCTGCCGGGGCGTGGCGCCCAGGGTGCGCAGGATGGCGATGTCGGATTTCTTGTCGGTCACCACCATCACCAGGGTGGAGACGATGTTGAAGGCGGCCACGGCGACGATCAGTAGCAGGAGCAGGCCGATCATGGTCTTTTCCATGCCGATGGCCTGGTAGAGATTGCCGTGGGTGCGGGTCCAGTCGCGGGCGTACCAGTCGTTGCCCGGCAGTTGGCGAGCGATGTTCCAGGACACGTCCGGCGCCTGGAACAGGTCGTGCAGCTTGAGGCGCACGCCCTGCACCGCGTTCGCCGGCCAGCGCTGCAGCCGCGCGGCGTCTTCGATGTCGATCAGGCCCACCGAGCCGTCCAGCTCGCCGGCGCCGACGCTGAAGATGCCCACCACGGTGAATCTCTTCATGCGCGGAAACATGCCGGCCGGGGTCACGGCCACTTCCGGGGCGATGTAGGTGAGCTTGTCGCCGACCTTGACGCCCAGTTTCTCGGCGGCCAGGGAGCCGATGATGATGCCGAATTCGCCCGGCTTGAGGTCGTCGAGCCGGCCCTCGCGCATGAAGCTGGGGATGATCGAGACCTTGGGCTCCTCGGCCGGGTCGATGGCGTTGAGCAATACCGTCTGCACCGCCTTGTCGTGGGCCAGCATGCCCTGCAACTGGGTGAAGGGCGCCACCGCGGCCACCTGGCTGTTCTGCAGCGCCAATTCGCGCACGCTGCGCCAGTCGTTGACCGGCTGGTAGGACTCCACCGTGGCATGGGGAATCATGCCCAGGACGCGATCACGCATCTCGCGGTCGAAGCCGTTCATGACCGACAGCACCACGATCATCACGACCACGCCGAGGGCCAGGCCGATCATGGAGGTGAGCGAGATGAAGGAGACGAAATGGTTGCGGCGCTTGGCGCGGACGTAACGCAGGCCAAGGTAGATCGGCAGGGGTCTGAACATAGGCTCGCTTGCACGGCGGAAAGACGTAGGCGCCCTGCGGGTTGGACGGCGACACCGTGCCGGCTCGCCGGCTACACTCGGGGCCATCACCCACGGAGCGGCCCGACATGACCACCCCAGACGCGCGTGAACGGCGGGAATACTATCGCATCACCGACCGTATCGCACTGCAAATCAGCCCTGCCGACGGGGTCCCCGGCGAGACCGCGCCGCTGTTCGCACTCCTGAGCGAACTGCATCAGCTGGAATTCGAATCCCGTCACCTGCTGCGCAACCTGGACGAGCGCGACCGCGCCGTCACCGCCTGCCTGCGCCTGGTGCACAAGCGCCTGGACCTGCTCGGCCAGGCCTTTACCTGGAATCTCCTGCACGACAGCGGCGCCACCCGCGACGTGGTGCTGTCCGAAGGCGGCCTGGCCTTCGTCGATGCCGAGCCCTATGCCCTGGGCACCCGGCTCGACCTGCGCATGGCGCTGCCGCCCCAGGGCCTGGGCCTGCAGGTACTGGCCGAGGTGACCGGTTGCCAGGCCGTCAAGGGCGGGTATGAAATCGGCACCAGTTTCATCGACCTGGAAGACGCCCAGCGCCAGCTGCTGGCGCGCCACGTCCTGCGCCAGCAGGCCCGGGTGCGCCGTGCCGACCGCGGAGACGAGGCGTGAAACGCCCCTGGCTGGCGCTCCTGCTGCTCGGCACTGCCCTGCCCGGCTGGGCCGAGACCCTGCAGATCCCGCTGGGCCAGCAGGGCGATGCCGGCACCCCGCTGCCCCTGCGCGGCGACAGCCGCAGCCAGGTCCTGGAACGCTTCGGCCTGCCCGATCAGGAGCACCCGCCGGTCGGTCGGCCGGCAATCCGCCGCTGGGACTACAGAGATTTCAGCGTCTATTTCGAAAACGACCGGGTACTGGACGCGGTTCGCGATCCGCGGCGCCCGGTCCCCTCACCCTAGCGCCAAGGAGCCCTCATGACCCTTATTTACGGACACCGCGGCGCCCGCGGCGAAGCCCCGGAAAACACCCTGGCCGGCTTCGAGCTGTGCCTGGAACTGGGCGTCACGCGCTGCGAGCTGGACCTGCACCTCTCCCGGGACGGCGAGCTGGTGGTGATCCACGACCCGACCCTGAAACGCACCACCGGGCGTGGCGGCAAGGTCAGCGAAAAGGCGGTCGCCGATCTGGTCGCCCTGGATGCCCGCCAGGGCGGCCCGGTGTGGCCGCGCCCCTGCCCCATCCCGACCCTGCGCGAGCTGTTCGAGAAGTGCGCCTTCGAACATTGGCAGCTGGAGGTGAAGAGCGCCTCGCGGGTGCGGGCGGCGCAGACCGTGAGGGCCATCGCCCAGCTGGTCGAGGACTTCGGTCTGCAGGACAAGGTGACCGTCACCAGCGCCTCGCGCGAGGTCCTGCGCGCCCTGCAGCGCGACACCCCACAGCTGGCGCGTGGGCTGGTGGCGGAATACGCCTGGCTGGATCCGCTCAAGGTGGCGGCTCACTACGACTGCCACCTACTGGCGCTGAACTGGACGCTGTGCACCCCGGAACGGCTGCTCAAGGCGCAGCGCCAGGGCCTGCACGTCTCGGTCTGGACGGTGAACGACGCCAGCCTGATGCGCCGCCTGGCCGACTTCGGCGCGGACAGCCTGATCACGGATTTTCCGAGTCTGGCGCGGCGGACGTTGGGGTAGGCGCTGGCGCAGGTCGAAGCCCGGGACGTGTTGGGCTTCGCTGCGCTCAATCCAACCTACGAAAGCCAAATCTATCGGCCATCGCGGCCATGGGCCGCTTGTGTCTTGGCTTGGCGTTAGGATGAAGGTGAGAGCAGCAGGGGGCAGGCTGTAGGGCCGCAGTGTTTCGAGCACGTGTAGGAGCCGGTCCCGCCCCCTGCTGACCTCTGACGTCCCAGCCCGAACAGTTGATCGAGCTTCTACCTCGAACCGCACAAGCGTGGGCCTTCGTCAGGGGCGCTCTCCTCATCAGTATAGGAGGACTTGACGATGAAGGCAGCCTGGGTAGGAATCGATGTGGCCAAGGACACCTTGGCCGTCTGTGTGTTGCCGGATAAACGGCAGCGTAGCTACGCCAATACCGCCGAAGGTTGGGCGTACCTGCTCGATGAACTTAGCGGTTATGAGATTCAACGGGTGCTGCTCGAAGCCACCGGAGGCTTTGAGGCGGGTGTACTGCGCTATCTGGCGGCGGCTGGTCTGCCGGTGGTGCGAATCAATCCGCGTCAGGCGCGCGCCTTCGCCGAGGCCATGGGGAGCCAGGCCAAGACCGATCCCTTGGATGCCGCCCTGCTGGCTCGCCAGGCCCAGGTCCTCGACGCACCGCTTTATCAACCGCAGACGGAACAGGCCCAGGCGCTACAGGAGCTGGTCAAGCGTCGTACCCACTTGGTTGCCCAACGGGACGACGACCGGCGTCGCCTCGCCCAGGCGACCCTGCCAAGGGTGCAGGCCAATATTCGTCACTGCCTGGCCTTCCTCAATCAGCAGATCACCTCGCTTAACCACGACATCACCCAGGCCTGCCGAGAGTTGGATGACGAGCGTACCAGCGCCTGAGCAGCGTGAGCGGAATCGGACCGGTCAGCGTGGCAAATCTGCTGGCTTATCTACCGGAGTTGGGTCACCTAGACCGGCGCCAGATCGCTGCCCTGGTGGGCGTGGCGCCCTACAACGCCGACAGCGGTCCCAAGAAAGGCCTAAGACGCATCTCCGGTGGTCGCTCCGCGATCCGACGCGTGCTGTACATGGCAGCTTGGTCGGTGGTGCGGCACCAGGCCGACTTCAAACGACGCTACGAGGACCTGCGCCAGCGTGGAAAACCCGCCAAAGTCGCCCTGATCGCCTGCCTACGCGTCTTGCTGATTCGGCTCAACGCCATGCTCAGGGACGGTACACCTTGGCGATCTGAGCCGGCTCGAGAAGACAGTTGCTCCTACAAGCACGAACGTTACCGTAGGAGCGGCCGCATCGGCGGACCGCCATGGCCGCGATATGAGCCGACGCAGACCCGTAGCGTGGAAAACGGCGCAGCCTTTTCCACTGAGCCTTTGCTGCAGCTAGCGCCCTCACCCCAACCCTCTCCCACAGGGAGAAGGAGTTAGCAGACGGCCATGGCCGCGAGGCGAGCCGACTCAGAACAACCGATTCAAGCCATCGAAGGCCGCTACCCGGTAGGCCTCGGCCATGGTCGGGTAGTTGAAGGTGGTGTTGACGAAATAGCGGATGCTGTTCGCCTCGCCTTCCTGGTTCATGATCGCCTGGCCGATGTGCAGGATCTCCGAGGCCTGGTCGCCGAAGCAATGCACGCCCAGCACCTGCAGGGTCTCGCGGTGGAAGAGGATCTTCAGCATGCCCACCGGTTCGCCGGAGATCTGCGCCCGCGCCATGCTCTTGAAGAAGGCCTTGCCGACCTCGTAGGGCACCCGCTCCTGGGTCAGCTCGCGCTCGGTCTTGCCCAGCGAACTGATCTCGGGAATGGTGTAGATGCCGGTGGGAATGTCGTTGACCACCCTCCCGTTGTTGTCGTGCAGGATGTTGTCCGAGGCCGAACGCCCCTGGTCGTAGGCGGCGCTGGCCAGGCTCGGCCAGCCGATGACGTCGCCCGCCGCATAGATGTTGGCGACCGAGGTCCGGTAGTTCTCGTCGACGGTGACCTGGCCCCGGCTGTTGACCGAGATGCCCACGTTCTGCAGGCCCAGCTGGTCGGTGTTGCCGGTCCGGCCGTTACACCACAGCAGGGCATCGGCGCGCAGCTTCTTGCCGGACTTCAGGTGCAGGACGACGCCGTTTTCCTGGCCTTCGATGCGCTCGTATTCCTCGTTGTGACGAATGAGCACATTGTTGTTCTGCAGGTGATAGCTCAGGGCGTCCGAGATCTCGTCGTCGAGGAAGCTGAGCAGCTGGTCGCGGTTGTCGATCAGGTCCACCAGCACGCCGAGGCCGCTGAAGATGGAGGCGTATTCACTGCCGATCACCCCGGCGCCATAGATGATCAGCCGGCGCGGGGTATGGGTCAGCGACAGGATGGTGTCGCTGTCGTAGATGCGCGGATGGCTGAAGTCCACGTCCACCGGGCGATAGGGTCGCGAGCCGGTGGCGATGACGACCTGCTTGGCCACCAGGCGCTCCAGGTCGCCGCGCAGGTTGACGATCTCGATGGTGTTCTCGTCGGCGAAGCTGGCGGTACCGAAGAACAGGTCGACGCGATTGCGCGCGTAGTAGCCGGTGCGGGACGACACCTGACGGGCGATCACCCGCTCGGCGCTGCGCAGCACGTCGGGAAAGGAGAACCAGCGCGGCTCGCCGATGGAGCGGAACATCTCGTTGGTGTTGAACTGGATGATCTGCTTGACCGAATGGCGCAGCGCCTTGGAGGGAATGGTGCCCAGGTGGGTGCAGTTGCCGCCCACCACCTGGCGATTGTCCACCACCGCCACGCGACGGCCATTCTTGGCGGCGTTCATCGCCGCGCCCTCGCCTGCCGGTCCCGAACCCAGTACCACCACGTCGTAGCTATAGACCGCCATGCTTTCTCCTCAGAAGGTTAGCCGTCCGCAGGCGACGGCTGGAGCCGGACCGCCTCGCGAGAGGTCGGATCCGGCGCGAGATCGCCCCAGGGGGCTGCGACCTCTTGTCACGGGTCGCTATTGTGGCGCAAAACCCGGTCAAAACGAAAACGGGAGCCATGCGGGCTCCCGTTTTTTCTTGCAAGTCAGCCTTGCCTGGGCTTTGTCTGAAAAGACCTGCGCTCGTTCAGGCAGCGTTGAAAATCAACTCGGAATGCTCATTTACCACTCGTAAACTCCGCTTCCTCGTTGATTTTCGCCTTGCCTGGCCTTCGCTCGGCAACTTTTCAGACAAGCCCTAGGACGCAAGACTCAGGCCGGGAAGGCCGGCGGATTGACGCCCGCCATCTCTTCCAGCACCCGCACGACCTGGCAGCTGTAGCCGAACTCGTTGTCGTACCAGACATAGAGGACGACGCGGTTGTCGCTGACGATGGTGGCACCGGCATCGACCACACCCGCATGGCGGGAGCCGACGAAGTCGCTGGACACCACTTCCGGCGAATTCACGAAGTCGATCTGCTTGTGCAGCGGCGAGTGCAGCGCCATCTCGCGCAGGTACTCGTTGATCTCGTCCTTGCTGGTGGCGTTTTCCAGGTTCAGGTTGAGGATCGCCATGGAGACGTTGGGCGTCGGCACGCGGATGGCGTTGCCAGTCAGCTTGCCAGCCAGTTCCGGCAGTGCCTTGGCCACGGCCTTGGCGGCGCCGGTCTCGGTGATGACCATGTTCAGCGCGGCGCTGCGGCCACGGCGATCGCCCTTGTGGAAGTTGTCGATCAGGTTCTGGTCGTTGGTGTACGAGTGCACGGTCTCGACGTGACCGTTGACGATGCCGTACTTGTCGTTGACCGCCTTCAGGATCGGCACGATGGCGTTGGTGGTGCAGGAGGCCGCGGTGACGATGGTGTCTTCGGCGGTGATGGTGTCATGGTTGATGCCATGCACGATGTTCTTCAGGCTGCCCTTGCCGGGTGCGGTCAGCACCACGCGGGAAACGCCCTTGCACTTGAGGTGCTGGCCCAGGCCTTCGGCATCGCGCCACTTGCCGGTGTTGTCGACCACGATGGCATCCTGGATGCCGTACTGGGTGTAGTCGACGGTGGTGGGATCGTTGGAGTAGATCACCTTGATCAGGGTGCCGTTGGCACACAGGGTGCTGTTGGCTTCGTCGACGGTGATGGTGCCGTCGAAGGAACCGTGCACGGAGTCGCGACGCAGCAGGCTGGCACGCTTGACCAGATCGTTGTCGGCGCCCTTGCGCACGACGATGGCGCGCAGACGCAGACCGTCGCCGCTACCCTGGTGCTCGATGAGGATGCGTGCCAGCAGACGACCGATGCGACCGAAGCCATAGAGGACGACGTCCTTGCCCGTGCGCTGCTCGACGCCCTGCTTGCCGACCACGGCGGACAGCTCGCTGCGCAGGAAGTCCTTGAGATCGCGACCGGCGCCTTCGGCCTTGAATTTCAGGCTCAGGCGGGCAAGGTCGATGGAGGCGGCGCCCAGTTCCAGCTCGCTCAGGGCCTTCACCAGCGGGTAGGTGTCCTGCACGGACAGCTCGACGTTGTCGATCTGGCGGGCGAACCGGTGGGCCTTGAGAATGGAGATCACCGAACGGTTGACCAAACCGCGACCGTAAATGGAGGTCACAACATTGTTGTTACGGTACAGCTGACCAATCAGGGGAATCATGGCCTCGGCGAGCGCTTCGCGATCGATCCATTCTTCAAGGCACTGCTCAGGCTTCTGACTCACGACAAATCCTTCCCTATGTAGGAGCTGAAAAAAGGAACTACATTATGACCGCGCTGCCTGTCCCAGGCAATCTACGCGCGTCGCTGCACTGACAGCGTGAAAGCCCGGTCGTTACAATCCCAACCCTCCCGAAATCCACCGGAGTTCCGCCCGCGTGTCAGTTTTGCGTACCCCGTCAATTCCTGAAACCGCCGGCCGCCAGCAGTGGGGCAATCTGCCCGGCGCCGCGCTAGCCCTCGCCATCGCTGAAGCCGCCAAGGCCGCGACACGCCGCTTCACCCTGCTGATCACCCAGGACAGCCAGACCGCTGATCGCCTGGAGCAGGAATTGCGCTTCTTCGCCCCTGAACTTCCGGTGCTGAATTTTCCCGATTGGGAGACGCTGCCCTACGATGTCTTCTCGCCACACCAGGACATCATCTCCCAGCGTGTCGCCACCCTTTATCGGCTGCCGGAGCTGTCCCACGGCATTTTGGTAGTCCCTCTGGCGACCGCCCTACACCGCCTGGCGCCCACGCGCTTCCTGCTCGGCAGCAGCCTGGTGCTGGACGTCGGCCAGCGGCTGGATGTGGAAGCCACCCGCGCGCGCCTGGAAGCGGCCGGCTACAGATATGTGGATACGGTGTACGAACACGGCGAATTCGCCGTGCGTGGCGCCCTGATCGACCTCTTTCCCATGGGCAGCAACCTGCCCTACCGGATCGACCTGTTCGACGACGAGATCGAGACGCTGCGCACCTTCGATCCGGAGACGCAGCGATCCATCGACAAGGTCGACAGCATCCGCCTGCTGCCGGCGCGGGAATTCCCGCTGCATAAAGAGGCGGTGACCGGCTTTCGTGCGCGGTTCCGTGAAAGATTCGACGTGGACTATCGCCGCTGCCCCATCTATCAGGATCTGGCCAGCGGCATCACCCCGGCAGGCATCGAGTACTACCTGCCGCTGTTCTTCGACGAGACCTCGACCCTTTTCGACTATCTGCCGGCCAACACCCAGGTGTTTTCCCTGCCGGGTATCGAACAGGCCGCGGAGCAGTTCTGGACCGATGTCCGGAATCGCTACGAAGACCGCCGGGTCGATCCGGAGCGGCCGCTGCTGCCGCCGGCCGATGTCTTCCTGCCTGTGGAAGACTGCTTCGCCCGGCTGAAGGCCTGGCCGCGGGTGGTCATAGGCGCGGACGACCTGGAAGCCGGCGTGGGCCGCGAGCGCTTCGCCGCACGCGCCCTGCCGGACCTGGCCATCGACGCCAAGGCCAGCCAGCCGCTGGCGGCCCTGGAGCACTTCATCACCGATTTCCCTGGCCGGGTGCTGTTCACCGCGGAAAGCGCCGGTCGCCGCGAGGTGCTGCTGGAGCTGCTCGCCCGGCTGAATCTGCGCCCTGGCCAGGTCGACGGCTGGGCGGCCTTCCAGGCCAGCGCCGAGCGCATCGCCATCGCCCTGGCGCCGCTGGACGAGGGCCTGGTGCTGGATGACGCCGGCGTCGCCCTGATTCCGGAAAATCCGCTGTTCGGCCAGCGCATCATGCAGCGCCGCCGGCGCGAGAAGGGCCGTGACGCCGGCGAGAACGTCATCAAGAACCTCACCGAGCTGCGCGAAGGCGCGCCGGTTGTGCACATCGATCATGGCGTCGGCCGCTACATGGGCCTGATCACCCTGGAGCTGGACGACCAGCCCCAGGAGTTCCTGCTGCTCGAATACGCCGACGACGCCAAGCTCTATGTGCCGGTGGCCAACCTGCACTTGATCGCCCGCTATTCGGGCACCGACGATGCCCTGGCGCCACTGCACAAGCTGGGGTCCGAGACCTGGCAGAAGGCCAAGCGCAAGGCCGCCGAACAGGTCCGCGACGTGGCTGCCGAACTGCTCGACATCTATGCCCGCCGCGCCGCGCGCAAAGGCTATGCCTTCAAGGACCCGGCGGCGGACTACGCCACCTTCTCCGCCGGCTTCCCCTTCGAGGAGACGCCGGACCAGCAGGCCGCCATCGAGGCGGTGCACCGGGACATGCTGGCGGGCACGCCCATGGACCGCCTGGTCTGCGGCGACGTGGGCTTCGGCAAGACCGAGGTGGCCATGCGCGCGGCCTTCATCGCCGTGCACGGTGGCCGCCAGGTGGCGGTGCTGGTCCCCACCACCCTGCTCGCCCAGCAGCACTACAACAGCTTCCGCGATCGCTTCGCCGACTGGCCGGTACGCGTCGAGGTGATGAGCCGTTTCAAGTCGGCCCAGGAAGTCGCCGCCGCCGCGCGCGAACTGGCCGAAGGCAAGATCGACATCATCATCGGCACCCACAAGCTGTTGCAGGGCGACGTGAAGTTCAAGGACCTGGGTCTGGCCATCATCGACGAAGAGCACCGCTTCGGGGTGCGCCAGAAGGAGCAGCTCAAGTCGCTGCGCAGCGAGGTGGACATCCTTACCCTCACCGCCACGCCGATTCCGCGCACCCTGAACATGGCCGTGGCCGGCATGCGCGACCTGTCCATCATCGCCACCCCACCCGCGCGGCGCCTCTCGGTGCGCACCTTCGTCATGGAGGAGCAGAACGCGGTGATCAAGGAAGCCCTGCTGCGCGAACTGCTGCGCGGCGGCCAGGTGTACTTCCTGCACAACGAGGTCAAGACCATCGAGAAGCGCGCCCGCGAACTGGCCGAACTGGTGCCCGAGGCCCGCGTCGGCATCGGCCACGGGCAGATGCGCGAACGCGATCTCGAACAGGTGATGAGCGACTTCTACCATAAGAGATTCAACGTGCTGGTGGCCTCGACGATCATCGAGACCGGCATCGACGTGCCCAGCGCCAACACCATCATCATCGAGCGCGCCGACAAGTTCGGCCTGGCCCAGCTGCACCAGCTGCGCGGTCGCGTCGGGCGCAGCCACCACCAGGCCTATGCCTATCTGCTCACCCCGCCGCGCAAGGGCATGACCCCGGACGCGGAAAAGCGCCTGGAAGCCATCGCCGGCGCCCAGGACCTGGGGGCCGGTTTCATCTTGGCGACCCACGACCTGGAGATCCGCGGCGCCGGCGAACTGCTCGGCGAAGGCCAGAGCGGCCAGATCCAGGCGGTCGGTTTCACCCTCTACATGGAAATGCTGGAGCGCGCGGTCAAGGCCATCCGCAAGGGCGAGCAACCCAACCTGGAGCAACCCCTGGGCGGCGGCCCGGACATCAACATGCGCGTGCCCGCGCTGATCCCGGAAGACTACCTGCCCGACGTCCATGCGCGGCTGATCCTCTACAAGCGCATCGCCTCGGCGGCGGACGAAGACGCCCTCAAGGAATTGCAGGTGGAGATGATCGACCGCTTCGGACTCCTGCCGGAGCCGACCAAGAACCTGGTGCGCCTGACGCTGCTCAAGCTGCGTGCGGAAGGCCTGGGCATCGTCAAGGTGGATGCCGGGCCCCAGGGCGGACGGCTGGAATTCGCCGCCGACACCCAGGTGGATCCGCTGGTGCTGGTGAAGATGATCCAGGCGCAGCCGAAGAAGTACCGGCTGGAAGGCGCGACCCTGTTCAAGTTCCAGGTACCCATGGAGCGGGCGGAAGAGCGCTTCAACGTCCTGGAAGCCCTGTTCGACCGCCTGACGCCCGCCGCCAGCTGATCGAAGAGCCGCTCCCGGTCGATCCCGGGAGCGGCTTGAGCGCTATCAGTCCGCCAGCACCTCGGCCAGCACCTGCCGCACCTCGTCGATGCCGCTGGCCAGGACGGCTTCGATCTCGGCCATGGTGATTTCCCGCTGCACCTTGCCGGCCGCCGGATTCACCACCAGCGCCAGGCAGGCGTAGGGCAGGCCCAATTCGCGGGCCAGGGCCGCCTCCGGCATCCCGGTCATGCCGACGATGTCGCAGCCGTCGCGCTCCAGCCGGACGATCTCCCCCGCCGTCTCCAGGCGCGGCCCCTGAGTCGCGGCATAGACGCCATGGTCGCTGTGCGGCAGCTGCAGCCTGCGCAGTGCCCCGAGCAGACGCTGCCGCAGGGGCTCATCGTAGGGAAAGCTGAAGTCGATGTGGGTGACGTGCTCGAGGTCGGCCCCTTCGAAGAAGGTATGGCCGCGCCCCCAGGTGTAGTCCACCAGTTGATGGGGCACGCACAGATGACCGCTGCCCATGGCGGCATGGATACCGCCCACGGCGTTCACCGCGACGATGGCCTCGGCACCGGCCTCCTTGAGCGCCCAGAGATTGGCGCGGTAGTTGACCTGATGCGGCGGAATGCGATGGGGATGGCCATGGCGCGCCAGGAACAGCACCGGGCGCCCGGCATAGTGGCCGCGCTGCACGGGCGCCGAGGGCGCGCCCCAGGGCGTCTCGAAGGTCTGAGCCTGGTCCAGCTCCAGACCCGCGAGCGCGGTGAGGCCGGTACCACCGATGATGGCGTAGGTAGTCATGGGAATGTCCTTTAGATGAGGTCAGCCTGGCGCAACCGCCGCAGGGCAAAACTCCACTGCGGTTGCTGCCGGTAATCGAGATCGACGTGACGGCTGGCCCTCATGCTGGCCAGCCGCGGCGCGGGCGAGACGCCCAGCTGCTGCACCCGCGTCAGGGCCAGCTCGGCCGCTGCGCGGTCATTGCACACCAGCCCCATGTCGCAGCCGGCGCTGAGCGCGGCCTCGACGCGCTGGCCGGCATCGCCCGCCACGTGGGCGCCCGCCATCGACAGGTCGTCACTGAAGATCACGCCCTGGTAATCCAGTTCGCCGCGCAGGATGTCCTGCAGCCAGCGCCGGGAAAAGCCGGCCGGCTGGGGATCCACCGCGGGATAGATGACATGAGCGGGCATCACCGCGCCCAGGGTCGGCAACAGGGCCTGGAAGGGGCGCAGGTCGGTGCGCAGCAGGGTATCGAGATCGCGCTCGTCGGTGGGAATGGCATAGTGGGAATCGGCTTCGGCCCAGCCGTGCCCGGGGAAATGCTTCCCGGTCGCGGCCATACCGGCGTCGCCCATGCCGGCGATGAAGGCACCACCCAGCTCGATCACCTGCTCGGCCTTGCCGAACGAACGTGCGCCTATGACCTGACTGCGCCCATGGTCGACGTCCAGCACCGGGGCGAAGCTGAAGTCCAGCCCCACCGCCAGGATCTCGGTCGCCATCAGCCAGCCGCAGAGGCGGGCCAGTTCCGCGCTGTCCGCGCGACCGCCCAGTTGCCCCATGGCCGGCAGCCGCACCACGTCACGGCGCAGGCGCTGCACGCGACCGCCTTCCTGGTCCACGGCCAGCAGCAGTTCCGGCCGCAGGGCGCGGATGGCACGGCATAGCTCGCGAACCTGGCCCGGGGTTTCGATGTTGCGGGCGAACAGGATCAGTCCGCCCACCTCCGGCTGACGCAGCAGCTGGCGATCCTCGGCGGTGAGCCAGGTGCCAGCGATATCGACCATCAGGGAGCCTTGCATGGGTACCTCGTCCGAATGCTCCGGCGCACGGCGCCGTGAAAGGGACGCAAGCTTACCCCAGCCACCCTTGATGCCGCAGCCTAGTAGGTCTCGGCCGTCTCCACGGCGACCGGCCGCCGCGGCCGATACTGGGCCTGGGCCAGTTCCGGTGCGTGCATCGCCGTGGGCGCCCGCATGCCGGTGGCGAGGAAGGGCACCATCAGCCGCAGCACCTGGTCGGTGTGGGTATCGACGCCGAAGTCGTTCTCGCCGATCGCCCGCAGCGCCTTGATGCCGGACATGCTGAACACCGCCGCCCCCAGCATGAAGTGGGCGCGCCAGAACAGCTCCAGGGGCGGAATCTCGGGAACGGCCCGATTCACCAGCAGCAGGAAGCGGCGGAAGGCGCGGCCATAGGTCTGCTCCAGGTATTTGCGCAAGTGCCCCTGGCTCTGGCTGAACGCCAGGCCCAGCAGCCGCATGAACACCGAGAGGTCATTGCCATGCCGCGGCTTGATGGCCAGGGAGTGATCCACCAGCAGATTCAGCAGCGCCTCCAGGCTCACGTCCTCGCCATTCCTGGGCTGCCACTGATCCAGATCCCGCTCCAGGTTGAAGCAGAAGGGATCGAGAAAGCGCGAGAACACCGCCTGGATCAGGGCCTTCTTGGACCCGAAGTGATAGTTGACCGCCGCCAGGTTGACCCCGGCTCTGGTGGTGATGAGTCGCAGCGAGGTCTCGGCAAAGCCGCGCTCGGCGAACAGTTGCTCGGCCGCATCCAGAATGCGCTCCACGGTATCCGACTGCGCCATGACCTTCCCCGGTAGATGAATTCCGTTTGAAACATATGTTTCAAACGCTATCGAAGTCAATCGCGGTTCGGTCGGCGAGCGGCCAGCTGATGGCCTGGAAGCCGTGGCTTTCCACCCTCTGCGGGCTTTTGGTCACGATCGCGGCCTGTCGTCCGAAGTCGTGGTCGGCGGCCTTGCCTACCACCCGGAGTTACTGTATATAATCACAGCATCATTAGACGACGCGACGTGCATCATGCTGAAACTGACACCGCGACAAGCCGAGATCCTGGCCTTCATCAAGCGTTGCCTCGAAGCCAATGGCTTTCCGCCTACCCGCGCGGAGATCGCGCAGGAGCTTGGTTTCAAATCGCCGAATGCGGCCGAGGAGCACCTCAAGGCGCTGGCCCGCAAGGGTGCCATCGAGATGACGCCGGGCGCCTCCCGGGGCATCCGCATCCCGGGTCTGGATACCTCACGCAAGGCCGACGAGAGCCTGCCGGTCATCGGTCGGGTCGCTGCGGGCGCCCCCATCCTGGCCGAGCAGAACGTCGAGGAAAATTGCGCCATCAACCCGGCCTTCTTCCAGCCGCGTGCCGACTACCTGCTCAAGGTCAAGGGCATGAGCATGAGAGACGTCGGCATCCTCGATGGCGACCTGCTGGCCGTCCATGTGACCCGCGAAGTGCACAACGGCCAGATCGTCGTGGCCCGGGTGGGCGACGAAGTCACCGTGAAGAGATTCAAGCGCTCGGGCAACCAGGTCACCCTGCTGGCGGAAAATCCCGAGTTCTCCCCTATCGAAGTCGATCTTTCCACCCAGGAATTCGCCATCGAAGGGTTAAGCGTTGGCGTCATCCGCCGCTAACGTCTAAGGCTGGCCTCTGGGCCAGCCGTTATCACGCCTTTATGCCTTACGCCGAAGTCTTGATCGGGGGTATCTGTTCGCGCTCCGGAAAGCGCTCAAGACCAGGCTGAGCACAGTGACGTCATGTATCCGTGGTACATGATCTCGAGTGGATTTGATCGAGTCGCCTCCAGGAGGTCGCCATGCAATTTCCCCTGATGTTCGATGCGCCGCGCTCGTCGGTTCAAGAGCTGGATCTGGCACCGGAGTTCCTGCTGCAGGAGCTGACCGCCTTTCTGCCCAAGCCCGGCAAGCCGGCCCGGGAACTGCCCGCCGCTCCACTGCCGGACACCTTCAGCGAGATGTCCCTGCACGGCAGCCAGGAACAGTGCCTGCAGTTGCTGGCGCCCATCCTGCGCCAGTTGAGCGACAAGGACGATGCCCGCTGGCTGACCCTGGTCACCCCGCCGTCGCTGCTCAGCAACGCCTGGTTGCGCAGCACCCATCTGAATCCGGAGCGTGTGCTTCTGCTACAGACGCCGAGCGCTGCCAAGACGCTGCAATTGGCCTGCGAGGTGCTGCGCAAGGGGCAGAGCCATACTGTGATCAGCTGGTTGCACGACCTGAGCGATGCGGGCAAGCAGCAGCTGGCACGTGCCGCGGCCCAGGGCAACAGCCAGAGTCTGAACGTCAGATTCGCGTAGGAAGCAGGCGGCGGGACGGGATGTAGCGGCGGCATTCCAGGACGGAATGCCGGATCTGAAAAAGAATCAGTGCAGAACGCGCGGTTGATCGTCGCGCTGGAGGCTATCGCCTTCGGCCAGGCGCCCGGCCATCTGCACACCCAGGTTGAACATGGCCTTGGCCACCTCTATCTGCTGTCCATGCAGGAAATCCTTGGCATCGCTGGAAAACTCCAGGGTAACGAGGGCTTCCTCGTCGTCCGCACGGCGCAACACGATGCGACCATCGGAGAGTTCAACGATTTCCAGGTAGGCAGTAGTCATTCAGTATCTCCACAGCTAAGCGGACAGTGTAACAGCGTGGGGTCTGAGAGGCTGACTTGCCTGAGCCTTTTTCGACGGTCTGCAAGGCCATCGTCCTGACGGCCTCTATGGCATTGTAGCGAGAACTACCCTACCACTCGGTCATGGCGCCGCGGAATCTGAGCGCCGTCTGCTTGAGGCTTTCACGCCAGGCTTCCACCTCCTCGAGACCCAGCTCCGGCTCGGCCGGCTCCAGGCTGACCGCCTTGATCAAGGGCAGCGTCGGATCCTGCTTGGGTCGCCGGGGTGCCTGGGGCGGCTGCAGCAGCCGCTGGTACTCGGCGATCAGTCGCGCCAGCCAGGTCTCGGGGTTACCGGCCAACTCGATCAGCTCGCCCATTTCCGGGCTGGGCGCTTCGTTGAGCGCCTCGGGAGCGAGCAGAACGGCCAGCGAGGTGGCCTCCATGGTGGGGTGGCGGTAAAAGCCCGCCACTTCCTGACAGAGTCCCAGCAAGGCGCCGTGCAGGTGAAACAGGCAGGCTTCCCGCTCGGCCATGATCCGGCCCTGGCTTTGCGCGGCGGGCGCAGCCTGGGCCAGGCGCCAGCTTTCCAGGGCCAGACCGGCAAAGTACAGCTTCTGGTTGGTGCGGGTATAACGCTCGTTGGCCATGCCCTTCTCCTGGAGCCGGCTCACGCCGGCCTCCTGTCTGCAGTTGGCGCCAGGACTCCTAGCGCTTTTCTTCCACCTGCCACTTCTTGCCGTCGTAGAAGGCCTTCCAGCCGGTGGGCTTGCCCTCGACCTCGGTCTGCACGTACTGCTCCTTGGTCTTGCGGCTGAAGCGGATCACCGCCGGACGGCCTTCAGAGTCCTTCACCGGGGCACTGAGCAGATAATGGTACTTGGGATCGATCTCGTCGCGATGGGGTAGCAATTCGCTGACCAACGGCGCGCGGGTCTCGCGATTCTTCGGGAAGCCACTGGCAGCCAGGAACAGCCCCGAGGCGCCATCGCGCAGCACATAGGTGTCGTCGACCTTTTCGCAGCGCAGCTCCGGCATGGGCACGGCGTCCATCTTCGGCGGGGCCGGCTCGCCGTTCTTGAGCAGCTTGCGGGTGTTCTTGCAGGCCGGATTGGTGCAGCCGAAGAACTTGCCGAAGCGCCCGGTCTTGAGTTGCATCTCGCTGCCGCACTTGTCGCATTCCAGCGACGGGCCCTCGTAGCCCTTGATGCGATAGCTGCCCTCTTCGATCTCGTAGCCCGGGCAGTCCGGGTTGTTGCCGCAGACGTGCAGCTTGCGGTGCTCGTCGATCAGGTAGGCATCCATCGCCGTGCTGCAGATGGGGCAACGGTGCTTGCCGCGCAGGACCAGGGACTCGGATTCGCCCTCGTCGTCTTCGGCGATCTCGTCGCCCGGCACCAGGTTGATGGTGGCCTTGCAGCGTTCCTTGGGCGGCAGGGCATAGCCCGAGCAGCCGAGGAAGACCCCGGTGGACGCGGTGCGGATCATCATCGGCCGGCCGCAGACCTGGCAGGGAATGTCGGTCAGGGTGGGCTGGTTGGCCCTCATGCCCTTCTCGCCGGCCTCGGCGGTCTCCAGCTTCTGCTTGAAGTCGCCATAGAATTCGTCGAGCAAATTCTTCCAGTCCCGCTCGCCCTGGGCAACGTTGTCCAGGTTGCCTTCCATGTTGGCGGTGAAGCTGAAGTCCATCAGGTTGGCAAAGCTTTCGTTGAGGCGATCGGTGACGATGTCGCCCATCTTCTCGGCATAGAAGCGGCGGTTGTGCACCGTCACGTAGCCACGATCCTGGATGGTGGAAATGATGGCCGCGTAGGTGGAGGGTCGGCCGATGCCGCGCTTCTCCAGTTCCTTGACCAGGCTGGCTTCCGAGAAGCGCGCCGGCGGCTTGGTGAAATGCTGGCTCGGGTCGAGCTTGACCAGGCCGAGGTCCTCGCCCTGCTTCATCTCGGGCAGGACGTCGTCGTCGCCCGGCTTGCTCTGTTGCGGCAGGACGCGGGTGTAGCCGTCGAACTTGAGGATGCGGCCGCGGGCACGCAGCTCGAAGTCGCCCGCCGCGGCGGTCACCGTGGTGGACAGGTACTCGGCCGGCGGCATCTGGCAGGCCAGGAACTGGCGCCAGATCAGTTCGTACAGGCGCTCGGCGTCACGCTCCATGCCTGACAGGCTGTTGGGCTTGACGTTGACGTCGGACGGGCGGATGGCCTCGTGCGCTTCCTGGGCGCCTTCGCGGCTGCCGTAGACATTGGCCTTTTCCGGCAGGTACTGCTTGCCGAATTCGCTCTCGATGTAGCCGCGGGCCATGGCGATGGCATCGCCCGACAGGTTGGTCGAGTCGGTACGCATGTAGGTGATGTAGCCGGCCTCATAGAGACGCTGGGCCATCATCATGGTCTTCTTCACCCCGAAGCCCAGGCGATTGCTCGCCGCCTGCTGCAGGGTGGAGGTGATGAAGGGCGCCGAGGGCCGGCTGCTGGTCGGCTTGTCTTCGCGCTTGGCGATGCGATAGGCGGCCTTTTCCAGCTTGGCCAGGGCGGCCTTGGCCTGGGCTTCGTTCAGCGGCTTGAAGGCTTCGCCCTTCTCGCGCACCACTTCGAAGCGCACCTGGGCCTTTTTCGGCGTGGCCAGGTCGGCATGGATCTCCCAGTATTCCTCGGGGACGAAGGCGCGGATCTCGCGTTCGCGCTCCACCACCAGCTTGACCGCGACGGACTGCACCCGACCGGCGGACAGGCCACGGGCGATCTTCGACCACAGCAGCGGCGAGACCATGTAGCCGACCACGCGGTCGAGGAAGCGCCGCGCCTGCTGGGCGTTGACGCGATTGATGTCCAGCTCGCCGGGCTGGGAGAAGGCTTCCTGAATGGCCTTCTTGGTGATCTCGTTGAAGACCACGCGCTTGTAGCGCGAGTCGTCACCACCGATGGCTTCCCGCAGGTGCCAGGCGATGGCCTCCCCTTCGCGGTCCAAGTCGGTTGCGAGATAGACGGTGTCGGCGTCCTTGGCCAGGCGGCGCAGCTCCTCGATCACCTTTTCCTTGCCGGGCAGGATCTCGTAGTGGGCCTTCCAGCCGTGCTCGGGATCGACGCCCATGCGGGCGAACAGCTGGCGCCGGGCCTTTTCCTTGGGTGACAGCGCGGGCGCCTCGGCGGCGGTCTTGCGCGTCTTGGCGGCGGGCTCCTTGGCGGTGCCGGCGCCGCTGGTGGGAAGGTCGCGGATGTGGCCGATGCTCGACTTCACCACGTACTGGTTGCCCAGGTACTTGTTGATGGTCTTGGCCTTGGCCGGGGATTCCACGATGACCAGCGATTTACCCATGGGAGAGTCAGATTCCTGCTTGAAAGCGATGAGCGAGCGAAAGGCGAGCGCCGGAACGGCGAATGGAGGACCAGAACGTCTTCAGTCTGGTGCGCCGGGGGCGGTCGGCCAACGCGGCACCGCTATATATAGTGGCGATGTCGGCAAGGTCAAGGCTGCGGCGTGGCATCCAGACCCAAGGGATCGGCTTCGACGCTGATCAGCGCGAAGCGCGGCACCTGCTCGCCATCGACCTGGACGCTCTCGCGAAACATGCTCAGAGGCCGGGCCCAGAGTCCGTATTCGCCGTACAGCGCCTGATAGATGACCAGCTCTTCCTCGGTCTCCGAATGCCGGGCCACGCCCAGTACCCGATACTGCTGACCCTTGTAGTGCCGGTAGAGTCCCGTCTGCAATGCCATGTTCCACCTCGAAAAAAGAAAACCGGGGCAGCCCTGGGGCGCCCCGGTCGGATGACGCACGCTGCGGCGGATCAGCGCAGGCGTTCGAACACCGTGGTGATGCCCTGGCCGAGACCCACGCACATGGTGGCCAGGCCGAAGGTGCCGTCATTCTGTTTCATGACATTTAACAGCGTGCCTGAAATTCTGGCGCCAGAGCAACCGAAGGGGTGACCCAGGGCGATGGCACCACCGTGCAGATTGACCTTTTCCTCCATCTTGTCGAGCACCTTGAGGTCCTTGAGCACCGGCAGGGCCTGGGCCGCGAAGGCTTCGTTGAGTTCGATGAAATCGATGTCGGCGATGGTCAGACCGGCGCGCTTGAGCGCCTTCTGCGAAGCCGGGACCGGACCGTAGCCCATGATCGCCGGATCGACACCGGCCACGGCCATGGCGCGGATCCTGGCCAGCGGCTGCAGGCCGAGGTCCTGGGCGCGCTGGGCCGACATGACCAGCATGCAGGAGGCGCCGTCGGTGATCTGCGAAGAGGTACCGGCGGTCACGGTACCGCCCTTGGGGTTGAAGGCCGGCTTCAGCGCCGCCAGGCCTTCGAGGGTGGTTTCCGGACGGATGGTCTCGTCCTGGCTGAAGACCTTGAGGAAACCGTTCTCGTCGTGACCTTCCAGGGGAATGATCTCGTCATTGAACTTGCCTTCCTGGGTGGCCTTCCAGGCCAGCTGGTGCGAGCGATAGCCGAACTGGTCCTGGGCCTCGCGGGTGATGCCGTGCATCTTGCCCAGCATCTCGGCGGTCAGGCCCATCATGCCGGAGGCCTTGGCGGCGTGCAGCGACAGCTGGGGATTCGGGTCGACGCCGTGCATCATGCCGACGTGACCCATGTGCTCCACCCCGCCGACGACGAAGACGTCGCCGTTGCCGGTCTGGATCGCCTGGGCGGCGGTGTGCAGGGCGCTCATGGAGGAACCGCACAGGCGGCTCACCGTCTGGGCACCGCTGGTGTGCGGGATGCGGGTCAGCAGCGACGCCATGCGGGCGATGTTCCAGCCTTGCTCCAGGGTCTGGTTGACGCAGCCCCAGATCACGTCTTCCACCTCGGCCGGATTGACCTGGGGATTGCGGTCGAGGACCGCGTCGATCAGCCGCGCGGACAGGGTCTCGGCGCGGGTGTTGCGGTGCATGCCGCCCTTGGAGCGGCCCATGGGCGTGCGGGCGAAGTCGACGATGACGACGTCTCTCGGATTCAGACTCATTTCTTTACTCCAGGCTCAACCGAAGAAGCGTTGGCCAGCGGCGGCCATTTCGCGGAGTTTGGGGGTCGGGTGATACAGCGGCCCGAGGTCGGCGTACTTGTCGGCCATGGCGACGAATTCGGCCACGCCCAGGCTGTCGATGTAGCGCAGCGCACCACCACGGAAGGGCGGGAAGCCGATGCCGTAGATCAGGCCCATGTCGGCCTCGGCGGCGCTCTCGACGATGCCGTCTTCCAGGCAGCGCACGGCTTCCAGGCACAGCGGTACCATCATCCGCTCGACGATCTCCTCGTCGGTGAATTCACGCTGCTCGTAGGTGACCGGTGCCAGCACCTCGGCCACGGCCGGGTCGGCGACCTTCTTCGGCTTGCCCTTCTTGTCGGTCTCGTAGACATAGAAGCCCTTGCCGTTTTTCTGGCCGAAGCGCTGGGCTTCGTAGAGGGCGTCCACCGCGGTCTTGCGGCTTTCCTTCATGCGCTCGGGGAAGCCCTCGGCCATGACGTCGCGGGCGTGGTGGGCGGTGTCCATGCCGACCACGTCCATCAGGTAGGCCGGGCCCATGGGCCAGCCGAATTTCTCCATCAGCCGGTCGACGCGCTGGAAATCGGCCCCCTGGGCCAGCAGCGCGGCGAAGCCGCCGAAATACGGGAAGAGGATGCGGTTGACCAGGAAGCCAGGGCAGTCGTTGACCACGATGGGGTTCTTGCCCATCTGGCGGGCATAGGCCACGGTGGTGGCGATGGCCTTCTCGCTGGTCTTCTCGCCGCGGATCACCTCGACCAGGGGCATCATGTGCACCGGGTTGAAGAAGTGCATGCCGCAGAAGTTTTCCGGGCGCTTGAGCGCCTGGGCCAGCAGGCTGATGGAGATGGTGGAGGTGTTGGAGGTGAGGATGGCGTCCTCGCGCACCTGGCCTTCCACTTCCGCCAGCACGGCCTGCTTGACCTTGGGATTTTCCACCACGGCCTCGACCACCAGGTCGACGCTCTTGAAGTCGCCATAGGACAGCGTCGGGCGGATGCGATTGAGCGCCTCGGCCATCTTCGCCGGCTCGAGGCGACCCTTCTCGACGCGCTTGTTGAGCAGCTTGCTGGCTTCGCTCAGTCCCAGTTCCAGGGCTTCGTCGCGAATGTCCTTCATCAGGATCGGGGTGCCCTTGAGCGCGGACTGGTAGGCAATGCCGCCACCCATGATGCCGGCGCCCAGCACGCTGGTCAGCTTGACCGGCGCGGCCTGCTTTTCCAGTACCTTGGCCTTTCGCTTGAGCGCCTGGTCATTGAGGAAGAGGCCGACCAGGCTGGCGGAGACCGAGGTCTGGGCCATCTTGGCGAAACCGGCGCCTTCGACTTCCAGCGCCTTGTCGCGGCCGTAGTTGGCGGACTTCTGGATGGCCTTGATGGCCTCCAGCGGCGCCGGATAGTGCGGACCGGCCTGGCTGGCGACGAAGCCCTTGGCCGATTCGAAGGCCATCATGGCTTCGATGGCATTGAGCTGCAGCTTTTCCAGCTTGGGCTTGCGCTTGGCGCGGTAGTCCAGCTCGCCGGCGGCGGCGCGGCGGACCAGGTCCAGGGCGGCGTCGAACAGGTGCTCGGGGGCGACCACGGCATCGGCCACGCCGACCTTGAGAGCAGTGGCGGCGTCGTTTTCCTTGCCGGAAGCGATCCACTCGATGGCATTGTCGCTGCCGATCAGGCGCGGCAGGCGGACGGTGCCACCCCAGCCCGGATAGATGCCCAGCTTGACTTCCGGCAGGCCGATGCGTGCCGCGGTGCTCAGCACCCGGTAGTCGGCGGCCAGGGTCATCTCGCAACCGCCACCCAGGGCGATGCCGCCCACGGCGGCCACGGTGGGCACCGGCAGGTCTTCGAAGTCGTTGAAGATGCGGTTGATCTCGGCGATGCCGGCCTGCAGCTCTTCGGTCGGTCGGCCGAACATCTCGACGAATTCGGTGATGTCGGCGCCGACGATGAAGACGTCCTTGCCGCTGGTGACGATGACGCCGCGCAGGCCGGCGTGGGCTTTCAGGGCATCCACGGCCTGGCGGAATTCGCGCAGGGTGATAGCGCTGAACTTGTTGACCGATTCGCCTTGGAGGTCGAAGCGAAGTTCGGCGATGCCGTCCTCCACGTCGCGCACCGAAAGGGCTTTGCCTTCGAAAATCATCAGCGGGTCTCCCTTGAGTCCTGGTCGCGAAGCAGGCGGCGGCTTGGGTGGAAGCCGAGAATCGCCAGCCCCGATATTGTTCTGTGGAGGGCACCGGCCGGGCCGGGGCGAAAATTCATACAACCGTTTGAACGGCTCGCACAACCTTCTGGCAAAAGCGGGCGCTTGTCAATTGGGACGCACGGGGAAAGCGCGAGCGGGGGTTCGCGTGGCGGGCGCTTGAGCTTGGCGCGCTTCTGTGCAAGATAGCCGTGGAGCTATCCCCGACTCCTGGAGTCGAAACTACAAGTGGGCAGGGGCTTGGCTGAAAAGTCGCCGAACGAAGGTCAGGCAAGGCGAAAATCGGCGAGGAAGCGGAGTTTACGAAGGGTAAATGAGCATTCCGAGCTGATTTTTAACGCCGCCTGACCGAGTGCAGGCACCTTTCGGCCATTGCCTAGAGCCTGCGAATCGAGCGCCAGCCGCGGTACGGTCTGGCGCCCCATCATGAAGGAGAGATGTGTATGGCCTACCAACACATATTGGTTGCCGTCGACCTGACCGAAGATTGCCAGCCGGTGATCCGTCGCGCCGTGGCCATGGGTCAGTGCTGTGGCAGCAAGGTGTCGCTGGTGCACGTGGTCGAGCCCATGGCCATGGCCTTTGGCGGTGACGTGCCCATGGATCTGTCGTCGCTGCAGCAGCAGCAGATCGAGCAGGCCCGCGAGCGACTGGATGGCTTCACCACCCAGTACGCCGAGCTGGCCGGCAATTGCGTGCTGGCCTATGGGCAGCCGCGCCAGGAGATTCACCGCATGGCCAAGGAACAGGGCTGCGACCTGATCGTGGTCGGCAGCCATGGTCGTCACGGCCTGGCGCTGCTGCTGGGCTCGACGTCCAACGATCTGCTGCACGGCGCGCCCTGCGATACCCTGGCGGTCGCCCTGAAGAAAGACAAGGCGTGATCCCGTGGCCGGGCTGGATTACTCCAGTTCGGCCCAGCGCTCGATGAGGCGATCCAGTTCGGCCTGCAGCGCGTCCATGCGGGCGAGCTTGGCCTGGGTGACCTCGTTCGGCAGCTGATAGAAGCCTGGATCGGCAATGGCGGTCTGCAGGGCCTCCAGCTCGATCTCCGCGGTTTCGATGGCGCCCGGCAGGGCGTCCAGCTCACGCTGCTCCTTGTAGCTGAGCTTGCGCTTGGCCGGCGCGGCGGCAGCGGCCACGGGTGCCGCGGCGGGCGCGGGTTCGGCCTTGGTCGGTGCCGGCTTGCTGTCTTCCCGGGTCTGCACGCCGAGCAGGCGCGGCGAGCCGCCCTGGCGTAGCCAGTCCTGGTAGCCACCGACGTATTCGCGGACCCGCCCTTCCCCTTCGAACACCAGGGTGCTGGTCACCACGTTGTCGAGGAAGGCCCGGTCGTGGCTGACCATCAGCACGGTGCCCTCGAAACTCAGCAACACCTCTTCCAGCAGCTCCAGGGTCTCGACGTCGAGGTCGTTGGTGGGTTCGTCCAGCACCAGCAGGTTGGCTGGCTTGCTGAACAGCTTGGCCAGCAGCAGGCGCGCGCGCTCGCCACCGGACAGCGCCTTGACCGGCGTGCGGGCACGCTGGGGGCTGAACAGGAAGTCGCCCAGGTAGCTCAGCACATGCCGATCCTGGCCGTTGATGGTGATGAATTCGCGACCCTCGGCGAGGTTGTCGATCACCGTCTTTTCCGGTTCCAGTTGCAGGCGCAGCTGGTCGAAATAGGCGATCTCCAGCTTGGTGCCGTACTGGATCTTGCCGGCGGTGGGCTGCAGGTCACCCAGCAGCAGCTTGAGCAGGGTGGTCTTGCCCGAGCCGTTGGGACCGAGCAGGCCGATGCGATCGCCGCGCTGGATCAGCAGGGTCAGGTCGCGGATCAGGGGCTCGCCGCCGGGATGGGCATAGCTCATGTGCTCGGCGAGGATCACCTGCTTGCCGGACTTGTCGGCGGTTTCCAGCAGCAGATTGGCCTTGCCCTGGCGCTCACGGCGCTCGCTGCGCTCGTTGCGCATGGCCTTGAGCGCACGGACCCGACCTTCGTTGCGGGTACGGCGAGCCTTGATGCCCTGGCGGATCCAGACTTCCTCCTGGGCCAGGCGCTTGTCGAACAGGGCGTTGGCGGTCTCTTCGGCGGCCAGCTGCTGCTCCTTGTGCACCAGGAAGCTGGCGTAGTCGCCCTGCCAGTCGATCAGGTTGCCGCGATCCAGTTCGAGGATGCGGGTGGCCAGGGCCTGGAGGAAGGCACGGTCGTGGGTGATGAACAGCACGGCGCCCGGATAGCCGCGCAGGGCGTCTTCCAGCCAGGCGATGGCGCCGATGTCCAGGTGGTTGGTGGGTTCGTCGAGCAGCAGCAGATCCGGCTCGGCCACCAGCGCCTGGGCCAGCAGCACGCGCCGCCGCCAGCCGCCGGAGAGTTCGGCGAGGGTCTTCTCCGCCGGCAGCTGCAGCCGGCTCAGGGTGCTTTCCACCAGTTGCTGCAGGCGCCAGCCATCGCGGGCCTCCAGCTCCTGCTGGACGTGCATGAGCCGCTCCATGTCCAGTTCGCCGCTGGTGTCCTGGGTCAGGTGGTGGTACTCGGCGAGCAATTCGCCGACGCCGGCCAGGCCCGCGGCCACCACGTCGAACACCGAGCGGTCGTCGGCGCGCGGCAATTCCTGCGGCAGTTCGCCGATCTTCAGCGCCGGGGCGCGCCAGACCTCGCCGTCATCGGCCTGCTGCTCGCCCTTGACGATGCGCAGGAGGCTGGATTTACCGGTGCCGTTGCGGCCGATGATGCATACCCGCTCGCCCCGCTCGATCTGCCAGGACACCCCGTCCAGCAAGGGGGTGACGCCAAAGGCCAGGGATACGTTGGTGAACTTGAGCAGCGCCATGGGTTTCTCCGCGAAAAAGGCCAGCCAGTCTAGCAGAGACGCCTGCCCCGGCGCCGGTCGACACGAGCCGGCGAAACGCCCGGACCGCCCGACGGCAGGCCATGGCCGACGCTTTCGCCGCCTGGCGCCGGCACGTAAGCTAGACTGCCCCGTGACGGTCGGCCGCTTGCCTTGCGCAGCGCGCGCCGCCCCCTCCGCATCCAGCTTTTACGGAATTCCCATGCGCGGTCGCCTGTTCGTCATCCTGCCCCTGCTCCTCGCTCCCCTGATCGGCTCCACCACCTCGCAGGCCGCTCCCCTGGAGCAGCAGCGGCAACTCTACGACCAGGCCAAGGCGGCGCTGGACCGCGGCGACGCCAGTGTCTACCTGGCCAATCGCGGTGAATTGCGCACCTATCCGCTGGAGCCCTACCTGGCCTATGACGAGCTGATCAAGCGCGTCCCCGGGGCGAGTGACGCCGAGATCGAGACCTTTCTCGCCGAGCACGGCGATCTGCCGCAGTCCAACTGGCTGCGCCTGCGCTGGCTGCGCAGCCTGGCCGATCGCGGCGACTGGAATCGCTTCGAGAAATACTATTCGCCGGACTTCAACTTCACCGAGCTGGACTGCCTGCACGGCCAGTACCTGATCGCCCAGGGCAATGCCAGCGAGGGCTTCAAGCTGGCGGAAAAATACTGGCTGGTGGGCAAGGCCCAGCCGACCACCTGCGATGCTCTGTTCCAGGCCTGGGCGGCGCGCGGACAGCTCACCGAGGAGCGGGTGTGGGAACGCGCCAAGCTGGCCGCCGACAAGGGCGAGTACGGCCTGGTGCGCACCCTGTCCGCCCAGCTGCCAACGCTGTCCGGCCAGGCCCAGCGGCTGATCGACGTGGCCCAGAAGCCGCAACAGATCGCCAATGTCCAGGCCTTCGCCCCGGCCAGCGAAAGCCTCGCCGACGTGGTCGGCCTGGGCCTGCGCAAGCTGGCGCGCCAGGACCCGGAACAGGCCATGAGCCTGCTCGAGGTCTACAGTCAGCGCATGCCCTTCACCCGCGACGAAAAGGTCGCCATCGCTCGCCAGATCGGCCTGACCCTGGCGAAGAATTTCGATCCCCGCGCCCTGCCGCTGATGGAGCGCTATGACCCCGAATTGCGGGACGACGACGTCAGCGAATGGCGCGCCCGGCTGCTGCTGCGCCTGGGTCGCTGGAGCGATGCCCATGCGCTGATCGAGCGCTTTCCGCCGAGCCTGGCCAAGGCCAACCGCTGGGAATACTGGCGCGCCCGCACCCTGGAGCTGATGCAGCCGCAGAGTCCGGCGGTGCTGCGCGAATACGCCGAGGTCAGCCGCGAGCGCGACTACTACGGCTTCCTTGCCGCCGATCGCAGCAAGGCGCCCTATCAGCTCAACAACAAGCCGCTGATGCTCAGCGACGCCCTCAAGCGCAAGGTGCGCAACACCCCCGGCGTGCAGCGAGCCCTGGAATTCATCGCCCGTGGCGAGCCGATCAACGCCCGTCGCGAGTGGTTCTATGTCAGCCGTCACTTCAACCGTGACGAACTGGTGGCCCAGGCACGCATGGCCTACGACATGCAGTGGTACTTCCCGGCGATCCGCACCATCAGCCTGGCCAAGTACTGGGACGACCTGGACATCCGCTTCCCCATCGCCTATCGCGAGAGCTTCGTGCGCGAGGCCCAGACCCGCGGTCTGCACAGCAGCTGGGTGTTCGCCATCACCCGCCAGGAGAGCGGCTTCATGGCCGATGCACGCTCCGGGGTGGGCGCCATGGGCCTGATGCAGCTGATGCCGGCCACCGCCAGCCATACCGCCAGCAAGTTCGCCATTCCCCTGGCCTCGCCGCAACAGGCGCTGACCCCGGAGAAGAACATCCAGCTGGGCACCGCCTATCTGTCCATGGTCCATGCCCAGTTCAACGGCAACCGGGTGCTGGCCTCGGCGGCCTACAACGCCGGTCCCGGCCGGGTGAAGCGCTGGCTGACGGGCGCCCGCCACCTGGCCTTCGATGTCTGGGTGGAGACCATTCCCTTCGACGAGACGCGCCAGTACGTGCAGAACGTGCTGGCCTATGCGGTGATCTACGGGCAGAAGCTCAATTCGCCGCAACCCCTGGTGGACTGGAACGAGCGCTTCTTCGACGAGACCTGAGTGCTCGCCGACCCGTCCTGACACCACCGCAGCGGACTCGCACGCCGGGTCGCGTCCGCTGCATAGCCGCTTCCCAGAGCCGTCACGCCTTTCCGAGGCTGCATCCTGCCAGGCCTGCCGCCTCGTGACGGCTGCGCAAAACAGCGCCACCCCCTATACTGCAGCCCCTTTTTTTCCGCTATTGAACCGGAGAAACCCATGCTCAAGCGTTCGCTGGCCCTGGCAGCAGGCCTGGCCCTGTCCCTGACTTCCCTGCTCTCCCACGCCGCCGACGAACTGCGCGTCTCGGCCATTCCCGACGAGGCGCCCACCGAGCTGATCCGCAAGTTCAAGCCGCTGGGTGAATACCTGGAGCAGCGCCTGGGCATGCCGGTGAAATTCGTCCCGGTGTCCGACTATGCCGGCGTGGTGGAAGCCATGGCCTCGGATCGCCTGGACCTGGCCTGGTTCGGCGGTTTCACCTTCGTCCAGGCGCAGCGCAAGGCGCCGATGACCCCCCTGGTGCAGCGCGCAGAAGATCAGCAGTTCACCAGCAAGTTCATCACCGCCGACCCGGCCGTGAAGACCCTGCAGGACCTCAAGGGCAAGACCTTCGCCTTCGGTTCGGTCTCTTCCACCTCGGGCAGCCTGATGCCGCGCTACTTCATGCAGCAGGACGGCATCGTCCCCGAGCAGTTCTTCTCGCGGGTGGCCTATTCCGGTGCCCATGACGCCACCGTCGCCTGGGTCGCCGCGGGCAAGGCCGATGCCGGCGTGCTCAACGCCTCGGTGTGGAAGAAGCTGGTCGACGCCGGCAAGGTCGACACCAGCAAGGTCCGGGTCATCTCCACCACCCCGGCCTACTACGACTACAACTGGACGGTGCGCGGCAATCTGGATCCGCAACTGGCGGCCAAGATCAAGCAGGCCTTCCTCGACCTGGATCCGGCCAAGCCGGCCGACAAGGCGATCCTCGACCTGCAGGCGGCCAGCCGCTTCGTGCCGACCTCGCCGGACAACTACAAGAGCATCGAGGCTTCCGCCCTGGCGGCCGGCCTGCTCAAGTGAGTCTCGCCCTCAGGGGCGTGACGCTGGTACACGCCGACGGCTCGCCCGCCCTGGCCGATCTCGACCTCAACCTGCAACAGGGCGAGCAGGTCGCGCTGATCGGTCCGTCCGGGGCGGGCAAGACCAGCCTGCTGCGCCTGCTGGCCACCGGGCTGCAGCCGCTCGCGGGTGAGCTGGAGCTGCTCGGCCAGCAGCCCTGGAGCCTGGGCAACCGGGCGCGGCGCCAGTTGCGCGCCCGCATCGGCCTGATCCACCAGGCGCCGCCCTTGCCGGCGCGCCAGCGCGTCATCACTGCGGTGCTGGCCGGACGTCTCGGCCAGTGGTCGCTGGCGCGCAGCCTGGTCAGCCTGGTGCATCCGCTGGATCGCGCCGGCGCCGCGGCGGCCCTGGCGCCGCTGGATCTCGCCGATCGCCTCTACGCCTCCTGCGATCAGCTGTCCGGTGGCCAGTTGCAGCGCATCGGCATCGCCCGGGCGCTCTACCAGCAGCCGCAGCTGCTGCTCGCCGACGAACCCGTGTCGGCCATGGACCCGGTGCTGGCCGCCCATACCCTGGAGGTGCTGAGCGACGCCGCGGCGCGCCAGGGCACCACCCTGGTCACCAGCCTGCACAACGTCGAACTGGCGTTGCAGCGCTTTCCGCGCATCCTCGGTCTGCGGGCCGGGCGGCTGCTGTGGGACAAGCCCGCCAGCGCGGTCACCCCGACCGATCTCGCCGCGCTCTATGCCAACGAGGGCTTGAGCACCACCCTCAAGCCTGCCGCCCCGGCCCCGGCCGAGACGCCGCTCGACCTGCCGCGATGCTGACCTCGCCTCGCCAAGACCCGGCCGCCCGGCCCCGGCTGCTGCTCACCCTGCTGGCCCTGCTGCTGGCCTGGCCGACGCTGCGCTTGGCGGAATTCGATCTGCTGGGTCTCTTCACCGGCGATAACGCCCGCACCATGGGCAACTTTCTCGCCGGCTTCTGGCCGCCCGCCCATGACGCCGACTTTCTCGCCGTGCTCGGGCGCGCCACCCTGGAAACCCTGGCCATCGCCACCCTGGGCATGGCCCTGGCGGCGCTGATCGCCCTGCCCGCCGCCCTGCTCGCCACCCGCGTGCTGTCGATCTCCGCCCTGCCCCGCGGCGGACGTCCAGGCCGCCTGCCGCGCCTGCTCCGCGGACTGGTGCGCGGGGTGCTGATCGTCCTGCGCAGCGTGCCGGAGATCGTCTGGGCGCTGCTGTTCGTCCGCGCCGTGGGCCTGGGTCCCACCGCCGGGGTGCTGGCCATCGCCATCACCTACGGCGGCATGCTGGGCAAGGTCTATGCGGAAATCTTCGAATCGGTCGATCCCCGCCCGGCGCGGGCCCTGCTGCTGCAGGGCGCCAGTCGCCTGCAGGCCTTCGTCTATGGCGTGCTGCCCAACGCCGCGGGCGAGATGATTTCCTACAGCGTCTATCGCTGGGAGTGCGCCGTTCGCGCCTCGGTGGTGATGGGCTTCGTCGGCGCCGGCGGGCTCGGCCAGCAGGTCGATCTGTCGCTGCGCATGTTCGCCGGTGGCGAGGTGGCCAGCCTGCTGCTGACCTTCCTGGTGCTGGTGCTCCTGGCCGATGTGCTCAGTCGCCTGCTGCGCCAGGTGGAGCGTGGTCAGGGCCGGGGCCGGGGCGCTCTGACGGTGCTGGCCATGGGCGCCGCCCTGGTGGCGTCCGCCAGCTACCTGGGCACCGCCTTCGGCGAATTGCTGAGCGCTCGCGCCCTGGCGCAGATGGGCAGCTTCCTGGCCGACTTTCTCCAGCCGGACTTCTCCCTCGCCCAGCTGTCGGCCGTGGCCCACGGCGCGGTGGAAACCCTGGCCATGTCGGCCCTGGGTACCCTGCTCGCCGGGCTGCTCGGCATCCTGCTGGCGCTGCCGGCGGCCGGTCGCCTTGGCCTGGGCGCCCTGGCGCTGGCACGGCTGCTGCTCAATGCCCTGCGCGCCGTGCCAGAACTGGTCTGGGCGGCGCTGATGGTGCTGGCCGCCGGCCTGGGACCCAACGCCGGCACCCTGGCGCTGGCCCTGCACACCGCCGGGGTGCTCGGTCGGCTGTTCGCCGAAGCCCTGGAAAACACCCCCAAGGCGCCGGCCGAAGCCATTCGCCTGGCCGGCGGTGGCGCGCTGGCGGCCTTTCTCTACGGCACCCTGCCGGCGGTCTGGCCGCAGTTGCTGGCCTATCTGCTCTATCGCTGGGAAAACAATATCCGCATGGCCAGCATCCTCGGCTTCGTCGGCGCTGGTGGCCTGGGGCAGCAGCTGTACTTCAGCCTGAGCCTGTTCCAGCAGGCCCAGGCCGCCACCGTGATCCTCGGCATGCTGGTGCTGGTGCTGGGCGTGGATGTGCTGAGTAACTGGGCCCGGCAGCGCTGGGTCGTTCGTTAGAGCCTATTCAAAGGCTGTTGCGCGTCGGCCAAACAGCGTTGAAAAGACCCTGGAAGGCCAGCCCCGCCGGAATGCTCATTTACTACTCGTAAACCCGAGCGCGGGTCCGATCCGCTTCCTCAGGTCTTTTCGCGGGGCCGCCGAGGCCTTGTTTGGCTCTAGCTCGCGAGCCTTTGAACAGGCTCTTAGCGAATCTCCGGCAGCAGCAGCGCTGGCAATTGCGCGAGAAAGGCGGCTTCGTCGTCGAGCTGGCGCAGGTCCAGCCAGAGCGCATCGGCGTCGATGCGCCCTACCACCGGGATGGGTAGCTGGCGCAGACCCTCTTCCAACTGTCGCAGGGCGCGCCCACGCAGGCGCTTGCTGACCTGGGGGCGACAGCACAGCGCCGCCCCAGGCAGGCGGGCAACCGGCTGGGCGCCACTGCCGATCATGCCCAGCGCCGGCTCCACGCTGACCGCATAGGTCGTGCCCAGCACGGCGGCGAAGGCCGGCAGCAGCCGCTCGGCCTGGGTGGTGATGGCCTCGGCCGGGCGCGACAGCAGGCGCAGGCTGGGCAACCGCTCGGCCAGTCGATCCGGATCGCGATAGAGCGCCAGGGTGGCCTCCAGGGCGGCCAGGGTCAGCTTGTCGACCCGCAACGCCCGCTTGAGCGGATTCTTCTTGATGCGCTCGATGAGGTCGCGGCGACCGACGATGAGGCCGCACTGGGGGCCGCCGAGCAGCTTGTCGCCACTGAAGGTCACCAGGTCGGCGCCGTCGCGCAGGGCCTGCTGCACCGTGGGTTCGGCGGGCAGTCCCCAGCGGGTCAGGTCCACCAGGGTGCCGCTGCCCAGGTCTTCCAGCAGCGGCACGTTATGGGCGCGGGCGATGGCGGCCAATTCAGCCGTGGCCACGCTGGCGGTAAAGCCCTGGACGCTGTAGTTGCTGGTATGCACCCGCATCAGCAGCGCGGTGCGCGGGCCGATGGCGGCTTCGTAGTCGCGGGCATGGGTGCGGTTGGTGGTGCCCACCTCCACCAGCTTGACCCCGGCGCGGGCCATGATGTCGGGGATGCGAAAGGCGCCACCGATCTCGATCAGCTCGCCACGGGACAGCACCCCTTCCTTGCGCGCCCCTAGGGCATGCAGGGCCAGCAGGACCGCCGCGGCGTTGTTGTTGACCACCGTCACCGCCTCGGCGCCGGTGAGTTCGCGCACCAGCTCGGCGACCAGATCGTCGCGATCGCCGCGCTTGCCGGTGGCCAGGTCGAACTCCAGATTCATCGGCTGACGCGCGGCCTCGACTACCGCGGCGATGGCCTCTTCCGCCAGCAGCGCCCGCCCCAGGTTGGTGTGCAGCACCGTGCCGGTGAGGTTGAACACCCGCCGCACCCGCGGCTGGCTGTGCAACGCCAGGCGCTCGCCCAGGCGACCGGCCAGCACGCCCTCGTCCACCTCCACAGCGGTCAGGGTGCCGGCTCTCAGGGCCTCGCGCAGATCGTCCAGCAGCGAGCGATAGCCGCCAAGGACCTGCTCGCGACCATGGCGCTCCTCCAGCGGACGCGAAGCGGGATGGCGCAGCAGGCGGTCGATGGACGGCAGGCGGATGGCGGTCATGGGAGCCTCTTGGGTCGAGTCGACCCCCAGTGTAGCCCGAACCCGCGGCGGGTCGACCAGGCGCGCCGGACGGCCACAGGGCTGGCCCGCCCTGGACTGAGGTGGCCTGAACCCGGACCCGGGGCGTCCGGAAATGACCCCCGGGTTCCCGGTTTGCCGCGTGCCAGAGCCCGTCCTAGGATGGTTTCGCGGGCTCTTCCCAGGCGCCTATCGCGATCCTGGCGTGGAGAGCCCTGGCCACCACGTCCACCTCACGACAATAACAAAGGTGCCGTCATGTCCAAGAAATCCTCCCTCTGGGCCAGCGATGGCCTGCTCGACAACAGCGACATCGTCAGCCTCGGCAACTTCACCTACCTGCACACGCTGAAGAGCGCCGCGGCCACGCCGCTGGCGCAGACCCACTCGGCCAGCACCCCCACCGTCAGCGAATTCCTCAACGGCGCCATCAGCGAGTACGTACTGGGTGGCACGCCCGACGGCATGCGGCCGTTCCTGGTCGATGGCCATCAGCTGACGCTGCACAACTCGCTCAACGGCGCCACGGCCCATACCTGGATCACCGCCGAGAACCAGGTGCTCATCACCTATGCCGGCACCACCAGAGGCGAGAATCTGCTGATCGATCCCCTCTCTACCGCCGGTGGCCTGCTGAGCGATCTGCAGATCCTCGGCCAGCAGGTCTCCAGCGCCCAGCGGCAGTCGCTGGACTTCGCCCACCAGGTGATCGAGGCGGCGGCCAAGCAGGGTTATGGCACCCAGGACATCTTCGTCACCGGCCACTCCCTGGGTGGCATCTCGGCGGCCTACGTCGCCCAGCAGACCGGTCTCGGCGGCATCAGCTTCGAGGCCTCGGGCATTCCCCGCGATGCTCAGGCCGTGGGCCATGGGGGCAATTTCGTCAATGTGGTCACCCTGGGCGATCCGGTGGCCAACTACAGCTCCGACATCCGCGGCGAACAGCCCTTCGCGCCGAGCTTCGTCAGCCAGGCCGAGGGTGGCGGCAGCCTGCCCCACTATGGCTCGCTGTTCCTGATCGGTGCCCAGGCCGACCAGCACGACCTGACCCAGGCGGCGGCCAAGGTCGGCCACCTGTTCAACGGCGACAACGGTGGCCAGGTCAATCCGCTAGGGGCGGCCCTGCATCCGCTCAGCGTGGCCGCCGGAATCGCCGAAGCGGCGCGCCTGATCGCCGAATTCCATCTGCCGGCCGCCGAATACACCAACCTCGGGGTGACCCCTACCGGTGGTTTTCTGGACACCCTGCCGGCGCAGATCGGCACGGCCCATGGCCCGGTGCTGATGGTCGGCAACTACAGCGTGGCGGAATTGCAGGCCTTCGCCGAGACCCACGCCACCTTCGGCTAGCCGGCTCGCGGCGGCCTTGTTTCGCCGCCGCGAGAGAACTCCCTCCTGCCGTTCGGGTCTGCCCTCCTATCGTCCGGGACCCCGAGGGTCCCGTCCGCCTTAGCCCAGGAGAACCCCATGACCGCAGACGGTCCCCAGCGCATGACCGATGAAGAAGCCCAGGAATTCGCCACCGAGGTGTTCAACCTCGCGCGCACCGGCAATGCCGAGGTGCTGGCCCTGGTGCTGGAAAAGGGGCTGACGCCCAATCTGCGCAATCACAAGGGCGACAGCCTGCTGATGCTGGCCAGCTACCACGGTCACCTGGAGGCCAGTCGTGTCCTGCTGGAGTACCGGGCCGATCCGAACCTCGCCAACGACATGGGCCAGTCGCCCCTGGCCGGGGCGGCCTTCAAGAACAACCTACCGATGGCCGAACTGCTGCTGGAGCACGGCGCCGCCGTGGAGGGCGCCATGCCCGACGGCAAGACCGCGCTGATGATGGCGGCCATGTTCAATCACGTGCAGATGGTGGAATTGCTGGTCGCCCGCGGCGCTGATCCCAAGGCCCGGGACGCTGCCGGCAACACGGCGCTGAGCGTGGCCCGCGCCATGGGCGCCCAGGACACCCCCGCCGTGCTGGAGCGACTGGGCGGCGTCTGATCAGCGCTTCTGGTAGCGATAGAACAGATTGGGCTCGCTGACCACATAGAGGTTGCCGGCGGTATCCAGGGTGACGCCTTCGGGCTGGCGGATCCGCCGTGACAGGCCGCCGAAGGGCGCCACCAGGGAACGGGTATCCAGGGTATGGCCCTGGTCGTCGAGTTCGATCAGCACCCGCGACTCGTCGCTGAGCAGCAGCAGGTGGCCGGTGCGGCGATCGACATGGACCGCGGACAGGTCGCCGGTGCTGGGCGCCTGGTCCAGCCAGGCCTGGCGATCGATGATGCGCAGGGCGAAGTCGCCGTCGAAGCTCCTGAGCAGGCCACGGATTTCATAGAGCTTGCGCGGCGAGTGCTCCTTGACCACGAACAGGCGATCGCGGGCGGCGTCATAGTCCAGGCCTTCGAAACCCTGGTTGGCGCGGGGGAAGAGATCCAGGGTCAGGCTGCGGTAGTCCTTGCGCCGGAGCACGTCGTCGCCCTCGGGAATGCCTACCAGGGTCAGGGCGTTGGCACCCTCTTCCGCCAACAGCAGGCGGTCGTGGCCCAGATAGGTCACGCCTTCGACGTCGTCGAAGCCTTCCAGGCGATGGCGTTGCAGCAGCTCGCCGTCCCGGCTCAGGGCCAGCAACTCCGGCGGATTGTTGATCACCGCCCAGAGGCGATCCCGCTCCGGGTCATAGCTGAGGTCGGACAGATTCTCGGTGACGCCGGCCACCGGCTTGGCTTCCACCGCCACCCGGTAGCGACCGAGGTCCAAGGAAGTTCGGGGTTCGCTCTGCCACTGCTGGCCGAGCCAGAACAGCAACTGGCTGTCCAGATGGCTGCTGCGCAGGCCCTGGGTCACCCCCAGTGCCAGCAGCAGGGCCAGGCCCAGCAGCCAGCCGGTCCGTCCGATCCTGATCCGTCGTACCCACGCCGTCATCGCCTTGCCCCGTCATTGTTGTACGGGGCGGAGTATCCAGGGCTGTCTTTATGGTTGTGTGACAGTCCTAGCGCCGGGGCTGAACGGGGTTACCCTCCCAGCGCGAGCGACCCGGCAGGGTTTCGCCTTTCATCACCAGCGACAGCGGGCCCAGTTCCACGTCGTCGTCGACGCGGGCGCCATAGAGCACCACGCTGCGCGGCCCCAGGTTGACGCCCTTGCCCAGCTCCACCTCGCCGACCTTCATCACCCGGTCTTCGAACAGATGGGTCTGGGGACCGGCCAGGGCGTTGAGTTCGCCGTGGTCACCGAGGCGCACGCAGTCGAATTCGGTGAGGTCGGTGGTATCCAGGTAGGTGCCGCGACCCAGGCGGGCGCCGAGCAGGCGCAGCGCCAGCGGCAGCCAGGGCGTGCCGCGCAGGGCGCCGAGCAGATTGGGCACCGCCAGGGTTTCGTAGAGGCTGGTGATGGCCTCGCTGCGCCAGACGAAAAAGGTCCACATGGGTGCCGAACGCGGGCGATAACGGCCTACCACCAGCCACTTGAGCCCCAGCACGACCAGGAAGCTGGCCAGGGCGAAGGCGCTGCCGGCCAGCAGCGTTTCGCCGAGCAGTTGCAACCAGGCGCCCTGCTGCCACAGCGGCACCAGGGCCTCGGCGATGGCGCAGCCGGCGGCCACGGTGAAGCCGGTGGGCAGCACGATGCGCAGGGCTTCGATCAGGCCACGCGCCACCCGTCGCCAGGGGGCCGGGCGGAAGGTCAGGCTTTCCGGGTAGCCGGTCAGGGTTTCCCGCGCCGGCAGCCGGACCGCCGGCGAGCCGAGCCAGGTTTCGCCCTGGCGCAGGGGCACACCCTCGTCGAGTCGACCCAGAACACCGATCAGGGCGTCTTCGGGGATGTGGCAGCCGTCGGCGACATAGGCGCCGTTGCCGACGAAACTGCGCCGGGCGATGGAGGTGCGTCTGAGGGTCATCCAGCCCTGGGCGACCTGTTCGTCACCCAGCATCACGGCATCGGCGATAAAGGTCTCGGCGCCCAGCTCCAGCAGCGAGGAGACCGGGCCCTGGGCGGTGGAAATCTCCGCATCGCGACCGACCCGGGCACCCAGCAGGCGATACCAGAGCGCCGAATAGACGGTGGCATAGAGGCCCTGCAGGCTTTGCAGCGCCGACTCCTGGATCAGGTTGGCCAGCCACTTGCGCCAGTAGAAGAGGCTGTCGATCGACCACTGGCCTTCTTCCAGCCGCGGCAGGATCAGCCGCCGCGCCAGGGCGCAGCCGAGCAGGGTCAGGGCGACGCTGACCACGCCCAATGGCAGGGCCAGGACACCGTATTGCAGGGCATCGAGCAGCAGCGAAGAGGTGCGCCACCAGGGCAGCCCCCCGAAGCTTTCCAGTTCGTCGATCAGCAGCGCCAGGGGAAACAGCGGCATGAAGAACAGCACCGAGACCACCAGGCCGCTGAGGGCATAGAGGCCTTTGAGCAGAGCACGCTGGACACGGGACACCGGGGCCGGCGGCAGGACACGGGCACCGGCGGCACCCTGGTCGTGGGCCGGCGCGCCGCCCCAGTTGCGGCCGGCGGGGATGCGCTGACCACTGCGCAGGGCGGATTGGGCCTGCAGGCGCGCACCGTCACCGAGGGCGGTGTCGCCTTCGAGGATGGCATAGGATCCGACCTGGGCTTCGCGCCCCAGGGTCACGGCGCCGAGCAGCAATTCGCCGCGCAGCACCCGGGCATTTTCGAAATTGACGCCGTTGCCCAGGCTGGCGCCCTGCCCCAGGGTCAGCAACTCGGGGACGCGCAGGGTCAGGGTACCGACGAAGGCCTCGGCGCCGACCTGAGCCCCGAGCAGGCGCAGCCAGCCCCGTGCCAGGGGCGAGCCACTGAGCAGGTAGGCCGGCGCCAGGGCGAGGAAGCGCTCGCCCAGCCACCAGCGGTAGTAGGTCAGCCCCCAGAGCGGATAGCGACCGGGCTGCAGGCGGCCGGTGAGGCGCTTGCCCACCACGGCCACGGCGAATTCCAGGCCGATGGCGAGGACGAACAGACTGAGGGCGGTCAGCATCGCCAGGGGCAGCGCGGTACCGGAATGGATCAGCAGCGGGAAGGCCAGGAAGGGTGCCAGCCAGCGACCCAGGCGCAGGGTCAGCAGCGGCGGCAGGGCCACCGCCTGGGCCAGGCCACAGCGCCAGCGCCGCCAGCGGCTGGGCGGCGCCCAGGCCTCGGTGGCCGTCGTTGCGCCCGCCTCGGCGGCGTCGGCTTCCAGGGCCTCGGCGATGGCGCCCAGGGTGCGGCCGGCATAGACCGCCTTGACCGTGGCGCTGGCATAGCGCGGGTCCTGGCGCAGCCGCGAGACCAGCCGCGCGGCGAATAGCGAGTGCCCGCCCAGGTCGTCGAAGAAATCCATCTCGGCGTGCAGCGGCTGACCGGGGAAGAGTTCGGCGGTGGCCGCCAGCAGCGCACCCAGGGCGCCACTGGCCGGGGCGACCGGCGCCACCGCAGCGATGGCCAGCGGGCGCGCGCGCAGTTGCTTGCGGTCGATCTTGCCGGAATTCAGCCGCGGCATCTCGCTGAGCCATTCGAAGCGACTCGGCACCATGTACAACGGCAGGCAGCCGGCCAGTTCGGTCCGCAACAGATCGCTGCGCGGCAGCGGGCCGCCATCGCCGACCAGGAAGGCCACCAGTTGCTCCACGCCGCCCTCTTCGCGCAGCACCACGGCCACGGTCCCGACCCCGGGTTGCCGGGCCAGGGTGGCTTCGATCTCGCCCAGTTCGACGCGATAGCCGCGGATCTTCACCTGGTCGTCGACGCGGCCCAGGCAGTGCACCTGGCCGTGTTCGTCGACCCGCGCCAGGTCACCGGTGCGATAGAGCTTGAGGTCGTGGCTGCCGGTGCTCCAGGGATTGGGCAGGAATTTCTCGGCGGTCAACTCCGGGCGGCCCAGGTAGCCGTCGGCCACGCCGGGACCGGTGATGCAGAGTTCGCCCACCTGATCGCGCGGCAGCAGCGCCAGCGGCTGGCTGGCATCGGCAGGCACCACCAGCAGGCTGTAGTTGGGCAGCGGCCGGCCGATGGTCACCGGCTCGCCCGGTTGCAGCTGTGCCAGACTCGCCGAGACGGTGGCCTCGCTCGGACCATAGGTGTTGAACAGCCGCCGCTGCGGCCGACTCCAGCGCGCCACCAGGGGCTCGGGGCACATCTCGCCGCCGAGGTTGATCAGGCGCAGGCTGGGGACGTCTTCCGGCAGCAGCGCCAGCAGCGTCGGCACTACGTGCAGCACGCTGATGCGATTGGCGGTCAGGGCGCGGGCCAGCGCTTCGGGATCGGCGGTGATCTCCCGCGGCGCGAGCCAAAGGGTGGCGCCCACCAGGTAGCTGATCCAGATCTCTTCGAAGGACATGTCGAAGGCCACCGAGAAACCCTGGTAGACCCGGTCGCCAGCCTCGATGCCGAGCAGCGAATTCTCACTGCGCAGGAAGTGGCAGATGCTGTCCTGGCGGATGCCGATGCCCTTGGGCTTGCCGGTGGAGCCGGAGGTGTAGATCAGGTAGGCGAGGTTGTCCGGAGAGACCAGGCCGCGCCGGCGCAGGGTTTCACCCTGGCCCAGGGCGACGCTCAGCGCGTCGGGGGTCCAGCAGTGCAACCCGGGGCGCGCCAGCAGATCGGCGAAGGGCGCCCCGGTGATCACGCCTACCGCCTGGGCGTCTTCCAGGCACAGGGCCACGCGATCGGCCGGGGTTTCGGCGTCGCAGGGCAGCCAGGCGGCGCCGGTCTTGGCGATGGCCAGTTGCATCACCAGCAGCTCGATGCCGCGCGGCAGCCAGAGGCCAACCACCCGCCCCGGACCGGCACCGGCGGCCAGCAGCCGCGAGGCGGCGCGGTCGGCCCAGGCGTCCAGCTCGCCATAGCTCAGGCTGCGCTCGCCTTCGAGCAGCGCCGGTCGTTCGGGCGCCCGCGCCGCGGTGGCCTCGAACAGATCGGCGAGGACTTCGTCGCGACACAGCTCGGGGCGCACGGCACCTTCGACCAGACTGAGGGAGAGTTCGGCAAGCGCTTCCATGGGGACAGCCTCTGGTTGTTTAGCGCAGTTTGTATCTCCCGGGTTACGCGCTCCTTAAGGTGCGCTTAGGGTTTGCTTAAGGCTGGCAGGAAGCAGCGAAGCGGCAGTCGAAACCCCTCTAGCACGCTGACTCCAGCGAAATCACCACTGATCGCCGATGAATGGCGGTGCGGCTGCAAGACCAAAAAAAACGCCTCCCGAAGGAGGCGTTCTAGTCACCGCGCGGCGATCAACGCAGATCGAAACGATCCAGCTCCATCACCTTGGTCCACACCTTGACGAAGTCCTTGACGAACTTCTCCTGGGCGTCGGCACTGCCATAGACCTCGCTCAGGGCGCGCAGCTGGGCGTGGGAGCCGAACACCAGATCGACCCGGGTACCGGTCCACTTCACGGCGCCGGTCTTGCGATCGCGACCTTCGAAGGTGGCCTTGTCCGGACCGGTGGCCTTCCACTCGGTGGCCATGTCCAGCAGGTTGACGAAGAAGTCGTTGGTCAGGGTCTGCGGCCGCTGGGTGAAGACGCCGTGCTTGGCGCCGCCGACGTTGATGTCCAGCACACGCAGGCCGCCCAGCAGTACCGTCAGCTCGGGCGCGGTCAGGTTCAGCAGGTGCGCCTTGTCCACCAGCAGGAATTCCGGCTTGACCTTGAACTGACCGCCCACGTAGTTGCGGAAGCCATCGGCCCAGGGCTCCAGGTGCCCGAAGGACTCGACGTCGGTCTGCTCCTGGGAGGCATCCACGCGGCCCGGGGTGAAGGGTACGGTGATCGAATGACCCGCCGCCTGGGCGGCCTTTTCCACCCCGACGCTACCGGCCAGCACGATCAGGTCGGCGATGGACACCTGCTTGCCCTGACCTTGGAAGTCGCGCTGGATACCCTCCAGCACACCCAGCACCTTGGCCAGTTGCGCCGGCTGGTTGACTTCCCAATCCTTCTGCGGCGCCAGGCGCAGCCGGCCGCCGTTGGCGCCGCCCCGCTTGTCGGAACCACGGAAGCTGGCCGCGGCCGCCCAGGCGGTACCCACCAGTTCGGACACCCTCAGGCCGGACGCGGCCAGCTTGTCCTTGAGCGCCTTGACCTCGGCTTCGCCCAGGGGCGCACCTGTGGCCTTGGGCAGCGGGTCCTGCCAGAGCAACTCTTCGGCCGGGGTTTCCGGGCCCAGGTAGCGGGCCAGCGGGCCCATGTCCCTATGGGTCAGCTTGAACCAGGCGCGGGCGAAGGCATCGGCCAGCTGGTCGGGATTTTCCAGGAAGCGCCGGGAGATCTTCTCGTAGGCCGGATCGAAGCGCAGCGCCAGGTCAGACGTCAGCATGGTCGGCTGGTGCCGCTTGCTCGGATCGTGGGCATCGGGCACGGCATTGGCACCGGCGCCATCCTTCGGCCGCCACTGGTGGGCACCGGCCGGGCTCTTGAACAGCTCCCACTCGAACTTGAACATGTTCTCGAAGTATTCGTTGCTCCAGCGGGTCGGCGTGGAGGTCCAGGTCACTTCGAGGCCGCTGGTGATGGTGTCGGCGCCCTTGCCGGTACCATAGCTGTTCTGCCAGCCGAAGCCCTGCTGTTCCAGGTCGGCCGCTTCCGGCTCGGCGCCGACGCTGGTGGCCGGGCCCGCACCGTGGGTCTTGCCGAAGGCGTGACCGCCGGCGATCAGGGCGACGGTTTCCTCGTCGTTCATGGCCATGCGGCCAAAGGTCTCGCGGATGTCGTGGGCCGAGGCCACCGGATCGGGGTTGCCGTTGGGACCTTCGGGGTTCACGTAGATCAGGCCCATCTGCACGGCAGCCAGCGGATTCTCCAGCATGCGGCTGGAACCCAGGTTGCGGCTCTGCTCGACCGGATGCTGCTCGGGCTGCGCGGTCAACACGCCGTCACCGGGCTGCTCCATCTGCTTGTGCTCGCCGTAGCGGACATCGCCCCCCAGCCAGACGGTTTCCGAACCCCAGAACACGGCGTCGTCCGGTTCCCAGACGTCCTGGCGACCGCCGGAGAAGCCGAAGGTCTTGAAGCCCATGGATTCCAGGGCGACGTTGCCGGTGAGGACGATGAGGTCGGCCCAGGAGATCTTGCGGCCATACTTCTGCTTGATCGGCCAGATCAGCCGGCGCGCCTTGTCCAGGCTGACGTTGTCCGGCCAGCTGTTGAGCGGCGCGAAGCGCTGCTGACCCTGACCGGCGCCGCCACGGCCGTCACCAACGCGATAGGTGCCGGCGCTGTGCCAGGCCATGCGCACGAACAGCGGGCCGTAGTGGCCGAAGTCGGCCGGCCACCAGTCCTGGGAATCGGTCATCACGGCGCGCAGGTCCGCCTTCACCGCTTCCAGGTCGAGACTCTTGAATTCGGTGGCGTAGTCGAACTCTTCGCCCATCGGGTCGGAGAGCGAAGAATGCTGGTGCAGGAAGTTGAGATTGAGCTGGTTCGGCCACCAATCCTTGTTGGTGGTACCGCCGCCGGCGGCGTGATTGAACGGGCACTTGGATTCGGTCGACATCTTCTTGGCTACCTCAGGGTCTTGTTCATCCGGTTGTCAGCCGCGACAGCAGCACGGCCTGCAGAAGGCGTGGTTCCAGTCGCGTCGGCCTAGGGGCTCGACAGGCGCCGAGGCCGGCATCGAGCCGGCTCCAGAGAGAGCCCCACCATGGGCGAAGCGGACGTTGCGGTCATTGTTATCCCCTCATCAGATGGGCACACCGACGAAGCGGCGCAATCTCCATACTAGACGGCTTCGCCGCCCGGCGTGATAGAAGGTTTTGTGCCCCTCGATAGACTGGCTCTGCAAGATGACCCTCAGGTGACAGGGCACCCTCGAGCGACTCTTGGCGCGATAAGCAACGTTAGCAACCGCTTCGCCGAGGTTCGCGCGGCTTGGCTTCACGAAGTGGAAAAGGGCTGCGTGCGCCAGCGAGGGCCGGGCCCGGGCAGCCCGCCATATGCGGAAACAGAAGCGGCGGCGACCGCCCTGCCCCGGGCGGTCGCCGTGCCGGGTCTAGCCCGGGGCGAACAGCAGGTTGGGCGCGTGACGCTGGTAGCCCTCTTCCGCCAGGCGCACGTCCAGCGCCAGGCTGGCGAGGTCGGCGGACAGGGGTTCGCTGCGGGCGTCGTGGTCGCGATAGAGGTGCTTGAGGTAGGTCTTGCAGTGGGCACAGGTCTCGGCGCGCAGCGGGGCCTTCTGGGCATTGGCGTCGTCGGTGCTCAGGGAGTAATAGCCGAGCCCCTTGCCGGTCTCGCAGTGGCTGCACTTGACCCGCACGAAGTGCCACTCGCAGGCGCACAGCGAACAGGTCAGGTACCTCAGGCCATTGGCCTTGCCCAGGTGATGGATGACCCCGGCCATGGGCGGCGCACCGCAGCAGGGGCAGGCCGTCTGGCTGCCCTGTTCGCGCAGGGCGCTGAAGTCGCTGCGCTGCAGCCAGTGGGTCCAGGCCACCTGCAGGGCGGCGCCGAGAAAGGGCACCACGCCGGCCGGCACCAGCTCGTAGCTGCCCGCCAGCAGGGCGATGGCCCAGGCCTTGCGCTGGCCGGCGTCGGTCTGGCGCAGTTCGTCCAGGGCGGCCTGCACCGGTGCCTGAGAGAGCGTGAGGGTCTCCAGCAGGGCATCCAGCGCGGGCAGCCAGTCGCCTTCGCGGACCAGGGTGTCGTAGCCCAGGGGTGGCAGACCGTGCTGCAGACTCCGGGCGCTGCGCGCCTCGTCCAGCGGCAGGGGCGCGAGGCGGTCGAAGACCCCTTGCTGGGCCTCGCACACCTCGGCCATCAGCAACAGGTAGTCGCCCAGAGCATTACCGGCGGCCAGCAGGCGCAGGCGGTCGGCGCGATAGCCGAACAGCTCGCCACCGGGCAGCAGGATGAAATCGGGATTGACGGCCGCGGCTTCGATTTCGCCGGGCTCGAGGATCTGGCCCGCCATGGCAGGGCTCCTTAGCAGAACGGTGGAAGAGAGAGGATTCAGGATAGCGGGCGGGTTGGGGTGTTGGGCACCCTGCCCCTCACCCCAACCCTCTCCCGGAGGGAGAGGGGGTCAGATCGGTGCGCGGGGGAAATCATGCGCACCTATCCGTAGGTTGGGTTGAGCGCAGCGAAGCCCAACAGCAAAGGGCTCACTTCTTCTCGCGGGTGACCTTCTCGTACCACAGCGAGTGGTGCTTCTTGGCCCAGGCCCGGCTCACCCAGCCGGTCATCATCGCGGTCACCGAACCCTTGATCCAGATCCCGGCATAGATGTGCACGATGATCGACAGCACCAGCACGAAGGCGGCGACGGCATGGGCCAGGGCGCCCAGGCGGATCACCGGGATGGGGAACAGGTGGGCGAAGTACTGCCGCCAGATAACCACGCCGCTGATCAGCAGCACCAGCATGCAGGCCAGCAGCACCCAGAACAGGATCTTCTGCCCGGGGTTGTACTTGTCGATCGGCGGCAGCTTTTCCTCGCGGTTGTTCAGGACGTCGTTGATCTGCTTGAGCCACTGGGCGTCTTCGCGACCGATCTTGTTGTGCCGCCAGAAGCGGATCACCAGAAAGGCGAAGAACACGAACATCGCCACACCCATGAAGGGATGCAGGATGCGCGTCCAGGTGCCGCCACCGAACAGGTTCGAAAGCCAGAACAGCGCGGGATGGAACAGCGCCAGTCCCGACAGCCCGGCCATGAAGAACAGGATCGCCACGATCCAGTGGTTGGTCCGCTCGTTGGCGTTGTAACGCTGGATTTCAGGTTTCATCTCGATCTCCCAGGACGCCCCCGGTCAAACCGGGGGCGTACCCCTGCTAGGGCTGCTTGTCGTGCGGATCGAAGATCTGCACGGACGGACTCAGCTGCTTGACCTCGCCCCGGGGCGCATCGCCCTCGGGACGGGGCGGCGCCTCGACCACCTCGTCGTCGTCATCGGTCCGGTTGGGGCCGACACGCACGTAGTGGAAGAAGCCGGCCAGCACCGCCGCGCCCATGGCCAGCAGCGCCAGAGGTTTGGTGAAGCCCTTCCACAGGCCCACGGTGGGGCTGATGGTCGGGTCCTTGGGCAGGTGGTTGTACAGCTGCGGCTGGTCGGCATGGTGCAGCACGTACATGACGTGGGTGCCCCCTACCCCAACCGGGTCGTACAGACCGGCGTTCTCGTAGCCGCGACTCTTGAGATCGACGATGCGCTCGGCGGCGTGCTCCTTCATGGCGTCCTTGGTGCCGAAGGTGATGGCGCCGGTCGGACAGGTCTTCACGCAGGCCGGCTCCAGGCCGACCCCGACCCGGTCCGAACACAGCGAGCACTTGTAGGCCTTGTTGTCCTTCTTCGAGATCCGCGGGATGTCGAAGGGGCAACCGGCGATGCAATAGCCGCAACCGATGCAGTGATCCTGGTTGAAGTCGACGATGCCGTTGGCGTACTTGACGATGGCCCCCGGACTCGGACAGGCCTTGAGGCAGCCCGGCTCGGCGCAGTGCATGCAACCGTCCTTGCGGATCAGCCACTCCAGCTTGCCGGCCTCGTCCTCGTGCTCGGTGAAACGCATCAGCGTCCAGGAGTCCGCGGTGAGGTCCGCCGGGTTGTCGTAGGTGCCGTGGGTATGGCCCACCTCGTCGCGCAGTTCGTTCCATTCCGAGCAGGCGACCTGACAGGCCTTGCAGCCGATGCACTTGGACACATCGATCAGCTTGGCCACTTCCGCCTGGTTACGCACGGACGGATAGGCCGTGGTGGTCGCGGAGCGGGCATAGATATCTTGGCTTGCCATCACGCTTTCTCCACGTTGACCAGGAACGACTTGAACTCGGGCGTCTGGGTGTTCCCATCACCCACGAAGGGGGTCAGGGTGTTGGCCAGGTAACCCATCCGCGCCACACCGGAGAAGCCCCAGTGGATGGGGATGCCGACGTGGTGCACCGTCTCGCCGTTGACCTGCAGCGGACGGATCCGCTTGGTCACCACCGCCTTGCAGACGATGTGGCCGCGCTTGGAGGTGACGCGCACCAGATCACCGGCGGCGATGCCCTTCTGCTTGGCCAGCACCTCGCCGATCTCGACGAATTGCTCCGGCTGGATGATGGCGTTGAGGCGGCAGTGCTTGCTCCAGTAGTGGAAGTGCTCGGTCAGGCGGTAGGTGGTGGCCGCATAGGGGAAATCCTTGCGATCGCCGAAGTCCGCCCAGTCATCCTTGAGCACCCGCGCCGCCGGGCTGTTGAGGGCCTTGCGGTTGTTGGGGTGCAGCGGGTTGACGCCGATGGGGGTCTCGAACGGCTCGTAGTGCTCCGGGAAGGGCCCTTCGGCCATCTTGTCCAGGGCAAAGAAGCGCGCCACCCCTTCGGGGTTCATGATGAAGGGACTCATGCCATCGGCCGGCTTGGCGTCGATCTTGTAGTCCGGCACGTCGGTGCCGCCCCACTTCTGCGCCTTGTCGTTCCACCACACCAGCTTCTTGCTCGGGTCCCAGGGCTTGCCCTGGAGATCCGAGGAGGCGCGGTTGTAGAGGATGCGTCTGTTGTTCGGCCATGACCAGGCCCAACCCAGGGTCTGCCCCATGTGGAAGGGATCGCTGTTGTCGCGCCGCGCCATCTGGTTGCCCTGTTCGGTCCAGGACCCGCAGAAGATCCAGCAACCCGACGCCGTGCTGCCATCGTCCATCAGCTGGCCGAAACCGGCGAGTTGCTGCCCGGCCTTGGCCGAGACCGCGCCCTTGGCATCCAGCACATCGGTGACCGCGTAGCCGTTGAACTCCTTGGCGAGTTCTTCCGGCGCCGGCTCCTCGGGCTTGGCGTAGGGCCAGGACAGCCCCAGGATCGGATCGGGGAAGGCCCCGCCCTCCCGGGCATAGGCCTCGCGCAGCTTGAGGAACAGCTCGGACATGATGGCGATGTCGCTGCGCCCTTCGCCGGGTGCCTCGGCGCCCTTGTAGTGCCACTGCAGCCAGCGACTGGAGTTGACTAGGGAACCGTCTTCCTCGGCGAAGCAGGTGGTGGGCAGGCGGAACACCTCGGTCTGGATCTCGGCGGTGTTCACATCGTTGTGATCGCCGTGGTTGCGCCAGAACTCGGAGGTCTCGGTGGCCAGCGGGTCCATGATCACCAGCCACTTGAGCTTGGACAGCCCGCGCATCACCTTGGCCTTGTTGGGGAAGGCAGCGATGGGGTTGAAGCCCTGGCAGACATAGCCGTTGACCTGGCCCTTGCCCATCATGTCGAAGTAACGCAGGACGTCGTAGCCGGCGCCGGTGACATCGACCTTGGGCAACCAGTGGTAGCACCAGTCGTTGTCCTTGGTGGCCTTGTCACCGTACCAGGCCTTCATCAGGCTGACGTGGAACTTGCCGTAGTTCTGCCAGTAGCTCAGCTGCCCCGGGCGCAGCGGCTTGCTGGCGCGGCGGGTGATGAAGGCGTTGTAGTCCTGCTCGCCGTCACCGCCGATGGTCAGGTAGCCAGGCAGCTGGATCGACAGCAGACCCAGGTCGGTAAGGCCCTGGATGTTGGAGTGACCGCGCAGGGCGTTCATGCCGCCACCGGGCATGCCGATGTTGCCCAGCAGCAGTTGCACCATGGCACCGCAGCGGATGATCTGCGCGCCGATGGAGTGCTGGGTCCAGCCCAGGGCATAGAGGATGGTCATGACGCGACCGGGCGCCGAGGTCTCGGCGATCTCGGCCCAGACCTTCTGGATCGCCTCGGGCGGCGTGCCGCAGGTCTGGCTGGCCACCTCCAGGGTGTAGCGGCTGTAGTGCTGCTTCATCAACTGGAAGACGCAGCGCGGATCCTGCAGGGTCGGATCGATCTTGACGAAGCCGTCGTCGCCGATCTGATAGCCCCAGTTCACCTTGTCGGTGTAGGTGCGCTTCTCCGCATCGTAGCCGTTGTACAGGCCGTCCTCGAAGGTGAAGCCTTCCTTCACCAGGAAGCCGGCGTCGGTGTAGTTGCGGACGTAATCCTGCTGGATCTTGTCGTTCGTGATCAGGTAATTGATCAGCCCGCCCAGGAAGGCGATGTCGCTGCCGGTACGGATCGGCGCGTAGTAATCCGCCACCGAGGCGGAACGGGTGAAACGCGGATCGACCACGATCAGCCGGGCGTTGTTGTGCGCCTTGGCCTCGGTGACCCATTTGAAGCCGCACGGATGGGCTTCAGCGGCATTGCCGCCCATGATGAGGACGAGATTGGCGTTCTTGATGTCGCTCCAATGATTCGTCATCGCACCACGGCCAAACGTCGGGGCAAGACCTGCCACCGTCGGGCCGTGTCAGACGCGCGCCTGGTTGTCGAAGGCCAGCAGGCCCAGACTCCGTGCGATCTTGTGCGTCAGATAACCGGTTTCATTGGAGGACGCCGAGGCGGCCAGAAAGCCCGTGGTCAGCCAGCGATTGACCGTCTGGCCCTTGTCGTTGGTGGCGATGAAGTTGGCATCGCGGTCTTCCTTCATCAGGGTGGCGATGCGCCCGAGCGCCTCGTCCCAGCTGATGCGGGTCCACTCGTTGCTGCCCGGCTTGCGGACTTCGGGGTACTTGAGGCGATTGGGGCTGTGGATGAAATCCAGCAGGCCGGCGCCCTTCGGGCAGAGGGTGCCGCGATTGACCGGGTGGTCGGCGTCGCCCTCGATGTGAATGATGTTCTGGGCCACGTTCTTGGCCCGGTCGCCCATGCTGTACATGATCAGGCCGCAGCCGACCGAGCAGTAAGGACAGGTGTTACGGGTTTCCACGGTGTGCGCCAGTTTGAATTGGCGCACCTGGTCGGCGAAGGCGGCTGTGGGAGCCATGCCTAACGCCGCCAGGCTGGATCCCGCAAGGCCGACTCCAGCGACCTTGAAGAATTGCCGACGGTTCATATCCACGGTTCTTATCCTCGTTCAGGCTGGGCCCGGTGCGTAGCCGGACCCTGCACAGAGAGTAACCCAACCGTCTGACTTATCGAGCGCTTCGCTGTTGTCGCCGATCAATGGAAGTCGGCCTTCCGTCTCCTGATCCACCAACGGTCTGACGAACGGGGTGGCGAGTGGGCAGCGGATCGCGGCCGCTCATCCAGCGGATGTGCAAGGTCAAGGCCTGGCGAAAGACGTCCGGTAGAGCGGTCCATCGATCCCGTCGATTCGGCAGCGCTGGAAAGTCATGCTAAGCTCGCTAACTTTCCTCGCGATGCCTTCGGACCCCCTCACCATGTCCAAGCGCCTGCCGACGCCGCCATAGCACCACCCCTCCCCCGGTAACCGCCCCTGCGGCGGCTGCCCGTGTCTTGCTGCCCTGTCGTCTCTCCGCGATCGCGCCCCGCCGTGCCATCGCCCGTTCTGGATACGCCATGAAAAGTGTCTCTCCCCGCGCCGACATCCTGGCCGGTCTCACCACGTCCTTTGCCCTGGTGCCCGAGTGCATCGCCTTCGCCCTGGTCGCCCATCTCAATCCGCTGATGGGTCTCTATGGCGCCTTCTTCATCTGTACCCTCACCGCCCTCTTCGGTGGCCGCCCCGGCATGGTCTCCGGCGCCGCCGGCTCCATGGCGGTGGTCATCATCGCCCTGGTGGTGCAGCACGGCGTGCAGTACCTGCTGGCCACGGTGGTGCTCGGCGGCCTGCTGATGATCGGCTTCGGTCTCCTGCGCCTGGGCAAGCTGATCCGCATGGTGCCGCACCCGGTCATGCTGGGGTTCGTCAACGGCCTGGCCATCGTCATCGCCCTGGCCCAGCTGGAGCACTTCAAGCAGGGTGAGACCTGGCTCAGCGGTACCCCGCTGTACCTGATGATCGGCCTGACCGCAGCGACCATGGCCATCATCTGGCTCCTGCCGCGCCTGACCCGCGACGTGCCGCCGGCCCTGGCCGCCATCCTCGGCGTCGGCCTGGCGGTGCATTTCCTCGATCTGCCGACCCGTACCCTGGGCGATATGGCCCATATCGCCGGCGGCCTGCCGCGGCTGGCGCTGCCCGACATCCCCTGGAATCTGGAAACCCTGCAGATCATCCTGCCCTATGCGGTGCTGATGGCCCTGGTCGGCCTCTTGGAGACCCTGCTGACCCTGAATCTCACCGATGAGATCACCGAGAGCCGCGGCCGCCCCAATCGCGAGTGCGTGGCGCTCGGCGCGGCCAACCTGGCCTCGGGGCTGTTCGGCGGCATGGGCGGTTGCGCCATGATCGGCCAGACCATGATCAACCTGAGTTCAGGTGGCCGTGGCCGGCTGTCGGGGGTGGTCGCCGGCGTGCTGATGCTGCTCTTCGTGCTGTTTCTTTCGCCACTGATCGAGCGCATTCCCCTGGCGGCGCTGGTCGGCACCATGTTCGTGGTCGCCCAGCAGACCTTTGCCTGGGCCTCGCTGCGGGTGCTGCACCGGGTGCCACGCAGCGACATGCTGATGATCGTCGCCGTGACCGTGATCACCGTCTTCGCCGATCTCGCCACCGCGGTGCTCTGCGGCATCGTCCTGGCCGCGCTCAACTTCGCCTGGCAGCATGCCCGCCGGCTCTATGCCGACAGCCACCTGGAGGCCGACGGCAGCAAGAGGTACCAGGTGCACGGCACCCTGTTCTTCGCCTCCACCGCCACCTTTCTCAACCAGTTCGATCCGGCCGGCGATCCCGCGAAGGTCGTGGTGGACTGCCGCCACCTGAGCTTCGTCGACTATTCCGCCGTGGCGGCGCTGCACACCCTGCACGAGCGCTATGCCAAGGCCGGCAAGCGGGTGCGGGTGCTGCACCTGTCGCAACGCTGCAAGCAGCTGCTGCGTCGCGGCGGGGTGACGGACGACCTCGCCCTCGGCGATTGAACCCGAAACGGCGCCGCCGGGTCTTTCCCAGCAATGTCCTGCTCCCGGAGACCCGCGGCCATGTCCAAGATCCTTGCCTGCCTCGACGGCTCGGCCGTCAGCGCCGCCGTCTGCGACTTCGCCGCCTGGGCGGGGCTCGCCCTGGATGCCCCGCTCACCCTGCTGCATGTGCTGGATCAGCGCCGCTTCCCGCGGCCGGGCCAGGCCACGCCGCCGCTGCTGGTCAACCGCGAACACCTGCTCACCGAGCTGGCCGCCCTGGACGCCCAGCGCGGCAATCTCGCCGAAGACCAGGGTCGGCTGCTGCTCGATGCCGCCCAGTTGCGGGTAGAGGAGCAGCAGGCGCGCTGCGCCGGCGCCGTGCTGCAGCACGGTGACCTGATAGGTTCGCTGGAGAGTCTGCAGGAGGATTTCGACCTCATCGTGCTGGGCCGTCAGGGCGAGGACAGCCCGCCCAAGCGGCTGATCGGTCGCCATCTGGAGAGCGCCATCCGCCTCCTGCATCGCCCGTTGCTGGTGGCCGGCCACCTGTTCGTCAAACCCGACGGCGTGCTGCTGGCCTATGACGACAGCAGCAGCGCCCGCAAGGCGGTGACCTGGGTGGCCAACTGCCGGCTGTTCGACGGCCTGGCCTGCCACCTGGTGACCGTCGGCCGCGACCGCGAAGAACGCCGCGCCGCCCTCGCCCGCGCCGCCGACGAACTCAGGGCCGGGGGCCGCACGGTCACCACCGCCATCACCGACGGCGACGTGGAACTGGGCCTGGAGCGCTATCGCAAGCAGCACGGCCTGGAGCTGGTGGTGATGGGTGCCTTCGGCCACTCCCGCCTGCGCCACTTCTTCATGGGCAGCAACACCCGCAACATGCTGGAAGCGGCCGGCAGCGCGCTGATCGTGGTGCGCTAGCTCAGGCTCGCGCGCCCCTAGAAATCCACCCGTCCGCGACTGGCCTTGAGGCCGCTGCGGCGCGACTTGCCTTCCAGACGGCGCTGCTTGGAGCCGTAGGTGGGTTTGGTGGGTCGGCGCGGCTTTTCCTGGACATTGGCGGCGGCGATCAGCGCGGCCAGGCGCTCCAGGGCGTCGGCGCGATTCTGCTCCTGGGTGCGGTATTGCTGCGCCTTGATCACCACCACGCCGTCACGGCTGATGCGCCCATCGTGCAGGGCCAACAGGCGCGCCTTGAGCGCTTCCGGCAGCGACGAGGCCTGGATGTCGAATCTCAGGTGGACGGCGCTGGAGACCTTGTTGACGTTCTGGCCACCCGCGCCCTGGGCACGCACCGCGGTGAGCTGGATTTCCTGCTCGGGCAGCCTTAGGCGCTCGTCGATGACCAGGGTCACGCCGGCTGCGCGCCGCGGCTGAGCCAGGCGTCCAGCAGCGGCTCCAGTTCGTCCAGCGGCTGGTAGCCGTTGGTGATCAGCGCCAGCTGGCCGTCCCGCTCGGCCAGCAGCGTGGGGAAACCGGCGATGCCCAGATTGAGTGCCCAGTCGAAGTCGGCCTGGGTGGCCTGGTGCGCCGCCTCACCGTCGAACAGCGGGGCGAATTCGATGCGCGGCAGGCCACAGGCCTCGGCCAGCTCCACCAGCAGCGCCGGCTGGGTGACGTCGAGGGCTTCGACATAGAAGGCCCGCTGGATGCGCTTGGCCAGCGGCCAGACGGCCTCTTCGTCGAGCTGGCGGGCGGCGACCAGTGCGCGGCAGGCCGGCTCGGTGTCGTACACCAGGCCTTCCGGCGGGCCCTGGTCGAGGGCGAATGGCTGGCCGGTGGTGTCCTGCACCGCCTGCCAGTAGGCCAGGGTGCGCACCCGGCTGGCGGTGTCCTGGGCCACCCGCTCGCGGCGCAGGCCGCCGACCACCAGCTGCAGGGGAATGTCCTGGGCAGCCGCCCGCTCGGCCAGGCGCTCGACCACCGGAGCGAAGCCCCAGCACCAGGAGCACATGGGATCCATCACATAGAGCAGGCGACCGGTCATCCTAGACCTCCTCGAGGCTGGGCGTGGCGTTGAGCCGCGGATCGCGGCCGATGGGGTGAGGTTCGTTGCGCAGACGCGCCAGCTCGATCTGCTTCTGCCGCTCGCGAGCGCCGGCGCGGGTCTTTTCCGACAGCGAATCCCAGCAGTGCGGGCAAGTGATGCCGGGGCTATAGTGCGGCGACTGCATGTCTTCCGGCGAGACCGGCGTGCGGCAGGCATGGCACTGGTCGTAGACCCCCTCGGCGAGGTCATGGGTCACGGTCACCCGGTTGTCGAAGACGAAGCACTCGCCCTCCCAGCGCGACTCGGCCGCGGGCACCTCTTCGAGGTACTTGAGGATGCCGCCCTTGAGGTGGAAGACCTCGGGAAAGCCCTCCTGCAGCATGAAGCTCGACGCCTTCTCGCAGCGGATGCCGCCGGTGCAGAACATGGCGACTTTCTTGTGCTGTTGGGGATCGAAATGCTCGCGGATATAGGCCGGGAAATCGCGGAAGCTCTTGGTCTTGGGGTCGATGGCGCCCTTGAAGCTGCCGATGCCCACCTCGTAGTCGTTGCGAGTATCGATCACCAGCACCTCGGGATCGTCGACCAGGGCATTCCAGTCCCGGGGCTCGACATAGGTGCCCACGCGGCGGTTGGGATCGACGCCGGGCACGCCCAGGGTGACGATCTCCTTCTTCAGCTTGACCTTGGTGCGATAGAAGGGCTGCTCGGCGCAGTAGGATTCCTTGTGGTCGATGTCGACCAGGCGCGGATCGGCGCGCAGCCAGGCAAGCACGGCGTCGATGCCTTCGCGGCTGCCGGAGACGGTGCCGTTGATGCCCTCTTCGGCCAGCAGCAGGGTGCCCTTGACGTCGTTCGCCAGGAGGGTCTGCAACAGGGGTTCACGCAATTGGACGTAGTCGTCCAGGGTGACGAACTTGTACAAGGCCGCCACGACAATCTTGTCGGTCATCTTCGGGTTCCCAGGGGTCGCCCTCGCAAAGGGCGGACCGGTTAGACGAAAACGCCGGCAAGGATGCCGGCGCCGATCAAATTTTAACCAATACAGGCTGTCGCTGAACAGGGCTGGCGGGACTCAACCCGCCAGGTCGTGCTTGCTGCCGCCGCGGCAGGTGGGCGAATCCGGTGCCTGCCCCTGGGCCGCCCACTCTTCCGGGGTGTAGGTGTGTAGCGCCAGGGCATGGAACTGGCCCATGAGTTCGCCCAGGGTGCCGTAGACCTTCTGGTGGCGCTTCACCGCGTTGAGACCGGCGAAGTGTGGACTGACCACCACCGCCTTGTAGTGAGTCTCCTGGCCGCGGCTGTGCATGTGGCTTTCGTCCAGCACCTCCAGGTGCTCGGGTTGCAACAGGCCCAGGCTGGACTGGATACGTTCGCGCATGCTCATGGGGATACCTCGACTGTGAGAACCCGCATTCTAACGGGCTGGCGGCCCGCCCGGAATCGCTCCGGTCGGCCCATAAACGACGAAGCCCGGAACGGGTCCGGGCTTCGTGGCAACGGTGGGAATCAGCGCTTGGCGGGCGGCGGCGCGTTCTCGGCACCGGCCGGCGGCTTCACGCCCAGCTCCTTGTCCATCTCGGCGAGGATGCCGTTGACCTTGGGTACCGCCTGCTCCAGCTTGGCCTGGGTCAGCTGGGCGGACTGCGCCGACAGGCGCGGCAGGGTGGCGATCATCTTCTTGCCCAGATCGGACTGGTAGAACTTGATCAGGCCTTCCAGCTCGTCTTCGGTGAAGTTGTCGGTGTACAGCTTGACCATCTCGGGCTTGATCTTTTCCCAGCCGATGGTGCTGTCCAGCGCCTGGTTGGCGCGGGCAGTGTAGCTTTCCAGCACGGCCTTCTTGGCCGGCGCCTTGGCCTGCTCGAAATGCTGGGCGAAGAGTTGCTGGACCTGGGCATAGACCGGCGTGGTCAGCTTGTCGGCGTTGGCCAGCTTGAGAAAGCGCTCCGCGTCGGCCGCGTGGCTCTTGGCATCGGCCAGGGCGAAGCTGCTGGCGCTGGCGAGCACAACGACGGCGCCAAGCGTACGGAGGGTCTTCTTCATGGGCATCCTTCAGGAGGCTGAAAATGGACCGCGAGTGTGCCACAGAGCGGCTGAACCTGGCCTGAACTTGGCGAGGATCCGCAGCCATTTGAGAACACTTCCCATTTGGGAACCCTGGCGCTAACCTGCTGCCCAAGTTGGCTGGACCCTATCTCATCAACGGAGACCGCCATGAGCCGCACCGAAACCGATAGCATCGGCCCCATCGAAGTAGCCGACGACGTCTACTGGGGCGCCCAGACCCAGAGGTCGCTGGAAAACTTCGCCATCGGCAACCAGCAGATGCCGCTGGCGGTGGTGCATGCCCTGGCGACGGTGAAGAAGGCGGCCGCGCGGGTCAATCTGCGCCTAGGCGAGTTGCCGGAAGACGTCGCCACCCTGATCGAGAAGGCCAGCAGCGAGATCCTCGACGGCTTCCATGACGACCAGTTTCCCCTGGTGGTCTGGCAGACCGGCAGCGGCACCCAGAGCAACATGAACGTCAACGAGGTCATCGCCGGGCGCAGCAACGAGCTGGCCGGCAACGGCATGGGCGGCAAGAAGCCGGTCCATCCCAATGACCACGTCAACCGCGGCCAGAGCTCCAACGACTGCTTCCCCACCGCCATGCACATCGCCACCGCCCTGGCGGTGCAGAACGACCTGCTGCCGGCCATCGCCGAGCTGTCCGGCGGCCTGGCGCTGCAATCGGCGCGCTACCAGAACCTGGTCAAGACCGGCCGCACCCACATGATGGACGCCACCCCGGTGACCTTCGGCCAGGAGCTGTCGGCCTTCGTCGCCCAGCTGGATCTGGCCGAGCGGGCCATTCGCAACGCCCTGCCGGCGGTCCTGGAACTGGCCCAGGGCGGCACCGCCGTGGGCACCGGTCTCAACGCGCCCAAGGGCTTCGACGAAGCCATCGCCAAGGAGATCGCCGAACTCACCGGTCTGCCCTTCGTCACCGCACCGAACAAGTTCGCCGCCCTCGCCGGCCATGAGCCGCTGGTGGCCCTGCACGGCGGACTCAAGACCCTGGCCGTGGCCCTGATGAAGATCGCCAACGACCTGCGCCTGCTGGGTTCCGGTCCGCGCGCCGGTTTCGCCGAGGTGAAACTGCCAGCCAACGAACCGGGCAGCTCCATCATGCCGGGCAAGGTCAATCCCACCCAGTGCGAGGCCCTGTCGATGCTGGCCTGCCAGGTGATCGGCAACGACGTCACCGTGGGTTTCGCCGCCAGCCAAGGCCATCTGCAGCTCAACGTCTACAAGCCGGTGATCGCCCACAACGTGCTGGAATCCATTCGCCTGCTGGCCGATGGCTGCCGCAACTTCAACACCCATTGCGTCACCGGCATGGAGCCGGACGAGCACAAGATGGCCGAGCACCTGGAACAGGGGCTGATGCTGGTGACAGCGCTCAATCCGCACATCGGCTACGACAAGGCCGCCGAGATCGCCAAGAAGGCCTATGCCGAGAACAAGACCCTGCGCGCCGCCGCGCTGGAGCTCGGCTACCTGACCGATGCGCAGTTCGACGAGTGGGTACGTCCGGAAACCATGCTGGAAGCCGGTGGCCGTGGCTGAGGCGCGCGGCGCCACGCCGCTGGAAGGGGATGGCCGGCGTCTGCTGGTCATCCAGGGCAATCCCAAGCGCACCAGTTTCTGCCAGTCGCTGGCCGATGCCTATGTCCAGGGCGCCCAGGCCAGTGGCCAGGTGGTGCGCCAGCTCAAGCTGGCCGACGCCCAGTTCGATCCGGTGCTGCGCGAGGGCTATGACCTCTCGCAGACGCTGGAGCCGGATCTGCTGGAAGCCCAGCGACAGATCCACTGGGCCGAGCACCTGGTGTTCATCTACCCGGTGTGGTGGAACGGCCTGCCGGCGGTGCTGGCGGGCTTTCTCGAGCGCGTGCTGCAACCGGGCTTCGCCTTTGCCCAGCGCGACCAGACCTGGGGCGGCGAGCCGCTGCTGACCGGCCGCAGCGCCGAGTTGCTGGTCACCTCCGACACCCCGCCCTCCCCCTGGCAGCGCCTGCGCAACCAGGCGCCCCATCGCCAGGGCATCCAGGAAGGTCTCGAAGCCTGTGGCATCCAGGTGCTGCAGGTTCATGAGTACTCGCCGGTGCGGGCGGCGGACGAGGAGCAGCGGCTGCGCTGGCTGCAGGAGGTGGAACGGTTGGGGCGCAACGAGTAGGTCTGTCGCCGGTTTTTTCAAGGCAATTGCGGCCGCTCCTACAGGCTCCGATATGGCCGTAGGAGCAACGGTCTTATCGCGGCCATGGGCCGCTCCTACAGGCGCGGACGCCACCGTAGGAGCGGCCCATGGCCGCGATCAGTAGAACGCCCGAGTTCCGCAGGAGCGGTCCCATCAGCGAACCGCCATGGCCGCGATAAAGAGCGTTAGCCACGTAGCGTGGAAAACGGCGCAGCCTTTTCCACGGAAGACTTCGTGACAAGGAAGCACCCTCACCCCAGCCCTCTCCCAAGGGGAGAGGGGGCTATCCGAGCTGGCGTTCGGTTCGATCAGCCACCGCAGCATTGGAGTAAGCGGTAGTAACTCCCTGTAGGAGCGGCCCATGGCCGCGATCAGCAGAACGCCCGAGTTCCGCAGGAGCGGTCCCATCGGCGAACCGCCATGGCCGCGATAAAGAGCGTTAGCCACGTAGCGTGGAAAACGGCGCAGCCTTTTCCACGGAAGACTTCGTGACAAGGAAGCACCCTCATCCCAGCCCTCTCCCAAGGGGAGAGGGGGCTATCCGAGCTGGCGTTCGGTTCGATCAGCCACCGCAGCATTGGAGTAAGCGGTAGCAACTCCTTGTAGGAGCGGCCCATGGCCGCGATCAGCAGAACGCCCGAGTTCCGCAGGAGCGGTCCCATCGGCGAACCGCCATGGCCGCGATAAAGAGCTGTAGTGGTCCACTCACCCCGGACACCTTTTTAGGCGAAGATGATCGCCACACAGAGGTGTTCCATGAGCAAACAACGTCGTTCTTTCACGCCCGAGTTCAAGCGCGAGGCCGCAGGTTTGGTGCT
>NZ_NKID01000019.1:0-41163 GCF_002256045.1 Pseudomonas sp. PGPPP4
ATCTACACCCGCCAGGGCGACGCCGGCGACACCGGCCTGGCCGACGGCAGCCGGGTACCCAAGGACCATCCGCGCATCGAGGCCATCGGCGCGGTGGATGAGCTCAACAGTGCCCTGGGTCTGCTGCTCGCCGAGCTGGCCGAGGATGCCCGCCTGGCCGAGGTGAGCGAGCTTCTGGCGCCCTGTCAGCACCGCCTGTTCGACCTCGGTGGCGAACTGGCCATGCCCAGCTATCGCGCCCTGCAACCGGTGGAGATCGAACGTCTGGAGGGCGCCATCGATCGCTGGAACGCCGAGCTGGGGCCGCTGGAGAACTTCATCCTGCCCGGCGGCTCGCGCGCCGTGGCCCAGGCCCATGTCTGCCGCACCCTGGCGCGCAGCGCCGAGCGCCGCTGCCGCAGCCTGCATGCGGTGGAGCCGCTGGAGGGCCAGGGCTTGCCCTATCTCAATCGCCTGTCCGACCTGCTGTTCGTCGCCGCCCGCATCGTCGCCCGGCGCCAGGGGGTAAGCGAGGTGCTCTGGCAGGCCGCGCGGCCATGAGCGCGCCCGCCGCGCCACCGCCGCGCCGCCACGAGGGGCTGCTGGCGCTATGGGACGGCCTGATCCTGATCCTGGTCTGCGTGAACCTGGCGCTGATCCTGTTCGACAGCCTCTATGCCCTGGGACCGCTCAACCAGGCCCTGGCCACGGTGTTGCCCGGCTTCCACGCCTTCTATGGCGAACGCATCCACGCCCACTTCACCCGCATCGACCTGGTGTTCGTCGCCTTCTTCATCGCCGACGTGCTGCTCGGCTGGCTGGTGGCGGTGATCGAGCGCCGCCATGCGCGCTGGTACCACTACCCCTTCATCCACTGGTACGACGTGCTCGGCTGCATCCCCCTGGGCGGCTTCCGCCTGCTGCGGGCGCTGCGCATCGTCTCGCTGCTGCTGCGCCTGCAACGCCTGGGGCTGATCGACATGCGCGGCTGGCGGCCCTATCGACTGTTCAACCACTACTACCAGCTGCTCATGGAAGACCTGTCCGACCGGGTGATGATCAAGATCTGCGGCGAATTGCAGGACGAACTCAACACCCGCGACGACTTCTCCCAGAGCGTGATCGACCGCGTCATCCGCCCGCGCAAGCAGCGGCTGATCGACGGCATGGCGCTGCGCATCCAGACCATGGTGGAACAGGGCTATAGCCAGAATCGCGCCACCCTGGAGCGCCTGGTCGGCGACGTGGTGCAGCGCGCCCTGGAGGAGAATCCCGACCTGGCCCGACTCAAGCGGCTACCCATGGGCGAGCGCCTGGCCGACACCCTGGACGGGGTGCTCACCGACATCGTCAACGGCCTGGTCAGGGAGGCGGCGGCCAGCCTGCGCACCCGCGACTTCCGCGCCCTGGCCAGTCGCCTGGCCGATCACGGCTTCGATCAGAGTCTGCCCAGCGGCGCTCAGGACAATGCCCTGGACGAGGTGCTGGTGGAGATCCTCGAGGTGTTCAAGCAGAAGGTCCTGCAGCGCCGGCTCGATCAACTCGATGGCGAGCTCTGGCCGCAGGAATGGCAGCGCAGCGAGATCGATCCGATCAACGCGCCCCGGCGCTGATCTGCTGCTGCAGATTCTGCACCTGGGTCTGCAGGGTGGTGATGTTGCGGGTGGTCTGCAGGCGGAAGGCGTCGAATTCCTTGCTGTCCGGGCCCACCGGGCGGGCGTCCAGCTCGCTGCGCAGCACCAGCAGGTCCTGCTGCATCTCGCCCAGGGCCTGATTCTGGGCACTGGGCTTCTTCAGCGCGGCGATGTCGGCCTGCAGCGCCTTGTTCTGCGCGGTGAGGCTGGCGACCTGCTCGGTCAGGCTGGCGGTCTGCGCCAGGCCGTTCTTCAGCGCGGTCTGCTCGTCGGCCAGGGCCTTGAGGCGGGTATCCACCTCGCCACTGCCGGTCTGCACCGTCTGGACCGCGGTGGAGAGATTCTGCAGACGGTTGTCCTGGGCCTGCTGGTTGTCCGTCACCCCCTGCTGCTGGCGGGTGAGTTCGGCGACCTTGGTCTGCAAGGTCTTGACCTGCAGCAGCAGCGCCTCGCGACTGGTGGTGCCGGAGGATTCACTTTCCACCAGCTTGCCGGAGATGTCCCTCAGGCGACCCTGGGCGTCTTCGCTGATGCGCGCGAAGTTTTCCTGGGTGGCCACCACCTGCTCCTGCATCAGCACCAGTTGCTGATGACTCCACCAGGCGACCCCGGCCAGGGCCAGAGTCAGGGCCGCGACCAGCACCCACAGCGGCGCGGTGGACGGGCCACGGCGTACCGCGCGCGCATGACCGGCCGTGGGCTCGCGATAGACCTCCTCGGCTTCGACCGACCGGCGACCCGCGGGACGGCGATCGTCACGCTCCGGCGTCAGACTCGGGACGTTATCCATTTCATCGAGAAGATCGTTGCGCATGGCAGACCTGTGAGCAAAGGCAGGAAGACGAAATCGCGGCCAGTATAACGGCCGTCGGCGCCGACGCGAGGCCGTGCGCGGACGGATTCACCCCGGGAGCGTGCGCGGAAACGCAGTCTGCGCCGATAGCAAAGCGCCAGCATGCCATATCCCGAGTGCCTTTGGTGCGGCGCTAGACCGGGCCGCTGCGGGCCTGGGGCGCCCGCGGGCGATATTCTTCCAGGGCGTTCCAGGAGCTGGCCTCGGGCAGGTAGCCGAAGGCCTCCTGGGCGGCGCGGATATCCAGAGTGAAGGGGCTGTCGAGCAGGTCGGGCCAGCGCGACTCGTGACCCGGGGTACGCAGGCGGGCATAGAGACGCCGGGGATCGAAGGCCTTGCGCTCGACCACCGGCGGCAACTCGAAGCGCCGCAGCAGGAAGTTGATCGCATCCCAGCACACCAGCGGCTGGCCATCGCTGAGGTTGAAGACCTTGCCCTGGGTGGCGGCCGGTTGCCTGAGCAACAAGGTCACCAGGGCCTTGCGCAGATTGCCGGCGCTGGTGAAGTCCCAGCGATTGAGGCCGTTGCCGCTGCGGCCCAGCTGCCTGGCCTTGGCCCTTTCCAGCAACCAGCGCGCCCAGTCGCGATCGGCCAGGCCGAGCACCTGGGCCGGCCGCAACACCGTGACCTGGGGGCCGAATTCGCCGGCGGCCAGGGCCAGGCGCTCCAGTTGCAGACGGCGCTGGGCCTCGCGGCTGGCGGGCTTGGCCGGCACCTGGTCTTCCTTGAGCGCTTCGCCGCCCCGCTCGTAGACGCGGGCGGACGAGACATAGACGAATTGCGCGACCTGCTGCTGCAGGGCGGCTTCGATCAGCACCTGGCCATGGTCCAGATCGGCCGCGCTCGGCACGCCGGCCACATCGGTACAGTGGGCGATGGCATCGATGTCGTCGCACAGCGCCACCACCTGCGCGGGCTGGTCGAGCAAGGCCGGGTGATAGTCGGCGCCGCGCTCGACCAGGGCGTCCAGGGTCGCGCCGGGGCGGCCGTGCACCCGCACCAGTTGGCCGCGGTCGAGCAGGTCGCAGGCCAGGCCCGCACCGAGCGGCTCGCTGGCGCCCGTGATCAAGATACGCATGTCGCTGGGATTCCCGAAGCTGTCCGCGGTCGCCCGGGGCGACCCATCCGCCAGTGTAACCAAAGCCTTCGATAGACGCCGCTAGTCGCGCACCAGCCACTGGCCGGCGACCTGTTCGAGGTGCCGGGTCAGGGCCTGCAAGGCGGCGCCGCCATTGCGCCAGTGATGCCAGAACAGCGGCACGTCCACCCAGTGACCGGGCGCCAGATCCACCAGCGCGCCCCGCGCCCGGGCGGTCGCACTCTGGATATCCGGCAGGAGACCCCAGCCGATGCCACCCAGGGTCATCTGCAGAAAGCCCTCGGCGGAAGGACAGAGGTGGTAGTCGAAGGTCTGGGTGACGCCGAGCTGCTCCAGATAGCGATGCTGCAGGCGATCATCCGGGCCGAAGACGATGGCCGGCGCCCGTGCCAGGGCCTGGGGATCCGGCAATGCGGCCAGTTGCCGAGCGCGGAATTCCGGACTGGCCAGGGCCCGGTAGCGCATGGCGCCCAGGGCGCTGACCCGTGCGCCGGCCAGCGGCTGGCAGTTGGCGCAGAGGCAGGCCGCCACCTCGCCGGCGCGCATCCGTCGGAGCACCACGTCCTGGTCTTCCACCACCAGATCCAGCAACACCCGCTGTGCCCGGACCCAGGGGCCGACCGCCAGCGGCCACCAGTTGGCCAGGCTGTCGGCGTTGAGGGCGATGCGCAGGCGCTGCGGCGCCTCTTCGGCCAGACCCGGCACCTCGCTGCCCAGATCGGCTTCCAGTAGCCGCACCTGCTGGATATGGCGCAACAGCCGCAGACCCGGCGCCGTCGGCTGCGGGGGTGTCTCCCGCACCAGCACCGCCTGGCCGACCCGGGCTTCGAGCAGCTTGATGCGCTGGGACACCGCCGATTGCGACAGCCCCAGGCGCCGCGCCGCCCGCTCGAAACCGCCCTCTTCCACCACCACTGCCAGGGCTTCCAGCAACTTGTAGTCGATCATCGATTCAGCTAATGCTGCATAAGGAATATTGGTTTTTCTTATACACCTGGACGCGGCAAGGTGGCAGCCAATCCAGCACGACAGGCCACCACTTCCGCAATGAACAGCTACGTCACCGGCCTCCTGACCATGGCCAGTCTCATCATGGCGCTGGGCGCGCAGAACACCTATCTGCTGGCCCAGGGGCTGCGCCGCGAGCACCATCTGGCCATCGCCGCCTTCTGCCTTACCTGCGACGTGATTCTGGTGGCCGCCGGGGTACTGGGCCTGGCCGCGCTGATCCAGCACAGTCCGTTGCTGGTGGATATCCTGCGCTGGGGCGGCGCGGCCTTTCTGCTCTGGTATGGCGCCCAGGCATTGCGTCGGGCCTGGCGGCCGGCAGCCATGGGCACCCTGGCCGCGGCGGAGCCACGCAGCAGGCGGCAGGCGCTGCTCGCCGCCGCGGCGGTCTCGCTGCTCAATCCCCATGTCTATCTGGACACGGTGCTGCTGGTCGGCTCCCTGGGCAGCCAGCAGGCCGCGCCCCTGGCCTATGTGTTCGGCGCGGCCACGGCCTCCATGCTGTGGTTCTTCGGCCTCGCCCTGGGCGCCGCCTGGGCTGCGCCCTACCTGGCCCGCCCAGGGGTGTGGCGGTTGATCGATCTGCTGGTGGCCGGGGTGATGTTCGCCGTCGCCGCCCAGTTGCTGGTCTCGACCTGAGGCTGGCCTTCCCCGGGCGAGCGCCCTAAGCTGCGGCTCTGCGTTTCCTGTCGAGAGTCCTCATGCCCTTCGCCCGCTCGCTCCGCAGTCAGAGCCTGCTCCTGTTCGGCGGCAGTCTGCTGCTGATGCTGCTGATCGCCCTGGCCGGCTTCGGCCTGCTCTCCCGCGAGTTGCATCGCTACCAGCACCTGATCGAAGGCCCGCTGGAGCGCCTGGTGGAGATCGACGACACTCACCTGATCTTCAAGATCCAGGTCCAGGAGTGGAAGAATTTTCTCCTGCGCGGCGGCGATGCCGCGACCGCCGAGCGCTACTGGCAGGCCTTCCTGACCCGCGAGGCGGAGGTCGACCGGCGTCTGCAGCAACTGACCGGCAGCGTCGATCCCGATCTGCAACCGCGGCTCCAGGCCCTGCGGACCCAGCACGGTCGCCTGGGCGAGCGCTATCGCGCCGGCCACAGGGCCTATCTGGAACATGACCGCGATCCGCGTCGCGGCGATGCCGAGGTCCGCGGCATCGATCGCGAGACCGCCGAGGGCTTTGCCGCCCTGGTCGCCGACCTGCACGGCCGCACCGCCGCGCAGATCGCCGCCATTCGCGCCGAGGCCCAGCGCGACATCCTGCTCGCCGGCCTGGCCCTGCTGCTCTGTGGCGGGGGCCTGCTGTTTCTCGGCGTACGGCTGGTGGAGCGCCGCCTGGTGGATCCGCTGGTGGCCTGCGCCCGGCAACTGGGCCTGCTGGCCCGCGGGCGTTTCGGCGAGCGCCTGCCCGGCGGCCGCGATGACGAACTGGGACGCCTGACCCTGAGCACCAACCTCCTGCGCGACACCGCCGTGCAGCACACCCACGAGCTGCGCCATCAGGCCAGCGAGGTCAGCGCCCTGAGCGCCCTGCTGGCCGGTCAGCTGCTGACCGAACCGGGGCAGCCCGCGCGCGAGATCGATCCGCAGGTCCTGAAAGAGGTCAGTCGCCGCCTCGCCGACATCGCCGGCGATCTGCAGGAAGCCGCCAGCCAGCGGCAGGACTGAGCTGCGGCGCTAGAGCTGCGCCGGCACCTCGCGCCACGCGCCGGGCGCCAGATCGTCCAGCGTCCAGGGGCCGATGCGGACGCGCACCAGGCGCAGGGTCGGCAGGCCCACCGCGGCGGTCATGCGCCGCACCTGGCGATTGCGCCCTTCGCGAATGGTCAGCTCGATCCAGGCGGTCGGCACGCTCTTGCGAAAGCGCACCGGCGGATCGCGCTCCCACAGCGCCGGCGGCTCCGCCAGCAGGCGGGCCTCGGCCGGCAGCGTGGGGCCGTCATTGAGCTCGACGCCCTGGCGCAGGCGCTGCAGCTGCTCTTCTCCAGGTGTGCCCTCCACCTGGGCCCAGTAGGTCTTGGGCAGCTTGTGCCGGGGATCGGCGATGCGCGCCTGCAACTGGCCATCGTTGGTCAGCAGGAGCAGGCCTTCGCTGTCGCGATCCAGGCGGCCAGCGGGATAGACGCCCGGCACCTCGACATAGGCCTTGAGGGTCGCGCGGCCGTCGGCGTCGGCGAACTGGGTGAGCACGTCGAAGGGCTTGTTGAGCAGCAGCAACCGCGGCGTGACCGGCGGTGCCTTGGCCTGGCGACGCGGACGCTGGCCGGGGGTGGAACGGGTATTTCGCGACATGGGGATCGACGGCGGCTAGCCAAAGGGTAATCTGGACCGCCCAGTCTATTCGTCCGAGGTCCCATGCGCATCTTTCGTCCGCTGTGGCTGATCCACCTGCTGACCCTGGCCGGCTGCGCCTCCTCCGCCTACGAGGGTCCGCGCTCCGATCACTTCGACGGCGAGCGCTTTCACAACCTGGCGCCGCGCGAAGACAAGAGCCTCTGGACCCTGCTGAAATGGCAGTTCACCCGCACCCGTCCCGAGTGGACCTGGCAGGAAGGGCCGGCCGCGCCGACGCGGCCAGCGGCCCGGGTCGAGGGTGGTGAATTGCGGGTGACCTTCGTCAACCATGCCACCCTGTTGATCCAGCATCAGGGCCTCAACATCCTCGCCGATCCGGTGTGGTCGGAGCGGGTCAGTCCCTTCAGCTTCATCGGTCCGCGACGCTATCACGCCCCCGGCGTGGCCCTGGACGACCTGCCGCCGCTGGACCTGATCTTCGTCAGCCACAGTCACTACGACCATATGGATCTGGCGACGCTGCGGCGCCTGGCCGAGCGCGCGCCCCTGACGCCGGTGGTGACGCCCCTGGGCAACGCCGAGCTGATCCGCCGCGAGACCGGTTTCGTCACCGTCAATGAACTGGACTGGTGGCAGAGTCTGCCGCTCAAGGACGGCCTGCGCCTGCACCTGGTGCCGGGCCAGCACTGGTCGGCGCGCAGTCGCTTCGACACCAACCGCCGGTTGTGGGGCGGCTTCGTGCTGGAAGCCCCGACCGGACCGGTCTATTTCGCCGGCGACACCGGCTGGGGGCCGCACTTCGCGCAGATCCGCGAACGCCTGGGGGCACCGCGTTTCGCCGCCCTGCCCATTGGCGCCTACGAACCGCGCTGGTTCATGCGGGACAGCCACCTCAACCCGGACGATGCCGTGCGTGCCCATCAGGCACTGGGCGCCGCCAGCAGCCTGGGCATCCACTTCGGCACCTTCTCCCTGAGCGACGAAGCCCAGTTCGCCCCACCCCGCGACCTGGCCAACGCCCGCGCCCTGCATGGCCTGGCGGACGAGGCGTTCCGGACACTGGCGCCGGGCGAAGTCTGGTCGGTGCCCTGAGGTCAGCCGCCGACCTTTGCCGCTTCGATCAGAGGCGGCAAGGAGGAGGCGCTGAGCCAATCCATTAGGTTGGCTCTCATACCGACGCCCCAATGATGGTCATAGAGCATCCAGGCCCCGGTAATCACGATGGCCCAGAGAATGCTGAACAGCGAGCCGACCAGAAAGTATTCGGCAAAGTCCCGCTGATCCAGCTCCTTGAAGCGAGCGACGGTCTTGAGCGCTATCACCGCCGCGAGGATTTCCCAGCTGTTGCTCAGCAGTCCGGCAGCCAACACCAGGCGTTCGAGCCAGCCGATGAGGCGTCCCGCGGAAAAGGCGCCATCGTTGGACGCGCCTGGCACCCTTGGCCGTGTCATGCGGATGAGCATCCTGCGACACAAGACATTGCCAAGCTCGGTCAACAGGACCAAGGCGAAGAGCGTATAGGCCAGTGCATGCAATCCTTGCAGCAACCCGTTCATGGCTCAGCCTCCCTGCGATCCAGATCCGCCAGCACCTCCAGCACGGCATTCCACTGCTGGCTATAGGCGTCGAAGTGACCGGAGGTGCGTACCTTGTAGATGCTATGGACCGATACCTGACGCTGCTCTGCCAGCTCCGCAGGCAACTGTCCGTTCAACAGTGCCGCGATATCGCTCAGTTGACGTTGCGTCCAACCCTTTTCGATCACCGTCAAGCCAACCCCTAGCGCATCGAGAGCGATCTCCAACAGCGGCTCCTGGGGCAGCGAGAAACCATAGCGGCAGAGCGCGCGCTTTTCGTTGAGCTTGTGTCGACTGCGGCTGAGGCCCGGCCCCATCATGTTCCAGGCCTGCTGCGGATTCACAGCCGTTTCTATCCGGGCCAGCCCCAGCACGAAACGGCAGTCAATACCGCGCTGCAGGAGATCCAGCCTGATGTCACGCAACAGCCGAGCGCCGGCATTCAGGGACGTCACCAGGCCCTGAAATTCGTCTCCAAGGGTGATGGTCAGCGGTGATGCCAGGACGTCGGCATAACGCCTATTGCACTGCACGACCGCCTCATTGAAAGTCTCGTGTAACTGCGCGATATCGGCGGCTTGCTCGCTATGTACCAGGTCGCCCATCGCCACCGCGAGCGTCCTGGCGGTTTTTACCTGTTTTGGGGTCATTTTTCGCGATGTAACCATAAAAGGGTCAATCGATTCTTTTTACCCAAAACGGTGCGGTTCGCCTAGCGCTAAATGTCATCACCAACCAGCAGGGCAAGAGACACAGGCAGCCAGAACGCTTGAGGATGCCCTCGACATCTCGCTGCTCCCGCCCATTAAATCAGGTTATTCCACCAGCCCCTTGTCCCAGAGTCGTACCAGCTCGCTGGGCGCGCGGTCCTCGGGGATCAGCAGGGTCAGCTCGTCCTGCTGCTCGGCGGGTTGGGGGCGGAAGCGCAATTCCACCTTGAAGTAGCGCTGATCGCCCCGCCCGACCTGGGTCGGCTCGCCGGACTCCGGCAGGCAACGCTCCAGCACCGAGCAGATGCGCCCGCGCTGGGCGCTGTCGTACTGACCGAATTCGATCTCCCGCGGCTTGCTCAGCGCGTGCAGGGGCGCAAAGCCGCCCTGTCGCGAGAGTCGCACCACGGTGTCCTTGCCCAGCGGGGGAAGTTCGCGCATTGCCCTGCTCCTCTAGATGAGAGTGACGCCCACACCGGCCCAGGCCTCCTCGACCGCACCCACCTCCGCCGACTCGGCGCCGAAACGGCGACCGGCATTGGAGACGGTCAGACGGGCGAAGGCGGCGAAATCCGCATCGTTGGCCAGGCGACTGTCGCAGAGGGTGTCGTACCAGATCGGCCCGGCCTTTTCCCAGGCGTAGCCACCCAGGGCCATCGCCGCCAGATAGAAGGCCCGGTTGGGAATGCCCGAGTTGAGGTGGACACCGCCGTTGTCTTCGCGGGTCTCGATGTAGTCGCGCATATGCCCGGGCTGGGGGTCCTTGCCCAGGGTCGGATCGTCGTAGGCGGTGCCTGGCTCGGCCATGGACCTCAGACCCTTGCCGTTGATCTTCCGGGTCAGCAGCCCGGCGCCGATGATCCAGTCCGCCTCGGCGGCGGTCTGCTTGAGTTCGTACTGCTTGACCAGGATACCGAAGACGTCGGAGACCGATTCGTTGAGCGCGCCGGACTGGTTGAAGTACACCAGTCCGGCCTCGCTCTCGGTGACGCCATGCACCAGTTCGTGGGCGATGACGTCCAGGGCGATGGTGAAGCGGTTGAAGATCTCGCCGTCGCCATCGCCGAACACCATTTGCTCGCCGTTCCAGAAGGCGTTCTGGTATTCCTGGCCGTAGTGGACGGTGCCGGCCAGTGGCAGGCCCTGGCCATCGATGGAGTTGCGCCCGAAGACCTCGTCGAAGAATTTGAAGGTGGCGCCCAGGTAGTCGTAGGCTTCGTCCACCGCCACATCGCTCAGTGCCGGCTGCCCTTCCTGGCGCACCAGACGCCCGGGCAGCTGCATGGCGTTGCCGGCATCGAAGATGCTGCGCTGCGGACTGGCGTCATCGGTGCGCGGCAGCGGCCCGACCGGTGCCTGGCGCACGCCGGGGCGACCGGGATTGTGCAGCAGACTCTGGACGTGACTCAGGGTGGTCAGGGCGCAGGAGCGCTGGTGTTCGTCGCCATGATCGATGATGCGACCAAGAATATAGGGGGGAATCACCCCCTGGTAGGTGCCCGGGTTACGAGACATGCGCGCCCTCCTCCTCTGGGGGACAAAGGTCCCCGATCACCGCAGCGTGCGGTCCGTGTTTCTTGGACCACGAAACGACCAGACGGCTCCCGCCTCTTCACCCGGAGGCAGGCTTCTGGTACAAAGGCACCCCACGCGGGCGTCGTATAATGGCATTACCTGAGCTTCCCAAGCTCATGACGAGGGTTCGATTCCCTTCGCCCGCTCCAGATCCAGACGGCCTCCAATCAGTCCTTACGGACACGCTGATTGGGGGCCGTTGCGTTTCCGGGCCCTGCCAAGGGGTTTTGCGCGCGCGAAACCTAGCCCGCCACCAGACCCTTCACCCGCTGCGCCAGGGCCTCCACCGCGAAGGGCTTGGTGAGGATCGCCATGCCCGGTTCCAGGTGGCCGTCGCTAAGCAGCGAGGTTTCGGCGAAGCCGGTGATGAACAGCACTTTGAGCGCCGGGCGCTGGACGCGCGCGGCGTCGGCCAGCTGGCGACCGTTCATGCCGCCGGGCAGGCCGACGTCGGTGACCAGCAGATCGATGCGCGCATCGGAGTGCAGCACCTCCAGGCCGCCGGCGCCATCGGCGGCCTCGATGATGACGTAGCCCAGTTCGCGCAGCAGATCGGTCACCAGCATGCGCACCGTGGGTTCGTCGTCGACCACCAGCACCGTGGCATTGGCGCCTTCCAGCAGAGCGGGCTGGTCCTCCGCCGGGGGCAGGCCGCACGGCCGCTCCACCGGTCGCAGGGGCAGGTACAGACAGACGGTGGTGCCTTCGCCGGGCGTCGAGCGCAGCCGCAGCTGGCCGCCCGACTGGCGGGCGAAGCCATAGATCATCGACAGCCCCAGGCCCGTGCCCTGCCCCATGGGCTTGGTGGTGAAGAAGGGCTCAAAGGCCTTGGCGGCGACCTCCGGGGTCATGCCGCTGCCGCTGTCGGTCACGCTCAGGTGCAGATAGCGCCCCGCGGCCAATTCGACATCGCGGGCAGCCGCTTCGCCAAGGGTGCGATGATTGGCGGCGATGAGGATGCGCCCGCCAGCGGGCATGGCGTCGCGCGCGTTGATGCACAGATTGAGCAGGGCGTTCTCCAGCTGGGACTGGTCCACCAGCAGGGGCTGGTCGTCCGGCAGACTGCTGAATTGCACCTGGATGGCGGGCCCTACGGTGCGCTGCACCAGGTCGAGCAGGCTGCCCACCAACTGGTTGATCTCGGTGGCTTCCGGGGCCAGGGTCTGGCGGCGAGCGAAGGCCAGCAGCCGATGGGTCAGGGCCGCGGCGCGCTTGGCGCTGCCTTGAGCGGCCGTCAGGTATTTTTCCAGTTCGGTGAAGCGCCCCTGGCCTATGCGCAGACTCATGAGGTCGAGGCTGCCGGAGATCCCGGCGAGCAGGTTGTTGAAATCATGGGCCAGGCCACCGGTGAGCTGGCCGACCGCTTCCATTTTCTGTGACTGGCGCAGGGCTTCTTCCGAACGGCGCAATTCTTCGGTGCGCGCTTCGACACGCTGCTCCAGGGTGGCGGTGAGGTCGCGCAACTCCGCCAGGGCGCGGTCGCGCTCGTCGGCCAGGGCCCGGCGGGCGTCCACGTCGAGCAGCACGCCGGGAAAACGCAGCGGGGTGCCATCCGGCGCCAGTTCGACATGGCCGTTGGCCTCCAGCCAATAGTAGCGGCCGTCACTGCGACGGACGCGGTACTGGTGGGCATAGCGGCCGCCGCGGCCGATGACGTCGGCGATGGCCGCGGCCAGGCCGGCCTGGTCGTCCGGATGGACGGTGGCCACCACCTGCGCCAGACTCAGGCCATCGCGGCCCAGCGCCGGGTCGAGGCCGAAGTTGATGGCGAAGGCCTCGTCGACGGTGAACCTGTCGGTAGGCAGATCCCAGTACCAGGTGCCGATGATGGCGCCGGCAGCAAGGGCCAGCTGCACGCGCTCGGCGGCGGCCAGCACGCTGCTCTCCGCGGCGCGGGCGGTGTCACGCTCGTCGATGCGTGCCGAAAGTTCCTGCTCGAGGGTCAGGTTGTGCCGCCGCAGGGCGGCCTCGGCCACATCGCGCTGACGGTGGGCCTGGACGCTGGCGGTGGTCTCGGTGGTGATGTTGAGCATGCCGACGATGCGCTCGCCATCGCGCAGTGGGCTGTAGGAAAAGCTCCAGTAGGTATCCTCGGGATAGCCGTTGCGGGTCATCACGAAGTGCTTGTCGACGAAGTGCAGCGCCTCGCCGGCCAACGTCTGCGCGATCAGCGGCGCGATCTCGCCCCACAGTTCCGCCCAGACCTCGTCGATCGGCTGCCCAAGGGCGGCCGGATGGCGGGCGCCGAGAAAGGGGGCGTAGGCCTGGTTGTAGATCAGCGTCTGCTCGGCGCCCCAGGTGGCGCACATGGCGAAGGGAGACGCCATGAGCAGGTCGTAGGTGGTCCGGAGGGCCACGGGCCAGCTGGCGCGCGCGCCCAGTGGCGTGGTTTCCCAGGCGAAACTTTCGAGATAGGACAAGGGACGACTCACTGGCAGAGGCGCTGAGGGATCTCGTGGCCGCCCGAGTCCGCTGCGGGCGCCCGGATGGCCATGATAGGCAGGTACGAGCCTCCCTGCCAGGGCTCCAGGTGACCGACGGCGCCGCTGTACCCGTCAGTGGCGGGCCGGCCCTGCGGCATGCTGTCCCGGTGAAACGACTGGCATGCCCGCCGTGCATCTCTTACCGTGTGGCCCCCGCTGTCGCTGTCAGGTATCCGCTCGTCATGTCCGCGTCTCCCACCCCGCCCGAGGGGCTGCAACGCAGCCTGTCCAATCGCCATCTGCAACTGATCGCCATCGGCGGCGCCATAGGCACCGGCCTGTTCATGGGCTCGGGCAAGACCATCGCCCTGGCCGGCCCCTCGATCCTGCTGGTCTATCTGATCATCGGCAGCGCCCTGTTCTTTGTCATGCGCGCCCTGGGCGAATTGCTGCTGTCGGATCTGGAGTACAAGTCCTTCATCGACTTCTGCACCGATCTGCTCGGGCCCTGGGCCGGTTTCTTCTGTGGCTGGACCTACTGGTTCTGCTGGATCGTCACCGCCATCGCCGATGTCATCGCCATCGCCGCCTATGCTCAGTTCTGGCTGCCCGGCCTCGCGCCCTGGATCCCGGCGCTGCTCTGCGTGCTGCTCCTGCTGGGCCTGAATCTGGTCACGGTGCGGCTGTTCGGCGAACTGGAATTCTGGTTCGCACTGATCAAGATCGTCGCCATCTGCGCCCTGATCGTCACCGGTTTCGGCCTGGTGCTCTGGGGCTTCCAGTCGCCCTCGGGCAACGTCGCCAGCCTGGCCAACCTGTGGAACGACGGCGGCGTCTTTCCCATGGGCCTGGGCGGTTTCTTCGCCGGTTTCCAGATCGCCGTCTTCGCCTTCGTCGGTATCGAACTGGTGGGCACCACCGCCGCCGAGACCGCCGATCCGCGGCGCAACCTGCCACGGGCGATCAACTCCATCCCGGTGCGCATCCTGGTGTTCTATGTGCTGGCGCTGGTGGTGATCATGGCGGTGACGCCCTGGCGCCAGGTGGTGCCGGACAAGAGTCCCTTCGTCGAACTCTTCGTGCTGGCCGGCGTCCCCATGGCCGCCAGCCTGATCAATTTCGTGGTGCTGACCTCGGCCACCTCCTCGGCCAACAGCGGCATCTTCTCCACCAGCCGGATGCTCTATGGCCTGGCCCGCGAAGGCCATGCGCCGCGCGGCCTCACCCGCCTATCGCGGGCGGCGGTGCCGGCGCGTGGCCTGGTGCTGTCGTGCATGTGCCTGCTGCTGGGTACGGTGCTGATCTACCTGATCCCCAACCTGGTCACCGCCTTCACCCTGGTCACCACCCTGGCCGCGGTGCTGTTCATGTTCGTCTGGTCGCTGATCCTGCTGGCCTGGCTGGCCTACCGCCGCAACCGTCCGGAGCGCCATGCCGCCTCGGCCTTTCGCCTGCCCGGCGGGCGCTGGGTGTGCTACGGGGTGCTGGCCTTCTTTGCCGCCGTGCTGGTGCTACTGACCCTGCAGGACGACACCCGCCAGGCGCTGCTGGCCAGTCCGCTGTGGTTCCTGCTGCTGGGCGTGGGCTACTGGTGGCGCGGGCGGCGGCAGACTTGACCAGCCAAAAGAAAAAATTCTCGTATGTGAATTTATTTCGTTTGATATAAATTCTCATTTACACGGATAGGCGACCTGCATAAGCTCTAGCCCGCACCTTTCAGCCGGGCACAGAGGAGCTTTGCATGTCGTTACCGTCTCTTATCCAGGAAGAACGCCTGCAGCTACGTTGGCAGCAGGCGCTCGCCTCCACGGCCTTTCAGGACGCGGGCATCGATCTCGCCCAGTTGCGCGCGACCCTGGCGCCCGCGCGGGCACGCAGCCTGCAGCGCCTGCTGCAGGCTGTGCTCAGAGAGGGGCTGATCGAAGCCGACTTCCAGCCGGACGAAGCCGGCGCCGCCACCCTGGTGTTGCGCGACGGTACCCGGTTGCGGGCCGAGCACCTGATGCCTGGGCGGATGGACAGCTGGGACCTACGCGGCGCGGTCTGGCTGCAGCGTCCCGGCGCGAGGAGCGAGGCGATCCGCTGGCCGTCGCAACTGCTGATCCGCCTCAGCGAACACCTGGTCCAGCCGCCTGGCCGGGAGGCCTTGCAGCGTCTGGCCGAGGAGCTGGACGACAGTCTGGTCAACGACACCCTCTGCCTGGCCTTCAACGCCCATTGGAGCGCGAGCCTGCAGGCGCAGCATCCCGGGCAGGGACTGCTGGCCGGCATGCGCCTCGCGGCGGCGCCCGCCAATCCGACGCTGCAGCTGGAGCAGTGGGGGACCCTCGGGCATCCCTGGCACCCAAACTACAAGACCAAGCTGGGTCTCGATACCAGCCGCCTGATCAGCTACGCGCCCGAATTCGCCGCCCGCATCGAAATTCGCCTGTGCGCCTTGCATCGCCAGTGCGCCCATATGCAGCGGCTGCCCGGTACCCCCGACTACCAGAGCTGGTGGGCGGAACGTTTCCCGGAGGCCGCGACGCGTCTGCGCCAGCATCTCACCGCGCTGGGTCTCGACAGTGACGACTACTGGCCGCTGCCGGTGCATCCCTGGCAGGCCGAGGATGTCCTGCCGCGGGAATTTGCCGCTGAGATCGCCGATCGCCTGCTGGTCCTGACCGACATCCCCGCCTGCGAAGCAGCGCCCACCATGTCGTTTCGTACCGTATTGCCCGCGGCCAGCCGTACGGCGCCCATGCTGAAGCTGCCGGTTTCGCTGCGCCTGACCAGCGTGCAGCGCACCGTCTCGCCGCGCTCGGCGCGCATGGGACCCAGAGTCAGCGAATTGCTGCTGCGGATCCTGCAGCGCGAGCCCGAGCTGCAGCGGCAGCTGGACATCATTCCCGAGCGTCTCGGCCTGCATTATCAGCCACAGCCGGCGGACGACGAGCGCGCTCGCCACCTGGGCGTGCTCTATCGCGACAACCCCTGGAGTCGCCTGGCGCCGGGCGAGCTGGCGGTTCCGGTCGGCAGCCTGTTCGCCCAGGACGAGCAGCAGCGCCCCTTGCTGCGCGAATGGGTCGCCCTGGCAAAAGGCCGCGACGACGGCGCCGCCTTCCTGGCCTTTTTCGCCGACTATCTGGCCGTTGCCGTGCCCGCCCTGCTGGGGATCTACCTCAGGTACGGCGTGGCCTTCGAGGCACACCAGCAAAACAGCTTCATGATCATGGACGCCATGGGCCGACCGATCCGTCTACTGCTGCGGGACTTCGGCGACATCCGCATCGACCGCGCCACCCTGCACGGTCAGGGACTTGACCTGGAACTGCACGATCCGGCGCTAACGCTGTTCGACGACTCCGCCTTTGTCCGCGACAAGCTGCTGCACACCACCTTCATGTGCCATCTGGGCGAGCTCGCACTACTGGGCGCGCGGTATTGGCAACTGCCCGAAGCCAGCCCCTGGCAGTTGCTGGCCGACGCCGTCGCCCGCTGCTTCGACGAAGCATGCCCCCGGGTGGACGCGCAGCGCTGGCACCGCGAGCGGGCGGCGCTGCTGGAAGAGCCCTGGCCGGCCAAGGCTTTTCTGCGCATGCGCCTGCTCGACAGCCAGACCGATGTCGTCGGCCGCCTGGCCAATCCGTTGCGGACCTCCCGGGATGGCTGCTGAAGTCCGCGGTCTGCGGCTGCTGCTGGTGATCCAGCTGTTATCGATGGGCGCCATGGAAATGAGCGGACCGTTCTGGCCGTTGCAGATCGCCAGCCTGCTCGGGCCGGAGGGCGCCCAGTACACCGCGTTGCTGTCCGCGGCGGTCTATACCGGTCCGCTGCTGGCGGCCATGCTGTTGACCCCCTTCTGGGGGCGCCTCGGCGACCGCACTGGCCACCGGCCGATGATCCTGCGCGCCCTGCTGGCCCTGGCGCTCTGCCAGGGCCTGGCAGCGATGGTCAGCGACGCCTGGGCGCTGGTCGCGGTGCGAGTGGTCCAGGGTGGCCTGGCCGGCTTTCTGGCGGCGGCCCAGGCCTATGCGCTGGTCTGGTGCGCCGGCGGCAGTCGCGGCAGCACCCTCGCCCAGTTGCAATCGGTCACCGCCCTTGGCTCTCTGCTCGGCCCTGTGCTGGGCGGCTGGCTGCTGGACGCGGCAGGCTTTCGCCTGCTCTGCACCAGCGCCCTGGCCATCTGCCTGCTGTGCGCCCTGGCGGCGCTCTGGCTACCGGCGGATCGTCCCCAACCCCGCACCCACCGAGGCGCGCAGACGCAGGCCCTGCCCCGTGGCTGGCTGGCCGGCATCCTGCTGGTGATCGTGCTGGTACAGGCGGCCAAGCTCATGCCGCAGCCCTTCTATGCCCTCTATGTCGCCCAGGTGCTGCAAGCACCGGGCTGGCTGATCGGCGCCAGCTACGGCGCCAGCGCCCTGAGCCTGGCGCTGTCGGCACCGCTCTGGGCACGGCTGTTCGATCGCTGGCAACCGGCGCGGACCCTGGCCCTCATCGAAGGCGTGGCCTGGGCCTGCGCCCTGACCCTGGCCGCCACTGCCCTGGCCGGCAGCTGGCCGAGCTTTCTCGCCACCCGTCTGCTCTGGGGCCTCTGGCAGGGCGCGCTGCTGCCGGTGGCCTATGCCCTGATCGCCAACACCCTGAGCGCCAGTCAGCAGGGCTTCGCCCTAGGCCTGGGCAACAGCGCGGCCAAGGCCGGCGCCCTGCTCGGCACCCTGCTCGGCGGCGCGGCCATGGCCGTGGCCGGTCTGGACCAGGCGTTCTGGCTGGTCGCGGCCCTCTATTTCACCGCCGCCCTGGGCATCCGATTGATCCGCCAGTCTGGCCTGACGCCGGCTGCTCAGGCGCCCAACCCCTCCCCAACCACCCCTCAATAAGAAGTATCGTCATGCATCCCACTCGACTCGCTGCACTCATCGCCACCGCCCTGTTCGGCCCAGCCGCCTGGGCCACGGACGCCGCCACCGACCAGGTCGCCGATCTGCAACCCACGGTGATCTCGGCCACCCGCGCGGAAAGCACCATCGCCTCCATCCCCGGTTCGGTTCAGGTGATCGATGCCGCTCAAGTGCGCGAACAGACGGGTGCCGGCCGGCGCATCGCCGATATCCTGGGCGAGCTGGTGCCCGGCATGGCGCCGTCCAGCGGGGGCATGAGCAACTACGGCCAGACCTTGCGCGGGCGCAACACCCTGGTGCTGATCGATGGGGTCTCGCAGAACGCCACCCGGGACAACTTCCGCCAGCTCAACAGCATCGCGCCGGAAAGCATCGAGCGCATCGAGGTGATCTCCGGCGCCAGCAGCATCTATGGCGCGGGCGCGTCCGGCGGCATCATCAACATCATCACCAAGCGCAACCAGGGCCAGGACCTGGCCTTCAGCAGCAAGCTCGGCCTGACCGCGGGCAAGGATTTCGAACGCAAGGGTTTCGCCTATGAAGGCTTCCAGAGCGCCACCGGCCGCCAGGGGCCCTTCGACTGGTACCTCTCGGGCGCCTATACCCAACGCAACGACCAGTTCGACGCCCACGGCCAGCGCATTCCCCAGGACACCTCCCAGGGCAGCAACATGGACACCGACACCCGTGATCTGCAGGGACGCTTCGGTTACGCCCTGGACGAAGACCGCAAGCTGACCCTGGGCCTGCAGGATTACCGCGATCGGCAGGACACCGACTACACCAAGGATCCACGCAACAGCCGTCAGGCGGTGGCGGTCAAGGGCCTGCAGCTGGACGACCAGCCGGAGACCACCAACCAGGCCATCAACCTCAACTACAGCGACGCGGCCTTTTTCGGCCAGACGCTGAACGTCGAGAGCTACTGGCGCAAGTCCGATGCGCTGTTCTTTCCCGACATCTCCCGCGGCCGGGCGGGCTACTCGGCCACCGACAGTCGCCAGACCGTCTACGGCCTGCGCACCGCGGTCGATACCCCGCTGCCGCAGATCGGCGAAGCCATGGGCAACCTGGTCTGGGGCGTGGACTACAGCCACGAACGCGCCGAGCAGACCGGCGATCAGTACGCGGTCAACGGCCTGGACTATCGCAAGACCGGTGTGACCTACGATCTCGGTCCGGAACTGGCCACCGCGACCAAGGCGCTGTTCGCCCAGACCGCCTGGGACATCGGCGACTGGACCATCCGCGGCGGCGTCCGGCGTGAATGGATCGACAGCGAGGTGGAAGACAGCATCGCCTTTGGCGACGTGGTCCGCACCGGCCGCGGCGGCACCCTCCAGGGCGGCACCCTGAAGTACGACGCCACCCTCTACAACCTGGGCGCCGTCTACCATCTCTCGGCGCAGCAGGACCTGTTCGCCAATTTCAGCCAGGGCTTCTCGTTGCCGGACATCCAGCGCTTCCTGCGCGACGTCGGCAGCACCTACGACATCCAGAACCTCAATGCCCAGGCGATCAAGGTCGACAGCTACGAACTCGGCTGGCGCGGCAACTGGCGGCCAGTGCAGGCCCAGGTCACGCTCTACCAGAACACCTCGGACGTCACCCAGTTCTATGACGCCACCGACCGGGTCCTGCGCCTGATCGACCAGCGCGAGCGGGTGCGCGGCGTGGAGAGCAGCCTGACCTGGAAACTCGACGACAGCTGGTCGCTGGGCGGCACCTACGCCTGGTCCAAGGGCGAGACCCGGCAGAACGGCCAGTGGATCGACCTGCCGGCCACCCGCATCTCGCCGGCCAAGACCACGCTGTTCCTCGGCTACACCCAGCAGGCCTACAACCTGCGCCTGCAAGGCATGCGCCTGGCCGACTACGACGCCGCCGATCGCGATGGCAACGGCCGCAGCATCGACGGCTATACCCTGGTGGATCTGCTGGGCACCATCGAATTGCCCAAGGGGCGCCTGGAAGGCGGCATCTACAACCTGACCAACCGCAGCTATCAGACCCTGCTGGCCCAGGCCAGCGGTCGGGCGCCCTACCCCGAAGGCCAGGGCCGCACCTTTAGCCTGGCCTATGCCCTCGACTGGTGATGGCGGTTCCGACGCTCAACCCACTGTCCAGAGTTCAGCGACGCGGGTGGTATAGCGCGGGCTGAGCAGGTCACGGCGCATCTGCCAGGCGGGATCGCGCGGGATCCGCGCCGGCCTCAGGGTCTCGCGACCGAACCGGCCGTTGATGGCGTCCAGGGTCGCCATCAGCCGGGCCGCGGCCGGATCCGGGGCGGCGGCGAAGAGATCCGCCGCCGCCTCGCCTCGGCCGCAGAGGTCGAGCAGCAGTACCTCGGCCTTGGCGTAGCCGAAGCCGTCGCGAAAGATCTCGCGCAGGCCCGCCTGGGCGTGGTCGTTGAGCACCCGGGTGTCGTCGCTGGGCACCGGCAGGTTGAGCAGGGCGGCATTGGCGTAGCGGCCTTCGTCGGCGCCGTGCATGCCGGTCTGAATGCTGACCCTCAGGGTGCGACAGAGCGAGCCCTGGGCGCGCAGCTTTTCCGCGGCGCGCGCGGTGTAGCTGGCCACCGCCTCGGCCAGGGCGCCGAACTGGTACTGGCGGCGACCGAACATGCGACTGCTGCAGATGGTCTGCCGCGGCGCTTCCAGTTCCTCCAGGCTCAGGCAGGCCAGGCCGCGCAATTCCCGCGCGGTCTTTTCCAGCACCACGCTGTAGCGCTGGCGCAGCGACCAGGCATCCTGCCCGGCCAATTCCCAGGCCGTGGTGACCCCCTCCCCGCGCAGCCGCGCGGCCAGGCGTCGGCCGACGCCCCAGACGTCTTCGATGGGCGAATGCTTCAGCACCCAGTCATGCACCGCCGGATCGCGCAGATCCAGCACCCCGCCGGTGCGCGCCGGCCAGCGCTTGGCGGCAGCGTTGGCCAGCTTGGCCAGGGTCTTGGTGCCGGCGATGCCGACGCTGACCGGAATGCCCGTCCACTTCTGCACCCGGGCCTGCAGGCGGTGGCCGAGGGCGTCCAGGGGTTCGGGCAGGCCGGCCAGATCGGCGAACACCTCGTCGATGCTATAGCGCTCCAGGCGCGGCACCAGGGTCGCCAGGGTGCGCATCACCCGATCGCTGAGATCGCCGTAGAGGGCGTAGTTGGAACTGAAGACCTCGATGTCGCCGCGCTGGGCCAGTTCACGCACCTGGAACCAGGGCGCCGCCATGGCGATGCCCTGGCGCTTGGCCTCGGGCGAACGGGCGATCACGCAGCCGTCGTTGTTGGACAGCACCACCACCGGGCGCCCGGCGAGATCAGGGCGGAAGACCCGCTCGCAACTGCAATAGAAGGCGTTGCAGTCGATCAGCGCCAGCACCGATTCAGCCATGGCCGAAGCGCCTCAGGCTGTGGGTGGCCACGCCCCAGACCTCGAAATCGTCGCGCTCGCCGATGACCAGCGGCGCATAGGCGGGATTTTCCGCCAGCAGGACGAAATTGGCGCCGCGCCGACCGAGGCGCTTGAGGGTGGGTTCGCGATCGCGCACCGCCACCACGATGTCGCCGACCCGTGCCGGCCGGGCGCGATCGACGATCACCAGGTCGCCGGCAAAGATGCCGGCGCCGGTCATGCTGTCGCCACTGACCTGGATGACATAGGTGTGGGGTGCGCGCAGGTCGACCAGCTCGTCCAGCGAGACCTGGCGCTCCAGATGATCCTGGGCCGGCGACGGAAAGCCGCACGGCAGGCGAAAATCATAGAGCGGCAGCCGGATGTCGGACGACTCCAGGCAACCCAGGACGGTAACGGACATGACAAGGCGCTCCTGCAAATGACTGTCTATATATACAGTCATACACAGGAGCCAAGCCTGTAAAGCGCTGCTCGGGACCGGCCGATGAGTGGCGCGATCAGGCGCTGAGACGAAAACGCGAGACCACGCTCCGCAACTCCTGAGACAGCCCAGCCAGCCGCTCGGCCCTGGCCGCATCGGACTCCACCCCACCCAGAACCTGCACGGTGCTGGTACGGATCTCCGTCGTGTTCCGGTTGATATCCTCGGATACCGAGGCTTGCTGCTCGGCGGCACTGGCAATCTGTACGTTGATATCGACGATCCGCTCCACCGCGGCACCGATGCTGGCCAGGCTCGAACTCGCCTCGACGGCAGCACCCACACCACCGAGCGCTCGGGCACGACTGGCCTGCATCTGCTGCACCGCATCGGCGGTCGCTGCCTGCAGTTGCTCGATGATGCGCCGGATCTCCTCGGTGGAAGTCTGGGTGCGCGAGGCCAGGGTACGCACTTCGTCGGCCACCACGGCGAAGCCACGCCCCTGCTCGCCGGCCCGTGCCGCCTCGATGGCCGCGTTGAGGGCCAGCAGGTTGGTCTGCTCGGCGATGGTGCGAATGACCGCGATGACCCCGCCGATGGCCTGGCTGTGGTTCTCCAGCGTCGCCAACTTGGTGGCGCTGAGATCGACGTCCGCGGCCAGCGCCTCAATGGTCGACTGCGTCTGCTGCATCACCTCGGCGCCACCAAGAGTGGCCTGGTTGGCGTCCTGGGCCGCTGCCACCGCCCCTTCGGTATTGCGGGCGACATCCGCCACGCTGGCGGTCATTTCAGTGATGGCGGTGGCCACCTGATCGGTCTCGGCCTGCTGGGCCTGCAAGGTAAACCGCGCCTGGCCAATGGAAGACGCCAGGGCATTAGAGGCTTCGGCTACCGCATTGGAGGTCACATTGACCTCTCGCAACGAGTGACTGAACGCCTCGAGCATGAGATCGAGACTACGGGCGATGTCGGCGATTTCATCTCGCCCCACGCCCTGCACCCGGCGACTGAGATCGCCTTCAGCCGCCGCGCGGGTCACGCGGACCAATTCATCGATCCCCTGGCACAGGGCGAAGTAGATACCCAGGAAGGCATAGGACAAGAGCAGAATCATGCCCGCTACCAGTCCTATCACCAGATTGCGCATGAAAGTGGCCTTGGCCAGACGCTCCTGGAGTATCTGCATCAGGACGCCCTGGGTGTTCTCTAATAGCTTGAAGTACTGCGACACCAGGGCACGTCCCTGGCTGCTCAGTGCCCGACTATCCACGGCCTCCTTGTCTTGCATGGCGGCCATCATGCTCTTGCGGAAATTAAGATAGTCGCTATCCGCCTGACTCATCTCGCCATGGATCTGCTGGGCCAAGGCCGGCGCCTGACGTGCGAGCAGGGTCAGCCCCAGTTGCAACTGGTCAGAAAGCAGAACCTCCTGACTGATCGTGTTGTTGATCCTGATCCGGCCGTTCATGCCCAGCGGTTGGTGGTTGTCCAGACTGTAGGCCAGGCTAGCCAACTGACCGATGAGGTTGATTTCCCGAGGCAGTTTCAAGGTGGTGAAATCGATCAGGAACAGCGAGCTGAAGTCTGGATCGAGCACCATCTGGGAGGTGGCCGACACGTAATAAACGAAGTTCAGCGTCGCGGTGAGCTGCTCGTTCCAGGCATCGAAGGCCTCGTAGGGAGTCAGGGAGACGGCCGGTTGCAGCAGGCGCTCCAGCCCGCGGCGCAAGCTGGCGAGGCGCTCGTGGGTGTCGAGTCCGCCGCCGACCTCTTGATCGAGACGTTGCAGCTCGTCGAAGGCCTTGAGCAGGGCCTCGCGGTTGTCCTGCCAAGGCTGCAGGGTACCGCTGTCGGTGGTCTGTCGATGCACCGAGAGGGCGCGCTGCAGCATGCTCAAACGGAGTAGCGGAAAGAGCTGGACCAGATAGCGCTGGCCTTCCAGCTCGAGACTGATGCTGTCGCGATCGGCCAGGGTGTCCTGCAGTTTGGAAACGCTGAGAAAAACCAGAGGCACGAGGATGATCACTGCCAGGCAGCTGAACTTGGCGGGGAACCTCAAACGATTCATCAGGCTGATCACGGGCGAGAAAATGGTCATGGGGAAACTCTTGCAGGGGGATGGGATAAAAACCTAGCTGTCGCCCGAAACAGTGCCGGACTGCCCAGGACAGCGATAACCGTTTCGCTTGCTAACTATCAGCAAGCAACCCCTCTAGCCCGCACCTCTTGGGACAGTCGGCAGAAAACAGAAGATAAAAGGTAAATCCGAAACCCTTGCCCTAGACGCGTTCCCATCAGATGGCCATCGTGCGATAGGAAAATCTCGGTGGTAACGGAAGCAAGCGGGTTGGCTCGGCCCCAGGCCCCGACTCGCCTATCCGGCGCTGCTTGGGGCGATGAAACCGGATGACTCATCGAAGCGCGACGGCTCTTGGGGAAAGGACGCCAGCGTGATGTTCCAGCAGTTAGCGGCACAACTTGGCGGCGCTTTTTCGACGTGGACGGCGTTGCCGCGCCCTGCCATAGCCCTGCTAAGACTCGTCGCGGCGCCCGGCCCCTCGGGGCGCCGAGCCGCCCCAAGGATCACTCGCCAATTCTTGCGCGAACGTCCGAAACACTACACTAGGCGCTGAGTCGGAAGCGCGAGACGATGCCGCGCAGGTCCTGGGAGAGGCCGGCGAGGCGTTCGGCGGTACCGGCATCGGATTCGATACCGGTCAGGACCTGCAGGGTGCTGGCGCGGATACCAGTGGTATTGCGGTTGATGTCTTCGGAGACCGCGGCCTGCTGTTCCGCGGCACTGGCGATCTGCACGTTGACGTCGACGATGCGCTCCACGGCGGTGCCGATGCTGGTCAGGCTGACGCTGGCCTGCTCGGCCGCCGCGACGCCAGTCAGGGCGTGACCGCGGCTGGCCTGCATCTGCCCGACGGCCTCGCCGGTAGCAGCCTGCAACTGCTCGATGATGCGGCGGATTTCCTCGGTGGAGGTCTGGGTGCGCGAGGCCAGGGTGCGGACCTCGTCGGCCACCACGGCGAAGCCGCGGCCCTGCTCACCGGCCCGAGCGGCCTCGATGGCGGCGTTGAGCGCCAGCAGGTTGGTCTGCTCGGCGATGGTACGGATCACCGCGATGACCCCGCCGATGGCCTGGCTGTGGCTTTCCAGGGCTGCGACCTTGGTGGCGCTGAGGTCCACCTCGGCGGCCAGGGCCTCGATGGCCTGTTGCGTCTGCTGCATCACCCGGGTGCCTTCCCGGGTGGCCTGGTCGGCCTGCTGGGCGGCGGCCACGGCGCCTTCGGTGTTGCTGGCGACGTCCGCCACGCTGGCGGTCATCTCGGTGATGGCGGTGGCCACCTGATCGGTCTCGCCCTGTTGCGTCTGCATGGTCGAACGGGCCTGGCCGATGGAGCCGGCCAGGGATCCCGAGGCCTCGGCCACCGCGCTGGAGGCCTGATCGACCTCGCGCAATGAGCGACCGAAGGCTTCCAGCATCTCGTCCAGGCTGCGCCCGATGTCGGCGATCTCGTCACGCCCGCGCAGCGCGGCGCGGCGACTCAGATCGCCCTGGGCGGCGGCGGCGGTCACCCCGACCAGTTCGGCGATCCCCAGACGCAGGGCCTGGTAGATGCCGGCGAAGGTGTAGATCAGCAGCAGCAGAGCCCCCAGGATCATGCCCACGACCAGATTACGCAGCGTGGTCGCATGGGCCAGACGCTCGGCCAGCATCTGGGAGAGAACCCCCTGCGCCTCCTCCTGCACCTTGAAGTAGCGCGCGACCACGGCATTGCCCTGAGCACCCAGGGCGCGTCCGTCGACCTTGCCCTCACCGTTCATGGCGGACAGCATGCCCTGACGGAAGTTGGCATAGTCGTCCGCCGCCTGGGCCAGGGAGCCCTTGAGGCGCTGCGCCAGCTCCGGCGCCTGGCGCGCCAGAAGTCTGAGGCCCTGCTCCAGCTCGTCGGCGGTCTGCCGCTCCTGGCGCAGTACCCCGCGCGCCACGTTGAGACTGGCCGGATCGAAGCTGTTGGTGGCGCTCAGACCGGTAGCCAGGCCACGCAGCTGGCCGATGAGGTTGATTTCCCGCGGCAGACGCACGGAGCTGATGTCGATGAGAAAGAGGCTGGTGTAATCCGAATCCAGCGCCAGGCCGGAGGTGGCCGAGACGTAATAGAAGAAGTTCAGCGTCTGGATCAGTTGCTGGTTCCAGGCTTCGAATACCTCCAGCGCGGTGCCCGTGGTTCCCTGCAGCAGGCGCTCGGCGCCCTGCCGCAACTGGCTCAGGCGATCGCCGGTTTCCAGCTGGGTGCCGAGTTCGCGATCCAGCCGGCCCAGCTCGTCATAGGCCTTGAGCAGGTTGTCACGGTTGTTTTGCCAATCCTGCTGGGCGGAGGCATCGCCATCCTGGAGCCGTTTGGTCAGGGCGCGCTGCAGCATGCTCAGGCGAGCGATCGGCGTCAGTTGCGTCAGATAGCGCTGACCGTCGATTTCCTGCGCAAGGCCGGCCCGCTGCGCCTGGATATCCTGATAGAGGTAGACGCTGAGGAAGACCAGGGGCACCAGGATGATGGCCGCCAGGCAGGCGAACTTGGCGGGAAATCTCAGGCGATTCATCAGTGTTATAGCAGGGGTCAACAGAGTCATGGCGAGCTCACGGGCGGCAGGTGGGGTCACTCGGGCTGTACCGCCCAATTTGTGACCTAATAGACAGAGTATTTTGTAACAGTTCTATCGCTATCGACTCGCCGGCTCGCTTATATGGCCCTTTGCCACCCGACGGTCGAAAGGCGCTTCCCAACGGTTGTACGATGGCTCTGGCATGCATGATGTAGTGATTCTCAATGCCCTTGTGCTGGATGGTCGCGACCGTCCGGGCAGGGTTCTCGACGTGGCCATTGCCGGCGAGCGTATCCAGGCACTCGGTCAGTTGGCCGGGCAACCGGCACGGGAGATCCGTGATGGCCGCGGCCTGTCCCTGGCCCCCGGCTTCATCGATGTCCACACCCATGACGACACCATGGTCATCCGCCGCCCCGAGCAGTTGCCCAAGCTCAGCCAGGGGGTCACCACCGTGGTGGTGGGCAACTGCGGCATCAGCGCCGCCCCGGTGCGGCTACGCGGCGAGCCGCCGGATCCCTTGAATCTGCTCGGCCCGGCGGCGGCCTTCGGCTATCCCACCTTTGCCGCCTACCGCGCGGCGGTGGAGCAGGCCCGTCCCGGCGTCAACGTCGCCGCCCTGGTCGGGCACACGGCGCTGCGCAGCAATCACCTGGACGATCTCCAGCGTGCCGCCACCCTTGCCGAGATCGCCGCCATGCGCGCCGAATTGCGCGACAGCCTGGCCGCTGGCGCCCTGGGGCTCTCCACCGGACTGGCCTATGCCTCCGCCATGGCGGCGCCGACCTCGGAGGTGGCGGAGCTGGCCGCCGAACTGGACGCCGTGGGCGGACTCTATGCGACCCACCTGCGCAGCGAATTCGCTGCGGTGCACGAGGCCCTGGACGAAGCCCTGGACATCGGCCGCCAGGCCCGGGCGCCGGTGGTGGTGTCCCACTTCAAGTGCGCCGGGGTGGACAACTGGGGCCGCGCGCCGGAGTTGCTCGGCGCCCTGGCGCAGGCCGCCCACGGCCAGCCGGTCGGCTGCGACTGCTATCCCTATGCCGCCAGTTCCTCCACCCTGGATCTCAAGCAGGTCACCGACCGCCACCGCATCACCATCACCTGGTCCACCCCGCATCCCGAGTGCGGCGGCCGCGACCTGGCCGCCATCGCCGCCGACTGGGGCCTGGACCTGCAGGAAACCGCTCGCCGCCTGCAACCGGCCGGTGCCGTCTACTACGGCATGAGCGAAGCCGACGTGCGCCTAATCCTCGCCCATCCGCTGAGCATGATCGGCTCCGATGGCCTGCCCGAGGACCCCTTCCCCCATCCGCGGCTCTGGGGCGCCTTTCCGCGGGTGCTCGGTCACTTCAGCCGCGACCTCGGCCTCTTTCCCTTGCACACCGCCGTGCACAAGATGACCGGCCTCTCCGCCGCCCGCTTCGGCATGGCGGGTCGCGGCCTGATCGAGCCCGGCGCCCAGGCCGATCTGGTGCTGTTCGACCCCGCCCGTATCCGCGACGTGGCCGACTTCAGCGAGCCGCAACGCCCTGCCGAAGGCATCGAAGCGGTCTGGGTGAATGGGCAGCTGGCCTATGCACCGGGGCAGGTCATCGGCGAGCGTCATGGTCGCTTCCTGCCGCGCGCTGGGGATCTGCGGTCGACCTTCCCACGCTCCGGTTAAGCGCTACCGGGTAACGCCTCCGGCTGGTGCATCTCCGTTACCTTCCGCCACCTCCCGGTGCCCCCTGGCGCACCGGGAACACCTTCCGTTGCCTGTTCCTCATGCCAAGCCCTTGATTTGCAACGTCATGCGAATAGCTGGCACAGTCGCTGCAATCTATTCCGTTGTTACGAACATGCTTCCGCTATAACGGAAAAGGAGACGCGCGATGACAGGCAAGACGAAGGGGTGGAAAACGCTGGCGCTGCTGGTCGGCCTGGTCGCCATGACCGGCGCCCAGGCGGCCAAGCTGGATGACGTGCTCAAGCGCGGCCATCTGGTCGTGGGCACCGGCAGCACCAATGCGCCCTGGCACTTCCAGGGCGCCGACGGCAAGTTGCAGGGCTTCGATATCGATATTTCCAAGGTCATCGCCAAGGGCCTGTTCAACGATCCGGAAAAGGTCGAATTCGTCGTCCAGGGCTCGGATGCGCGCATCCCCAACCTGCTCACCGACAAGGTCGATATCAGCTGCCAGTTCATCACCGTGACCGCCAGCCGCGCCCAGCAGGTGGCCTTCACCCTGCCCTACTACCGCGAAGGCGTGGCCCTGCTCCTGCCGGCCAACAGCCGCTACCAGCAGATCGACGATCTCAAGGCGGCCAAGGGCGACCTGACCGTAGCCGTGCTGCAGAACGTCTATGCCGAGGAACTGGTGCACCAGGCGCTGCCCGGCGCCAAAGTCGACCAGTACGACAGCGTCGACCTGCTCTACCAGGCCCTGGGCACCGGCCGCGCCGACGCCGTGGCCACCGACCAGTCTTCGGTCAAGTACCTGATGACCCAGAATCCCGGTCGCTACCGCTCGCCCGACTACGCCTGGAGTCCCCAGACCTACGCCTGCGCGGTCAAGCGCGGCGACCAGGACTGGCTGAACTTCGTCAACACCGCCCTGCACGAGGCCATGACCGGTGTGGAATTCCCCACCTATCAGGCGTCCTTCAAGAAGTGGTTCGGCGTCGAGCTGCCCTCTCCGGCGATCGGTTTCCCCGTCGAGTTCAAGTGATCCTGGCCCCGGCGCGGCCCGTCCGCGCCCTCTAGGTAGACGTCGAGCATGAACTACACCCTCAACTTCGCCCCCGTGTGGCAGAACCTGGACCATTTGCTGGCCGGGCTCGCCCTCGGCCTGCAGCTGGCGCTGGTGGGCATCGCCATCGGCTGCCTGATCGGCCTGGCCACCGCCTTCGCCCTGCTCTCGCCGGTGCGGGCGCTACGCTGGCTGGCGGGGGGCTATGTCACCCTGGTGCGCAACACCCCGATCCTGGTGCTGATCCTGCTGCTGTACTTCGCCCTGCCCAGCGTCGGCATCCGCCTGGACAAGCTCAGCTCCTTTCTCATCACCCTGGCGCTCTATGCCGGGGCCTACCTGGCCGAGGTGTTTCGCGGCGGCCTCATGGCCATTCCCAAGGGCCAGCGCGAGGCGGGCCTGGCCATCGGCCTGCGCGAGTGGCAGATCAAGGCCTACGTCATCATTCCGGTGATGCTGCGCAACGTGCTGCCGTCGCTGTCCAACAGCTTCATCTCGCTGTTCAAGGACACCTCCCTGGCGGCGGCCATCGCCGTGCCGGAGCTGACCTACCAGGCGCGCAAGATCAACCTGGAAAGCTACCGGGTCATCGAGACCTGGCTGGTGACCAGCGCCCTCTACATCCTCACCTGCTACGTCATCGCCCTGCTGCTGCGCCAGCTGGAGCGACGCCTGAGCCTGACCCGCTAGGAGCCCGATCGTGTACGAAGCCCCCTCCTGGTTCCTGGAATTGTGGAACGCACGCCAGACCCTGGCCGCCGGGTTCGCCACCACCCTGGCCTGCTCGGTGCTGGCGGTGCTCGGCGGCACCCTGTTCGGGACCCTCGGCGGCCTGGCGCTGACCTATGGCCGCTGGCCGCTGCGCCTGCCGTTCCGCGTCTATGCCGATCTGATCCGCGGCACCCCGGTGTTCGTGCTGGTGCTGGCCTGCTACTACATGGCGCCGGCGCTGGGCCTGCGGCCCACGCCCTTCCAGGCCGGCACCGCGGCGCTGCTGCTGTTCTGCGGCTCCCACGTGGCGGAGATCGTCCGCGGCGCGCTGCAGGCCATTCCCCGTGGCCAGCACGAGGCGGCCAAGGCCATCGGCCTTACCTTCGCCCAGAGTCTCAAGGAGGTGCTGCTGCCCCAGGCGCTGCGCCAGATCCTGCCGACCTGGGTCAATGCCTCCACCGAGATCGTCAAGGCCTCCACCCTGCTCTCGGTGATCGGCGTGGCCGAGTTGCTGCTGAGCAGCCAGCAGGTCATCGCCCGCACCTTCATGACCCTGCAGTTCTATCTGTTCGCCGGGCTGCTGTTCTTTCTCATCAACTTCGCCATCGAGCGGCTCGGCCGCTATCTGGAAAAACGGGTGACCCTGCCATGACCGACGCCAACGCCCCGCTGTTGAGCATCAACGGCCTGCACAAGAGTTTCGGCGCCACCGAGGTGCTCAAGGGCATCGACCTGTCCCTGGACCGCGGTGACGTGGTCACCCTGATCGGCTCCAGCGGCTCGGGCAAGACCACCCTGCTGCGCTGCGTCAACCTGCTGGAAGACTTCCAGGGTGGTAGCATCCAGCTGGCCGGCGAGGCCATCGGCTACCGCGAGGAAGGCGGTCGCCGCCAGCGCCTGCCGGAGCGCGAGATCGCCCGCCAGCGCTCGCTCACCGGCATGGCCTTCCAGCAATTCAATCTGTTTCCCCACCTCACCGCCCTGGAAAACGTCACCCTCGGCCTGCGCAAGGTCAAGAAGATGGGCAAGGACGAAGCCATCGCCCTGGGTGAACAGTGGTTGCGCCGGGTCGGCCTGATCGAAAGACGCGACCATCATCCCGGCCAACTCTCCGGCGGTCAGCAGCAGCGGGTGGCCATCGCCCGCGCCATCGCCATGAATCCCAGCTTGATGCTGTTCGACGAACCCACCTCGGCGCTGGACCCCGAGCTGGTCGGCGAGGTGCTGGCGGTGATCAAGGACCTGGCCCAGGACGGCATGACCATGCTGCTGGTGACCCACGAGATGAGATTCGCCTACGAGGTGTCCGATCGCATCGTCTTCATGAGCCAGGGCCGCATCGAGGAGCAGGGCCCGCCCCGCGAGCTGTTCGAGCGGCCGCGCTCCACCCGTCTCGCCGAATTTCTCGGCCGGACCTCCTTCTGAATCCTTCCCCCGCTACAGGAGCATCCTTATGAGCATCACCCGATACGGCGCCGGCGAACGCGGCGCAGGCGGCCAACCCCTGCCCTTCGCCCGAGCGGTGGAAGCCGATGGCTGGCTGCACGTCTCCGGCCAGGTGGCCATGGAGAAGGGCGAGATCATCGACGGCGGCATCGTCGCCCAGACCCACAAGACCATGCAGAATCTGATCGCCATCCTGCACGAAGCCGGCTACGGTCTGGAGCACGTGGTGCGTGCCGGCGTCTGGCTGGACGATCCGCGTGATTTCTGGAGCTTCAACAAGGTGTTCGCCGAGTACTTCGCCGGCCACGCCCCGGCGCGCGCCTGCGTGCAGTCCTCGATGATGGTGGACTGCAAGGTCGAGATCGACTGCATCGCCTACAAACCCAAGGCCTGAGACAAACCGCACAGATGACCGAACCTACCCGCCAACGAGCCCGCGGCCTGGACCGCGCCTTCGACATCCTCGATCACCTCAAGCGGGTGGGTCGGCCGCTGCGCCCCAACGAGATCGCCGCGGGCCTGGGCATTCCCAAGTCCACCGTCTACGACCTGGTCGGCCTGTTGCTGGAGCGGCACATGCTCGATGCCGTGGGCCGCGACGGTCAAGTCTACCTGGGCCGCGAGCTGTACTTTCTCGGCCAGGCGCACCTGCGCCACTTCGATCTGGCCCGCGAGGCCGGGCTGCTGCTGGACGACATCGTCGCCCAGACCCGCGAGACCGCCCAGCTGTGCCAGCTCAACGGCCGCAAGTACACCGTCTCGCTGATGAAGGAAGGCGCCCGCGCCTTTCGCATCTCGTCCAATGTCGGCGAGGACGCACCCATTCCCTGGACCGCGTCCGGGCGACTGCTGCTCGGTCATCTGAGCGATGCCGAGATCCTCGCCCTGATCGATCCGGACGACTTCATCCTGCCCGACGGCAGCCGCCTGCCCCCGGCGACCTTTATCGCCGAGATCCGCAGCGCCTGCGCCGAAGGCTTCTTTTCCTTCGACAGCATCGCCGACACCTACACCCACTGCTTCGCCGCCCCGGTGCAGGACGCCAGCGGCCTGAGCATCGCCACCCTGTGCATCGTGGCGCCCCGCGCTGACGCCCAGGCCCACCATGCCGAGTACCGCCAGGTGCTGGTCGACAGCGCCCGCCGCCTGTCCCAGCGCCTGGGCGGCCAGGAGAATCCATGACCCCCCTCATCGCCCCCGAGAAAGGCGCCGCCACCCCTGGCGCCAACCTGCTCAGCGACATCGCCCTGCCCGCCCTGGTCATCCACCAGGCGGCGCTCGACCACAACATCGCCTGGATGCAGGCCTTCGCCCGCGACCGCGGCGCCGAACTCGCGCCCCACGGCAAGACCAGCATGGCGCCGGCGCTGTTCCAGCGCCAGCTGGCCGCCGGTGCCTGGGGCATGACCCTGGCCACCGCGGTGCAGACCCGCGCCGCCCAGGCCCAGGGCGTGCGCCGGGTGCTGATGGCCAACCAGCTGGTGGGCGCGCCGAACATGGCGCTGATCGCCGAGCTGCTCGCCACCGATCCGGACTTCGACTTCCATTGCCTGGTGGATCATCCCGACCAGGTCTCCGCCCTGGGCGCCTTCTTTGGCGCCCGCGGGCCGGCGCTGCAGGTGATGATCGAATACGGCGTACCCGGCGGCCGCTGCGGTTGCCGCAGCGAAGCCGAGGTGCGCGAACTGGCCCGCGCCATCGCTGCCCAGCCCGCCCTGCGCCTGACCGGCATCGAAGGCTACGAAGGGGTCATCCACGGCGCCGAGGCGGCCACCGACATCCGTGCCTTCGCCGATTCCCTGGTGCGGCTGGCGGAAGAATTGCGCGCCCAGGGCGCCTTCGCCCTCGACCGGCCCATCGTCACCGCCTCGGGTTCAGCCTGGTACGACCTGATCGCCACCGCCTTCGACCAGTTGGAAGTGCGCGAGCACTTTCTCGCCGTCATGCGCCCGGGCAGCTATGTGGTCCATGACCACGGGATCTATCGCGAGGCCCAGTGTGGCGTCCTGGCCCGCACAGGGCTGAAGGAGGGCCTGCAACCGGCGCTGGAGGTCTGGGCTCACGTGCAATCCCTGCCCGAAGCCGGTTTCGCCATCCTTGCCCTGGGCAAGCGCGACATCGCCCACGATGCCGGCCTGCCGCTGCCGCTGCGCCGTTACCGGCCCGGCCAGACCGCCGCCGAGGCCGTCGACGTCAGCGGCTGCACGGTCACCGCCATCATGGACCAGCACGCCTTCATGGTCGTCGCCCCGGGGACCGCACTGGCCATCGGCGACATCATCGCCCTGGGCACCTCGCACCCCTGCCTGACCTTCGACAAGTGGCGCCAGGGCTGCATCGTCGACGAAGGACTGCAGGTGGTCGAGACCTTCGCGACCTGCTTCTGAGGCGCTAGGGCCGGAGTTCGCCCTCTTCCTCGCCGTCCCAGTAACGGATGCGCTCGGCATGCACCTTGATGAGGATCATGCCGGGCGTGTCGGTGCCCTGGGGAAACCAGAGTTCCAGACTCTTGGTCCAGTGCGCCTCGAATTGCGCCTTGTCGCGGATCAGCTCGGCGTGCCCTTCGATGCCGATGAAGATGCCGGGCTTGCCCAGAAGGCTCTTGCCTTCGCTGAAGCTCAGTCCCACCGCCGGATCCTGCTCGATGTCCCGGATCTTGGCCGAGTCCTCGTAGGCATAGAACCAGGAGTCCCCGTCGTACTCGACATCGCCGTTGTTGCTCATCGGCCGGCTGGTCAGGCGCCCGGTGCCGGTGGTCAGCATGCAGAAATCCAGATCGCGCATCGCTTTGGAAAGGTCGTGCAGGGTCTTGTCGGCCATGGGGGTCGCTCCGGTTGGGCGGGCAGGCAGTGCCCGTCTGCATTCAGACCGGGGGCGGCGGCCGCTTGGTTCCGGTAGCGCCGGACCGGCTGCGCTTTTCAGACGACCTGCGCTGTCGGCCTCAGGTCCCCCGCGGCTTGGCACGCGCCGTGGGTTCGGCGATCAGGGGATCGTCCGGCCAGTAGTGCTTGGGATAGCGCCCCTTGAGATCCTTCTTCACCTCGCCGTAGGTATTGGCCCAGAAGCTGGCCAGGTCCTGGGTGACCTGCACCGGTCGCCGCGCGGGCGAGAGCAGGTGCAGCTTGACCGCCAGCCGCCCTCCGGCGAGGCGCGGGGTGTCGGCCAGGCCGAACAGCTCCTGCAGCCGCACCGCCAGCACCGGCGGCTGTTCGCTGTAGTCCAGGCGGATCGTGGACCCCGAGGGCACGGCCAGACCGCGCGGGGCCAGCTCGTCGAGCTGACGGGGCAGCGGCCAGGGCAGCAGGCCCTGGAGCATGGCGGCCAGGTCCAGGGTGGCGAAGTGGGCCAGGCGGCTGACGCGATCCAGATAGGGCAGCAGCCAGACTTCCAGACTGGCCAGCAGGGCGGCGTCGCTCACGTCCGGCCAGTCGCTCGTCGGCTGCTGCTGCAGATCCAGTTGGCGCAGCAGCGCCACCCGCGCCTGCCACTGGCGCAACTCCGGCGTCCAGGGCAGCAGCTCCAGTCCCTTGCGCCGCACCAGTCCGAGCAGCGCCCGGCTGCGGGCGGCGGCATCCAGATTCTTCAAGGGTTCGCGACTCAGCACCAGCTGGCCGATCCGCCGCTGGCGTTCGGCGCGCAGCACCCCCTCGCGCTCGTCCCAGTCCAGTTCGTCGTGGCCTGCCACCTGCTCGGCCAGTGGCCCCTCGAACAGCGCCGGATCCAGTTCCGCGGCCAGGTAGATACGCTCTTCGCGCTGGCCCTGGCGACTGCCCAGATCGGCCACCACCAGCCAGGGCGATTTCATCAGTCCATCCGGTTCGCCAAAGCTGGCGGCCCGGCCATTGGCCAGGCGATAGTCCTGGCCGCCGGCCTTGCGCTGCTGGGCGATGCGATCCGGATAGGCGCAGGCCAGCAGGGCACCGGTCCAGCGCGGGTGCTCGGGATCGGCCACCGGCTGCCCGGCCGGACCACGCAACAGACCGCGATACTGGCGGACCAACTGCCGAATCCGCGCCACGCCGCCGCGCGGACCACGGCCTTCACCGCCCAGCAGCAAGAGGCGGGTGTGCAGATCGGCGCCCTGCCCCGGCGCCAGGTCGCGCTCACCCAAGAGCGCGGCGATCTCGCAGGCGCGTTCGGCCAGGCCCCAGGCCTGGCCCCGCAAAAGCAGGTGCGCCAGCCGTGGATGGGCCGGCAGGCCGCTCATGGCCTGGCCGTGAGGGGTGAGCACGCCCTGGTCGTCCAGGGCGCCCAGACGCACCAGCAGATCGCGGGCCTGGGCCAGGGCCGCGGCGGGTGGCGGATCGAGCCAGGCCAGCTCCTCGGCGTTCATGCCCCAGCGCGCCAGTTGCAGCGCCAGTCCGGCCAGATCGGCCTGGAGGATCTCGGCGCTGTCATAGGCCGGCAACTGCTGATGCCCTTCCTCCGACCAGAGTCGATAGCAGACGCCCGGCTCCAGGCGGCCGGCGCGGCCCTGGCGCTGGGTCGCCGAGGCGCGGGAGATGCGCCGGGTGGTCAGGCGGGTCATGCCGCTGCCGGGATCGAAGGCCGGCACTCGCGCCAGGCCCGCGTCCACCACCACCCGCACCCCTTCGATGGTCAGACTGGTCTCGGCGATGTTGGTGGCCAGGACCACCTTGCGGCTACCTGGCGGCGCCGGCTCGATGGCCGCACGCTGGGCGGCCAGCTCCAGCTCGCCGTGCAGCGGACAGAGCAGCACCCCAGCCGGCAACTGCTCGGCCAGGCGCTCGGCGGTGCGGCGGATCTCGGCCTGGCCGGGCAGGAACACCAGCAGGCTGCCGGCTTCCTCGTCCAGCGCCTGGAGCACCGTGGCGGCCACCCGCGCCTCCAGGCGCTCGTCTTGGCCGAGCGGCCGGCTCCAGCGGGTCGTCACCGGAAACATCCGTCCTTCGCTGCGCACCACCGGCGCGCCGCCGAGCAGCGCGGCGAGGCGTTCGCCTTCCAGGGTGGCCGACATCACCAGCAGCTTGAGCGGGGTATCGCGCAGCAGTTCGCGACCGCTCAGGGTCAGCGCCAGGGCCAGGTCGGCGTCCAGGCTGCGTTCGTGGAATTCGTCGAAGATCACCAGGCCGACGCCGTCCAGCGCCGGATCGTCCTGCAGGCGGCGAGTGAGGATGCCCTCGGTGACCACCTCGATACGGGTGCGCGGCCCGACCCGGCTCTCCAGGCGGATGCGATAGCCCACGGTCTCGCCGACGCCTTCGCCCAGCTCCGCGGCCAGGCGCTCGGCGGCAGCGCGCGCCGCCAGCCGGCGCGGCTCCAGCAGCAGGATGCGCTGGCCGGCCAGCCAGGGCTCCTGCAACAGCGCCAGGGGCACCCGGGTGGTCTTGCCGGCCCCGGGCGGCGCTTCCAGCACGCAGTCGTCGCGGTGGGCAAGGGCCTGGCGCAGCTCGGGCAGGACAACATCGATGGGCAAGGGCGTCATTGGGCACGGCCGGTGGTCTCAACGGGGCGGGCAGTATAAAGCGTCTCGCCCGCCGTGATTCCGGCCGCTATAGTGGCGGCCTCATCCAACCGGAGGTTGTCTATGTCGATGCGTACCCGCGCGGTGTGTGGCGTCCTCGCCGCCGCCCTGTTCACCCAGCTGACCGCTTGCGGCTCGCTGTTCTATCCCGAGCGTCGCGGCCAGATCACCGGCAGTGGCCGGATCGATCCGGGCATCGTCGCCCTCGATGCCATCGGCCTGCTGTTCTACATCATTCCCGGTCTGATCGCCTTTGGCGTGGACTTCGCCACTGGCGCCATCTACCTGCCCGACAACAAGCGCGCCGAGGTCGATCCCGGCGAGCTGAACAAGGCGGTCAATCCGGACGGCAGCGTTGATCGCGCGCGCCTCAAGGCCATCATCCAGCAGGCCACTGGCCACAGCCTGCCGCTGGACGATCCGCGCCTGCTGCAGCGCAGCGGCAGCAACGAGCAGCTCGCCAGCCTGGGGCTCGCCCCGCGCGCCTGATGAGCGACCCGCACCGCACCGAGCGGCTCCTGCGTCGCGCCACCGCCGCCTCGGTGGCGGTGGCGACGACGCTGATCCTGGCCAAGGCCGTGGCCTGGTGGTTCAGCGGCTCGGTCAGCCTGCTCGCCGGCCTGACCGATTCGCTGCTCGACGGCCTGGCCTCGGTGTTCAACCTGCTGGCGGTGCACTACGCCCTCAAGCCGGCGGACGACGACCATCGCTATGGCCATGGCAAGGCCGAGTCCCTCGCCGGCATCGCCCAGGCGGTCTTTATCGGCGTCAGCGCCGTGCTCATCGCCTGGCAGGCGATCGGACGCCTGCAGCAACCCGAGCCCCTGGGCGCCCATGCCCTGGGCATCGCCGTCACCCTGTTTTCCCTGGCCCTGACCGCCGTGCTGGTGGCCTACCAGCAGCACGTCATCCGCCTCACCGACTCCACGGTGGTCCGCGCCGACGCCCTGCACTACCGCTCCGACCTGCTGCTCAACGTCGGCATCCTGGTCGCCCTGGGGCTGACCGGCTTTGGCTGGTACTGGCTGGATCCGCTGTTCGGTCTGGCCATCGCCCTCTACATCCTCTGGAGCGCCTACGGCATCGCCCGCGACTCCTTTGGCGTGTTGATGGACCAGGAACTGCCCGCCGACATCAGCGGGCACATGCTGCAACTGGCCTGCCAGGTGCCGGGCGTGGAAGGTGCCCATGACCTGCGCACCCGCCTCTCCGGCAATCACTGGTTCGTGCAGCTGCACCTGGAACTGCCGGGCGAGATGAGCCTGTCCCGCGCCCATGTGCTGTGCGACGAGGTGGAAGCCGCCATCCGCGCCGAATATCCCCAGGCCGAGGTCTTGGTCCACGCCGATCCGCTGGACGCACCCGACGTTCCGCACCGACATCCGCTGCCGCCCGCCACCTGAGCGGAACCCGGCGCCGCTGCGCTCTCTCGAATCTGCTGAGCCTGATTTGAGAGCGCCCCCGACGGCGCCGGAGTCCACCATGAAAGCCATGCATCCGGTCGCGCGCCTCGCCGACCTGCGCGAAGACCGTGGCACCGCGGTCAAGATCGAAGACACCGAGATCCTGCTGCTGCGCGTCGGCGACGAGGCTCGCGCCTTCCAGGCCAAATGTCCCCACGCCGGCGCGCCCCTGGCCGACGGCGCGGTCTGCCAGGGGCGCCTGGTCTGTCCCTGGCACAAGGCGAGCTTTGCCGTCGCGGATGGCGGCCTGTGCGAACCGCCGGCGCTGGACGCCCTGCAGCGCTATCCGGTGGAGGTGCGCGATGGCGAGGTGCTGGTCGGCCGCGATCCCCTGCCCGCACAGGCGGCGGAACCTCGGCCCGACGACCGCCTGTTCGTCATCGTCGGCGCCGGCGCTGCGGGTACCGCCGCAGCCGCCGCCCTGCGCGAATTCGGCTATGGCGGACGCCTGCTGCTGATCGGTCGCGAACCGGGCGAGCCCTATGACCGGACGGCCCTGTCCAAATTCGTCCTCCAAGGCGACAAGGCCCCCGACGAAGCCCCGCCGCTGCGCGAGCCCGAGTTCTTCCGCCAGCAGCGCATCGAACGCCTGCATGCCGAGGTGACCCGCCTGGATCCCCAGGCCCGTCAGCTGGAACTCGCCAACGGCCAGACCCTGAGCTACGACGGCTGCGTACTCGCCACCGGTGGCGAACCCAAGCCGCTCAACGTGCCGGGTGCCGAGCTCGAGGGCATCCACCTGCTGCGGACCCGCGCCGACGCTGCCGCGATCCTGGCCGATCTGCCCGCCGAGGGCCGCGCGGTGATCGTCGGCGCCAGCTTCATCGGCCTGGAAGCCGCCTCCGCCCTGCGCAAGCAGGGCCTGGCGGTGGACGTGGTCTCCCCCGCTTCCCTGCCCTTCGTCAAGCAGATGGGCGAGACCCTCGGCCAGCACTTCAAGACCCTGCACGAGGCCAATGGCGTGACCTTTCACGCCCCCGACGAGGTGGTGGGCTTCACCGGCGACGCTCACGTCCGCCAGGTCAATCTCAAGGACGGCAGCCAGCTGCCCGCCGACCTGGTACTGGTGGGTACCGGTATCGCCCCGGCTACCGCTTTCCTGGCCAATCTGCCCCTGGCGGATGACGGCAGCGTCCCGGTGGATGCCCAGCTCCAGGCCGCCGCAGGGCTCTACGCCGTCGGCGACCTGGCGACCTTTCCCTTTGCCGGTCAGCCGACCCGCATCGAGCACTGGCGCCTGGCCCAGCAACACGGCCGCCTGGCGGCGCGCAATCTGCTGGGCCACGCCGAACGCTACGCGGACGTGCCCTTCTTCTGGACCCTGCATCACGGCAAGCGTTACGAATACCTCGGCCATCCTCGCCACTGGGACGACATGCATCTGGACGGCAGCCTCGGCGACCAGACCTTTGTCGCCCTGCTGCTGGCCGAGGAGCGGGTGGTGGGCGTGGTGGCCTGCCAGCGCGAGCGTGCCACCGCCATCCTGGCCCAGCGTATGCGCCAGCCGCTGGGACGCGCCGAGGCCCTGGACATCGTCCAGGCCAACTAAAGGAGCTGCCATGGCCAATCCCTATCGCGTCGGCCTGATCGCCGATACCCATGGCCTGCTTCGGCCCCAGGCCCTGGAGGCCCTCGCCGGCAGCAACTTCATCCTGCACGCCGGTGACATCGGCAAACCCGAGATCCTCGACGCCCTGCGCGAGCTGGCGCCGCTGGCGGTGGTCCGGGGCAACAATGACGACGTGCCCTGGGCCGACGACATCCCCGAACGCGTCACCCTGACCCTGGGCGGCATCGACATCCATATGCTGCACATCCTGCCCGAGCTCGACCTGGCGGCCGCCGGTGCCCAGGTGCGGGTGGTGGTCAGCGGGCACTCGCACAAGCCGCTGATCGAAGAGCGCGATGGCGTACTCTACATAAACCCCGGCAGCGCTGGCCCACGGCGCTTTCGGCTGCCGATCAGCGTCGGCCGCCTGACCCTGGACGCCGGCCAGATCCAGGCCGAGATCCTGGAACTCACTCCCTGAAGGAATCCCGATGAGCATCGATTACCACTTCTACGAACCCAGCCAGGGCCACGGCCTGCCCCACGATCCCTTCAACGCCATCATCGCGCCGCGCCCCATCGGCTGGATCTCCTCCCAAAGCGAAACCGGCATCCTCAATTTGGCGCCCTACAGCTTCTTCAATGCCTTCAACTACAAGCCGCCGCTGATCGGTTTTTCCAGCCAGGGCTACAAGGACAGCGTGGCCAACATCGAGCGTACCGGCGAATTCGTCTGGAACCTGGCCACCCGCGAACTGGCCGAGGAAATGAACACCAGCAGCGCCATGGTCGGACCCGAGGTGGACGAATTCGCCCTGGCTGGTCTGGAGCCTGCCGCATCGACGGTGGTCAAGGTGCCGCGTGTGGCCCGTGCCCAGGTGGCCTTCGAGTGCCGGCTGAGCCAGATCGTCCGCCTCAAGACCGCCGCCGGAGACGAACTGGATCAGTGGCTGGTACTGGGCGAGGTGGTGGCCGCTCACATCGACAAGCGCCTACTCAAGGACGGCATCTACCAGACCGCCGCCGCTCGCCCCATCGTCCGCGGCGGTGGCCCGGCCGACTATTTCGAGATCACCGAAGCCGCGCTGTTCCGCATGCGGCGCCCCGACTGACCGGTCGGCTCTGCAATGCAAAACGGCGCCCTCGGGCGCCGTTGTCGTTGTCGCGATCCCTAGCTGTGATCTCTCAGTAGGTTGTTCATCCGGGGCATTCCCGGAATTCTGGAAGCGCGACCAACACAGCCTTCCAGGAGCCCCGGATGAACCTGCATAAACATGCCCGTCTTACCCCTCGAGGTCGAGCC